>JBCCGH010000154.1:0-22574 GCA_039029375.1 Planctomycetota bacterium
CGGAATAGTGAGTTCCGGTGTTGTCGAGGGCGCTGACGGCCTCCGAGCTGGCGATGGCGGACCAGGTCGTGTTCATCGACCTCAGGTCTTCGACGTTGTTGGCGTCGGTCGTGACGAAGGCGTTGTAGTCGGCGATGTCGGTGGAGGTGGCATCACGCACCGAGTCGGTGACGAAGACCAAGCGATAAGGATCGCCAGGATTCAGGTCTGGCGGCGGCGCCAGTCCGGGGGCCCTCACGACGCCGGAGATGCCGTAGAGGGACTGGGTATAGGTCGCCGATATGGAGGGGGTCCAGTCGATCCAGGCGCAATTCGTTCTGCCGTGGTTCCCAAGTCTTACCGACGCCCCACCGAGCGGGCCGAGCTTGGTTCCGTCGCATCCGGTCCCGGTAAATGGCACAGCGGGTTGGCCCCCTCCGGATGACGTCACCCGGATCGGGCTCTGGACGGATCCACTCCACAGCTGGGCGTAGTCGTCCGCGACTCGCACGCCATCGATTCCGTAGACGGGGATCCCCGGGATGCTGGGACTCGTCTGTGTGTTGTCTACAGCATCCACAGTGAGCGTACTCGCCACGGCCGTGAAGGAGGTGCCGAGGTTCGCCAGCGCAGGCGCGGCCTGCGCTTCGGCGTCCACCAGGCCGTTGTAGAAGGCGATGTCGGCAGAGGTGCCTTCCCAATTACCATCGGTGATGAAGATGATCCGGTAGGGATCCCCGGGGTTGAGATCTGGCGGCGGCAGGTTGATCTGAGCCGAAGTCGTGGCGGCGACGGCCAAGGCCGCGGAGAGCAGACTGGTGAGCTTGCGGAGTTTCATGGTCGTTTCGCTGGTTGTCGCGTCGTGTCGTGGCTGGTGGGGTCTTGGCCCCGTCTCTTGGGCACACACGGAGCGGCGGTCTCGCTAGAAGCGGAATCCGGTGTTTCTCGAGTCGGCGCGCCGCGCCCGCACGGACTCTGGCGTGGCGAACGGTGGCGTCAGCGACCGAGTCGCAGGTCCTGGGCGTTCAGCAGCACCAGGCGCGGCTGCCGGCTGACCGTGTCGATCCGAAACCCCTGCGTGGCGAGCGTGGCGCTCAGCAGGCTGCTGGTGCTCGGGATGTTGATCGTGTAGCGGCCGTTGCCGGGCACGAACAGGGTCGGCGATGCCAGCGAGATCAGCAGCTCTCCGCCGAACAGCGGCGTGGCCGGGTCCGGGCTCGCCGCGATGCCGAGCAGCGTGGACAGCGTCGTGCTCGTGGTCTCGACGTCGCTGATCCACGACCCGCCGAGGACCGGCTCCGTGGCGCAACTGTAGTCCCCCGGATTGACGCCTGAGCCGTTGCGGAAGGTGCACGCGGCGATCTCGCCCTTGTCGAGGACCCAGAGCTCCATCCCGTTCGTGCCGTCGTCGGCGGCGAAGAACAGTCGGTTGTTGAAGGCGATCATCGGGCGGTCGACGACTTGCGAGACCGTCCACGGCGGCGGGTTGGTCTCGATGTCGATCATCCTCGTGCCGGCCGCCGTGCCATCGCTGAGCCAGGGCTCGACGCCGTTGGTGCCGTCGTGCGCGGTGAAGAAGAGCTTGCCCTGGAACGCGGTGACGCCGGTGAAGCCGGTGGAGACTCCACTTCCGGGGGTGTACGTGACGGTGGGGTTGATGTCCGAGACGAGCCTGGTGCTCAGGGCGATGCTGTCGGTTGCCCAGAGCTCGTAACCGTTTGCGCCGTCGTCCGCCGAGAAGAACAGCCGAGTGCCCGAGGCAGTGAGTCCCGACGGGTACGACGAGGCTGAACCCGGTTGGACGTCTGCAACGAGCGCGGTGCCCGCGGCCGTGCCGTCGCACGTCCAGACTTCGTAGCCGTTCGCGCCGTCGTTGGCTCCGAAGAACAGTCGGCTGTTGCAGACCGTCAAGCCGTACGGCCGGGAGCTCGACGCGCCGACGTTGATGTCGAAGGACTGCTCGGCGATGGCGAGGGGGAAGCCCGAGGCGTACATCTGCCAGAGCTCTCGACCGCTCGCGCCGTCGTCGGCGGCGAAGTAGAGGGCGCCGTTGTAGACGGTGAGGTCGCTCGGGCTCGAGCTCCCGACTCCCGGCGCGATGTCGAGCACTTGGTGGGTGCCGAGAGCGCCGTGGGTCACCCAGAGCTCGGTCCCGCTCTGGCCGTCGTCGGCGGCGAAGAACAGGGCACCGTTGTAGACGACCGGGTCGTACACTGGGCACCGGCTCCCCGAGCGACAGAATCCGCGTCTGGGCAGACTGCTCGCCGGCCCGGGGTTGATGTCCGCGAAGAGCTGGGTGCCGGGGCCGGTGCCGTCAGTCACCCAGAGCTCGAAGCCGTTGGTACCGTCGTCCGCGAAGAAGTAGAGCTGGCCGTTGAAGGCGGCGAGTCCGGTGGGGTTCGAGGACGCCAGTGCATGAATGTCTTGGACGATCTTCGTGCCGGTCTCAGTGCCATCGCTGACCCAGAGCTCAGAGCCGTTGGTGCCGTCCTCGGCGCGGAAGAACACTCGGCCGTTGAAGACGGTGGGCTCGCTGATGTTCGAGTCCGCCGGCCCTGGGTGGATGTCCTTGACGAGGGCGGTGTTGGCCGCGGTGCCGTCGGTCGACCAGAGCTCACGGCCGTGGATGTCGTCACCGGCCACGAAGAACAGCTGGCTGCCCAAGGCGGTGAAGTCGCTCGGGCTGGCGCTCCCGTTGGGGTTGAGGTCGATGAGCTGCTGACCGACGACGCCGCTCGGGGCGATCAGCCCGATCACCGCGGTCGCTGCCAGGTTGGGCCACGTGCGCCGGACGGGCGCGCGGCGGCGGTGGGGGAGCTCCAGCTTCGGGACTGCGTTGTGCTGGCTGGACATGGGTTCTCGCCTTAGTTGGTGGGTCAGGTTGTCCGGGGCCTTGGCCCCTTCACCTGGGCCCACACCGATCGGCGGTCTCGCTGGAAACGGAATCCGGAGTTCTTGAGGGCCATCGCTAAGATGCGTCCATGGAAGGCCACTCACCGGACGCCGAGCGGGCGACGCGCCTTCTGTCGAAGGTGCACGACGGTGACCAGGGTGCGGCGGACGCCCTGCTGCCGATGGTCTACCAGCAGCTGCGGAACATCGCGGGGGGCCAGTTCCGCGGACGGGGCGCCCAGCACACGCTGCAGCCGACCGCTCTGGTGCACGAGGCGTATCTCAAGCTGATCCGGTCGGCCGCGAGCTACAACGATCGCGGCCACTTCTGCGCCGTGGCGGCCACGGCGATGCGGCAGATTCTGATGAATCACGCGCGGGACAAGCGGGCGGCCAAGCGGGACTTGCAGCCCGCCGACCAGACGGTGGGGGAGATCGCGACGCCCTCGGGAGCGTCGGTCCTCGACATCGTCGCGCTCGACGACGCGCTCTCCACGCTGAAGGAGCGGAACGAGCGCTACGCCCGTTTGGTCGAGCTGCGCATCCTCGCCGGCATGACGCTCGAGGAGATCGCGGCGCTGGAGGGCGTCACAATTCGGACCCTGAGCAACGACTGGCGCAAGATCCGGGCCTGGCTGCAGCGCGAGCTGCGCGACGAGCCGGACGTCTGAGCCCGAGTCAGACGCAGGCGACCTCGAGCTCCACCGCCACCGTGCGGCAAGGTCGTTTGTATGAAGCGCACCGCGCGGACGGCACGCGAGTGGTCGCGCGCGGATTGAGATCTACTGGTCTCGCCGGACCTGTCCCTCAGTGGCGCCACCGACGGCTTGGGGACGATGAACTTCTCGTTCAACCCCCCGAACGACCCGACGCTGTCTAGCGGCCAGCTCCACAGCCAGGCGGTGATCTTCGACCCCGCCGGCATCGACGGTGGTGAGCAACGCCGCGGCCGCGACCATCGGGCGGTAGCGGTTCGGGCGCGCGCATGGGGGCCATCACCCTCCGGGCAAACGGCATCTTCGGCCCGTCGCGTCCGCAGACGCCGATTCGGCGGTTGCGCGGCTACACTCGGCGCACCTTTGCTCGTGGAGGAACCATGACCTCGAGAGTCCTCGCGGCCGTTTGCGTCGGCGTCGTCACCACCGCTGCCCTCGCCGCTCAAGGCACGCTGCGCTCCTACCCGGGCTGGGGGCTCGCGGCCCCCGCCGGCGACGTGAACGGCGACGGCATCGCCGACTTCATCGGCCGACCCTCGACCGCGCGGGACGCGGCCGTGGTCTCGGGCCGCGATGGCGCCCTGCTGCACACGGTGCCCGCCGCAGTGGCGGGGGCGCCGAAGTTTGCCAACCGGCCGCTCGGCGACGTCGATGGCGACGGCAAGGCGGACCTGGCGCTCGGCAGCGACACCGACCTCCTCGTCTACTCGCCGGCCACCGGCGCCGTGCTCTGGCGTCAGCCGACGTCGGCGCGGCTCGTCGGCTCGCTCGCGGGCGTCGACGACCAGGACGGTGACGGCCGGCGCGAGATCCTCGTGCTCGGCAGCTCTGGTGCCGCCAACGTGATGCAGATACTGTCGGGCGCCACCGGCCAGGTCTTGACCGGCGCCACGATCGCCTCATTCGGCGTCGCGCTCGGCCTCGGCGACATCGACAGCGACGGCTTCGGCGACTACGCGATCGCGCTGCACTTCGGTCAGCACACGTTCGACGATCGCCTCGAAGTGTTCTCCGGCCGGACGCACGAGCGGGTGCGCAGCCACGGCGCGGGGGCCGGTTGGCAGTTCGCCGATGGCTGGCCGGTCGATGGCGACTTGGACGAGGACGGCGCCGACGACTATGTGTTCTCCGCTTCGTCGACGTTCTCCTCGCAGACGCTCGTGGTGTCCGGGGCCAGCGGCGAACCGCTGCGGAGTTGGAGCACCGGCTACTTCGGCGGCACCGATCCGGGGGGCGGCCCCGGGGTGGGGGACGTCGACGGCGACGGCACTCCTGACCTGGGCCTCGGCATCGCGCAGCCGCAGGTGTACTCCGGCCGCACGTTCCAGCCGTTGCAGCCGCTGCCCGGTCTCGCGCTCGCCGGCCTCGAGGATACCAATGGCGATGGCACGCCCGAGGTGCTCACCTTCGGCCTCAACATCTCCCACCTGTGGACCCCGGGCAGCGTCGACTTCATCGGTCTGCCCAGCGTCGGCGCCACCGGCATAACGCATACCCAGTCGATGTCGTTGAGCGCGCCCGCGGCCTTGGCGGGCGAGACCTATCTCATCCTCGGCACGCTTTCGGGGACGACACCTGGCCTGTCGCTGCTGGGGCAGCACCTCCCGCTCAACCCCGATGCCTACACGACGTTCACGGCGTCGGGCGTGCCGGGCCTGTTGGTCCCGGGGGGCGGGACGCTGTCCGCGACCGGCCAGGCGACCGCCGACCTGATGGTTCCCGGCCTGCCGGCGTCGGCGGTGGGGCTGACGCTGCACCACGCGTATGCCGTGTTGGACTCCAGTGGTCTGGCGCACGTCAGCGCGCCAGTGCCGTTCGCGATCTGGAACTGAGCGGCGCGGACCGACGGTTTCAAAAGCGCAGCGTTTGGACGTCCGGCCCCGCGGCGATCGACACGGGGTGACGGGCGATCTCCTGGTCGCCCCGCAGGACGCGGAGCGTTCGGGCGGCCTGGCTGACTTCGAGGATCGGCGTCCGGCCGCGGCGCAGGTTCCAGCCGTCTCCGCTCATGGACACGCTGCCGGTGGTCCGCTCGAGTTCCAGCGGTCGTCCGTCTTCGTCCAGACATTCGATCCGTGTAGCCGTGACATCCGCAAGCTCCACGCGGACACGACATCGGGCCCACGGGCGCAGCACCAGCGGCACCGACGGGTCGGCTTGGTGCAGCTCGACGTCGAGATCCACGACATCGGGTCCACTCACGCTCAGGACCGGCGCACCCGCCGGGACGTCTGGCAGCCGAAAGCGGCCGCGTTCGTCCGTCGCCGTGGTGCCGCCGATCTTGATCGTACGCATCCCCTGCACCCGGTAGGTGTGCACGTGCCAAGCGACGCGGACGCCGGCCACCGGGGCACCGTCGCGGGTCTCGACCACACCGTGAAACGTCCGCCGCGTCTCGGTGTCGATCACCAGCTCCGCAGCCGAGGTCCCCGCCTGGACGCGGTGCAGCGTGCTCGCCCAGCTCGGCTGGTGGTAGGCGAAGACCTCGTAGGGCTGATCGGCCAGGCCCTCGATCACGAAGGCGCCACCCGCATCGGTCCGCGCGTTGGCTTTGAACGAGTGGCCGTCGGCATACTCGAGGCCGCCTGGCCGTCCGGCGACGAAGTCCTCAATGGTCATGGGCGGCCGGATCTGCACGACGTCGCGGAGAGTCAACAGCACGCCGGCGAGAGGTTGGCCTTTGCCGTCGACGACGCGGCCCGTCACCGAGCGCGCCGGCGGGCCGAGGCGCAGTACGACGTCGTCGATCCGCGTCTCGCCGGCAACCAGTCGCGCGACGAGGTCCGGTTGGGTCGCGACCTGCCACCCGGGGATCCCGGCGCCGAAGAGTTGGCCTTTGGTCAAGACGTCCGCCTGCACTGCGAATTCGCCGAATCGGCCAGACGTCGCGGTGCTCGCCCCGAGGATCACGTGGGCGTCCGGCACCAGGGCGCCGCGCTGATCGACGACGGTGCCCGTCACCACGAAGCGACTAGCGCCCTCCGGCTGGAGCTCCACGCGAAGGTCGTGGCGGCCGGCGAAGCCGTAGAGTCGCGCGGCTTCGTAGCCTGTCTGCCGCACTGACAACGCAAGCTCCTCGATCGCCGGGACGTCTTCGAGGGTGAATTCGCCGCGGGCGCCGGACGCGGTCTCGGGTAGAGCGAGCTGATGCGTGTGGTCGATGGGCTCGGGAAAGTCGAGCAGCCCGTCGACGCGGGCTTCGATCGTCGCGCCAGCGATCGGCTGGCCGTCGCGATCGACAACGACGCCAGAGACCGAAGCGCGCCGCGCCGCCACGACCAGCGCTTCGCGATCGGCGCGGTCCTGCGGCCCGGGCACGAAGTAGCGGAGCGCGACTTGATCACCCGTGGTGCGGATCTGCCCGTGGCGGTGTGCGCATTCTCGCTCGAAGCGGCCCGCCGCGTCGGACGCGCCGAAGGGCACCGACGTGCCGCGATCGCGCGGCACCCCGGCCAACCCGTGCGTTCGGATCGCGCCGGTGCCCGGGTAGAACACGATCGGCGCAGCGGGGATCGGCGCGCCACGCGTGTCGAGTACCCGGCCGCGGATCAACGACGCGTCGGCCGTCGCTTCGGCCGGGCCGGCGACCGTGGTGCGACCGGCCACGGGTACCTCACGCGGCGACATCGGCGGTGCCGGGTCGATCTGGGCGCGAACGACGGGGAGCGTCGAGGTGGGCTGGTTGGGCCCGTCCGTTGCCCACGCGTGTCGGAGGGCAATCGCGGACAGGGACCCGAGGACGGCGATCGTCGCCGCGAACTTGTAGTGCGTGGACATCGTGAGCACTCCGGCTCCGAGGGTCAGGGCACGTGCGCCGAGGGAGAGCGGTATGAGAGTCTCCCCGCTGCGCGGTGCCAGGATGACGGCTGCGAGGGCACGGATGTCCGTCCCCTCGAGGCGACCACGCAACCGTTCGATCCCCCGCTGAATCCGCGAGCGCACGGTCGAGCTCGGCAGGCCGAGTCGTCGGGCGACCTCGCGAGGCGGGAGCTCCTCGAAGAACCGCAGCAGCAGCGCCGTGCGGTAGGGCTCCTCCAAGTCCGTGATGGCGTCGGCGACCCGGCGTTGCGCCTGGAGTCGTTCGACCATCGCGTCCGTCGCCGGCAGCACTTCATCGCGTGCGGCAACGTGCTCGCGCCGCCGCCGGCGGCCGGCGGAGCGCCGCTTCTCGAGTGCCAGGTTGCGGGCCGCCTGAGCGAGCCAGGCCTTGGCGGAACGCAGCTTCTTGGGGCGGCCTAACGCCGCGACCCAGGTTTCCTGCAGGATGTCCTCGGCCTCGTGCTCGTCCACGAGCTCGAGGATCAGCCGGCGGAGCCAGCCTTCGTGCGCGAGAAGCTCTTCGACGGGAATCGAATGGTCCATGGTCTGCGGGGAGGAGTTGCCGCGACCAAGCGATTGTCCCCGGATTCTCCCCCGGCGTCAGACACCCAGCCGACGGCAGACCCCGCGCGGGCTGCCCACACCGCTCGCATCGGCCGGCGCTTTTTTAGCCGAGAGTTGTGATGGTGGCCCGATTGGGCCGCTCAACCGCGTGGCGTTGCCGGCGGATTCCGTCGCCGGCCATGACCCTCGACCAACAACTCAACACCGAAAGGAGAACATGATGCCGTCAACGACTGCTTCCCCCGGGGCCTGGCGTCGGCCGGGCAATTACGTGGTCGCGCTGATGATCGTCGGGCTCGGCATTCTCCAGTGGACGGCACCGCGGGACGACGTGAGGCGTATCGCACGAGTGGGTTTCATGGTCGCGTCTTTGGTCGTGATTTGGCCTATCTGCGACCTGGCCGCGCTGCGACGCCTCGCCTCTTGGTGGCCCACTTTGGTCGCCCTGGCGGTGATCCCCTTTCTCTGGATCGGTCTCTCCCGGTCCCTGGGGGTCCTAGCGTCGACCTTGTTCTGCGGCGGCCTGACGATCATCGCGCTGGTGGGGCTCGCGGTCTACGGCGCCGCTCGGAGGCCCGAACCGGGGCCGTGACCCTGGCCAAAGCTTCGGGCACGACCGGCCACGGCACCCGACCGGGCTTGGCGAGCGCGGCGAGGCCTCAGTCAGATCGGCGCGGCTCCCCGCCGGGTCGCTCCGTCTGCGCGAGCAGGCGGTGCGCCAAGGACTCGATGGCCTCGAGCCGGGACGTCGCGGCCACTCCCTCCGCGTCCAGTTTGCTGAGTGGCATGGCCTTGCTCGACTCGGCCTGCGCCTCGGCGAAGGCGTAGAGCTCCCCGCCGTGCGCGCCAAGAAGCAACGCCTCGCTCACGGTGACCGAGCGATACTCATGGCCCGGCGCCAGAAACGCCCCGATCAGCGTGAGGTCGAGCAGCGCCCAGAGGTTGATCCCCTCGCGCACGTCGCTGAGCGAATGGGAGACGAGCACGGCATCGACGCGCGTGGCCTGCGCGGCGCGCCGCAGCGCCGGCATCGACGGCGTCCCGCGCTCCCGGTCGATGCTCTCGGGGCGGCCGCGTTGGTCGGGCGTGCCCAGCAGCAAGCGCGGCAGGAACACCACCTCGCTGACGATGCCGGCTGCCTTGAAGTCCTCGACCGCGGCTTCGATCGCCTCCCGTTCGGCCTCGGTCCAGCTGCCGATGCGGTGCTGTCCGCCCGCAAACCGCTGGCGCAGGCCGACCATGGGCGGGGCAATCCCGAGACGGAACGGCAACGCCAACGCTGTTTGGTCTGGCGGCTCCTCGGCCACACCCCAGGTCTCGTAAACATCTCCGGACTCGGCGAGGTCGGACCACATCTGCCTGGCATGGAGGGCGGATTGGCACGAGGGGAGGAGGAGCAGGGCGGCGAGAAGGAGAGTGCGCATCAGATGGTCCGTGTTCGACTGGTTCTGACCGGATGGAGGAAGCCGGCCACCGAGCTGCGCAAAGAACGCCGAAAAGTGCGCGGTCGGCGGTTCTCGTGAGCTGTGAACGCCATGGCGTTGCCTCTGGCGTATTCTGCGAGCCGCCGATGATCGATCGCGACCGCTCGTTGACGCGCTGGTGCGCGGCCGCCGCCGCCCTCGCCTGTTGTCTGACATCCTGCGCCACCGCCCGCCGTTTCGGGGAGGGCTACTACCTCAGCGGGGATGCGCCAGCGGCGCCGCCGGCCGACGCCGTGACCGTGCGCGCGCGACCTGATGCCACCCCCGTGGCGGGGGCGATCGAGGCCGCGGTGGCCGCCGCGCTGCGTGAGCACGGCTATCGGGTGGCGGAGCCCCCGGCGTCGGTCCGGGTGGACTGCGAGATCGTCTTTCACGGTGGCGCGCGGCGGTCGCCAGCCGCGGTCGGCTCGCGGAACCCGTTCTCGGCCTACGGCGCGGTACGCGAGCGCTGGCAGCGCATCGGCTGGCCCGAGCGCGCGCTGTTTCTCCGCCTCGAGTTCGTCGACGCCGCGGCCGCGCGCGCCGGGAAGACCGACCTCGTCGTGTGGAGCGAGCCACTGCCGATGGCCGAGGGCGTCCCCAAGGGGCCCGTGCGGCCGACGCTCGGCGCGGACGGCCTGGCGCCGACCGCCAGCGTGCTGGAGCCGGCGCTGCTGCGCGGCCTGCGCAGCGCCCTGGATCGGCTGCTCCCGTGACCGACGACCTCCAGGTGCCGGCGGACCTCGAGGCCGCGGTGCGCGCCGCGATCGACGCCCCCGACGGGGACGCGAGCGAACGCATCGCGGCGCTGGCCGCGCGGTTTCCCCAGCATCGCGCGATGATCGCGTCGTGGGTCAGCGCCGGGCGGGCGGTGCGAGAGCTCTCGACGTTGGCGGCGGCGCCGGCGCGGCCCGATCGTCGGACGATCGGGCCCTACCGCGTGCTCGACCGCCTGGGCGGCGGTGGCTTCGGGGAGGTCTATCTCGCCGAGGCCCCGGCGCCGCTGCGCCGCCGCGTCGCGGTCAAGGTGATCAAGCTCGGCATGGACACGCGCGAGGTCCTGGTGCGCTTCGCCGCCGAGCAGCAGGTCATGGCGCTGCTGGATCACTCCGGGATCGCCAAGGTGTTCGACGCCGGCGTGAGCGAGGATGGGCGGTCGTTCTTCGCGATGGAGTATGTGGCCGGCGCGCCGATCGATCGCTACGCACGCGAGCGCCACCTCGACTTGACCGCGCGCCTCGAGCTCTTCGCGCGCGTGTGCGACGCCGTGCACTACGCGCATCAGCACGGCGTGCTGCACCGGGACCTGAGCGCGCGCAACGTGCTGGTCCTCGAGCAGGACGGCCGCGCCTTGCCCAAGGTCATCGACTTTGGGATCGCCAAGTCGCTGCTCAGTGCCGGCGATGGCGAGCGCCCGCACACGGCGCTCGGTGAGGCCATTGGCACGCCGGGGTTCATGAGCCCGGAGCAGGCTGCGGGAACGCCGCTCGACGTCGACGTGCGCAGCGATGTGTACTCCCTGGGAACGATCCTGTTCTTGCTCGTGACCGGGACCATGCCGCACCGCGCGGCTGGCCGCGACGCCCCGTCATGGTCGGAGTGGGTGCAGCGCGGCGAAGTCCCGGCGCCGAGCCGCGTGACCGGGCGCGGCGGCTCGCGCCGCGAGCTGGACTGGATCGTTCTGCGCGCGCTCGCGCGGGACCGGCGCGATCGCTACGACTCCGCCGCGGCGCTGGCGAGCGACGTGCGGTGCTTGCTCGCGGGGTCGGCCGTGGCGGCGGGACCGCAGCCATGGTCTTACCGGGTGGGGAAGTTCGTGCGCCGGCACTGGCTGCCGCTTTGCACCGCGGCCGCCGTGGTGGCGCTCCTTGCCGTGGCGCTGGCCTTCGCCTTGTTCGGCCTGGACGCGGCGCGGCGCTACCGCGATCTCGTCGAGCCGCTGCGCCTCGTCGCCGAAGCGGAGGAGCTGTGGCCCGTGCACCCCGCGCGGATTCCGGCGCTGCGGGCGTGGCGGGACGCGGCGGCGCCGTTCCTAGCGTCGTCGGCTGGCGGGTCGTCGTTGCCGCCGCGCGACGAGCGGCTTCGGCAGCGCCGCCTCGCGGACCTGTCGGCGCGAGCCCGCGACGTCGAGCGGGCGCTGGCGCAGGCCGAGGTGGCGGCGACCACGACCGAGCCGCCGGCGCGCCAGGCGGTGTGGCGGGAGGCCCGCGCGGCGATCGCCGCCGCCCCGGTCTACGGCGGCCTCGTCCTCGCGCCGCAGGTCGGCCTGGTGCCACTCGGGCGCCATCCGCGCACCGGGCTGTGGGAGTTTGGCCACCCCGAGAGCGGGGCGCTGCCGGCGGGTCCAGGCGACGGGCCAGTGGATCCCGACGCGGGCATCGTGTTCGTGCTGCTGCCAGGCGGCACGGTCAAGCTCGGCGCCGTGGACGGCGACGCCGCCGCCGATGACGACGAGTTTCCCAACGCGCGGGCGTCCGTGGCGCCCTTCCTGCTCGCCAAGCACGAGCTGACCCAGGGCCAGTGGCTCCGGCTGACGGGGACGAATCCGAGCGAGTACCCACCGGGAACGACCTTCGCCGGTGTCGGCTTCGACCTGTCGCACCCGGTCGAAAGCGTGTCGTGGACCGACTGTGCCCGCGTGTTGGCCCGGCATCGACTGGCCTTGCCGACCGAGGTGCAGTGGGAGTACGCCTGCCGCGCCGGCACGCGGCAACGGTTCGCGTTCGGCGACGCGACCGCGGCGCTGGCCGAGCACGGCAACATCGCCGACGCGGCGTCGGCGTTTGCCTATCCACCGGGCTTTGCGGTGGAGGCGGATCTCGACGACGGCTACCGCGCCCACGCGCCGGCCGGCAGCTACGCGGCCAACGGTTTCGGTGTGCACGACCTGCACGGCAACGTCTTTGAATGGTGTGCGGATCCGCCGCGGACCCTGGCCGCTGCCGCCGCGGGACCGACGACCGCGGGCGAAGCTGCGTGGCGCATGTTGCGCGGTGGGAGCTTTGCCACGCCGGCGGCGTTCGCGCGCTGCTCGAGCCGTTTGGAGCAGACCGCCGGGTATCGCAGCGGCGACGTCGGCGTGCGTCCCGTCTTGCCGGTGCAGCCATGAGCGAGCCACGGGCGCCACACCTCGACCCCGACGCTTGGAGCCGTCTGGTGGCTGGGCTCGAGCCCCTGCGGGTCCAGGTGCTGCTGCGCTCCTGGATGGGGCCGAAGCTGCTGGCGCACGTCGCGGTCGAGGATCTGTGGCAGGAGACGCTGCTGCACTGCTGGCGTGATCGCGCCGCGCATCATTGGCGGGATGTTGCCGCCTTCCGCCGCTGGGTACTTGGTGTCGCGCGGCATCGCGTCGCCGACACGCGCGACCGCATCTTCGCCGCCAAGCGTGGCAGCGGGCGCGCCGCCGAGACGCTGGCGGATGTCGAGCTACCTCCAGCATCGACGACGCCGAGCCGGCTCGTGGTGCGGATGGAGACCGTGCGAGCAATGGAGAGTGCGTTGGCGGAGTTGCCCGAGGAGCAGCGGGGGATCGTGCGCGAGTCGCTCCTCGGTGAGCGGCCGATGCCGGAGATCGCTAGCGAGCTTGGGGTGAGCCTCGGCGCGGCTTGGTATCGATTTCGCACGGGCATCGCCAGCTACGCCGCGAAGCTCGAGCGTGTGTTGGGAGAGTCGCGGCGCGCCCCCTATGCTGCGCCCGAGGATGATCCCAGTCGGGGATGATCGTGGACCGTGCGGGTGGTCGCCGTTCACGTGGTTGCTCGCCGTGGCGCTGCTGGGTGTGGCGGTTTGGTTTTGGTACCAACCGGCGACGGCGCGCCAAGCGACCGAGCTGCTCGCGCTACGGCCGCGTGAGCTCGCGGCGGTGTTGGACGGTCCGGTGCGTCGCCTTTTGGCCGACGGGGTGCTGCCTCTGCTCGGCTACGCGGTCGTGCCGTGCGGCCCCGTGCAGGTCGGGCTCGCGCTGATCTTCCTCCTCGCGTTTGGGCGGCGCGTTGAGCACGACGGCGGCCCGGCGGCGTTGCTCTGGCTCTTCGCGCTCGGTGCCGTGGCAGCGGGGATCGCCCACGCCGCCTGGGACCCGACCTCGCGCGTCCCGGCCGCGGGGGCGCCGGGCGCCGTCTCGGCAGTGCTCGGCGCCTACGCGGTGCGTCACCGCCGGGCGCGGGCGCGGCTGCTGGTGCCGGTGGTGGTCGTGCCGTTGTTCTTGCGGCTGCCGGTGTGGGCGGTACTGCTCGCGTGGGTTGCGCTGCAGGCGCCGCCGATCCAGCGTTTGTTCGTTTTGACGGCGACCGGACCGATCGCTTGGCCCGCGGTGGGTGCCGGTTTCGCCGTTGGCGTGGTCGCCTCACCACTGCTGCGCGGCCAGCCCCGGTAGGCGTCTCGGATTGCGTCACGGCCGGAGCGGTATCTCAAGGTCGTTTGCCGGGACTTCCGACAGACCGGCAAACCATGCGACGTACAGCAGTCATTGGGCTGAGTGCCTTGGTGGGGGCGATGCTCTCCGCCTGCTCAGCGTCTTCGGAGCACTCGCGCCGACGCGTCGGGCGGGTTGATCCTGTGCCGCCCGCCGCGCCGATGTTGGAGATGGCGGCGGCGGCAAGGAAGTCCGACGACGCCGATGCCCGTGCCAAGACCGGCGGGGTCGTGGCGATGGGCGAGCCCGTTGACAACGCCAGTGGTCTGCGGCTGGTGGAGTCGGACGAAGGGCTGGATGTGTCGTTGGGAGCGACGGACCCGGCGGGCGCCGCCGAGGCCGAGGACCTCGAGGCGTTCGACGAACGGTTCGGCGAGCCGCTCTTCCCGTGGGCCCCTCTGGGATCCACGGAGATGCCGCTGATGTCGGCGGAAGAGGACGACTCCTTCGCCGAGCCGACCCAGCCCGCGACCCAGCCTGAGCTTCAGCCCGAGGTTCCGTTGGCCGCCGAGCTGGAGGCCACGCCGGAGATGAACACGCCGGAGCCCACGGGGCCACAGGTGATGCTGCCGGCCGAAGATGGCGAAGAAGCAGTGGCGGCGACGCCCGCGTCAGAGCTGCCCGCGACCGCAGCGCCTGAGCCGAGCCGCGACCCGATCGAGGAGCCGGCGCTGGCGGTGCCGTTGGTGCCCCTGACGCTGTCGCAGCAGCGCGAGCTCTACGCGGCGATGCGACAGGACGTGCGGGACGGCGATCTGCCGCTGGCGTGGCAGCGTTTCCTCGATGCTCGTGAGCGCGTCGAGCGACTCGGGGGCGACGCGGGCGCCAAGCAGCACGACGACTTGATGCTGCTGAGCCGCTATCTGGACGCGATGCTGCACCGCTCGAAGAACATGCAGCGTTAGCTTGCGCGGCCCGCCTGGCGTAGGCTGCCGCTGTGGCGGTCGACCGCGTCTGGTGGATGTATGCGCTGGCCGTGGTCGGCGTCGCGGTAGCCTTTGCGCCGCGTGGCGCCGAGTCCGCGATCGCCGCCTACGCCGGGATCCACGTGCTCCTGGCGGCGACGCTGGTGGTTCTGCGGCGGACGGTCGATCACCGCGGCGGCTGGACGCCGCGGCTTGCGCGCGGCGGCTTCACGATGATCGCCATGCCGATCGCGTTTCAATCGCTGAGCCTGGTGCTGCCGGCCGTGCATCCGGAGCCGTGGGAATGGACCTGGATCGCCGCCGATCGGGCCCTATTCGGCGTGGACCCCACGGTCGCGTTGCAACCGCTGCTGCGGCCCTGGCTCGTCGAGATCTTGCAGTGGGCGTACGTGGCGTTCTACGCCGTCCCCATTGTGACGGTGGTGGGCTTGGGTTGGCGGCTGGGTGGTGAGGCGTTCGACGACGCCCTGCACGCGGTGACGTTCTGCTTCTTGCTCAGCTACCTGGGCTACTTTCTGTGGCCGACCCTACCGCCGTATCGCTTTCTGCCGCACGGGCCCGAGCGAGAGGGCGTGTGGCTCGCCGCGTCGATTCGCGGCTGGATTGATGCCGCGGAGTGGCACCGATGGGATTGCTTTCCCAGCGGTCACACGATGCTCAGCGTGGCATGTCTGGTCATCGCTCGGCCCGTGCGGCCGCTCGTGTGGGGCCTGGCACCGCTGGTGTTGGCGATCGTGGTCAGCACGGTGGCGCTGCGCTACCACTACGCCAGCGACGTGCTGGTGGGCGCGCTGCTGGTGGGGCCCGCTCTGTGGCTGGGGCGGCGGTGCCGGTGAGGTGCGGGCCGTCGGGCCCTGGGGCTATCGCTCGTCGGCGTAGCCGAAGTCGTTCACCGGGATGATGACGCGGTTGCGCGCCACGTAGCGCTGCCACAGCTCGAGTAGGCGAGTGCTGAGCTCTGGCCGGTCGTCAAACAAGTCCGTCGTCTCGCCGGGGTCGCCCTCGACGTCGAACAGCGCCCAGCGGCCCGGCCCGTAGGGTGGCCCGATGCGCAGGAGCTTGTGCGAGCCCGCCAGCACCGCGCACCGGCCGAACAGCTCCCAGCCCATCACGAAGCCGCCTTCGCCGTGTACCGAGGGCGTCGCCCCGGTCAAGAACGGCAGCATGGAGCGCCCCTCGAGCGGTGCTACGCGCCGCCCCTCGTACTCCGTGCCAGGGTGCTCGAGGCCGGCGAGCTCCAGGAGCGTCGGCACCACGTCTTTGACGCTGGCGGGCGAGCTGCGGCGCTCGCCCGCGGCGGCGACGCTGGGGTGGCGCACGATGGCGGGCACACACACGCCGCCTTCAGTGGGGAACGCCTTGAACCAGCGAAACGGCGCGGCGCCACACTGCGCCCACCCGGGGCCACAGAAGACGTAGCTATCCGGCCGCCCCATGTTTTCGTAGCTCAGGTCAAAGCGCTGCGGCAGCCAAGTTTCATTGCTGCCGAGGCGATCGATCGGGTTGCCTTCGGGGCCGTTGTCGGGCAGGAAGAGGATGAAGGTGTTGTCGAGCTGCCCGGATGCGGCCAGGCCGTCGATCAGCCGGCCGATGTTGCGGTCGAGGTTTTCGACCATCGCCGCGTAGAGCTCCATCTTGCGGGCCTCGACGCGTTGCTGGTCGGCGGACAGGCTGTCCCAGGCCGGCGCGAACGGCACGCGCGGCGGCGGCTCGGCGTCGTCGGCGACGAGCCCGAGGCGCTGAGCCGCTGCAAACCGTCGAGCCCGCAACACGTCCCAGCCGTCGTCGTAGACCCCGGCGTAGCGGTCGAGCTCGGCCTCGGGCACCTGGAGTGGCCAGTGTGGCGCGGTGTAGGCCGCGTAGGCGAAGAACGGCCGTTCGTGGCGCCGAGCCTCGTCGAAGTTCTGGAGGAGCCGATCGGTGTAGAAGTCAGATGAGAAGAAGTCGGCGGGTGGTTGGACGGCGCGGCCGTCGTCGAGGTACGGCGCCGGTTGGTCGTGCTCGGTGAGCGTCGCGGCGTCGGCGAAGTGGCTGGCTCCACCGGGCAGCAGCGCGTAGCTCCGCGCAAACCCGCGGCGGTGCGGCACCAGCGGCTCGAGTCCGCCGAGGTGCCATTTGCCTGCCATGCAGGTGAGGTAGCCGGCGTCGCGGAGCAGCGTCGCGACCGTGACCACGCGGTGCGTCATGAACCCCTCGTAGCCGGGCTGCCCGGTCTGGAGCGGGTCGCTCCCTCCAGCCATGGTGCCCATGCCCGCGACGTGCGCATCGGCCCCCGACAGCAGCATCGCGCGAGTGGGGGAGCAGGTGGGCGCGACGTAGAAGCGCGTCAGCGTGAGCCCGTCCTTGGCCAGTGCGTCGAGATGCGGCGTGCGGATCTCGCTGCCAAAGCAGCCCAGATCCAGATAGCCGAGATCGTCGGCGACGATGACGAGCATGTTCGGCGCATCGGCGGGCGGGCGGCTCGGCTGCGTGGGGGTGCAGCACGGCGTCAGCGAACCCAGGAGGGCGAGGGTGGCGCAACGACGCCGAGGCGAAGGGACCGTGGTCATGAGGCGGTGCGCATTGTGCCGCGCCCGCGCCGCGGGTCGCTGAAAACCCGCAGGGTTCCGCCAGCTGCGTCAGTGGGCCGCCTCAGCGGGCCGCGTCGACGCGCAGCGTGGCGGCGGCTCCCGGTGGCACGTCGACCAGCTGTCGCGTGCGCACGCTGCCATCCGGGGCATGCACCGAGATCTCGAGCGTGGCGGCGGGGACCAGCGCGACCCGGAGCTGGCCGTCGGCGTCGCTGCGCGTGGTGGCCAAGGGGATGCGGTCGCCGGCGGGGGTGCGGGCCGCGAGCCACCAGCCGGCGCGCGAGGCGTCTTCGCTCGAGCTTTCGACGCGCAGCTCGAGGGCGCCGGCGGGCTGCAGCTCCAGGGCCACGTCGGCGGTCGCGCCGGCGTCGAGGTCCACGGTGCCGACGCCGACCTGATGGGGCTCGCCGCGCCGGGTGGCCAGCAGGACGTAGCGCCCGGCGGCGAGACCGGTCGCGCCAAACGCCTGATACGCGTCGGCGCTGATCAGCATCGGCTCGACGCCAGAGTCGGCCTGCGCGCCCAAGTAGGCGATCCGGGTGACCGCGTCGCCCTTCACGGGCCCGAGGAAGCGGCCGCGGAAACCCGCGTCGCCGTCGCCGAGCTGGGCGTGCACTGCTTGGTCGCCGCGGCCCACGTGCACTCGGACCGGCAGGCCGATGCCAAAGCCGTAGGGGCTTCGAGCGGCGAGCAGCCAGTCGCCCGTCGGTAATCCGGCGCCCTCGGCGACCCCGGCGCGGATGGCAAATTCGCGCTGGCCTAGCGCCGCATCGGTCGCCGGCGCGGCGACGACGACGCCCTTGCGGACCGGCACGCCGCCCATCGAGACCTCGCACCGAAGCCAGGCGCCGTCGCTGGCTCCACCGTCGCCCGAGAGGGGGAGCCGCAAGTGACGCGTCTCGCCAGCGGCTAGGGTCACGGGATCGGTGAGCGTGCGCGACTCGCCGGCGTCGGTCCGCACGACGAGGCCGAGCCGGACCGTGCCGGGGGGAAGTTCGGCCAGGGCGAACGTGCCGCTGGCCGCGACTCGTGCCTGGGCGATCGGCGTGCGGCCGGCGACCGCGATGACTTGCGCGCGAGCGTCCGGCGGCAGATGGACGCTGCCCTCGATGCGAGCCCAGGGGATCAGGCTCAGCGAGAGCTCGCTCCACGTTGGGGCCTGGTCGTCGACTTCGAACTGCAGCTGGCCACCCGACGCGCTCGTGCGGTGGCTGGCGCGCAGCTCGAACGAGCCCTCTGGCAGGCGCAGCGAGAACGTGCCGTCCGCCGCCGTTCGCGTGGTGGCGATCTCCCAGCGTCCGGCGGCCGAGCCGCGGGGGCGGATCGACACTTTGGCATTCTCGGCCAGCGCGCCCGAGGGACCGAGGACCCGACCCCGCACCGTGCGTTGCGGTTGGAAGCGGAGATCGTCCAGCGTGACGGTGGCGCCCGGTGCGGCGTGGATCTCGCGGGATTGGGGGGCGTAGCCCGATGCCTCGATGCGCAGGTGCAGCGTCCCGGGCGTGAGCTCGCCCAGCTCGAACGCCCCGTCGGCGGCGGCGACCACTCCGTGCAGCTCAAGGGGCTGCCGCTTGCCGCCATCCGGCCGGCTGACGCCAATGTGCACGCGGTCGATCGGCTGCCCGGTCGTCGCGTCGAGGGCGCGGCTGCGCACTGCCGCGGCGCGGTCGAGCTGCAGCGTGACACCGCGCTCGTCGGCGCCGACGGCCCGCGTCAGCGGGACGCGCCCGTCGGCCGCGGCGATGAGTCGGATCGCCTGTGGGTGAGCCCGCACCGCAAAATGCCCGTCGGCATCGGAGCGCGCTTCATCCACCTGAGCCCACCGCTTGCCTTCGGGCCGCGGCGCGAAGGATCGCACCTGGGCGTCAGCGACCGGCCCGCGGTCGTCGCGGACCGTGCCTTCCACGATGGCGCCGCGCGCCAACTGGATCACCGAACGTTCGTGCTGGCCGGGCTCGATGGTCACCTTGTCGTGGGCGATCAAGTAGCCGTCAGCTTGGACCTCACAGGAATACACGCCAGCCCACAGATCGGTGCACTTCCAACTGCCCGGGCCCGTGCGGTCTGCGGTCACGGAGATGACGTCCGTGGCCAGATCGCCGGCGCGCAGGCTGACGCGGAGCGCGGCGTCATCGGGCAGCCCGGCGTCTTCGGGGGTGGCGAGCTGGATCGTCCAGGACGCGCGGCCCGGCGTGAGCTGCACGACGTGGTCGCCGCCGGCGACCACGTCGTCGACTTGGCCGACTCTGGCTTCGTTGTCGTGGCGGCACTGGACGCTGGCCCGGGGCGTGGGCCAGACGCCGCGGAACGTGAATGTGCCGTCGTCGGCAACCGTCGTCGTGAGCCGGCCGCTGTGAATCGCCCGCGACAGCCACGCGTCGTCGGGAACGGCGACGGACAGCCGGCGCGCGGCGCGCAGCTCGACCGACGCCCCCGCCCAATCCGCCGGCAGGCGGCCGGACACACTCGCGCCAGCGAACGTGCTCAGCAAACCGACGTCATACGCCGCCGCGGCCGTCGGCACGTGCACGATGGCGGCGCGGATCGGCATGCGGTCGCTGGCTGAAACCGTCAGGCGCAGGTGTCGCGACGCCAAGGCCTCGAAGCGGAAGGCGCCGCGCGCGTCGACCGCGGCGCGGGCGAGCACGGGGGCGTCGAGATCGCGCTCGAGCAAGTTGGTCTTGCTGCGGGCTGCGAACAGGTCAGCCACCGAGGCGTCAAGATCGGTGGGCGCGCCGCGCCGCGCTAGGACCTGGGCGCCGGTCCAGTCGTGGCCCATCGGCGCGTCGAGCACGCCAGAGAGCGCGTAGGGTGCGGCGTCGGTGGCCACGGCCGGCGTGCGTTCCGCGGCTCCGGCCCGAGTCCTGGTCGCCTCGGCGACCCCGGCCTCCGGCGCGCTTCGCAGCGCGGTCCGATGCGCGGCGGCGGCCGGCGCCTCGCCCGTGCGCCAGAGCAGGAGCGTGGCGCTGGCGACGGCCAAGAGCATGGCCAAGGCCCATGGCCACGGCCAGGTCTGCGCGCCGATCTTGGCGCCCTCGGCGAGCACGTGGTGTCGCACCTGCGCCAAGCCGCGGGATGCCATCAGGCCGGTCACCGCGACGCCGAGGCCCGATGGCAAAGCGGCGCGCAGCAGCCGGAGGCCGCGTTGCAGGCGCGCCCGCACGGTGGGCACCGGGCAGCTCAGCTGGTGGGCGATATCGACGGCCCCGATGCCGTCGAGCACGCGCAGGGAGATCACCTCGCGATAGGCGGGTGGCAGGCTCGCCACGGCGCCGTCGACGGCGGTGGCGAGCTCGTGCCAGCTCGCCTCGTCGGCGGGGTCGGCGTAGCTCTCGGTCTTGGTGCGCTCGGGATCGACGGCGCGGATGCCGGCCCGCGTCTGCTCGCGCACTACGTTCCCGAGGATGCCGGCCAGCCAGCCGAACAACGGGCGCTCGGGATCGAACCGCTCGCGGTGCTCGATGGCCCGGACGAACGTGGTCTGGACCAGGTCTTCGGCGTCCAAGCCGTAGGAAGCCGCACTGCGCGCGAGCACGAGCAGGCCGGGCGCGGAGTGCTCGAAGACCTTGGCCAGCGCCTCGGCGTCCCCGCTCTTGCGGAACGCCAGGAACTGGCGACTCAGCGAGGTGCCGGATTCGGTGACAAGCATGGCGCAGATTGCGGGAACGATTCCCGACTTGCTCGGGTGTGCCCGAATCTTAGCCGGAAGGTGCCGGTGGCCCGACCATGGTGTGTCGGGGCACCGGGATGGCACCCGGCCGCAAACCGAGACGAGGGATCGTTTGGATTTGATCCATAGGGTGCCCGTGGATGCAAAAAACAGGTCTGCGCGGCGGGCGTTGAAGATTCTCGCATTCACTTCGAGCGGTGCCGTCAAACCACATTGAGGCTCGGTCGGAGCGAGCCTTGGACGCTCGCTTTGTTGGGCAGGTCGATCGTCCCTGGGAGCTCCGGCCGGGCCGCCGTTTTTCTGGCTCGGAGCCGGCTGCGAAGGTCCGGCTCTGAGCCGGGCTCTCCGTCCGGGCCACCACTACCGCTGCCCAGGACGACGTGGCGCGCGCACCCGGTCGTCGAAGAGCCAGGCGTAGAGCGCGCGGAGGCCGGGGTTGCCGAAGACCAGGACATCGGTCACGACCGCGACCGGAGTCAGCGCCGCAGCGATCAGGTAGTCCGGCAGATGGCTCGGTTCCCGCTCACGGCCGAAGCGGTAGACGAACGCGTCGGTCGCGAGCGCTGGGGCCTCGGCGCGGACGAGGTCGGTGGGGGCGGAGCTGCGCAACTCGGCGCGCCAGACCGGAGCGTAGGCCCACAGGATCTCTTCGCCGTCGCGTCGCAGCTGCAGGTCGTCGCCGCAGCGGAGCACTGCTGCGGCCACGGCGATGTAGCGCGCCTCGGCGAACGGTGAGTCGAGGCGGGCGAGCAGGCGGTAGCCGGATGCGTCGGGCTGGTTGAGGGCCAGCTCGAGATCGCCCCCGACGGGCGCGTTCGTCGCGTCCAGCCACGCGAGCGGCGTGACGCGGCTGCGGCTGAGCGTCGATGGCGCGGCGAGCAGGGCCGACCAGTCGTGCGCTTGGAGGCTGTCGAGGCAGCGCGACTGTTGGTCGAGCGGATCGGGGCTCGGTGCCAACGGGGGCCGTTGCGCGACCGCAGCGGCAAGGTCGTCCGCGTCGACCCAGGTGCCGAGCTCTTCAAGGTGCATCGCCCCGCGAAACCACATGCGCGCGTTGGGGGCCCGCGCGAAGTAGTTACCGTTCGTGACGCGAAGGCTCCATTCAGCGGGCGCTTCGCGATCCGCGCCCGGCAGCCGACGCCAGTGCTCGTCGGGGCGCTGGGGTCGCAGTCGCATCCAGCCGGGCTTGGCGGTGAACGGGCGGAGGTGCGTGGGGGCACCGGCCACGGGCGCGGCTGAGAACCGCAGCCATAAGTCGCCGTCGCCGTCGCGCCACGCGTCGTGCGCGGTGCAGGGGACTTCGACCGTGTGGAGCACGCGTGGCTTGGGCTCAGCGGCTTTCTCCCAGAGCATCGCCGTGCAGCCGCTCAGGAGCAGTGCCGCGACCGCGAGCGCCACCAGCCAGCGCAACATGCTGCGAGTCTAGTGTCCTGGATCCGAAGTTCCTGCACAGATGGCACCCGTCCGGCCACCGCTCGCTGCGTCGCACCTCCTCGACGTATCCACCAATATGCCTGCGTCGGTGCTTCTTGCGAGCAGCGTCCGGTCACGCACCCTCTGC
>JBCCGH010000155.1:0-22544 GCA_039029375.1 Planctomycetota bacterium
ACCTCCGCCGACGGCACCCCGTCCACTGCCGGCCCGTGCGGCCGCAGCGTGCGGCCGCCGCGCCCAGCGCGCACGCCGAGCCCGCTGCGTCCGTCCGCCGCCATGAGCAGAGCGGTCCCGCCGCCCTGCCCGTCACCGTCGGACCGAGTTCGACCTGCACAACCGCGCCTCAGGTCGCTGGATCAGCGACTAGACTCACGCCGCATGCAGTGGGCGGTACACAAATTCGGGGGCACCAGCCTGGCGGACGCCGACCGCATCGCGGCCGCCGGCGCACTCGTCCGCGAGGACCGGTCCGCGGCGCGGATCGCCGTCGTCGTCTCGGCGGTGGGTGGGGTCACCGATGCCTTGGTCGGTGCGGTGGAACGAGCCGCGGCGCGAGACGACAGCTACCGCGAGCTCCTCGCCGGGGCCCGACAGCGCAACGAGGCGATCGCCCGCGACCTCCTGGGCGAGCGAGCCGACCCGATCCAGGCCGCGATCGCCGCCGACGTGGCCGACATCGAAGCCGTGCTCGAGGGGCTGCGCGTGACCCGCGCCATCTCCGAGCAGGCCATGGACCTGGTCACCGGTTTTGGCGAACTGTGGTCTGCGCAGATCCTCTGTGCGCTTCTGCAGGGCGAGGGCACCGACGCCACCTGGTTGGACGCGCGGGAGGTATTGGTGGTCGCGCACGCCACCACCGGCCCCGCGGTGCGGTGGACCGAGACCCAGGATCGCCTACGGGCCTGGCTTGGCACGCACCAAGAGGCGATCGCGGTGATCACCGGCTACATCGCGACCGATCCCCAGGGGATACCGACGACGCTGAAGCGTAACGGCAGCGACTTCTCCGCTTCGATCTTCGGCAAGCTGCTCGCGGCGAACTGCATCACGATCTGGACCGACGTCGACGGCGTGATGAGTGCCGACCCGCGATCGGTGCCCGAGGCGGTCCTGCTGCCGGAGTTGTCCTACGACGAGGCGATGGAGCTGGCCTATTTTGGCGCCAAAGTGTTGCACCCGCACGCCATGGCGCCCGCGGTCGAAGGCGACATTCCGATCCGCATCCGCAACTCACTGCGGCCGCAAGGGGCCGGCACCGAGCTGCGGGCCTTCGCGCCTCGCGCGGTCGAGGCTTCACCGCGCTCGGCGGTGAAGGGCTTTTCCTCGACGCGCGACATCGCGCTGCTGAACGTGGAGGGCGCCGGCATGATCGGCGTGCCAGGCATCTCGCACCGGCTCTTTGGCGCCCTGCGCGAGGTGGGCGTCTCGGTGATCATGATTTCGCAGGCGAGCTCGGAGCACTCGATCTGCGTGGCGATCCTCGAAACCGAAGCGGCGCGGGCCAAAGAGGCGGTGGAGCTGGCGTTCTTTGCCGAGCTGCAGACCGGGCAGATCCGCTCGGTCGAAGTCTCGGGCTCGTACAGCATCCTCGCCGCAGTGGGCGACCAAATGGTGCGCACGCCGGGTGTGTCGGCGCGCCTGTTTGGGTCGCTGGGCAAAGCCGGAGTCAATGTGAGGGCGATCGCACAGGGCTCCTCGGAGCGCAACGTCTCGGTGGTCGTCTCGGCCGCCGAGCGCATCCGCGCCCTCCGCGCGGTGCATGCCGGCTTCTACCTGTCGGACCAAACGCTGTCGGTGGGATTGGTCGGCCCCGGCCGCATCGGCGCCGAGCTGCTGCGGCAGCTGGCAGCGCAGAAAGAGCTGCTGCACTCCCGGTTTCAGATCGAACTCCGCGTGCGCGGCATCCTCGGGCGCAACCGAATGGTCCTCGATGATGCCGGCCTCGACCTCTCGCGTTGGCGCGAGGATCTGGCCAACCGGGCCGTGCCAGCCGACATCGCGGCGTTCGCCGCGCACCTGCGCGCCGACCACCTGCCGCACGCCGTCGTCCTCGAGTGCACGGCCAGCGATGCGATCTCGACCCACTACGCCGATTGGCTGAGTCGCGGCATCCACGTCATCACGCCAAACAAGAAGGCCAGCTCGGCGGCGCAGCAGGACTACGCGCGTCTGCGCCACGTCGGCCGCGCGCGCAACGCCCACTACCTCTACGAGGCGACGGTCGGTGCCGGCCTGCCGGTGATCACCACGCTGCGGGATCTCGTGCAGACCGGAGATCAAGTGCGCCGGATTGAAGGCGTCCTCTCCGGCACGTTGTCGTTCCTGTTCGACGCTCTGTCGGCCGCGATGCCGTTCTCGGCGGTGGTTGAGCAGGCCCGCGCGCGTGGCTACACCGAGCCGGATCCGCGCGACGACCTATCGGGGATGGACGTGGCGCGCAAGGCGGTGATCTTGGCGCGCGAGATGGGGCGAGCGCTCGAGCTTGATGAAGTTTCGGTGGCGAGCCTGGTCCCCGCGGCGCTGCGCGGCGCCGGCAGCGTCGACGAGTTCTTGGCTGGGCTCGCGGCGTTCGACACCGACATGGAACGGCTGCGCCAGAGTGCCGCCGACGCTGGCGACGTGCTGCGCTACGTCGCGGTGATCGAGGCGCAAGGGCCGGTGTCCGTCGGGCTGCGGCGTTATCCCGCGGCCCACCCGTTCGCGCGCATCCAAGCTGGCGACAACATCATCGCTTTCACCACGGCGCGCTACGCGGAGCTACCGTTGATTGTCCAAGGGCCAGGAGCGGGCCCCGAAGTCACCGCCGGCGGCGTCTTCGCCGACCTTCTCCGGCTCGCGTCCTACCTGGGGGCGCCATCGTGACCGCGACCACCGCAGTCGCGCGAGCCCCCGCCACCGTCGCCAACGTCGCGGTCGGTTTCGATGTGCTCGGATTCGCCTTCGCCGCGCTGGAGGACGTGGTCACGGTGACACGCGTCGAAGCCCGTGAAGGGACGCCAGCGGCGACCTTGGTCGGCGTTGAGGGCGGCATCGAGCTCCCCCGGGATCCGAGCCGCAACACCGCCACCGCCGCGCTACTGGCCATGGCGCGCGATTTGGCCGATCCGCCGGCGCGGGGCGACGACCTGGCGTTCGCGGTGACGGTGCGCAAGGGCATCCCGATGAGCTCGGGCATGGGCGGATCCGCCGCGTCGGCCGTCGGCGCGGTGGTCGCCGCCAACGCGCTCCTGCCGCAGCCGCTGCCGCGCGAGCGCTTACTCCGCTGGGCGATCGAGGGCGAGGCCGTGGCGAGCGGTGCCTGGCATCCCGACAATGTCGCGCCGTGCCTGTTCGGAGGTTTGTGCGCGACCTTGCCGGGAGCATCGTCGGCGGTGATCCCGCTACCGACGTTGGACGACCTGTTCTGCGTCGTGGCTCGGCCACATTTGCAGATCAACACGCGCGAGGCGCGCAGCACTCTGCGGCCCGTGGTGCCGCTGGCCGCCCACGTCGCGCAATCGGCGCACCTGGCGGCGTTCGTGGCCGCCTGCTATCGAGGTGATGCCACGCTGCTTTCGCACGCGATGCAGGACCTGATCGTCGGTCCGCAGCGCGCCGAGCGAATCCCGGGCTGGGCCGCAGTGCGACGGGCGGCAGCCGACGCTGGCGCCATCGGCTGCGCCATTGCCGGGTCCGGGCCGAGCCTGTTCGCTTGGGCGCTCGGCGGTGACCGCGCCCAAGACGTGCGCGTCGCCATGGTGGCAGCGTTCGCCGCGCACGAGGTCGAGACCGACGCCTTCGTTGGGCCAATCGCGCACGCCGGCGCCGAGGTCGTGGCGTGACTCACTACGTGAGCACCCGTGGTGACGACCAGCCGTGCACGTTCAGCGCTGCCATGGATCGCGGGCTGTGCACGGACGGCGGTCTGTTCGTGCCTGAGTCCTTTCCCGACCGGGCGCCCGGCGCGGGCCCGGCGCAATCCCTGGCGGAGTGTGCCGCGCAGGTGATCGCACCGTTCTTTGCCGGGGACCCGTTGGCAGCATCGCTTGCCGACATCTGCACCAGCGCGCTGTCTTTTCCAGTGCCGCTGGTGCCGCTCGTGCCGGTCGAGCGCGACGCTGGCGCGACCTCATCGGCCGCAGTGCTCGAGTTGTTTCATGGCCCGACCGCGGCGTTCAAGGACGTGGGCGCCCGCTTTATGGCCGAGTGCCTGACGCGCCACGAGGCCGGTGGCCGCGACCGCACGGTGCTGGTGGCGACCTCCGGCGACACCGGCGGCGCCGTGGCCGCGGCGTTCTGGCGCCGGCCCGGCTTCGAGGTCGTCATCCTGTTCCCATCGCAGGGCGTGTCGGCCCGGCAGCGGCACCAGCTCACTTGTTGGGGCGACAACGTACATTCGTTCGCGGTGCGCGGCACGTTCGACGACTGCCAACGCCTGCTCAAGACGGCGCTCGCCGATCCCGACTGGCGCGCGCGGCGGCGCCTGACCACCGCGAACAGCATCAACATCGCGCGACTGCTACCGCAGGTGGTGTACTACGCCTTTGCCGGCATGTGTTACCTGCGGGACAGTGGTGTCGCGCCCGACTTCATCGTCCCGTCAGGTAACGTCGGCAACGCGACGGCGGCGCTGTGGGCCAAACGTCTGGGCTATCCAGTGGGCACGGTCGTGTTGGCGACCAACGCTAACCGTGCGGTGCCCGACTATCTCGTGTCGGGGCGTTGGGAGCCGCGCCCGTCACGGTCGACCCTCGCCAACGCCATGGATGTCGGTAACCCAAGCAACATGGAGCGAGTGCGGCATATGTACCACGACGCCGCGAGCCTTTCGGCGGACGTCGAGTCGGTCTCGGTCGACGATGACGCCATTCGCGCGACCATCCGCCGCGGTGTGGCGCGCTGGGGGCGCGTGTGGGATCCCCACACGGCGACGGCGATGCATGTGCTCGAGCGACGTGACGCCGCGCACCAGATCGCGGTCGCCACAGCACACCCGGCCAAGTTCGACACCGTGGTGGAGCCGTTGGTCGGCCGCGCCGTCGAAGTTCCCGCCGATCTGGCCTCCCTGCTGGCGCGCCCCGCGCGCGCCGCCGAGATCGAGCCCGACCTGGGGGAGCTCTCGGCGGTGTTGGCGTCGTCGTGACGCACGCACCTGGGGCACCCCGCGGCGTCCTGGTGAGAGCAGGGCCTGCCTCTGGCACGGGATGATCAGCGTGGTTGCTCTGGCACTGCGATCCGACCGCGTAGATCCATCGACGTCAGCCGCGAGTCCTCGTTGGCCGAACCCGCGTGAACGGTGAGATCGCGCACCTCGGCGATGGGAGTCGGCTGACCCTCGACCGTCACGACCAGGTCGTACCGACCGACCGGAACGCCGCGCCAGAAGAAGCCGACGGTCGAGCCTTCCGCATCTTGTCCAAGCAGCCCGACGTCGGCACGACGTTCGAGCCCGCTGGCGACGCCGACCGGGCGCAACGCAAACCGGAGCGCCGTGGGCGCCACGCCGGGATCGACCACCACCGCGCCGCACAGCTGGCCTCCTAGGTGGAGGTCCAGCACGAGGTCCGTCGCACCCGGCGTGAACTCGACGGGCTCGACTGCCGTCACGTCCTCGCTATCAACGACGAGCCGCAGGCGTCCGGGCGGCGCGGCGCCGTACAGGCGAAAGGTGCCCGACGCCTCGATCTGCGGGTCGATCGGTTGAACGGTGAGCCACCGTGTGCCGCTGAGGCGCTCGACGCGCAGAGACACGCGCGCATCGGTCAGCGGGTCGCCCCGCAGCTGGCCGGCGATGAGCGGTGTCTGCGGCCGCAGCCGGACCTCACCCAGGTCGTGGTCGCCATGCGGCAGGCTCAGGCTTTCGAACCGCGCCCGCGACGGCGTGGGCTCGCGCTCGGCATCCGTCGCGGCGATTTCCAACCAAGACGTCGGCGTGTCGCCGAGGCTCTGCCACGCCACGCGAAAGTGGCCGTCCGCGTCGGTCTGGACGGTGCTGATGCTGGTGGCATCGGCGCGCCGCAGGGCGACCCGCAGCCCGCACTCGCGCATGGGCGCGCCCGCGGGGTCGAGTGCCCGGCCGCGGATCACAGTGACATCGTCTGGCCACGCCAGTCGTGTGACGACTTCCTGCTGCGGGGTGGTGGGGCCGCGAAGTGGGGTCGAGATCACGACGCCGGAGACCACCGCGCGCAGCTCGAACGAGGCCCGGATGGGCACGTCGTCGAAGGTGACTCGGCCATCGCGGTCAAATCGACGGTCGCCACGGTAGTCGCCGTCGACCATCAGCAGCTGGGCGGTGTCGTCGGGCGTGGTGGTTGCGCTCGAGAGTTCCGCCACGACGCGACCGGTCGCCGGCAAGTCGACGCGCACCGCGATCTCGGATCCCGCCCCGTGGTGCGCCGCCACGGCGCGCCGCGCGGTCGCCGATCCGACGCGAACCAAGACCTCCGCCGCGACATCGACCGCCACGGCGGCAAAGTGCGCCTCGTGTCGCGAGACCGACGTCGCCGCCCAGGTGCGTGGCGCATGGTCGCCGGTGATCCACCACGCGCGCAGGCCCGCGGTGACCGGCTCGCCGGTGGGGGCGAACACCTCGACCCGCGCCGGCCGCACGCCGCGGAGCACCAGGCGCAGCGGCGTCGCTGGGAGGTGATCGAGGTTGAAGGGGGTGCAGAACCACCCCGCGCCCGGCACTTCGGTCCCGATCGCGAGCTCCGGGCCCGCCAGGCGATCTCGAGCTGAGGCGACGGCCGTCGATGCATCGGCGAGCTCCAAGGCGCCCGAACCGTCGGTCACGCCGAGTGGCACGCAGTCCGCGGGTTGGGCCGACTCACCCGTGACCGGTCGGTCGACGATCCCGAGCTCGATGCCGCCCAGCGGCGCGCCCGTTGGGCCGAGGACGTGAACGGTCAATGGTCGGGGGTTGGCGCTGGGCATGGCGGCTTCGAAGTCCTCAAGGGGGGCGGCGACCCGGGTGCGCACCGGGGCCTGGCCCGGGCCGCGATCCCCGCAGACGGCGCTGTCGCGAGTCGCGCCGGGGGCCGCGTCCGCGGCCGGGCGGGGAACCTCCCGCGCCACCGCGCCCGGCAACGCCGCGCGGTCGATGTGGCGATGCCCGATCCATCGTTCGGTGATGAGCGCGACGGCCACCAACGCGGCACAGGTCACCAGGGTGCGGAACATGAGGACGACACCCGCAGGGGCGCCGTGTTTGTCACTGCCGGTCCGCGGGATTTCGCCGTCGTGGTCGACAAAGTCAGCCCATACGTGCGAGCCCCGGCCAGGAGACCGGCTCACCGACCTGCGAGGACCGCTTGAGCCTGGGAGTGCAACCGCGTCCTCGAGCGACCGAGGATCGCGTGCGAAGAATATTGACATCATGAAGTCATAATGACAATATATTGTCATGTCGAGAGC
Source organism: Planctomycetota bacterium (assembly GCA_039029375.1). GTDB lineage: Bacteria > Planctomycetota > UBA1135 > UBA1135 > UBA2386 > JBCCGH01. The sequence goes on from JBCCGH010000155.1 coordinate 7,222, forward strand.
GCCGACCCGAACCGCGAGTGGAGAAGCTGTCACGCGGCTCATTCTGCAGTCGTTTCATCTGCACGGCCTGCTCGGCGCCGCGGGCGATGAGCTGACCGAACCTTGGGGGCTCTCAAGCGCGAAGTGGAAAGTCCTCGGCGCGATCGCGCATGCCGGGCAACCGCTGCACGTCGCGCAGATCGGCCGGAACATGGGTCTCACTCGGCAAGGCGTGCAACGAACCGTGAACGAGCTCGAGGAAGCCGGGTTGGTCGAGTTGGTCGACAACCCAGACCACCAGCGCGCTCGCTTGGTGCGGCTCAAACCGCGTGGCGAGAAGGTCTACGGCGAGATCATGGCCGAGCAAACCAGGTGGTCGAACGACCTCGCAGACGGAATCAGTGAACGAACGATTCAGAGCGCGGTTGGCGTCATGTTGACGCTCAGCGAGCGGCTGAGAGAAAACAAGAAACGGAGCCAGTCATGACCGTCGTACTCCTGAACCCATTCGAAGTCCCTGCAGGCAAAGAAGAGGAAGCGCTCGCGTACTGGGAGCGGGGCGCAGACGTAATGCGGAAATCACCTGGCTTCGTTTCAACGCGCCTGCATCGCGCCCTCTCGCCGGATTCGCGCTTCCACTTCATCAACCTTGCCGAGTGGGAGTCCCCGGAGCACTTCCAGGCTGCGATCGCGAGTGACGAGTTCAGGGAGGCAACGGCGGGAGGCATGGAGGAGTTCCCACACTTCCCTGGGCTCTACGAGGTCATCCGGACCTGAGGCCGCCAACGATGGGAGCAAGAGGCACGCGAGATCACTACGGGGGGGGCGCGATCATTCTGCACTGGGTCAGCGCAGTCCTCGTCGTGGCGATGATGCCGCTTGGGTTTCTGCGGAGGCATGGTCATGTGTTTGCGCGAATGGGCATCGGCCGTGCTCCAGGTCCAGCCGGCGGCTCATGACACGGGCGCTGGTTCGCACGAGCCCGCTCCCTCCCTATCCCAGGCGTTGGATCGAGGCGCGGCGAACGGGGCAAAGGAGGCGGAACCCATTGGAATCTGAGCGTGATGGCCGCACTGTCCCGAGCTGCTCAAGGGCCTCGGGCGGCGCTTCGCTGGGCTTGCCGACAGGAAGCTGGGCTTGCCGACAGGAACGCGTCGGATCCGGCTACCGGGAACGAGGCGACATTGGCTCTGCGGCGAACTCCGCGGCGTCAACTCTTCAACCCAACGATCTCCAACGGAACAAGGACCTCTTCTCTATGCACGCTTCTCGATGGCTTCTCTCGTTCATGCTTGCCGCCGCGGGCGTCGCGGGCACGACGGCAGCCCAGGCGATCCCCGTTGAGGTCGGCGCTCCGCAGATCGGCACGTTGGAAACCGCCGACGCCAAGTCCTACTCCCTCGACCTCGCAGCGAGCCAGTTCGTGCTCGGGGCGGTGGAGCAGGTCAGCGTCGATGTCGTGGTCACGATCTCTGGCCCCGCCGGGCAACGTGTCGGCCGGTTCGACGGCCCCGGTCGCGGTGCCGAGGAGTTCCAGTTCGAGAGCGGCGCCGCGGGGAAGTACCGCATCGAAGTGGCGCCCTATGAGGAGGAGCGCGGTGACTATGAGCTCTTGGTGCGGCGGGTCGAGGCTGTTGCCACAGATTCGGCGGGGCGCGTCGACCAGCTGATGTCGGCCTATGACCGACCCGAGGTGCCCGGTGGCGTGGTTGCGGTAGTGCAGGGGGGCGAGCTCACGTTCGCCCGGGCCTACGGCGCCGCCAACCTCACGCACGGGATTCCGTTCGCGGTAGACACGCGAACCAACATCGGCTCGACGTCCAAGCAGTTCACCGCCATGGCGATCTTGTTGCTCGCCCAGCGCGGCAAGCTCACCCTCGACGATGATGTGCGCAAGCACATCCCCGAGCTGCCGGACTTCGGCGAGACCGTGACACTTCGCCATCTGCTGTCCCACAGCAGCGGTTACCGCGAGTTCATCAACACGCTAGCGCTCGCCGGACGCCGGATCGGCGACGGTGACTACGTCGGCCGCGAGGAGATCATCGCCATCGTGCAGCGCCAGCCCGAGCTACAGAACGAGCCGGGCGCTGAGTTCAACTACAACAACACTGGGTTTGCCCTCTTGGCGATGATCGTCGAGCGCATCAGCGGCGACAGCTTTGTCGACTGGATGGCGACCAATGTGTTTGCGCCGCTCGACATGAACGACACCTGCGTGCGGGCAACTCCGGCGCAGATCGTAAGCAATAGCGCGATGGGCTACGTCTCTGCGGCCGAAGGCGGGTATCACAACGGCGTCGACATCGGCGGCTCCACGGGTGCGGGTGGTATCTACACCACCGTTAGCGACCTCGCCAAATGGGTGCGAAACTACAAGACTGGCGAGGTCGGCGGCGCCGAAGCGATCGCGCAGATGATGACCAAGAGCAAGCTCAACGACGGCTCGGAGACGAGCTACGGGCTCGGGTTGTTCCTCGACGAGTTTGGTGGGCAACGCCGCGTGCACCATGGCGGCGCCGATACCGCGCATCGCTCGATGGTCATGTACTTCCCCGAGCTCGACGTCGGCATCATCACGCAGAGCAACAACGCGGGGTTCAACGGCAGCATCGCCGATTCGGTGGCGCGCGTATTCTTGGGCGAGCACCTGGAAAGCGAAGAGGACCCAAAGGAAGAGAACCCAGAGCCCGCCGACACTGCCGAGGCATCGTTTGACCCGACCAACTTCGACGCCGCGAGCTTCGAGGCCATGGCCGGGCGCTACGAAATGGAAGAGATGGCCGGGTTCGTGCTGACGTTCACCAGCGAGGGCGATCGCTTCTTCGTGCAGGCAACCGGCCAGTCCAAGGTCGAGATGACGCCCAGCTCCGCGACGAGCTTCGCCATGCAGTCCGTAGATGCCAGCGTCACCTTTCACCGCAGCGACGACGGTGCGTTCGAGGCGCTGACTCTGCACCAAAACGGTGACCATCGGGCCAACCGCATCGAAGAAGCGCCATGGGCGCCGGCCGCGGAACAGCTCGCTCGCTACGTTGGCCGTTATCGAAGCGCCGAGCTGGAGACCGTCTACGAACTGACCATCGTGGACGGCAAGCTCACCCTGCAGCACCGCCGGCTCGACCCAATCACCCTGACTCCGGTCGAGGAGCACGAGTTCACCGGCGGCTTCCCGGTCGCGGACGTGGTGTTTCACACCGACGAGGAGGGGGCGGTCACGGCCCTCGAGGCTTCGAACCGGCGGACCCGCGGCGTGCGCTTCTCCCGCTTGGCCGAGTGAATCGGGCCTCGGCGAGGGCCTTGAGGGCTAGAGTCCGGCGGGCCAGCGAGCGTCCCGTGGCGAGCGGGTGGCCATCATAAGATATTGCCATGTAAATGCTTGGGAGTGATTCCTCGGCCGCAGCAGCACCGCTGGGGCCGCCCTCGGCCACGGCGGGTCGGACCCAAACCCGAGATTCTGGTCCGGTCCGGCCCGGGCCTGTGGATCCCGATGGTGTCTGAGTGACGGGGTGACACCCGGCGGTGACCGCGAGGTCGCCCGGACGTCGCTGGCTCGGACGCGATCCCGAGGAATGACCATGTTGACCAAGCTCCTGCCGTTCTCCCTCTCCTGCGTGCTGCTGGCCTCGGCCCAAGCCCAGAGCTTCAACCTCAACTTCACCGGCTCGCCGACGATCTCGGTGTCCGACAGCTACGGTGGCGCCGCCGGTCAACCAGGCAAGTGGCACTCGGTCGACCTCCAGACCAGCACGCCGAAATCGATCAGAGTGTTGAACGGCAGCTACGCCGGCTGCTTGAGCATCCTGCCGAGTGAGCCGCTGTCGACCTTCATCTGGCCGGACACCCACACCTGCGGCACGATCGAGAACCTGCTCGACAGCTGCGCGCAAGTCGGCCCGGCCGGCGCCGACATCGTGATTTCCGGCGTCACGCCGGGGAGCTATCGGGTCACGGTCTACGGCCGCCACCCGATCAGCTGCTGGTATCAGTGCCCGCCGGCCGCGTGGTTCACCGACATCTCGGTGAACGGCAGTGCCACGACCACCTGCGGCGGCGGCGGCGGCGCTTGTGGCGTCACCGGCCCCAACCCCGGCATCACGCATCGCGAGTTCACCGTGACGGTGACATCGTCTGGCAAGATCACGATCAACGCCAAGGCCAAGGTGGGCTCGCCGTTTGGCGCAATCAACGGCGTGCAGGTGGAGTGCCTGGGCGGCGGTCTTCAGTGTCGCTGCGCCTTGCAGGCCGCGCCGGTGCAGGCGCTGCACGCCAATCTGTCCGGCGGCTCCGGCGGGACGCCGATCAGCGGCACGGTCCAGCGCCACTTGCAGGTGCACCGCGACATGGCCGGCGGCCCCCTCACGATCAGCGGCCAGGCGTTCCGCCGCGACGCGTTGGCGGCGATGGTGCCGGGCGCGACCTCGGGCATGATCGACGTCGAGCTGTGGGTCGGCGAGGGCGACTTGGACCAGGTCGATCCGGAGTTTGCCAGGAACTACCAAGGCAACCGTGTCAACGTGATGCGACGCCGTCAGGTGCAGCTGCCCGATTGGAGCGCGCGTTCGGCGACGTCACCGGCGCCGTTCGATTTCGTGCTGAAGTATGACCGACCGTTCCGCTACAGCGGCCGTGGCGACTTCGTCTGGGAGCTGATCGTGCATGCGTCGAGCGGGTCGAGTGGTCACCCCGCCGACGCGGACCTGCCCCCGACGAGCCGTCTTGGCGGCTCGGCACCGCTCGGCGTTGGCTGCGTCGCCTTCGGCCAGACCCAGCCGCTGCAGGCGTCAGCGACGTTCACGACGTCGGATCCTGCCAACCCCACCTTCGGCTACCAGGCCACGGTCGAGAACGGTCCCCCGGGCGCGCCCGCCGCCGTGCTGCTCGGCTTCCAAAACCCGGCGTTCCCGTTGCCGCTGTGTCGGCCCGATCTGCGGCTCTACACCGACGGTCAAGTGACGATCCCGGGCCAGCTCGGCCCCAACGGCAGCCTCCAGCTTCCGGCCGTGCAGGCGCCATGGTCGCCGGTGCTGGCCGACGTGCCGATGTTCACCCAGGCCGCCACCGTCGACCCGACCGGCCTGACCGTCTCCAACGGCGTGGTGTCGACGATCGCGGGTCTGCCGCAGCCCGGCCCCTACGCCTGGGTGCGCGCCACCGGCAGCGCGCAGGCGCCGACCGGGTCGGTGCTCCACGGTGCCGCGATCGTCACCGAGATCCAGCCGTAGCGGCTTCGGGCGCCGCTGGGCATCGCGGAGGCTTGTGACTTCTTGAGAGTCGCAAGCCTTCAGCCGTCTTCGGCCTCGGCGGCGCCAAAGCAGATCAGCTGCGCGGCGGTGCGGACATACAGTGCGTCCCGGGCGATCGCCGGCGTCGCAAAGACCGACTCGCCGAGGGCACAGGTCCCGTGCAACCGGTACTCGTCGCCCGCCGCCAGGCAGAACAGAACGCCTTCCTTGCTGGCGAGGTAGATCGTCTCGCCGTCGGAGACCGGCGAGCTGAAGAACGTCCCGTCGAGTCGCTCGCGCCACACGAGCTCACCGGTCTCAGCCTCGAGGCACGAGGCGATGCCGCCGTCGGTGAACGAGTAGAAGCGGCCGCCCAGACCGATCGAGTTCGGCACGTAGGGCAGATGGCGGCGAGGTCGATAGGCGATCGTCGCGCTGTCGTCCGCGCTCGCGGGCAGCCGCACCACGGCGCCGGCCTTGCCGCCGCCACCCGCGCCGACGCAGAGAAGGGCGTGGTCATCGACGAGACATGGGTGCGCGACGAAGCGGGCGCGGAACCCGAGGTCCAGCTGCCACAGCACGTCGCCGCTGGCGGGGGCAACCGCGGTCAGGCCGTGCGCCGTGCTGGCAAACAGGGCGTACGCGGCGCTGTCTGGCGCGGGCGGCTGGTACACGAGTGGACTCGCGTACGAGCCGGTGCGCTCGGCGGCGTCCCGGTCGACGCGCCACCCGGTCTCGCCAGTGCGTCGTTGCAAGCCCAGCAAACTGCAACCGTCGCTCTCGTGCTCGTTGGCGATCAGCAGCATCTCGTCGCACAGCTCAGGCGACGCGCCGCTGCCGTGCTGGGCTTGGAAGGGGCCGAGGTTCCTCTGCCAGCGTTTTTCGCCATCATGGTCCAGGGCCAGCGCGATCAGCTCCTCGCCCGACGTCCACAGCACGTAGACGCCCAAGTCGTCCACGACCGGCGTCGATGCGGCGGCGCTGTTGAGCCGGTGCTGCGCGTGCGGCTCGAAGGCGTCGTCGCGCACCCATACCACAGCGCCGGTGTTGGCATCGAGGCATACCACTTCGCGTTGCCGCTCGCCCCGGCCCTCGCGGGTGAGGAACAGCCTGTCACCCCACAACACCGGCGAGGAATGCCCTCGGCCCATCGGCACTCGCCAGCGCACGTGGTCGTCGCCGAGCGCTGTGGGGAGCTGCGCATCGTGCGCCACCCCTTGGCCGGCCGGGCCGCGGAACCGACTCCACTCTTGGCCACGCCCGGCGCGCGGGGTGGCCAGCACCATCGCCGCTGCGAGAGTCAGGAAGCGAGACAGGTCGCACAACGGGGAGCGCGTCACGCAACTCAGCTTAGCCTCTTGGGTCGCGCGGCTGCTCGATTGTGTCGTTGTGAGGGCGGAGGCGAGCAGCGCCTGCCGGACTCAACGCTGTCGGCAAATCAGTGGCTAGAGTTGTGAGCGCGACGTTCGTTGCTGGCGACGTCGAGCACTCAAATCGTTCTGTTCGGAACTTCGCTCTCACAACACTAGGTTTCGCCGCGCGCATTGATCAACTCCAGGACACAGGTCGGCACGGCGGTCGGGCGCCGCGTCTCTGGGTCGAGGCACACGAGCGCCGTCTTCGCCTCGGCCACGAGCGCGCCGTCGCCGAGGCGCGTCACGCGATAGAACACGTCACAGCTGACCCGGCCCGGCTCGCCGAGCGCGACTTCGACGCGCAGTCGATCGCCGGCGAAGGCTTCCGCTTTGTAGGCGATTGCAGCGTCGGCGAGCACGAGCGTCGTTCCGGCGCAGTCGCGCTCGCTGAGCTCGTGTTCAAGCAGGAAGCGCCATCGCGCCTCGTGCAGCAACCCCAGCAACCTGTCGTTGCCGAGGTGGTTGCCGTAGTTCAGATCGGTCACGCGGACCGTCAGCTCGGTCGAGAACGGGAAGTGCGCGGGCAGCGTCAGGGACAGGCGAGCCATCGCCGGGCCATTGTCGCCTCGGCCCGCCCCGAATCAGCGGACGATCTCGATCGACACTCCATCGCTGGACGCCAGGCCTGCGGGTTGCACGTGTACCCATTGCGTGTAGATCCGCGCGCCGAGGAAGCGCGTGTTGTTGGGGGCGGCGGTCCCTATCGCTCCCGGCGAAGGCTACGGGCAGGAACGAGCGTCGCGGGTTCGTTCTTTCGTCTACACCAACACGCGAAGGCGCCCCTCACCTTTGCCGGCGTGTCACCGTCGTGACCCAGCGTACGATCGTGTCGAGCACCTTCTCGTCGATCGTCGTTTCGATCGAAGCGTATTCGTCTTGACGCCCGGTCTCGCAGGGTTGGAACAAGTGGTTCAGCCCCGGCAGCGCGACGATTTCGACGTTTTCGCGATGGCCTGCGAGGCGGCGGAGGGCGCCGAGGTTGTCCTCGTGCCAAACGGCTAGATCTTTGGTGCCGTTCAAGGCGAGGATTGGGCAGCGAATGCGGAGAAGGTGATCCGTGGGGTCGTGCTCGAGGAAGTAGCGGTCCCACGGTCGCGCCAGGAGGCCGCGCAGGTTGCCGGTAGCCCGCGCGAGGCGGTCCTTCGTCACCTCGGCGTTCAGCGCTTCGAGGTGGGAGCGCGCCGCGATCGTGAGGGCTTCGGCCGCCTCGGCCGCATCGGTCTTCGGGGCGACGCTGAGCGTGAGCGCCCGGGCCAATGTGGAACGGAGGCGTTCGGTTGCCTCGGTGCTCGCTCCATCGGCTTGGGCCGACAGGGCGATCTGCCTGCTTGCGACGACGCTTCCCGGCACGCAGGGGCCGGCCATCAAGGTGACGAACGCGACCTTGGGGTCGTTCGCCGCGACGATCAACGCGATCGTTCCGCCTTCGCTGTGTCCGACCAAGCCGATCCGGTCGCCATCGATGTCTCGGCGAGCTCGGAGTTGGGCAACGACCGCCGTCGTATCCGTGGCGAAGTCTGCCGTCGTGGCCTGCGGCAGACTCGCGGCCCCCGTGGACTCACCGACGCCGCGGTCGTCGTATCGCATCACGGCGATGCCGGCCCGGGTCAGCCGGTCCGCGAGCACGAGGAATGGTTTGTGTCCCATGATCGTCTCGTCCCGGTCCTGGGGCCCTGATCCACTGACCAACGCGACCGCGGCATAGGGCCCGGAGCCGAACTGGGTGGCGTCGGGGAGCGTGAGGGTTCCCGCGAGGATGTGGCCTTCTGGGTGCGTGGCGACGACCGTTTTCGAGCGATAGGGAAACGGTGGGTTTGGGTGTTGGGGACGGCTTGGGCCCGCCGCGTCGGGAGATGCGCGGGCGAGTTCGAACGGGAGCTCGACATGGCCCTGCACGAACGTCCCCGGCAGGCGGTCACTCTGGGGGTCGAGGTCGAACCGAAGCGTCGTGTCCGTGCGACCGATGAGCGTCGCTTGAACGCGAGTGTGCCCTTCGCCTGCCTCGGCGCGGACGTCCACGAGCGGGATGTCGAACGCGTTCTGGGTCGCGAGGTCCACGTTCACGACGTAGCGGCCGGTCTCGGTGCAGGCCAGGAGTGCCGCCAGTTCGAACGATCGACCGTTGGGAAGCGCGACTTTGCCGGCGAATCGCTGGCGGCCGGCCAGTTGTTCGGGATCGGGGGTGGGTTCGAGTACGAAAGACCCGACAGCGGCCCCGTCGCCCTTGCCTAGCGAACCCGCGAGCCGACCCTCGTCATCCAGACGGGCGGTGAATCGGGTCGTGCCTCCCTTCGTCGTGACGTCGCCACGCAGCGTCCCCGCATCGATGGTGGCGTTCTCGCACTGGGCTTGGATGGGGCCATCGGGCAGGAGGGTCATCGTGACCCGCGAATTGGTGGCGGTTGACGCGACGGCGAGACGTAGCACGGGCGGCTTGCCCTGGTCCGTGGTGACTCGTCCCAGCCAATGCCCGTCCAGCGTTGGTTTCTGGGCAGTTGCTAGTCCGCCACAGGATGCAAGCAGCGCGAGGGTCGCGAGGCGGTGCGAGATCATGGCAACGGGTTCCGAAGGTAGGTGAGAAACGCGTGGGTCAGTTGGTCGACGAGTGCCTCGCGTCGGCGCCGCGACGTGCGCGTGACCGGTCGTTCGGCGTAGAGGGTCGCTTCGCGTGCCGCTGCCGTGACCATGCGGTTCACGAAGTCGAAGGCGGCTGCGGGGTCGGGATGGGGGATGACTTCGCCGCAGTCGAGCACCAGATCACGAATCCGGGCGTAGACCCTCTGGTTCCGCCGGCGGGCCCGGGATCGATAGTCTTGGTTGTCGACGCCGCGTAGGTAGAGCGCGACCGCCCGCACGAGCCCCGGGTGGCCGAGCAGCACGTCGACCGTCGCATCGATGTAGGCGCGGGCTAGCTCGTCCAATCCGGCTCCATCCCAGCGATCCGCAGCGAACCTCGTGGCGAGGGCATCGATGTGTGGCGCCAACCGCGTGGCATCCGAGTGGAGCAGCAGTGCCTCCTTGGACGGGAACCGCTTGTAGAACGCGCCGACTGACACCTCTGCTCGTCGCGTGACGTCGGTCACGCTTAGGGAGTCGAACGTCTGCTCCTCGAGCAGCTCGACAAAGGCCCGGACGACGCGCTCCTGTGTCGTTTGGCTACGAGCCTGTTTGGTTTGGTGGGCGAATTCCGTGGTCATCGAGGAGAGAATAGAGAATCGCAATTCTCTTACAAGTGGGAAGCGTGCATTGGACACAGGTTGAACACAACTTGGACACAGGTTGCCGCTTTGCTCCGGTTCGACGTGATCGCGTGGGTTGCGGGTTCTCGGGCCAGTGACTACGGTCGCGTTGCCTTCCCTTGGTCCCTGCGCGTCGGCTCCTCCCAAGGTCTTTGGCGTCGACACTCCCCTCTCCCGGTAACCACTTCGCGACAACGATGAACGCTTCGTCCTCCGTGCGCGTCCTGTGTTTTGGCGTCGCCCTCGGCGCCCTCTGTTCCCCTGGCGTGAGTCAACTCGAGTACGGCGGCAGTCCGTGCCCCGAGGACCTCCTGGGTGCCGTCGAAGCGCCCTCGTTGCAGTTTGCTGCGCTCAACGTGGAGCAGCTGCTCGCCGAAGACGACGCCCGCCCCAAGGGCTCGTACCGGTTCGGTGTCATCCGTTCGACCGATCTCGGCCTGCGCAATGGCGGCGTGTGGCAGACCCTGCCCAACGGTGATCGTCTGTGGCGGTTGCGTGTGGCCAGCGAAGGAGCCTTCTCCTTGGGCCCCGAGTTCGCTGAGTTCGAGCTCCCGCCGGGGGCGCTGTTGTTCGTCTACAATGACGCCCGTGAGATCGTGCGGGGCGCCTACACGGCGGCGAATAACAAGCCCAACGGCCAGTTCGCCATCCAGCCGACGGCCGGCGACGCAATCACGCTGGAGTATCTCGAACCCGCAGCGGTTGCGGGGCGGGGTCGACTCCAGTTGTCGGGAGTCGTCCACGACTATCGCGACTTCGTTGGCCATGGAGTCGGTCTCGGGCATGGCCCCGATGGCGGCTCGTGCAACGTGGACGTGAACTGTGCCGCCGGCAACCCGTGGCGCAACCAGATCGACTCGGTCATCGGCGTGACCCAGGGGGGCTGGATTTGCACTGCATCGTTGATCAACAACACCGCGAACGACGGCCGGCAGCTGGTGATGTCGGCCAACCACTGCGGCAGCTACACCAACGCCGTCTTCCTCTTCAACTACCAGCGCTCGGGTTGCCGCAGCGGCCCCTCGCCCCGCAACGAAAGCGTGCAGGGCTCGACCCTGCTCGCCACAGGTCGGACCGGCGACTACCGTCTCGTCGAGCTGCAGGAGCAGATCCCGGCGTCCTACAGCCCGTACTACAACGGGTGGAATCGCGGCTCGGCCGTGCCGGCGGACACGTTCTGCGTTCATCACCCGAGCGGTTGCCCGAAGAAGATCAGCTTCGACAACGACCCTCCGGCTCGCTCGGGCCAGTATTGGCGCGTCCGTGACTGGGACGTCGGCACGACCGAAGGCGGTTCGTCGGGATCGCCGTTGATGGATCCGAACGGCCGCTTCATCGGTCAGCTGTGCTGTGGTCTGGCGGCGTGCGGGAACAACTTCAGCGATGACTACGGCGCGCTCAATACCTACTGGAGCAACGTCAGCCGGTTCCTCGATCCGCTGGGCACGGGCGCGACCGCGATCGACGGTTTCGACCCCGACCCGCTTTGTACCGCGACCGTCCAGGCAGCCGCGATCGCCCGCAACGGGTCAGGCATCAACCCGGCGGTCTTCTCGCAGGCGAACCCGGCGCTCATCGGGCGAGCCTGGGCGAGCTCGGTGGATCTCTCTGGCTTTCCGGGCAGCCACACCTTCCTGATGCTTGCCTCCGGTGCGGACCCGGGCACGCCGGTGGGCGGGCCGTTCGTCGGAGAACTGTTGTGTCGGAGTCCGGTCGTCGCCAGCCCGTTGGGAGTTGGTCAGCACTCGGTGTTGGTTCCCGCCGACTGCTCGCTGGCAGGGGCCTCGTTCTGCGCTCAGGCCCTGATCCTGGTCGGCCGCACGCGGACGTTCACGAACGCCCTCGACGTGACCGTCGGGACGTTCTGAAGCGCCACCGGCGTGACGAGGGGGAGGCGGCTGAAGTAGAGGGCGTGGCCCGTGCCGGCAGCGGTGGGCCGCCGACTGCCGCCGATTTGATGCAACGCCTGGTTCTGCCTCGGCGTTGCCCGGGAGTTCCCGTGGTGGGCTCGACGCCGTGCGGCCAGGCCTTCGTCGTCGATCCGCAGGGCGCATGGTCCGGCATCGCCGTCACCGGCGGGATCTCGCTGGGCCTCGGGTTCTGAACGTACCGTGCCGCGACCAAAACCACCGCATTGGGCGCCGCGCGAGGCGGGCCCGCCCGAATGCGGTGGTTTTTGTCGCGGCTCCGTACGCCCGGATTCAGCTTCACATCACGGCGAGAACCACCTGGCAGCCCGCCGCCGGGACCTCGAACGCCGTTTCGCCCAGCACCTGTCCGGCCTCGTTCTGCACTTGGGCGGTGCATCGACCCGTCGGGCATCCGAGGGTGGCTTGGAGCCAGCCACTCGCGGCGAGCTCACCGGCGAGCGGCACGTCTCCCGCGATCGATCCGTCGGCGCCGCGGACCAGGAGCCGGCCACGGAACCAGCGTTCGGTCGCGCCGGGCGTGGGTTCGATCTCGAACGTCACGGTCGGCGCACGGGGCACCTGCAGCGGCACGCGCGCCGCGTGTCCCGCTTGGACCGTGGCCACGGTTGTCACGCGGCGGACGGCGGGGCCAGAGATCGCGATCTCGTAGCGACCAGGGTGGAGGGGGGGCGAGGACCACAGGCCATCGGCGGGGCGGAACGCGAGCGCTCGGCGGCCCCGGGGCGCCAGCGCCTCGACGGTCAGATCATTGGCCTGCACTCCGTGGGGCAACGCCGTCCGCACGACGACACGGCCGCCGGCGGTCGCCGTCACGTCCCCGAGGTCAGTGGTCGAGCCTGCGCTGACGGTGACGGCGCCGACCTCGATCTGCGGGAAGGCGCGCGGCCGCACGACCACGTCATAGGAGCCGGCACTGAGGTGGGCGAACGAGCAGGTGCCGTCGGGGCGGGTGGCGCGCTCGCGCGCGAACCCGCAGCGAGCCGAGCGCAAGAACACACGGGCCGCCGTTGGCTCGCCCTTTGGCGACACCACCCGCACGCGCAGCCCGGCGTCGCTAGGCATCAGGCGCAGCGTGATCTCGTCACGCGTCCCGATCGCGTGGCTCGCCGCGGGCAGCTCGCGCGCGTCGTGCGGCGAGCCGACGCTGATCTCGTTGGCGTCTCGGCCCACATCGTCGAGCACCGCCAGGCCGTCGGCATCGGTCGCCGCACTGGCACCGTTCAGGTGACCGGCTAGGCCCGCGCGAACCCACCAATCCGCCAGGGGTTCGCCCGTTTCCGCGTGCAGCAGGCGAACGCGCAGGCTCCGCGGCGCCGCGAGCGTGGGGCTCCAGGTGTGCTCGGATCCCGCGCGGAACTCGATCTTGGACACCGGGCGGTCGTCGTCCCGGTCGACGGCCGCGACGCGCTTGCCCGGCGGGATCCCGCGGACGAGGTAGTCGCCGTCGGTCGACGTGCGCGCCTCGCAGTAGGTAAACCCGCTGTAGCCCAGCGAGGGCTCGTAGCTCGGCGGGCCGACGAGAACGCGCACACCAGCCGCGGGCGCGCCGGCGGCGTCACGCACCCTGCCCCGCAGCATCGCGCCGAGCGCCAGGTCGATGGCGGCGTCGTGCAAATGCCCCGGCCGCACCTCGAGCGGGGTGTAGCTGGGCGCGGTCTCCGGGAGGTGCGGCGCGATCGCCCAGGCTCGATACTCGCCGGGCGGGACGTCGTCGAGCGAGTAGGCGCCCTCCGCATCGGTGCGCACGAGCTGCGGAAAGCGCGCCCGCGTCGTGAACCCCTCGCGGGTCTCGTCGCCGCCCGTCACTTGTTGTGCGGCGAGGGCCACGATCGCTCCGGGCGCCGGCACGCCGCGCGGATCCCGCACGACGCCGCGCACCGTGCCCGCGGCGCCAAGCTGCAGCCGCAGCGTCGCGGTAGTGCCGGCGGTGCCGGTCACCGCGATGGGCATCGAGACGCCGTGGCCACTCGCACGAGCCCATAGCTGCGAGCCAGGGATCAGGTCCTCGACCAGAAACCGTCCTTGCGCGTCGGTGACGGCGATCTCCAGGCCCCAGAAGTCGAAGCCGCCGGCTCGCCGCAGCACGTGGGCGCCGGCGACCCCTCGCCCGCGCGCGTCGACGACTTCGCCCGTGAGATCCATGCCCGCGGCGAGCCGGAGCTCGAGCCTGGTGGTGGTGCCGGCTCCGACGTCGGCGTGGCCGCCGACCGCGCGATCGAGGTGCACCGCATAGGGACCCGGCGCGAGATCGGCGAAGTGGACGCTACCGCCGTGAGTCTTAGCGCCAGCGGCGGGCGGTAGCATGCTGCTCCGCAGTGCCGCGGTGGCGGAGTCGAGGCGCACGAATACCCCGTCGGCCGCGCGGCCGTCTGCAGTGTGCACGACGACGAGGAGCTGCCCGACCTGGCTCTTCGGAGGCGGCGTGCCGAGCGGGGCGCGCACGGTCGGCGACGTCTCGGACGACGTTGCGCCCTGCGGCGCGGTGGTAGCCGCAGTGGCGGCGGCTTTGGCGGGCGCGGCCGCGACCCTGGAGGTGGCCGGCTCCGGCGTGCGGCTGTGCAGCATGGTTGCCACGCCGGTCCAGCACAACACCACGAGGCTCGTCAACGCAGCACTGCGAACAACCAACGCTTTCATGAGCAGAGAACCTCCGAGACTGATGGGAGCGGCGGGCTTGGCCGCTGCTTCGATGACGCGACGTCGCACGGCCGCGAGCGCGCGGTGGGTGAGAGTGAACGTGGCGGCCGACGCGAGGCTGACGGGTAGGGACCGGCGGAGGAGCTCGAGACCCCGGTGGATCTGGCTGCGCACCGTCGCGCGGGGACGTTCCAGCGCCCGCGCGATCTCGTGCGGCGTCATCCCGTGCTCGAGATGGAGGTCGAGCACGCCGCGGTAGGGCTGCGGCAGGCGGCGAAGTGATGCCACGAGCTCACGGCGCTCCTCTTCCCGCGCGGCTTCAGCGGCCGGATCGGTGGGCTCGCGCAGCGGGAGGCGGGCCGGGTCGACGCCGCGTCTTCGCCGGCGCCGCGTGGCGCGGGCGTGGTTGGCGAGGACTCCGCACATCCACGGCAGCAGCTCGCGGCCGACGGCAAAGTCGTCGGCGCTCTCCATGACGGTCAGGTAGGTCGCCTGAACGAGATCTTCCGCCTCATCGGCGTCTCGGGCGAGAAAGGCCGCGAGACGTGACAGGTCGCGGGCGGTCGCGTCGAAGACGCGCGCTAGAGCCTGCGGTCGGCCGGTTTCGCGATAGACCTCAAACCAGTGCTCGGGAGTGCGGCGCACCATCGTGCGAACATGGACCGGAGGTCTCCGCCTGTTGCAAGAAAAGTGGCGCCGGGGGCCGGGCGGTCTATCCCGCGGCTCCCCAGGACAGCGCGATGACCAGCCAAGCGGAGGCGAGCAGACACGCCGCGGTCCGCAGGTGGTTCCAGGCGGTCCAGCGGGAGCCGTAGTGCGGCCAGTAGCGCGCCGCCTCGTCGCTGGTCGGCTCGAGCGTCGCGAGGTGCTCGTTCATTGGCACGTTGCGCGTGCCGG
>JBCCGH010000156.1:0-22509 GCA_039029375.1 Planctomycetota bacterium
CCGACAGCAAGAGGATAATAACCATGAGTACACCTGAAATCAAACGTTTAGCAGAAAGTCACACCAACTCTTTGAAAGATACTATTGAAGCTTTGCGCGACCAGGGCGCTGATCCGCGACCACCGCCAGCAAGCCGATCACGCTGCCGACGAGGACCGGCGTGTTGGAACTCTTCTTACTGCTCTTGCCGCGGCTGCTCCGGCTGCGGCTACTGCCGCCGCTGCGGCTGCTGCGGCTGCGCTCAGTCGGCGCCTCGCTCTCCTCGGCCTCGGCCTCGGCACGCGCGCCGCGGCGCGACGCGGATCTGGCCGTCTTGGCGGTGGCGCGTGTCGTCTTGGCCCGCGATGTCGATCGGGTCGACCGCGGCCCGCGCTCCGTCGCCGCGGCCGGGCGTGAGCTGCGGGCGCTGCTCGATGATGAAGCCGACGGCTTCTTCGGCGCGGCGCTGGCGGAGCGCTGCGACGCCACGTCGATCTTGGCGCTGCACTTCGAGCACTTGGCGTGGGTCGACTTGAAGGTCTCGGGCAGCCGGTACTGCGCGCCGCAGTTCTCGCAAACAATAGGGTTAGGCATGGGCTTACTCGGTTCCAGCGCTCCGCGGGCCTTTCAGCGCTGCCGCGCCGCCGCGGCTAGCCCCCCGGATCGCGCTGTTCGTCTTCAGTCTGGAAGAGGGCCTCGCCCTCCGCTTTGTCGATGGCTTCGGTGTAGTCGCGGTCGTGATAGCGATACCACCAAGCATACCATTGCTTGAGGGCGGACTCGCGCTGCTCTCGGTTGCCGTCTACGGTCGCGTTGGTTCGGTCGGCGACGTTGAAGCCGAAGCGCCGGCCGGTCATGATCAACAGGGCCTGGATCACCCGCCGTGCCGCGATCCGGTGGTCCTCCGTGACCATTCCCTTGGCATGGAACTCGTAGAGCTGGTTGAGCAGCCGCGGGATCGCGGGTCGGCCGATGTCACGGAGCGCGTCGATCGCTTTGTTGAGGCCCGCGGGTTGGTCGAGCTGGACGATCTCGCCGATGAGGCGGTCGATCTTGGCGCGCTGGGCCGACGGCGTCTCCTCGAGGTGCTCGAGCGGGACGAGCTCCGCCTCGGCCACGGTGATCGTCTCGCCGTCGATCTCCCGCTTCACGCGGGCTGGCCTCTGGATCTCCGGGTGCGCGCCCGAGCGGTCCTTGGCGCGATCCTCGGGCTTCTGGCCCTCTGTACGGGCCTGGCGCCGGGCCCGGCGCTGGACGGGCGCGCCCGGGCGCTCGGGCACGTGCAGGACCTCGAAGCTGGCGACTTTGACGGTATCGCCCTCCATCCGGAACGACAGGCGCAGCTTGGCTTCGAGGCCGTCGTAGTACCGCCCTCCGTTCTTCACGTCGTCGTGCCAGGGGGTGCCCTCGCGCGGCGCTGCCGAAACGAGCACCGTGCCCCGCTGGGCGGAGGCCATGGCGGCCGCCTCGAGACGCGCGTCCACCGGGGTGAAGTCGCGTAGCACGGCGGTCTGCTCGCCGGCCGTGAGGCTCTCCTGGAGCTTCAACGCCACCGCGTTGCGGGCCTCGCCGCGCAGCGATCCCAGCGGGCTCTCCGGCGCCACGCCGAGGTGGCGCTGCAGCGCCGGCTCGTCCGAATGCCGCGTCAATGCGAACGAGTCACCGGCGGCGATCGCCTCGATCCATGCCACGGCCTGCTGCACCCGCGGGTGTTTCCAGGTGATGTCGACCGTGGGTTTGGCAGTCGTCGCGGGGGCGGTCTCGATTTCTCGTGGTCGCCCGGGCAATCGTGGCACGATCCAGATCACCAGTCCCACGATGGCGACCACGGAAACCGGCATGATCCAAGACGAGGACGAACGTCGCTTCGCTTCGCGACGCCGGCCACCGGCTCGGGAACGGGGTCCACCTGAACGTCTGCTGGTCACGGGCAGCGCCTTCCTTCGAGTCGAATGATCGACGGCGGCAGCCTAAAGTGCTTGCGCGAAAACATTCAACGGCCGCGGGGCGTGGGCCGTTCACCGCGAACTTATGAGACCCGATACGCCGTTTCGGATGGTGACCGATTTCACCCCGGCAGGGGACCAGCCTCAGGCGATCGAGGCCCTGTCGGGCTGGCTGCGCGACGAGCACCGGCACGCCACGTTGCTTGGCGTCACGGGCTCCGGCAAGACGTACACCGCAGCCAAGGTGGTCGAGGTGCTGCAGCGTCCGACCTTGGTCCTCGCGCCCAACAAGACGCTGGCCGCGCAGCTCTACGGTGAGTTCAAGGCGTTCTTCCCAGACAACGCGATCGAGTACTTCGTTTCCTACTACGACTACTACCAACCCGAAGCCTACGTCCCGACCTCCGACACCTACATCGAGAAGGACGCGTCGATCAACCAGGCGATCGAGCGGATGCGCAATTCGGCGACGCGCTCGCTCATGGAGCGGCGCGATGTGCTCATCGTCGCCTCGATCTCCTGCATCTACGGGCTGGGCTCGCCCGAGCACTACAAGGAGCTGTCTGTGGCCCTGCGCAAGGGCAGCGAGTGGGATCGCGACAGCCTGCTGCGGGCGCTCGCGACGATTCAGTATCGGCGTGACAACTATGACTTCGGCCCAGGCCGGTTCCGCGTTCGCGGCGACGTCGTGGAGGTGTTTCCCGCCTACGAAGAGGATCGGGCGATTCGCATCGAGATGTTCGGTGACGAGATTGAGGAGATCCTCGCCATCGACCCGCTGCGCGGCGATGTCCTGGCGGATCTCGAGGAGGTCACGATCTACCCGACGTCGCACTACGTGACGCCCATGGCGCGCTTGCGCTCGGCGTGCGAGTCGATCGAAGCCGAGCTCGACGAGCATCTCGTCACGCTGAAGGGCAAGAACCAGCTGTTGGAGGCGCAACGGCTCGAGCAGCGCACGCACCACGATCTCGAGATGCTGCGCGCCACCGGCGTGTGCAACGGCATTGAGAACTACTCGCGGCATCTCGATGGTCGCGCCCCGGGGCAGCCGCCGGCGACGCTCCTACACTACTTCCCCGAGGACTTTCTGCTCTTCATCGACGAGAGCCACGTGGCGGTGCCGCAGGCGGGCGGGATGTATCGCGGCGATCGCAGTCGGAAGGAAACGCTCGTGCGCTACGGGTTTCGGCTGCCGTCGGCGATCGACAACCGGCCGCTCACGTTCGATGAGTTTCGCACACTCCAGCGCCAAGTGGTCTACGTCTCGGCGACGCCGTCCCAGTACGAGCTGGAGCAGAGCGGGGGCCTGGTCGTCGAGCTCGTCGTGCGGCCGACCGGCCTCGTGGATCCGGAGGTCGAGGTGCGGCCGGCGCGGGGCCAGGTCGACGACGTCGTTGGCGAGGTGCGCCAACGGGCCGAACGCAGTGAGCGCAGCCTGGTCACGACGCTGACCAAGCGGAGCGCCGAGGAGCTGACGGACTACTTCCGCGACATTGGCATTCGCGTGCGCTACCTGCACTCGGACATCGACAGTTTGGAGCGCACGGCGCTGATCCGCGACCTGCGCCTGGGGCTCTTTGACTGCCTGGTGGGGATCAACCTGTTGCGCGAGGGCCTCGACATCCCGGAGGTGACCTTGGTGGCGGTGCTCGACGCCGACAAGGAGGGCTACCTGCGCAGCAAGACGTCGTTGATTCAGACGTGCGGTCGCGCCGCGCGCAATGTGGACGGCCGTGTTCTGCTCTACGCCGACAAGGAGACCGACTCGATCCGCGGCGCGATGGCGGAGATGGACCGGCGCCGCGAGCGGCAGATCGCCCACAACCAAGAGCACGGCATCACGCCGCGCACGGTGCAGAAGGAGATTCGAGATCTGCTGGACATCGAAGGGGGCGACGCCGGCGAGGCGCCGGCGCCGAGCAAAGGCCGCGGCCGCGGCAAGCGCGGCGGCGCCAAGGAGCGCGAGACCGCGGGCGCCAAGAAGTTCGACGACCGCCGGTCGCTGCGCCAGCACGTGGACCGGCTGCGTCAGGACATGCTGTCGGCGGCCAAGAACCTCGACTTCGAGCTGGCGGCGCAGATCCGCGACGAGGTGTTTCGACTGGAGCAGCTGGAGCTGGAGATCGGCTGAGGCTGGTGTGCTGGCGGGGACGCCGGGCCTCTACTTGTCGCCGTGCAGCTGTTGGAACACCTGCTCGGCGACGGCGCGGGGAAGGCCGGGCACGTCACAGAGGTCCGTGAGGCTGGCCTGACGCACGGCGCTGAGCGAGCCGAAGTGCCGTAGCAGCGTCCGGCGGCGACTCGGTCCGATGCCGTCGATCTCGTCCAGCTTGCTGGCGAGGCGGCCGCGCACCTTGCGATGATAGGTGATAGCGAAGCGGTGGGCCTCGTCGCGGGCGCGGGCGACGCGCAACGTCTCGGGCGCGCCGTCGCGTAGCGGCACGGGGTCCTCGGCATCCGTGACGAACAGGCGCTCGGCGCTGCGTTGGCGGCGGTCGCCGACGCCCCGGAGCCGGCTCTTCGCCAAGCCCGCGACGACGAGGTCATCGGTCAGTCCGAGCTCTTCGATGGCTCGGCACGTGGCGGTCAGCTGTCCGCGGCCGCCGTCGACCAGCAGCACGTCGGGCAGCTCGTCGTGTTCGGTGGTCAGGCAGCGGGTCAGGCTGCGTCGCACCGCTTGATCCATGGCGTCGAAGTCGTTGCCGGCGTCGTCTCCGCGGATGCGGAAGCGTCGGTAGCCGTCTTTGTGCGGCTGACCGTCGACAAAGCACACCCGCGACGCGACCGTGCTCGTGCCCTGGATCGTGGAGACGTCGAGGCAGTGCAGTCGTCGCGGCGGTTCTGGCATGTTCAGAATGTCGGCCAGGATCGCGGCGCCGGCCGCACGGCGGCGGGTCTCGTCGGCCTCCAAGGCGTCCGCGAGTCGAGCGTTGTCGGCGGCCATCTCCAGGCGCCGTCGCTTGGCACCCCGCTGCGGCGTCAGGAGCTCGACTCTCGTGCCCCGCTTGCTTTCGAGCCACCGCCGCACGATCTCCGACTCCGCGACCTCTCCCGGCACCAGGAGCGACTGCGGCACGTACTGGTCGCCTTCGTAGAACCGACCCAGCAGCTCGGCGAGGACGAGCTCGTCGGGGAGCTGCGTGCGAAAGTTGAACCGACGGCTGCTCTCGAGCAGCCCGTCGCGAAATAGGAGAAACACCGCGCACGCTTCATCGCCGACCCGATGGACGCCCACGGCGTCCTCGTCCTGACCGGTGCCGTCGACGACCGTCTGTTGCTCCGCCACGCGACACAGCGCTTCGATCTGCACCTTGCGTGCCTGGGCTCTCTCGAACTCGAGGGCTTGGGCCGCGGCTTCCATATCGTCACGGAGTTCGCGCAGGAGCGGCCCGACCTTGCCCTGGAGTACCTGCACCGCGCGGTCCAGCAGCACTTCGTAGTCGTGTCGCTCGATCAAGTCGACGCATGGTGCGGGGCAGCGGCCGATCTGGTGCTTGATGCATGGGCGGCTGCGGTTGTGGAACACCGAGTCCGTGCAGTCGCGCAGCGGCACGACTTTGTGCAGCAGGCGCAGCGTCTGGCGTACCGACTTCGCGGACGCAAACGGCCCGAGGTAGTCGGCGCCGTCGTCGCGGCGGCGCCGCACGAGGCGGAACCACGGCCAAGGCTCGCGCCGGTCCAGCCGCAGCATCAGGAACGCTTTGTCGTCCTTGAGGCGGATGTTGTACGGCGGCTTGCGCTTCTTGATGATCGTGTTCTCGAGCAGCAGGGCTTCCTGCTCGGTGCGCGTGGCGAGGAACTCGACGTCGCGGGCCTGGCGCTCGAGGAAGCGCATGTTGAGGCGGCCGTCGCCGCCGGGCTTCAGGTAGGCGCGGACCCTCGTGCGCAGGCGGGCTGCCTTGCCGACATACAGAGCTTTGCCGGCGGCGTCGCTGAACACGTACACGCCGGGCCCGTCCGGGAAGCGAGCGACTTTGTCGGCGATGCTGGGGTGCAACGGAGGGAAGGCGTCAGCCGCGCGGATGATAGCGCTGGTGGGTGGCCCGGAGGCGTTCGGTATCGACTGCGGTGTAGCGCTGCGTCGTCGCCAGCGAGCTGTGGCCGAGCAGTTCCTGGACGACGCGGAGATCAGCCCCGCCGGTGACAAGGTGGGTCGCAAAGGAATGGCGCAGGGCGTGCGGCGAGCACACGACGTCGCACTCGGCGCGGCGTGCGGCCTCTTTGACGACCTGCCAGATGCGCGTGCGTTCGAGCGGGCGACCCGTCCGCGACAGAAGGAGCCGGTCGGTGGTTCGGTCGTCACGGTCTGCGCGCGCCGCCAGAGGCGGGCGAGCCTCGGTCAGGTAGCGCTGCACCGCGGCGCGAGCCGGGGCCGACAGGGGCACCAGCCGCTCCTTGTTGCCCTTGCCGCGGACGCGGATCACGTCGAGCGCCGGGGTGAGGCCCGCTTGCGTGAGCGCTGCGACCTCGGACACGCGGACACCGGTGGCGTAGAGCAGGTGCAAGGTGGCGCGGTTGCGCACCGCGAGCGGGTCGCTGCCGGCGAACGCCTCGAGGAGCCGTTCCACGGCGCCGCGGCCCAGCGCCTTGGGCAACGACTCCTCCAGGCGCATGCCGAGGAGCCCTTCGGCCGGGTCTTCGTCCAGGTGACCTTCGGCCCACAAGAACCGGTAGAACCCGCGGATCGCTGCCACGGCGCGCACCACCGAAGCCGGCGCGTGGTCGCCCCGCAGGACTTGGACATGGCGCTCCAGGTCCTCGCGCTCGGGGAGTCGAGCTTGCGTACCGATGAGGCGCGTCACATCGCGTCGATACGCCGCCACGGTATGCGACGAGAGCTGCAGCTCGCTGCGGAGATAGGCGAGGAACTCGCCGAGCAAGGCTGCCGGATCGGAGTGCAACGGAAGTCCCCAGGTTGGCCACGCGGGGGGCGCACTTCCAGCGAAACCGCGCCGTCGACGGGCGCGCGGCGGTGGGCTGTGTCCGGCAGCACCGCGGCTTGACGGTCTGTCAGACGCGGCGTATGGTCCGCGCCCCCTCGCCCCCGGGGACGCCCCGCGGGCAGGTGAAGGCGAGGGGGCGTTTGTGTCGATAGACGCTGGCCCGGTGCCTGCGACCTCCTTTTTCCGCTCTCACCCACATGCCCAAGCCGACCAAGGCCGACCTCAAGAAGTATCGAGCGATCCTCCAGAAGAACCTGTCCATCCTGAAGGGGGACGTGGGGTCAATGCGGGACGAGGCGCTGCGTGCCTCTGAGCAGGACGCCTCCGTGGACCACCTGGCGGACCAGGGCACCGACAACTACGACCAGGGTTTCCTGCTCGGGCTGATCGAGAACGAGGAGGTCACCATCCAGATGATCGAGGAGGCGCTCGACCGCATTGACGGTGCGGGTGACTTCCCCTTCGGCGCGTGCGTGCGGTGCCACGAGATCGCTGAGGAAGAGGCCGAGGAGAAGGGCAAGAAGGCCAAGAAAGCCGAGCCCTGGATTCCCAAGGAGCGGCTCGAGTACATCCCCTGGGCGCGTTACTGCGTAGCGCACCAAGAAGAGCTGGAGCGCAGCCGCGAGAGCGCTTAGAACGGGCCAATGGCCGACCACCGGGACCGCCGGCCCCTGTTTCGGGGCAAGCTGTGGTTCTGGTTGCCCATCGCGCCCCTCGTGGCGCTCGACCTCTGGTCGAAGTCGGCCGTCTTCGCGTTCCTAGCGGACCGCTACGGCGGGTCGGAGATGTACTGGAAGCACCCGGTGTGGTCGCCGGATGCGTTGGTGCAGTTCCACCTCGTCGCGTGGCGCAATACCGGCACCGTGTGGGGGCTCGGGCAGGACTTCAACAAGGCCCTCATCGCCCTGCGCTGCGTCGCCCTCGGGCTGATCGTGTTCTTCGCGTGGCGCATGCCGACGCGGGCCCGCCTGGAGCAGCTGGTGCTCGGCATGATCTTGGCTGGGGCGATTGGCAACCTCTACGACAACCTCACCGAGCGCGAGGGAGGGGTGCGCGACTTCTTGCTGTTCTCCGCCGTGTTCGGCGGCGAGGAATGGCGCTTCCCGGCGTTCAATGTCGCGGACTCGTGCATTTGCGTCGGCGCGTTCACGCTGGCCTTCCTGCTGTGGCGCCGTGACGTGAACCGCGCCGAGATCGCTCCGGCGTCGCCGTGATGCCGGTCGACCCGGCTCACGCCGGCGCGACCGTGTGGTGGGCGACGGGCGGCCGCCCAGGCCCCTCGCGACCACGCCATGGGCGAGCGGCCGGGTGTCGTTGGTCCCGACGGGTGCTCGAGCTCGCGCCCGACTCCGCGATCCGACGATGCTCGGCAGCCTGGTTGAGCCGGCTCTGGCGGAGCGCGCGCATGGGTTCGCCGAGCCGTCCAGACCCGCTCATTTGAAAACCGACTTGGGGGCAGTAGCCGTCGGGTCGAATTGGGGATAGACATACTTAACCCCGTTTCGCAAGCCGGCGTGACGATGCGGCTTGCCCAAGGAGTCGCCTCTTCCGTGCTGCGCGCGCCCGTCGGACCGCTGCTTGAGCTGCCGAACCCGCTCATGAGCGCCTCCGGCACCTTTGGATCGGGTTGGGAGGGAAGGTCGTTGTCGCCGCTAACGCGGCTCGGCGCTCTGGTGTCGAAGACGGTCACGGTGGCGCCTCGGCACGGCAACCCGCCGCCGCGGATCGTCGAAACCGCGGCGGGCATGCTTAACTCGATCGGGCTCGAGAACCGCGGTGCCGACGCGTTCTTGGAGCACACGTTGCCGCGGATGCAGTCGCTGGGCCCCCAGGTCATCGTCAACATCGGCGGGGAGACCACGGCTGAGTTCGTCGAGCTCGCCGAGCGCTTCGGCGCGGCTGGCGTCTCGGCGTTGGAGGTCAATCTCTCGTGCCCCAACGTGCAGGAGGGGCGACTGCTGTTCTCAACCCGGCCGCAGCTCACCGAAGCGGTGATGCGGCAGGTTCGGGAGGCTGCGCCGGCGCCGGTCCCGGTCTTTGCCAAGCTGTCGCCGAACGTGACCGACGTGGTGGAGATCGCCAAGGCGGCCGAGGCAGGCGGCGCCGACGGCATCACGGCGATCAATACGCTGGTCGGGATGGCGGTCGATTGGCGACGCCGCGAGCCGGTGCTCGGCCGGCGGATCGGCGGTCTGTCCGGCCCGGCGATCAAGCCGGTGGCGCTGCGGATGGTGCACGAGATCGCCACTGCCGTGGGCATTCCGGTGATCGGCGTGGGAGGCGTCACCTCGGCGGAGGACGTGTTGGAGTTCTTGGTCGCCGGGGCCAGCGCCGTGCAGCTCGGGACCGCGAACTTCGTCGATCCCGCAGTGATGGTGGGGGTCCTGGACGAGTTGGAGCGCCTCGTGGCGGAGGCGGACACCACGGTGCGCGAGCTGGTGGGCAGCCTGACGGGCGGCGGCGGTGCCGCGGGCTGCGGCAACGCCTACCGACCGACCGAGGCGGCGGGCCGATGAGGCTGGAGCAGCTGGAGATCGGCACGGTCGCCCGCGCCGTGGGGATCTACCTGGACGAGGCCTACGGTGGCGGCGCCCGACCGGGCCGCTTGCCGGACCTCTCGTTGGACCCCGATGCGGACTGGAGCGAGGTGCTCGGGCTGTTCCAGAAGGAGGAGGCCAACGAGGGCTCGAGCCGGAAGACCACGCGCTACTCGTTCCGGTTGGGGAATCGGAACTACCCCTTCATGAAGCTCGTGCTGCAGGAACATCTGGTGGCAGGGCAGTACTACTTCCTCGTCGACACGCACGACGAGATGGACATCAAGCCCGACTATCCGGACTACGAGGCGTGGATGGCGGTGCGGCGCTTCAACCAGGGGCTCAAGCGGCGCATCGAGGACAGTCTGACGGCCGCTGGGCTGCACACTGCCGCGTCATTGTGCTCGGCCACGGTGCGCGAGCCCGCGGTGGATTGCGTGCCCAGCCACCACATTCTGGTGGTCGACGACGAGGAGCATATCGCCGACGCGGTCGAAAACCTGCTTCGGGCCAAGGGTTACGCCGTCTCGGTCGAGCACGATGGGGGGACGGCACTGACGCGCGCGCGCGATTGCCTTCCGGACTTGATCCTCCTCGACTATGAATTGCCCGAGATGGACGGCCTGGAGGTGATCGCGGCGCTGCGCGCCGACCCCGCGACCAAGAGCATTCCCGTGCTCTTGGCGACGGCTGGCCATATCGCGCTCGACGACATCCAGAAGGCCGACGGGTTCCTGGCAAAGCCGTTTCCCGAAGCCCTTCTCTACGAGCTGGTGGACCGGTTGCTCGGCACCAAGCGCGCCTCCACGGAGCAGGCCTGAGCCGTTCGATGGTCCGACTGCCCTGGAGCCTGTTGCGACGAGCCGCCTCGGTCGACGGGGCCGCGGCCGCCAGTGCCCTCCTGTTGGTGCTGGCGATCGGCGTGGGTGCGGCAGTGCCGCGCCCGGCGTGCTGGGGCGCAGCGCAGCAGATTGCCCAGAGGGACCTAGGTCCCGCCCGCGCCGCCCAGCAAGGTTGGAGCGTCCGACCGTCGCCGGCGGAGCCGGGCCGACTTCGCGCGACGGCCCGCCCGATTGGGCCCCCGCGACGGTCCGTCACCGACCGCAGCCTTCCTGCACCCCGTGCTCCCGACCGCGCCTGAGAGCGTGTGACTGTTCCAGTCACCCGCTCTCCCGCGACGCGGAGCGGCGCCAGGAGCACCGCTCAGTGCCTGGATCATGGATCTAGTGACAGGCCCTGAGTGAGGCAGCGGCGCGCTGCAGCGTCGCCCGGTCGTTGGCCCTTGCCGCGTGGCGAGGGCAATGCGCCTTGTCGCGCGTTTGAGCACACAGTTTGAGGGTCGAGCCGTCGACCCGTGACAGGAAGAGACGACAGATGAAGTTCGATTTTGGCGCCCTGCCGTCGCGCATGGGCAAGGGGTTGCAGAAGGTCTTCGGTTCGGCGAACCAACGCTCGTTGGGGCGCTACGACCCACTCGTCAAAGCGGTCCAGGACTTGGGGCCCTGGGCGGAGGGGCTCGATCAACCGCAGGTGTTGGCACGGGTCGACGAGTGGCGCACCAAGGTGCAGAGCGGGAGCGCCACCTTGGATGATGCGTTGCCCGAGGTGTTCGCGATGACCCGAGTGGCGGCACAGCGCACCTTAGGGCTGCGGCACTTCGATGTGCAGATCATCGGTGGCGCCGTGCTCCATCACGGTCAGATCGCGGAGATGGCCACTGGTGAGGGCAAAACCCTGGTGGCGACGTTGCCGGCGGCGCTGAACGCACTGTCTGGCAAGGGCGTCTACGTGGTCACGGTCAACGACTACTTGGCGAAGCGCGACCGCGATTGGATGGCGCCAGTCTTTGAGTACCTCGGGCTCACCGTGGGGGCGATCCAGTCGCACATGAGCCCGACGCAGCGCCACGATGAATACGGCTGCGACATCACCTACGGCACGAACAACGAATTCGGCTTCGACTACCTGCGCGACAACATGAAGTGGCGGATCGCGGACCAGGTGCAGAAGAACCTCAACTACGCGATCGTGGACGAGGTGGATTCGATCCTGGTCGACGAAGCGCGCACGCCGCTCATCATCTCTGGTCCGCCGGAAGGGAAGGCGGAGAAGTACATGCACGCCGATCGCATCGCGCGGGCACTGACGGAGGGTGAGCACTTCGAGGTCAAGCTCAAGGAGCATCAGTGCCTGCTCACCGATGTTGGCATCGAGCGCGCCGAGAAGCTGGCCGGCGTGGAGAGCTTCTACGGCGATCCGCGCAACATGGATTGGCCGCATCACATCGAGCAATCCCTGCGCGCACATCACATCTACGAGCGCGATAAGCACTACGTGGTCGTTCAGAACCGCGAAACGCGGGAGACCGAGGTGGTCATTGTCGACGAGTTCACCGGCCGCTTGATGGCTGGTCGGCGCTGGAGCGACGGTCTCCACCAGGCGGTGGAAGCCAAGGAAGGTCTGAAGCCCAAGGAGGAGAGCCAGACGCTCGCCACGATCACGCTGCAGAACTACTTCCGCATGTTCAGCAAGCTCGCGGGCATGACCGGGACGGCGATGACCGAGGCCGCCGAGCTGGCCAAGATCTACGACCTCGAGGTCGTCGGCATCCCGACCAACCGGCCGATGGTGCGCGAGGATTGTGAGGATCAGATCTACCTCGACGAGAACGACAAGTTCAATGCCATCGTCGAGGAGGTCGCCGAGGAGCACGGACGCGGTCGGCCGCTGCTGATCGGCACGACGTCGATCGCCAAGTCCGAGACCCTGTCCACCAAGCTGGAGGCAGCCGGCGTGCCTCATCACGTTCTCAACGCCAAGCACCATGAGCGCGAGGCGGAGATCGTGGCCCAGGCGGGACGTCAGGGTGCGGTGACCGTGGCGACCAACATGGCAGGCCGCGGTACCGACATCGTGCTGGGCGGCAACGCCGAGATGCTCTGGAGGAAAGAGCTGGCTGAGCGAGAGCTCGACCCGGAGAGCGAGGAGGCGAAGGCGCGCCTCGCCGAGCTGAGCGACCAGTGCCGGTCGCAGCGCGACGAGATCCTGGCGGTGGGCGGGCTGTATGTCATTGCCACCGAGCGCCACGAGGCGCGCCGCATCGACAACCAGCTCCGCGGCCGATGTGGCCGACAGGGTGACCCGGGCGCCACCAAGTTCTTCCTGTGCTTCGACGACGACCTCATGCGCATCTTTGCCCGCGACTGGGTGAAGACCATGATGGAGAAGCTCGGCCTGAAGCACGGCGAGCGCATCGAGAGCCCGATGGTGTCGCGCGGCATTGCGCGGGCGCAGAAGAAGGTCGAGGCCCGCAACTTCGACATCCGCAAGAACCTCCTCGAGTACGACGAGGTGATGGATAAGCAGCGCAAGTTCGTCTACACGCAGCGCGACGAGATGATGCGTGGTGAGGAACTGCGCGGCAAAGTGGTGGGGATGTTCGAGGAGGTGCTGGAGCCCGTGCTGCAGCGCTACGCTGGCGACCCCAAGGAGCCGCCCAACTTCGACGAGATCGAGAAGTGGCTGTCGCACAAGGCGGGTGCCGAGCTCGATTTAGCCGGCTTGCGCGAGGTCGAACGCGAGCAGCTGTTCGACGACATCGTCGCGCGGGTCGAGAAGCTCTACGACCGGCGCCAAGAGCACTACGGCGACGAGGACTGGCAGCGCGTTCAGCAGTTCCTGCTGCTCGACACGATCGACAACAAGTGGAAGGACCACTTGCACGCGATGGAGGTCCTGAAGGCTGGCATCGGCCTCCGCGGCTACGCCCAAGTCGACCCCAAGAACGAATACAAGAAAGAGGGCTACGAGAAGTTCGAGCTGCTCAAGGCCGCCATCGCCGACCAGGTCACCGACCTCATCTTCAAGGTCGAGCTGACCGCGGCGGAAGCGCAGCCGCAGCCGGTGCAGCGTCAGGCCCCCTTGCCCCCGGATCCCGTCACCGCGCAGGCCATGGTGGAAGCCATGGTCGCCGCGGGCCAGGCGCCGCCGGAGGTCGCCGAGGCAATCAGCAAGGGCGCGCGCGTCACCGTGCAGCCCAAGGGCGCCCCGCCGCCCGCTCCCGCGCCGCAGGCGAAGCCGCCGCAGCAGCAGCCGTCGAAGGCCGCCCCGGCAGCGGCGCCGGCGAAGCGGCCGGGGCGCAACGACTCGTGTCCCTGCGGCTCCGGCGTGAAGTACAAGAAGTGCTGCGCGCCGGCCTTTGGCTGAGCCGAGTCTCGATGCGCGCGGAGGGGTCTATGGAGCAGAACGAGCAGCCCGCGGCCGGCCGGGTCGCTCGATCACCCCGACGATGGCGCGCTGCGCTGGCCATGGGCGTCTACCAAGTCGTCTTCGCGGGCGCGCTGCTTGCGTATGCGCCGGTCCTCTTGTGGCGCTTGGCCACCAACCCGGCCTATCGGCGGGGGATCCCGCAGCGTTTTGGCCGGGTGCCGCGCTCGAGCGGCGAGCGTCCGGTCGTGTGGGTGCACGGGGTCTCGGTCGGCGAGCTCAAGGTCGCGGGTACCCTGATCGAGCGCTTGCGCACCGCCTACCCCGAGGCGGAGATCGTGCTCTCGGCGACAACGCCCACCGGTCACGCGTTGGCCGAGCGGGTCCATGCCGATCTGCGGGTGATCTTCTATCCGCTCGACTTTGGGCCGTTTCCGCGCCGGGCGCTTGCTCGAGTGCGGCCAGCGTGCGTCCTGCTCGTCGAGCTGGAGGTGTGGCCGAACTTCCTCCGCGCGTGTCGTCACAGCGGCGTTCCCGTTGCGGTCGTGAATGGGCGCATGTCGGAGAAGAGCTTTCGCGGCTACCGACTGCTGCGCGGTGTGCTGCCGCAGTTCGATCTCATCCAGCGGTTTTGCGTTCAGGACGCCTCCTACCGCGATCGGTTGTTGGCCCTGGGCGTTCCCGACGACCGCGTCTTTGTGACGGGCAACGTGAAGTACGACAGCGTACGCCTCAAGGATCCGACCGAGGCGTCGGCGGACCTGCGTCGCTGGCTCTCGCCGGACGGTCGCCACGTGCTCGTGTGCGGCTCGACGCATGGCGACGAGGATCTCGGCGTGGCGCGCGCGGTGCGCCGTGTCGCGCGGGAGATCGGTGCGCCCATTCGCCTCGTGCTGGCGCCGCGTCACCCCGAGCGTGCCGTCGCGGTCCGCGAGGACTTGGTGAACGACGGCGAGACGTGTGTCGCCTGGAGCAAGCTACCGACCGTGCGGCCGCCGTTGCTCGGTACCGATATCGTCGTGGTCGACACCATTGGGCAGCTGGAGACGTTCTACGGCGCCTGCGACGTGGCCTTCGTCGGCGGCAGCATGGTGCCGCGCGGCGGCCAGAACATGTTGGAGCCCGCGGCGCTGGGCAAAGCGGTGGTGTTCGGCCAGCACATCGTCAATTTCCGCAACGACGTCGCGCTGTTGCTCGCCGCGGGTGCCGCGGTGCAGGTGCGCGACTGGGATGATCTGGCGGCGCAGCTGCGGTTTCTGTTCGAGAACGAGGCGAGGCGGCAGGAGCTGGGCGAGCAAGCCGTCGACCTCATCCGCGGCAATCAGGGCGCGACCGACCGGACCATGGCCCTGCTGCGCGGCATGCTCGATCCCGGCCTCGGCCCGTCGACGGTGCCATCGCCCTCAGGAGACCGCGGCCAGGACCGTGAGGAGCGCGATGCCGAGCAGGGTCAGCACAACGGAAGTGTGCTCCGCAGCTGACGCCTTCTGGAGCGACTCAAGCGACCACAGGAGCGGTGCATCGTGGTTCGCGGCTGCGCTCGTGTGCGGCGGGTGATGCCGTCGTTGGGCATGTCTCGCGTTGGGCTTCATGGTGTCGCTTCAGGGTGCGGGACGGTCTGGCGCAGGGGACCGTCGTCTTCTAGGTCGGAGCCCGGCGAAAGTTCGTTCGCGTGGACAAATACCGCGGCCGGGGCGGCGGCATCCGTCGGCCGACCAGCGCGCCTCAGCAGCGTTGTTGCGCTAGGGCCAACGGGTTGCACTCACTTGCTTACGTTCGCTTGACCGGATTCGGGGGCGGCGATCCGAGCCTCCCGAGCGGTCGCAAAAACCGCCGTGTCCTGGCTCCGAGGGCCGGAATCCGTATTGTCGCCCGGGCTTGCCAAGGCTGCCGGCTGCGCCGGCAATCTTCCGCGGTGCTCGCAGGGACGGTGTGCCGTCCAGCGCCGTGGGGCTCTTGGCGCGCGGGCTCGCCAGCCCGCGATCCGTTTCCCACGACGAAACCGAACGAGACACGCTGATGACTACTGAACCCCGCCTCTTTACCAGCGAATCGGTGAGCGAAGGCCACCCCGACAAGGTGTGCGACCAGATCTCCGATGCGATTCTCGATGCGATCCTCGAGCAGGATCCCAACTCGAGAGTCGCCTGCGAGACCGCCACTTCGCGAGGCTTGGTGCTGGTGACCGGGGAGATCACGACGACCGCTCGCATCGACTACCAGGACGTCGTGCGGCGGGTCATCTCGGACATTGGCTACAACGATCCAGCTGTCGGCTTTGACGCCAACTCGTGCGCGGTCCTCACGGCGATCGGGACCCA
This sequence comes from Planctomycetota bacterium, assembly GCA_039029375.1. GTDB lineage: Bacteria > Planctomycetota > UBA1135 > UBA1135 > UBA2386 > JBCCGH01. The sequence goes on from JBCCGH010000156.1 coordinate 15,936, forward strand.
GTCGCCGGACATTGCGCTTGGCGTCGACGATTCGACCTCGCAGAGCGGTGAGCAGGGTGCTGGCGACCAGGGAATGATGTTCGGCTACGCGTGCCGCGAGACGGATGCGCTCATGCCGCTGCCGATCCATTACTCGCACCGGGTCCTCGAAGCGCTTGCCGAGGCGCGGCGCGGGCCGCTGAAGTTCCTGCGCCCGGACTCGAAGTCGCAGCTCACCGTCGAGTACGACGAGAAGGGCAACCCGACCCGCATTAACACGGTCGTCGTGTCGCACCAGCACACGCCGGACGTGTCCGACGATGAGCTCAAGAAGGGGCTGCGCGAAGTCACGGAGTCGGCGCTGCCCAAGGACCTCTTGGACAGCGACACGCGCTGGTATCTCAACCCGACGGGTCGCTTCGTCGAGGGTGGGCCCAAGGCGGACGCCGGCCTGACGGGCCGCAAGATTATCGTCGACACCTACGGCGGCATGGGCCGGCACGGTGGCGGCGCGTTCTCGGGCAAGGACCCGAGCAAGGTGGATCGGTCGGCCGCGTACGCCGGTCGCTGGGTCGCCAAGAATGTGGTGGCCGCCGGCCTGGCGGACCGCTGTGAGGTCCAGGTTGCCTACGCCATCGGTGTGGCCCAGCCGGTGAGCATTCGCGTCGACACCTTCGACACCGGCTCCGTGGGGGACGAACTCCTCGCCGAAGCGGTGCGCAAGGTCTTCGACCTGCGGCCGGGCAAGATCGTCGAGCACCTGAAGCTCAAGCGTCCGGTCTTCCTCAAGACCGCCGCTTATGGCCACTTTGGCCGCGAAGACTTCGCCTGGGAGGCCACCGACCGCGTTGACGCGCTCAAGGCCGAAGTCCAGCAAGCCGCGCGCTGAGCGCGGTGGGGGCTGCGGTCCGCGTCAGCCCCTTACGACCGCCACCTGCGGGGCCTCCCGCCGCGGTTCGCCCTGGCAGCGGCGTCTCCTGTGACAGGGGATCGCGCCTCGCCAGGGGTGCGGATGCCCGGGATTCCCCGGTTCCTCGCGCCTGACCGTGAACTATGAGAGGATCAGCTCGCCCTGCACGTCCGAGAACTTACGTTTGAGCCAGACGGGAGGCCCCGATGACGGCGATGGAGGACAACCTCGAAGTCCACTTCTGTGACCTCTGCAGCGCCTCGGTTCCGCAGCGCGATGTCGAGGCGGGGATCGCAGCGCGCCTCGGTGACAAGGTCATTGGGGCCTGTTGCCTGCGACAGCTGCGCGGACCCGCGGAGAGCAAGGCGCGAGTCGAGGTCGCGCCTGCCGCGGCGAGCCGCGGGACCGGCTCGCTGGCCACGGTGGTCGTCACCTTAGCGGCGGTGGCCGGAGCGGCGATGTTCCTCGATTGGCGGCTGACCGAAGAGCTCACGGGGCTGACGACGCGACTGGAGAGCGTCGCGACCCTGGCCGATGAGCAGGCCGAGCGCCTGCCCGCCATCGAGACGCGGTTGGCGGAGTTGCCGGCGGCGACGGCGTTTCGCGGCGTCGAGGCCCGGTTTGAGGAGGCCAGCGAGCAGCGGGATGGCTTTGCCGCCGGACTGACCCGTTCTGTGGACGGCATGCGTGAGCGACTCACGGCGCTGTCGGCGCAGGTGGACCAGGTTCGCGATGCGCAGCGGGAGCAGGGTGCGGACGGCCGCACGATCACCGCCGAGCTGCGGGCGCTCGGGCGCGACCTGGCCGTCGTGCTGGCCCGCACGGAAGCCGCGGTGCGGACCGAGCCCGTCGCAGTGGCTCCGGTCGGCAAGCCGGCCGAGCCCCCCGCGGGCACCGCCGCCCTACCCGCGGGCGTGGCGGCAGAGGTCGAGCGACTCACCGATCCGGATCCGGGCACGCGCTTCGAAGCCGTCGACAAGTTGATCCAGAGCGCCCACCCCGCGACCCTCGAGCCGCTTTTGGGCTGCGCGACCGATGCGGATTTGTTCGTGCGCCGACTGACGATTGAGGGGCTGCGCCACTTTCGTCAGCCGCCGGCCGTCGAGGCGCTCATCGCCGCCCTTTCGGATGACGAGCGCATCGTGCGCCACGCTGCGTTTGAGTCGTTGCGCAAGCTGACGGGCGCGGACATCGAGTACGATGCCGAAGCGCGCGTGGATCAACGGCGCAACGCGATTCGCCGCTGGCAGCAGTGGTGGGACACCCACCGTGCCGACTTCGAGAGCTGATCGCCGCACCGCCGCGCCCTGACGCAGATCTTCTCGCGACTCCATCGAGAGCCTCCTTCATGCATCGTCCCCGTCTCCTCATTCCGCTGACGCTTTCCGTTCTGTGCATCGCGTTGAGTGCCCAGCAGCCGGACGCCGCGCCGAAGCCCGCGGATCCAGCCGCACCCGCGCTCGAGATCGGCCAGCCGGCCCCTGCAGTGCGCCTCAATGATCAGAACGGCAACGCCGTCGAGGTCGGTGGCGAGCGCGAGACCTGGACCGTGCTCGCGTTCTACCCCAAAGCATCGACGCCTGGTTGAACGCTCGAAGCCTGTTCGCTGCGGGACGCAGCGGCGCAATTTGCCGAGCTTCAAGTGCGGGTGCTAGGTGTCAGCATGGACGATGTGGCGGCGCTGACGGCGTTTGCCAAAGAGTACAAGTTGGCGTTTCCGCTGCTGAGCGACCCGGATGGGAGTGCGGCGCGAAAGTACGGAGTGCAAATGGTGGGGCGGCCGTTTGCCCGCCGCGTTACCTTCGTCATCGATCCGCAAGGTGTGCTAAGGCACATCGACCGAGAGGTCTCCGTGCGGACCCACGGCACCGATCTCATCACGTTGGTTGAGCAGCTGCGCGGCTGAGTCGCGTGCCAGGGTCGAGCTGACCCGTGCTTCCAACGTGGCCAGGCGCCGCGTCGTGGCGACGACGAGGGCGCGGAGCTCGGCCGCGGCGCCGGCTTTCGTCGGTAGCGGCCCGGCCCAAGCGCACGCTGCCACGAGCGTGGCAGCGACGGCGCCGGCGGTGGCGAGGGCCGCGCGCCCCCCGCGTCGATGCAGCGAGCGGCGCCAAGCGCGGCGCTGTAGCTGGCGTCGGGCGCGGCGTTCTGTGCGCGCTGAAAAGCCGCCATGTGCGAAGTGTCGCAGTGCTGTCGCGAGTTCGCCGGCGCTGGCGAATCGCGCCGACGGCTGGGTCTCTAGGCACCGGAGCGTGATCGCCGCTAGCTCGGCCGGGATCGACGCGTCGGTGGCGGTCGGATCGGCAATGTTCCCGCGGCGGATGGCCGCGAGCACGTGAGGCACCGGGCCAACCGGGGTCGGCGGGGCGCCGGTGAGGCACTCGTAGAGCACGACCCCCAGCGCGTAGACATCGCTCGCCGGACCGGCGGGGGCGGCATTCGCTTGCTCGGGCGACATGTACTGCGGCGTGCCGAGGAAGTCGCCGGTCCGGGTGAGAGCCTCGGCGTTGGCGTCCTCGGCCAGACCGAAGTCGATGATCGTGACCCGGTCGTGGGCGTCCAGCATGAGGTTCGCCGGTTTGATGTCGCGGTGCACGATGCTCCGCTCGTGCGCGTGGGCCAGCGCATCCGCGGCGCGGGCGAGGCAGGCCGCGATCCTCGGGCGGTCGCGGAGGAAGGCGGTCGCTGGCCCGTGGTGCGCGGCCGCGGGCTCGCGCGCCGCCTGCAGCAGCTGCTGCAGGGACCATCCCTCGACCAGTCGGCCGTAGTAGAAGGGGATCCCGTCGTGCATGCCGGTCCCGTGCACTGCCGCGATCCCGGGGTGGTCGAGCGCCGCCGTGATCTGTGCCTCGCGGCGGAAGCGGGCGTTCTGTGCCGGGGCCCTGGTCCCGGCGCCGGGGCGTGGCGTTTTGAGCGCGACGCGGCGCCCGAGCGAGATCTGCTCGGCCTCGAAGACCCGACCGCCGCCTCCTTCACCGAGCAGGTGCAAGAGGCGGAAGTCGCCAAAGCGAGGCGGCAGCTCCCGCGCCGGCGCCGCGGTCAGCCGGTCGAGCTCGCGCAGCTCCGCCAGCTCTCGCAGCACGCGCGGCTGGATCGTCTCGGGGAGGCTGGCGGCGAATGCCTCGGGCTCGAGCTCCGGCTCGTGCTCGTGGCGCTCGAGGTAGGCGGCCAGGGCAAGGTCCAGAGCCCCCTCGTCGCGATTGCACGAACGGGGGGCGGTGGGATCCGGGGCGAAGGGTCGGGGTTGCGGCATGAGTCGCTCCTTCAGCGATACGGCGGCAACCTAGGTCCGGGGGCTTCCCGGCACCTTCCCGCGGCCTTCCCGGCCGGCTTCCGAGCCCGGAATTCGTCAGAAAAGTCCGCCCGCGCTCATGCGTGGTCCAAGTCCATGAAGCTGAGGAGCTGCTGGTACCGCTCCAACGCGTGCAGGTCGGCGAACAAGGGCTCCACGCGCAGGAAGACGAGCCGGTCCTCACGGGCCTTGAAGGCGGCTTCTAGGGCGTCGAGCGCCCGCTCCTCGTCTCGCAGGCCGAGCTGCACCAGCGCCATGCTGTAGCCGCGGCCGCGCTCGGCGCCCCCCATTGCGGTGAGGCGGGCTAGCTGCTCCCGGGCAGCCCCGGGCTCGCCACGGCGCGCCAGGGCGTGGCCCAACGCGCCGATGGCAAGGGTAAACGGGGCGTCGGTGGCGAGCCCGATGGCCCGCTCGAGCTCGGCGGTCGCTAGGTCGAGCTGCTCCAGCTGCAGGGCGGCCAGGCCGCGGACCAGGTGCGCGACGCCGAACCCCGGCGTGAGCTCCAGCGTCTTGCTGGCGTGGTGGAGCGCGCTCTCGCAGTCGCCGGCAAAATAGCGACCCCAGCCGATCTCGGTCTGGATGATCGGCGAGAGCGGGTCGAGGTGTAGGGCGCACTCGATGGCTTCGTGCTGCTCGTCGAAGCGGCCCATCGCGGTGAGGTACTCGTGACGCCACTGGTGCGCGGTGGCGTAGTTGGGGCTCAGCCGAATCGCGCGGTCAAAGCCCGCGTCGGCTTCGGCCCAGTCCCAGTCATAATAGAGCTTGGTGTAGGCGAGGGACGTATGGGCCTCGGCCAGCCCGTCGTCCAGCGCGAGTGCGCGCAGGGCGGCCGACCTGGCCCTAGGCATCGCCTCGCCGGGAGCGACCGTCGAGTAGAGCCCAAGCAGGCTGTGGCAGTCGGCAAGTCCGGAGTAGGCCAGGGCGTAGGTCGGGTCCGCGTCGATGGCTTCTTCGAAGCACTCGATCCCCCGGCGCAGCCCATCGCCAGTGCGCTGGTTCCAGTAGTGCCGTCCCTTCAGGTAGAGCTCATACGCCCGCGTGCTATCCGTGTGACGCTTGCCGAGGCGGCGGCGCTCCGGGGTCGTCAGCTGCAGGCTCAGTCCCTCCGAGATCTCACTGGAGATCCCGTCCTGCACCTCAAAGATGTCGGCCAACGCGCGATTGAAGCGATCGCCCCACAGGCGGGCCCCGTCCTCGGTACGGACGAGCTCCGCGCCGACGACCAAACGTTCGCTCCAGTGGATGACGCGGCCCAGGACCACGGCCTGGACGCCGAGGTCGCGGCCGATCGCCAGTGGGTCCATGGCGCCGCCGCGGTAGCGCAGCACGGTGCTGAACGCCATCACCCGCAGGGCCGGCAGCTGCGAGAGCGTGTTGATCAGGCTTTCGGCGATGCCGTCGCAGAGGTAGTCGAGCGTCGGGTCACGCGCGGTGTTGTGAAACGGCAGGACCGCGAGGCCGAAGCGGGCGGTCGGCTCGGGTTTCGCGGTGGTGGGCGTCGGCGTCCTCGGTGTCGCCGCCGCGGCTTCACCGCTCAGCTCGCCGGCCACGATCTGGCGGTAGAGCTCTGTGGTCGCAGCTTCGGGCTCCGCGTCGAGCTCGCGGCGCAGCGCTGCCGAGCAGTCGGCGAATTGTCGTAGTGCCAACTCCCGCCGTCCCAACGCGGCGTACTCGCGCATCAGCTGTCGGTGGGCACGTTCGTGTAACGGGTCGCGGGCGATGACTTCGGTCAGGCGATCCAAGCACAGCTCGGTCTGGCCTTGTTCCTGCAGTAGCACGGCGGAGCGCCACAGGAGGTCTAGGTGCTGCCGGCGGAGCTCTTCGCGGCGCCCCTCGCACCAGTCCTCGAAGCGATGCTCCGGCAACAAGTCGCCGCGATACGCGGCCAGCGCGGCGCGGTAGGCGGTCGCGTCGCTGCCTTGGACGGCTGCCGCGGCGAGCCGCTCGAACTCGTCGGCGTCCACTTGCACCCCCTCGGGAGCCCGTAGCTCGACGTGGCTTGCCGAGCGACGCAGGTAGCGCGAGTCCGCGCCCGCGGCGAGGGTCGGTTCGAGGGCTCGCCGGGCCATGTGTACCAGCTTGTTCAGGTTGTTCGCAGCGGCCTCGGCGCTGGCTTCCGGCCACAGCGCCGCCATCACCTGCTCCTGGTGCAGGCGGTGGCTCGGCTGCAGCGCCAGCAGTTTGAGCAAGAGCGTGGCCTTGCGGCGCGGCCATCGTTCGGCCGCGACCTCGGTCCCGCCCACGGCCACGCGGAACTCACCGAAGAGACGGATCTCCAGCTGCACGCTAGTGTTGTGTGTCGGAAGTTGGTTGCGTAAGTCGGCGAGCCATGTGTGCCGCTCGCAAGGCGCTGTCGACGCAGGGCTTGTTGGTGGACAAGTCGAGGAGACGCA
>JBCCGH010000157.1:0-22458 GCA_039029375.1 Planctomycetota bacterium
ATGTCGACGGCCCTCTGCGCCGCTCGCGGCGTTGCGTCTCCTCGACTTGTCCACCAACAAGCCCTGCGTCGACAGCGCCTTGCGAGCGGCACACATGGCTCGCCGACTTACGCAACCAACTTCCGACACACAACACTAGTTCGTCCCCGCCCGCAGGCGATCGAGAAGGGCGCGTAGCTCTGGCAGCAGCTCCCGGCCCGCGGGCGTCGCGCTGAGGTCGGTGTCGGCGTTGGCGTCGCGGGCGAAGTCGTAGAGCTCCTCGCCGCCCTCCTCGGGGTAGCGGATGTAGTGGTAGCCGCGTGCGAACAGGGCCTGCATGCCGCCGCGGTAGCCGCGGATCGTGGGGTCCCAGATGCCGGGCGGCGCCGCGCCGATCAGCACTTCGGCCAGCTGTGCCGCGGGTTCGGGCTGGGTTGCCGGCGGGCTCCAGGCGGGCGCGAGCGAGCGTCCCGGGAGCGAGGCGGAGCCCGCGAGACCTACCAGGTCGAGCACGGTGGCCGGCAAGTCCACCAGCGACACCGGCGCCGTCGCGCGCACGCCAGCGGGGACGTGGCCCGGGAACCAAATCACCAGCGGGACCTCGAGCAGCTCGCGATACAGGCTGTTCGTGTGGCCGAGCCGCTCGTGCTCGCCGAAGTGCTCGCCGTGGTCCGACGTGACGATGACCAGCGTGTCCTCGAGCGCGCCTCGGTCCCGCAGGTCGGCAAAGAGCTGGGCGAGCTCGGCATCGATCCAGCGCACGCAGCCGTCGTACGCGTCTTGCAGGGCGGCGATCTGCGCCGGCGCGCGCAGCATCCAGCGCTGCGGCGTCGGGTTGTTGGCCTCTCGATCGCTGAAGCGATGTTCGGCCGGCGGCAGGTACGGGTCGTGAGCGTCGAAGTAGTTGACGAACGCGAACCACGGCCGCGCCCGCGCCGCGGCATCGCGCCGGTCCAGCCAGTCCAGGAAGGCAGCCCGCAGCGCCGGCGCGGCCTTGCGCCCCACGGCCTGGCGGTTGCCGGTCCAACGCCGCACCTTGGGGAGCGCCGCGCGCACCAGCTGCGGCGAGGCGGCGAACCACTCGAGAGTGATGAGGTAGTCCTCGTAGTGCGCGAAACCGCGATTCAGGCCGTGGGCCGAGCTGCAGTAGATCAAGTTGGCGACAAAGCCCGCGGTGAGCCAGCCGTGCTGGCTGAGCACTTCGGCCAGCGTCGGCGGCGCGGCCGGCAGGGACACCCTCGCGTTGAGCGGCGTGACGTCGGCGGGGAACAGCTCATGAGTACGGCGGCCCGTGAACATCGCGCCGTGTGAAGGCAGCGTCCATGGCGCCGTCGTCAACGCGTGCTCGAACACGACGCCGTCCTCGGCGAAGCGCTCGAGTGCCGGGGTCGTGGGTCGTTCGTAGCCGTACAGGCTGAGGCTCTTCTTTCGCACCGTGTCCCACACCACCAGCAGCACGTTGGGCGCGTTCGCCGGTGCGGCCGGGAGCGCGGCGACCGCGCGGGCCTCGGCCGCGCGCGGCCGCAGGACGATGGGCACGGCAAGGGCCGCGACCAGCAGCGCGGCGATGGGTAGACCGAGGCGGACGACGCGCCACGGAGCGGGGCGTTGTCCCATCCCGCGCGCGAGGTGGAGGCCGACACCCATCGCGACGGCCAGCGCCGCCCCGGGGTCGAGCCGCGGCACCGCCAACAGCACGCCGTACGCGGCTGGGGTGCCGAGGAGTGCCGTGGCGCCGCCGGGAGTCGCGGCGCGTGGGATCAGGCGGCCGATCGCGGCGACCAGGGCGCCGAGCGGGGCCAGCAGCAGTCCCGCGGCCGCCGGTGTCATCCAGGGCAGGTCCGGGTGGACCGATAGGCCGCCGCCGAGCCAATGTGTGCGCACTTGCCAGAGGCCGGCTTCCAGCAGGCCGCCACACAGTCCGAGCCAGGCGGCGAGAGCCACCAACTGGCCTAGCGACCAACGCGGCCCGCCGGCGCGCAGCCAGGCGCGCCAGTCCGTCCCCGGCCGGCGCGCCAGGCCGAGTAGGACGACGGCGAACCCTGCCGCGGCGAGGCCGAGCTGACGCGGCCCGAGGCCGCGTTCGCCGACGCCGAACACGTCGAGCAGGAGTCCGGCCGCGGCGACGGCAGTGCCCAGCAGGATGAGGAGCGTAGACAAAGGGCGACGGAGCGTTGGCCCCAGTCGGCTGGGCGATTCGCGGCCCCGTGGGACTGCCGCCTAGCAAAGCGAGGCGTCGGGCGCGATGGTAGCGATATCCGTGGCGTCGCTGGGTTCCTGTCCCCAGGTGCGCGAATGTCCGACGGCAACAGCCCCAGCAACCCCGAAGCTCCCGTGGCGGCGCCTGCGCCGGCCGTCGCCCCGGTGTCCCGCGACCCCGCCGCGGCCGGCCCGCCGCTGTTCGGTGGTTTGAGTCGGTCCCTCAGTGTCTTGATCGCGGCCGGCGCGCTGCTGCACCTGGTGCTCGTCGGCTGGATCGTCTGGCAGCGGATCGACTATCCGTTCGACTTGGAGTGGATCGAGGGTTCGTCGGCGGTGACCGTCGGGCGGATCCTGAACGGCGAGCCGTTCTACGTCGCGCCGACCCTGGAGTACACGCCCTACCTCTACACGCCGCTCTACTTCTGGCTGTCGGCGTTGGTTGCCCAGTTCACCGGGCTGAGCCTGTATCCGTTGCGGCTGGTCTCGGTGGCCGCGTCGCTCGGCACGATGGTCCTCCTGTTCTGGTTTGCGCGCCGGGAGACCCGCTCGAGCTACTTCGGGCTGCTCGCCGCGGGCATGTTCGCGGCCTGCTACAAGACGACTGCCTTCTGGTTCGACATCGGGCGCGTCGATTGCCTGTTCAACTTCCTCGTCTTGGCGACGGCGTTCGCGTTGCGCGTCGCCAAGGGCGCGCGCGGCCTCGCGCTGGCCGCCGTGCTGATGTTCTTGGCGTTCTTCACCAAGCAGTCCGGCATCTTCGTTGCTGCCCCGCTGTCGCTCTACGCGTTCCTGGCCCATCGGGGCCGCGACCGCTGGGTGTTCCCGGTGCTGTTCGGCGTCTTGGCCGGCGTGGCCACGGCGGTCATGACGTGGCTCTCGGACGGCTGGTTCTGGTACTACGTCTTCGACATGCCGAGCGGCCACAGCTGGTTGCCCCGGCACTGGGTCCAGTTCTGGACGCACGATCTGCTCCGGCACCTGCCGGTCACGGTGGGCATTGGCGTGCTGTGGACCGTGCTGCAGGTCTTCGAGCGCCGGCCGGGCGCGCGCCTCTACTTCCCCATCGCGTTTCTGGCGCTGGTCGGGAGCGCCTATGTGCAGCGGCTGCACTCGGGGAGCGGCGCCAATGTGCTGCTCCTGGCCTGCACGCTGTTCTCCCTCTACTTCGGCCTCGGCCTCCACGCGGCGGTCGGTCGTGGGGTGCCGCCCGGCGTGGCGAAGGTCATGGTGCAGGCGCTGTGCGTCGTGCAGCTCATTGGCTCGTCGATTCACGAGCCGCGCGCCCAGGTGCCGCTACCGGACTTCACGAAGGCGCGAGAAGCCTTGGTCGAGCGGCTGCGGGCCATCGATGGCGACGTCTACCTGCACCACCCGGCGTTCATCGCGACGCTGGCGGGCAAGCCCAACCACTCGGACTGCGGAGCGATCGGCGACATCTTTCGCTCGACCACGGTCCGCAGCCAAGAGGTGGGGGCGGCGCTGCGGGCGGAGATCAGTGAGGCGATCAGATCGCGGCGCTACGCGGCGTTCGTGGTCGGCAAGCCCTACCTGGGCTACTACATCGATGGACCCGAGTTCGTGGCCGAGCTGCGGGAGCACTACGAGGCCATGGGCCCCGTGGTGCCGAACCCAGCCCTGCTGGCGCCGGTCACTGGCATGTTCGCGGCGCCGCACGACCTGTTCTTGCGCCGGGACGAGTAGGCCCAGCGAGAGGCCCCAAGCCCGCCATCTCGAGCCGGTCTCGGCGAGGCCCCGACCGCCCGGGCTTTGGCCCCGGCCGGCCTTCGGTATACTCCTCGGCCCTGCTCCGGCCGCCGAGCCGGCGTTTCCACCACCATGCTCCCCAAAGGCCAGCCCGCCGCTGCCCGCGGCCCCGCGCCTGCCCAGGCTGCGGACGCGTTCGCGTTGACGGTCGTGCTGCCCATTTTCGCCGAGCGGGACACCGTGCCGGAGATCGTCGAAGGGCTGTGTCGGCTGGTGCCGGACGTGCTCCACGAGGTCTTGTTGCTGGTCGCGGGCAGGGCGCCCGAAGACACGCTCCGCGTGGTGGAGGAAACGGCAGCGCGCTTCCCGGTCTGCAGGGTCAGCATGCAAAAGCAGAACCCCGGGCTCGGTTTCGGAGTGCGGCAGGGCATCGACGAGGCCACCGGCACGCACATCCTATTGATGGACAGCGACGGCGAGATGGACGTCGAGACCGTCCCCCACATGGTGGCCGCGGTGCGCGAGCGCAAGCTCGACATGGTGATCGGCAGCCGCTGGGCCAAGGGCGGCGGTGTCGAGGGCTACGACCAGTTCAAGTACTACCTCAACCGTGGCTACCAGCAGCTGTTTGGGATTCTGTATCGCACCCGCGTGCGCGACTTGACCCTCGGGTTCAAGCTCGCGCGTGCCGACGTGATGAAGTCGATGCCTTGGGACTCGCAGTTCCACGACATCGGCTGCGAGACCACGATGCGGGTCATCCGCACCGGCTACGCCGTGGGTGAGGTGCCCACCGTGTGGCGCAAGCGCAAGGAGGGTGAGTCCTCCAACCCGTTCCGCCGCAACTTCAAGTACGTATGGAAAGCGCTGGGGATCCTGTTCAAGGGGTCTGGCGCGAGCAAGATCCAATGAAGACCGCCATCGTCACGACGACGATTCACGTGCCCGAGGCCCTCGCGGGTTACTGCGACAACCTGCGCGCCAATGGCCATACGGAGATCAGCTTCGTGGTCATCGGTGATCGCAAGACGCCCGCCGAGACCGGCGACTACCTGGCCAAGCTTGCGAATAGCAAGGGCTTCGCGATCGACTGGTGGGACGTTGCGCGGCAGCAGGCGTGGCTCGCGGATCTGCCGGAGCTCGACACGTTGATTCCCTACAACAGCGTGCAGCGCCGTAACTTGGCGTATCTGCAGGCTGCTGCTGCGGGCGCCGAGTGCATCATCACGATCGACGACGACAACCACGTCACCGAGGACGACTACATCGGTGGCCACGCAATCGTCGGCTCGACCGAGACGTTGCCCGTCGTGAAGTCGTCGTCCGGCTGGTTCAACTCGTCGAGCCTGCTGGTGACGGATCCGCCCAAGCCGCTGTTCCATCGCGGCTTCCCCACTTGCATGCGTGGCCTCGGTGAGACGCTGGATTACGGGTCGCACAAGGGTCGAGTGGTCGTCAACGCCGGTCTGTGGCTCGACGTTGCCGATGCCGACGCCATGTCGCACCTCGACGCGCCGTGCTCCGTGACCGGCTACCGCGAGGGTTTCGACGGTCGTCTGGCCGTCGCCCACGGCACCAACATGGTGTTCAACAGCCAGAACACCGCGTTCCACCGTGACACCCTGCCGGCGATGTTTCTGATGCCGATGGGCGGGCGCTGTGGGCCGCTTGAGGTCGGTCGCTATGACGACATCTGGATGAGTATGTTCGTGAAGGTGATCGCCGATCACCTCGGCGACTTGGTCTGCGTCGGGCGGCCGCTCGTGCGGCAGCTGCGCAACGACCATGACTTGATCCGTGACCTGCTCGTCGAGATACCGGCCATGCGCATCTCCAATACGATGACGCGCTCGCTGGCCGACGTGAAGTTCACCGGGCAGGACTACGGGACGTGCTACCTGGAGCTGATCCAGCACCTGCGCGCGACGTTGACGCGCGATGGCTACAGTGACGATGAACGCGCCTATCTCACTGGACTCTATGACGGCATGGAGTCCTGGACGCGGATCTGCGAAGGCTTCGTGCCGACCGCGTAGCGTGGCGAAGGCCGCAACAGTGCTATGAGCAAGATCCTATTGACGGGCGGCGCCGGCTACCTCGGCAGCATTATGATCGGCCGGCTCCTCGAAGAGGGGCATGAGGTCATGGTCGTAGACAGTTTGCTCTACGGCCAGCACACGCTGTTTCACTACTGTGCGAATCCGAAGTTCGACTTCGTGCACGGTGACGCGCGCGACGAAGCGCTGATGCAGCGGCTCGTCAAAGACGCCGACGTCATCCTGCCGCTGGCGGCGATCGTGGGTGCGCCGGGCTGCAAGCGGGACCCGTGGTTGGCGACCTCGGTCAACCTCGAGGCCGTGCAGTTAGTCAACCGGCTGCGCAGCAAGGACCAGCTCGTCGTCTTCCCCACGACCAACTCCGGCTACGGCACTACGACCGGTGACATGCACTGCACCGAGGACACGCCGCTCGAGCCGATCTCGCTCTACGGCAAGACCAAGGTGCAGGCCGAGGCCGAGCTGTTGGCCTCCGAGAACGCCGTCACGCTGCGGTTGGCGACGGTGTTTGGCATGTCGCCGCGGATGCGTTTGGACCTCCTCGTGAATCACTTCACGTATGCCGCGGTCACCGATCGCTTCATGGTGATCTTCGAGAAGGAGTTCAAGCGCAACTACATCCACGTGCGGGACGTGGCCGACGCGTTCGTCCACTGCATCGCCAACGCTCCGCAGATGGTCGGTCGCCCGTACAACGCGGGGCTGGACGAGGCCAATCTGTCGAAGGAAGAGCTCGCGCTCAAGATCAAGAGCTACGTGCCGGAGTTCTACCTGCACTTCGCGGAGGTGGGGTCGGACCCGGACAAGCGCAACTACGTGGTGTCGAACGCGCGCCTCCGTGAGGCCGGGTTCGCGGCCCAGCGCTCGCTCGACGCCGGCATTCAAGAGCTGCTCAAGGGCTACCGGATGCTCGGCCGGCCGCCGTTCAAGAACGTGTGATGGCCGACGCCGCGGTGCCCCCCGCCCTACGCGACGTCACCGCGGTGGTGCTCGCTGGCGGGCTCGGGACCCGGCTTCGCTCCGTCGTGTCGGACCGTCCCAAGGTCCTGGCGGAGGTCCTTGGTCGGCCGTTCCTCGCCTATCTGCTCGATCAGCTTGCCGCAGCCGGGGTCGTCGACGTGGTGCTGAGTACTGGTTACCGTGCCGACCAGATCGAGGCGGCTTTCGGTGGAGGGTACAAAAATCTGCGCCTGCGCTACTCCCGCGAGGAGGAGCCGTTGGGGACGGGTGGGGCGATCCGGCTGGCCCAGGAGGCGGCCCGCAGCGACCCGCTGATGGTCCTCAACGGCGACTCTTACTGCGGTGCCGACCTGCCGGCCTTTGCCCGATGGCATCGGCAGCACGAGGCCGCGGGCTCGCTGGTCCTTGTCGAGGTGCCGGACGTGGCCCGGTTCGGGCACGTGGAAGTCACCCCCGAAGGGGTCGTCACTCGGTTCGAAGAAAAGGGGGCCCGGCAGGGCCCCGGCTGGATCAATGCCGGGGTATACCTTCTGAGTGAGCCGCTCGTCCGTGAGATACCGGTGGGCCGTGCAGTGTCGCTCGAGCGCGAGGTCTTCCCGCGCTGGATTGGCAACGGCCTGCTCGGGTGCAAAGCTCTGGACTGCCGGTTCTTAGACGTAGGAACGCCCGAGTCGTACGCCGCGGCCGAGCGCTTCTTTGCGTCGCCTTGAGCTCGCCGCCCCGATCTCTGCCACCAACCACCGTCCTGTGATCATTAGCCGCACCCCATTCCGCGTGTCGTTCTTCGGCGGCGGAACTGACTACCCCGCGTGGTTTCGCGAGCACGGCGGTGCAGTGCTCGCGACCACGATCAACAAGTACTGCTACATCACGGCGCGCCACCTGCCGCCGTTCTTCGAGCACAAGATCCGACTGGTCTACTCGAAGATTGAGAACTGCAACACCGCGGACGAGATCGCCCATCCCGTGATCCGCGAGGTGATGCGCTTTACCGGCACCGAGCGCGGCGTCGAGATTCATCACGACGCCGACTTGCCGGCGCGTTGTGGCATGGGCTCGAGCTCGTCGTTCACCGTTGGTCTCCTGCACGCGCTCTACGCGCTCAAGGGACAGATGCCCAGCCAGCGCCAGCTGTGGCGCGAAGCGATCTACATCGAGCAAGACCTCCTGAAGGAGACGGTCGGCTCGCAGGACCAGGTGTCGGCCGCGCAAGGCGGCCTCAACCACATCTCGTTCTTGCCGAATGGCGAGGTGTCCGTGCGACCGGTCGTGGTGGCGCCGTCGCGCTCGCGCGAGCTCAACGAGCACTTGATGCTCTTCTATACCGGCATCAAGCGGACCGCTTCTGACGTCGCCAAAACTTACGTCGAGGACATCGACAAGAAGAAGGCGCAGCTCCGCATCATGCAGAACCTGGTCGATGAGGGGCTCGCGATCCTCACCAGCGGCCGGCCTCTGCAGGCGTTTGGCGAGCTGCTGCACGAGGCTTGGCAGCTCAAGCGCAGCCTTAGCGCCAAGACGACCAACGCTGAAGTCGACGACATCTACGCGCGGGCACGGGCGGCTGGCGCCGTCGGTGGCAAGCTCACGGGCGCCGGTGGCGGTGGCTTCATGCTGCTCTTCGCGCCGCCCGACAAGCGCCGTGCGGTCAAAGAGGCCCTGCACGAGCTGATCTACGTGCCGTTCTGCCTCGAGTCGGCGGGCAGCCAGATCATCTTCTTCGACCCCGAAGAGGACTACTCGAAGGTCGAGGCGCACCGCGAGAAGGCGCCAATGCGCGCGTTCCGCGAGCTGACCGAGCTCGAGGGTCAGTAGCTGGCGTGCCCTGGCGGACCTGGCTCCGCTACAGGTGGTTGGTCAGCATGATGATCCCGCCCGGAAGCGGGCCGACCGTCGCCGTCGTCGCGCTGGGGTCATAGGCCCAGACGCGGCCTAGGGCCGGGCGGGACGGCGGTGCAGGGACCTCGACTTCAAAGCCTCGCGACAGTGCGAGCTGCGACTTGGGCTGCGCCGGGTCAGGGCTAAAGGCCTGGTAGACCAAGCGTTGGCCGACCATGGACGGCTCCGCTAGCACCGCGATGGTCGCCGACGTGGCGAAGCCGGTGCCGCTCGTCGGGCCAAAGCTGATGACCACGCCGTTGAGCACGTGCAGCGTGCCGCACAGCGACGGCAGCACGAGGCCGTGGTCGCGGTCGTCGATCATCACACCCACCGGTGCTCCGGGCGGGGCGCCGAAGACCACCGCCGACGTGCTGATTCTGGTCCCGTCGTGGATGACGGATGCCGAGAGGTGGAACGTGCCGGCCAGGGTGGTGCAGCCGGTGCCGATCGGGCGCCGCGCGCCGTGGATGGGGATGGCGTAGCCAAACGACCCGTTGCGTGTGATGTACTCGAAGTCGAACGGGTAGTCGTCGCCGGCGCGGTCGTTGCTCCACACCTTGACTTCCCACAACAGGTCGTTGCCGGTCTGCAGCTTGCCTCGGTAGCCCCACGCCGTGCCAAAGAAAATGACGTTGCTCTCCTTGGCGGCGATGCCCTGGGGCAGCGTCCAGTCGTCGAACTGCACCTGCATTCGCGGTACGACTCTCGTGGAGTTGGTCGTCAGGTTGGTGGCGAAGTTGGTCGAGATCGAGCCGAGGTCAGACTCCGACAGTGTGAGCTCGAGTTCGATGGTGCGCGCGCCGTATTCGGTGTCGGCGAGGGCGTAGCCATCGCGACGGAACGCGATGCGGTTGGTGAGGAGCAGCGCTCGCGTGTTCGTGGAGTCGATCTGCTGGTAGCGCAAGCGCGGCTCGGTGCCGAGAAGGTCGCTGTGATGTGAGTTGCCTTCGAGGAAGTCGTAGTCCTCGGGGCTGGTCGTGAAGTGGTCGGCCTGGGCAGCAAGCGGGCAAGCGAGCAGCAGCGCGAGGGCGATCGTTGGTTGCATGGGGCTGCGAGTCGTTCGTGGGACAAGGTGAACACCGCCGAAGACGCATCGGCGTGGGTGGGGATGCAACGCGCAGCCGTGGCGTTTCGTTGATAGCAACGCTCGCCGATGCGCGCAATCACGGCGCGCGATGGCCCGCGCCGCGGTCGAGCCGAGCGCTCCGTCCGGTTTGACGGCCCGACGGCGCTTCGTCCGCGTTTCGACAGAGCGGGTTCCCCGGTGGCGATTTGGTTCGCAAGCAAGTGGGCTTCACGGCCCCTGGAACTGGCCTCGCGGGCCTCATTTCGACGCCTGACCGACGCGGTGCTGTCGGTGGATGGGCAGGGGAGGCAAAAAAAAGTGCCCGTGAAACGCCGTGGGCGGAGATCCTTGACGATGCGCTCAAACCCCCTAAGACCCTGAGACCTCATGAGCTTCTGGACCGATAAGCGAGTCGTCGTCACTGGTGGCGGTGGCTTCCTCGGCAACCACGTCGTTGAAAAGCTAGGCGACGCGAGCTGCCCCCACGTGTTCGTCGTGCGCGCCCGCGACTACGACCTCACGCGGGAGGAGGCTGCTGCCCAGCTCTTCGGCGATCTTGCCGCAGGGAAAGGTGGCTGGCCGGCCCAAGCGGCGGGTCGGCCGGGCGCCGTGGACATCGTCTTGCACCTGGCCGGCCTGGTGGGCGGCATTGGCGCCAACAAGGCGCGGCCAGCGGACTTCTTCTACAAGAACCTCATGATGGGAGTGCACACGATGCACCAGTCGTGGAAGGCGGGCGTGGCGAAGTTTGTCGCCGCGGGCGCCGGCTGCGGCTACCCCGAGGACGCGCCGCTGCCGCTGTCCGAGGCGTCGTTTTGGCAGGGCTTTCCGCAGCAGGAGAGCGCGCCCTACTCGCTCGCCAAGCGGATGCTGCACGTTCAGTCGCTCGCCTATTGGCGGCAGTACAACTTCCCTGCGGTCGTGACGATCCCGGGCAACATCTACGGGCCGCACGATCAATTCGATCTGGAGAACTCGCACGTCGTGCCCGGCTTGGTACGCAAGTTCGTCGAGGCGACCGAGGACGGCAAATCGCAAGTCGAGGTTTGGGGCTCGGGCAAGCCAACCCGCGACTTCGTCTACGCGGGCGACGTCGCGGAAGGCATCCTGCGCGCCGCCGAGGTCTATCAGGAGCCGGCCCTCGTCAACTTGTCCTCCGGGACGGAGACCAGCATCAAGGAAGTCGTCGACACGCTGGTGGAGATTACTGGTTTCGGCGGGGAGATCGCCTGGGACCGGAGTCGTCCGGACGGCCAGTCGCGGCGCGTCTTTGATGTTTCAAAGGCCAAGCAGGACATGGGGTTCGCGTGTGGGACGTCATTGCGTGACGGTCTGCAGCGCACCGTGGACTGGTACCGCGCCCACCGCAAAGAGGCCCGCAACGTGCTGGCTTTCGATTCTTGAGCGGTCTTGAGCTGCTGGTCGGCCAAGCTCGGAGTAGCTGCAGGAGGCATGGATTGTGAGCGAGCATCATCCTCGCGTCGTCGTCGTCACCGGTGGCGGCACCGGCATCGGTAAAGAGATCGCCAAGGCGTTTGCCGAGTGCGGCGATCACGTCGTCATCTGTGGTCGCAACATGGAGTCGCTCGAGGCGGCGGCTCAGGAAGTCGGCTCAGCGACCGGCGCGCAGGTCGTCCCGATGATCTGCGATGTCTCCAGCCAAGAGTCGGTCGGCACGTTCATCGTGCATACGCTGGACAAGTTCGGCCGGATCGGCGTCCTGGTGAACAACGCCGGGGTCTACGGCCCGATCGGTCGCGCCTGGGATAATCCCGCCGACGAGTGGATCGAAGCGATCCAGATCAATCTGATCGGCGTGTATCTGATGACGCGCGCCATCGCGCCAGTCATGATCCGCCAGGGCGGCGGCAGCATCATCAATCTCTCCGGCGGTGGGGCTACCGGCCCCAAGCCGCGCTTCTCGGCCTATGCGGCCTCGAAGGCCGGCGTCGTCCGCTTTACGGAGACGGTGTCGCGCGAGCTGGTCGGCCACAACGTGCGGGTCAATGCGATCGCGCCGGGCTTCATCGCGACGCGGTTCCACGACCAGACCCTGGCGGCCGGCGCGGCGGCCGGAGCCGATCTCGACGGAACCAAGAAGCGGCTCAAGGAGGGCGGCGACGACCCGCGCAAGGCGGCGGAGCTCGCGGTCTTCCTCGCCGACCCCAAGACCAAGGACGTCACGGGCCGCCTGTTCAGCTCGATCTTCGACCCGTGGCGTGATGACGCGACCCTCGAGGCGCTCCGCAACTCCAAAGATCTATTCACGCTGCGCCGGATCGACCGGTTCATGTTTCAAGAGGTGCCCAAGTCGTGAGCCGTTTCTGCGTCTTTGGATCCTGGCACCTCGCGCAGGTCATGTCGGCGTGCTTTGCCGAAAAGGGACACACCGTTTGCGTCGTGCACGACGACAAGGACGCGATCAAGTCGTTGGCAGCGGGTAAGCCCACGGTCTTCGAGCCTGATCTCGAAGCGTCGATCGGCAGGAGCCTGGCGGCGCGCAAGCTGTCGTTCTCCACGAACTACCGTGGTTCGCTGCGGGGTCGCCGGGTGGCGTTCTTGTCTGCGGATACCCCGATCACGCGCGATGGCACGGTCAACCTGCGTCCCATTCGGGCCGAGGTCCCCAAGATCGCCAAGGCGATGTCTGGTCCGCTGACGCTGGTCGTGGCGAGCCAGGTGCCGATCGGCACCTGCGAGAAGCTGCAGGCGCTGGGCCGGAAGCACACCAAGCACCGCTTCGATGTGGTGTGCAATCCGGAGTTCCTACGCCTTGGCGGCGCGATGGTGCTGCAGCGCGCGCCTGATTCGATCATCCTCGGCGCCGATGATGTCAAGACGACCAAGCCGATCGCCACGATCTACAAGCCGTTCGACCGCCCCATCGTCACGATGTCGCTGCGCGAGGCCGAGATCGTCAAGCACGCGGCCAACGCCTACGTGGCCAATCAGGTCAGCTTCATCGGCGAGATTGGACAGATCTGCGACGACTATGGCGCGGATGCGTTTGCGGTGTCCAAGGCACTCAAGCTCGATCGCCGCGTCGGCCGTTTCGCCTATGTCCGGCCGGGTCTCGGCTTCAACGGCGGGACGGTGCGCCGCGACGTCAACCTACTGATCAAGCTCGCAGCCGACGTCGACCGCGAAGCGCCGCTCATGCAGGCGATCCTCGACGTCAATGAGCGGACCAACGGCACCGTAGTCGAGCGGCTGGTGAAGCTGCTCAAGCGGCCGCGCGGCAAGCGAGTGGGACTCCTGGGCCTGACCTACAAGGCGCACACCAGCACGCTGCGGCACTCGCTCACTCTGCAGATCGCCGAAAAGATGATGGCGCGGGGTCTGCGCCTGCGTGCCTACGACCCGATCATCCCGCCGCGGCGCGAGGGTGTGCGCTCCAAGGTCCACGAGTGGGAAGTCCCAGAGGAGATCGCCATCTGTGCGTCGATCGAGGAAGCCGCCGATGACGTCGACGCTTTGGTGGTGATGACCGACAAAGAGGACTTCCGGGATTTGAACCTGAAGCGGCTCGGCAGCCTCATGCGGACGCGCATCTTGGTCGACGCGGTAGGCTTCTACGATGCTGACACCGCCAGGCGGGCGGGCTTCCGTTACATCACCATAGGAAAGGGCTTCCAGTGGCTTTGAAGGTCCACGTCACCGGCGGCGAGGGCTTCCTCGGCCGGTACATCATCGACGCCATGGGCGAGGGCTACGAGCTGGACGTCACCGACGTCAGCTCCCTCGACGTTACCGACCAAGCGGCGACGACCAAGCGTCTGGCCGCGGCCAAGCCCGATGTCGTCTGCCACCTGGCTGGCCTGACCGGTGCGGGCGCGAGCCTAGAAGACCCGCGACGCTTCTTCGAGGTCAACCTGACGGGCACGGTGAACGTGCTCGAGGCTTGCCGTCAGGCGGGAGTCGGCGGCTTTGTCTTCTTGTCATCGCTGACAGTGCACGGCCAGACCGAGAGCGGCACCGTGGACGAGGATTCGCCGCGCCGGCCGCGCCATCCGTACGCCGGGAGCAAGGCCGCCGCGGAACTCGTCGTCGAGACTTATGCCCGGTGCCACCAGATCCGCAGTGCGATTTTGCGGCCCACGCTGATCGCTGGCGAAGGCCAGCGCGAGTCCAACGCGGTCACCGAGTTCCTCGAGCAAGCGGGTCGCGGCGAGGCCATTGAGCTGTTCGGCGACGGTTCGCACCAGCGCGAGTGGCTCCATCCGAGCGATGTCGGCACGGCCGTGCGCGCCGCGGTCGACTACGTCGCGGCGACCGAGGATCTCGTCTGCGAGGCCTTCCTGGTCAGTTCGGGTGCGCCCGTCAGCATGGCCGATGTCGCCAAGACGGCGATAGCAGTCGCCGGCCGCGGCGAGTTGCGGTTCTTGCCGTCCACGCGACAGGCCTTCAATCTGTGCACCGCGACCGACAAAGCGCGGCGCCTGCTGCGCTGGAGCCCGGACGTCGACTTCGTCGAGATCGTGCGCCGGTGCGCGGCCGCGCAGCCCTGATTTCCACCACCACCTTCCTGTCATCACGCCCATGACCGACCAGGCTCCCGCTTCCGGGGACCGGCTGGCGCCGCTCATTGCCCTGCTGCTCTCACTCGGAGCGGCCGCGTTCACGCTGTTCATGGTCACGCCCGACTACGTGATCGATGACGCATACATCGGCTTCCGCTACGCGCGGCACCTCTACGAGGGGCACGGCCTGGTCTTTAACCCGGGCGACAACGTCGAGGGCTACACGAGCTTCTTGTGGGTCGTGATGTCGACGCTGAGCTTCTACGTCGGCGTCAAGGCGGTTCATTTCATGCAGGGAGTCAGCGTGATCGCGCAGTTGATCACGATGTGGCTCGTTTGGCGCATGGGCGTGCGCGCGGGACGGTCGCCTTTTCAGGCCCTGCTGGCGCCGCTGTTCCTCGCCACCAATGTGACGTTCCTGACGTTCCCAATGACCGGCATGGACACGTCGCTCATCAGCATGCTGGTGGCGTTCGCGGTTTACGCCGCGCTGGGCGACCACCGG
The DNA here is from genome assembly GCA_039029375.1 of Planctomycetota bacterium. Classification (GTDB taxonomy): domain Bacteria; phylum Planctomycetota; class UBA1135; order UBA1135; family UBA2386; genus JBCCGH01. Next base: position 14,875 of record JBCCGH010000157.1, read on the forward strand.
AGCCGTGGCGCATCTGTGCTGCTCGGCATCGCGCTGAGCTTGGTCGTGCTCACCCGCTTCGACGGCTTCGTCATGGCGGGCATCGTGTTCACGTACCTGCTGTTCTTCGAGCGTCGGGTCAAGTTCGCCCTGCCGGCGATCGGCATCGTGTTCGGCGTGCTCGTGCTGTACCACGCCTGGCGGTTGGGGATCATGCAGTACGAGCTGCTCCCCAATACGTTCCACGCCAAGGTCGCGTTCGGTACCCGACGGCTGTTGCACGGGTTGATCTACGTGACCCGGTTCGCCGCCGAGGGCTCGCAGTACCTGCTCGTGTTCGGTGCCTTGGCGTTGGCGCTGGTGCGTGGCTCGCAGGCGGTCGGCTTGCTGGGCTTCATCTGCATCATGCACTTCGCCTACGTCGTGAGCGTGGGCGGCGACTGGATGCCACACTTCCGGTTCATGCTGCCGATCATCCCGCTGCTCTTTCTGCTCATGCAGGAGGGCGTGGTTGGCGTGCGCCGCGTGGGCGACGAGGTGCTGCGTTCGAGCTGGGCCAAGCGCACCTTCTGGGGTGCGACCATCGTCCTGCTGTTCGCCTTCAACTTGGCGGGCCTCTACAAGGGGATGTTCAACGGCTATCGGCCGAGTCTGAAGAACCTCAACCGCCAGTTTGCGATGCAGTTCGAGGGCGGCCGGTTTCGGCCCAAGGAGGCCGAGGTCATCGGTAAGTCCATCGACCGTGGCTTCCCGCAGGACTGGTACCTGGCGATGGAGTGGGCTGGTGTCATTCCCTACTGGTGCCACCAGGAGACCCTCGACATCTTCTGCCTGAACGATAGTCAGGCGACGAAGAACCCCTTCCCGCACTCGACCGTCGGCATGTTCATGACGGCGGAGTACCTCAAGAGCCGCAGCCCCGACCTGGTCGTCATCGTCGCGCGTCTCTACGACACGCCGGAAAAGGCCACGGAAGACGCTCACGACCGCATGCACGGTGGCTCGACCGCGACCGAGGGCGGCCGTTGGGAGCACGAGTTCTACGGCGCATTGGACGGGCCGGAGTTCGGCTACCGCGTGGTGACGACCAAGATCGGCGACAAGTACTGGCCCTACCTGCTGCGCGAAGATCGCGAGCCGGTCGGCGATCTTGCCTGGCCTACCGACGCTCCAGAATGACGTCAGCGGCCGCGGCGAGGTCCTCGGCCACCGCGTCGGGCGAGACCTCGTGGGCGCCGTCACTGCCGCCGTAGCCGGTCTTGACCAGGATCGTCCGCACAGCGGCGTTGGTCCCGGTCAGGATGTCGACGGTCTTGTCGCCCACGACCCAGCTGGCGTTACGGTCGATGTCGAGGGCGGCCACGGCCTTGTCGATCATGCCGGTCCGCGGCTTGCGGTCAGGGTCGTCGTCGTCCGGGTGCCCCGCCGAGTGATAGGTGCGATCGATCGTGACGCCGAACGCCGCCAAGTCCTGGTCCATCCGCCCGTGGATCGCGGCCAGGTCGGCCTCGGTGAAGTAGCCGCGGGCGATCCCGCTTTGGTTGGTGATGACAACCAACAGGAAGCCGGCGTCGGCGAGGCGGCGCAACGACGGCCCGACCCCGGGCAGTAGCTCGAACTGCTCTGGGCTGGAGAGGTAGTGGACCTCTCGGTTGATCGTGCCGTCGCGGTCGAGGAAGACCGCCGGCTTCACGAGGTGAGCTCCGTCTCGATCAGGTCACAAACGATGTGCCCGATCATGATGTGTGACTCTTGGATGCGCGGGGTCTCGGCGGAAGGCACCTTGAGGCACAGGTCGCTCGCGGCCTCGAGCTTCGCGCCGCGCTCGCCAGTGAGACCGATCACGGTGATGCCCTTGCGGCGGGCCTCTTCGCAGGCGGCGAGGATGTTTGGGCTCGAGCCGCTCGTCGAGATTGCGATGAGGACGTCGCCCTTCACGCCCAGTGCCTCCACCTGGCGCCGAAAGACCGCGTCGATGCCGTAGTCGTTGGTCAGCGCCGTGAGCGCTGAGGTGTCGGTGGCGAGGCTGATGGCGGGCCAGGCAGAGCGCTCCTTCAGGTAGCGACCCACCAGCTCGGCAGCGATGTGCTGCGCGTCGGCGGCGGAGCCGCCGTTGCCTGCCAGCAGCAGCTTGTTGCCGCGCGCCAGGGCCCCAGCAATGCGCTTGGCGGCGTCCACGATCTGCGGCGCTAGTAGCTGGGCGACCGCTTGCTTGACGCGGACGCTCTCGGCGATTTGCTCGGTGACTCGGGTCTCTTGCATGGTGCAGCTTCGCGCTACGAGACCAGTGAGCCGCTCCGGAATCTACGCCGTTCTGCGGCTGGCGAGACAGGCGTTGGTCCGCCTGGAGGCGGGCGTCTTGGTCGGCCCGCGCGGCCCCTAGTCGTTCAGGACGGCCTTGTCTTCGGCGGGCAGCGTCTCCTCCGTCGTCTCCGGCGCCTTGATCCGGAAGATGAAGCGGAAGACGCGCTTGACGCGGGTGATGACCCAGCGCCAGCAGAGGAGCAGAAACCCGAGAATCGCGGCAAACGCCGACGCGACTGGCATCACGGCGTCGGGTCCAACGTAGGCGAGGAGCATGATCACGCGAGGGCCGATGGGGCCCCGTAGCAGGAGGGGGGTGGGTGGAATGCCCGCGGGAAAGCGGACGCAGGAGTCTAACCGCTGCATGCGGGTGCGCAAGGCGACCAGAGGGCGCTGGGGGGCCACGCGGGGCGCCTCGCGCCCCTGGGAAGGGGAGAACGGCCGGCCAAGACTTGCACTCCCGAGGCTTTCTTCGCCGCGGCCGACCAGCCGCCGCCCGCCTCCCCCTCGGGCTCGAACGCGCGGTGGCGGCGGCCGCCTGTCGCCGTCACGATGGGAGCGATGTCCTACGACCACTATGAGACGCTGGCGTTCTCCTGCAGCGGCGCGGTGCTGCGCGTGGAGCTGAACCGGCCCGAGGTGCGCAATGCATTCAACGGCCAGGTCGTCGACGAGCTCAACCACGCGTTTGCCGCGATCGACGCGGATCCCGACGTGCGCGTTGTCGTGCTCTCCGGGCGGGGCAAGGGCTTTAGTGCCGGGGCGGACTTGGCGTGGATGAAGGCGCAGGCAGACCTCGACCCTGCCGCGAGCGAAGCCGACACGGCACAGATGGCCCGCGCCTTCCTCGCGATCGCCGAGTGCAGCAAGCCGGTCGTGGCCCGAGTGCACGGGCACGCGCTCGGTGGCGGCTGCGGGCTGACGGCAGCTGCCGACGTGGCGTACTGCGCCGACGACACGGTGTTCGGTCTGACCGAGGTCAAGCTCGGCATCGTTCCCGCCGTCATCTCGCCGTTTGTCATGCAGAAGATCGGCGCCGGCCGAGCGCGCGCGCTGTTCTTGACTGGCGAGCGCTTCGACGGCCGTGAGGCCGAACGCCTGGGCCTCGTGTTCCGCGCCGTGCCGGCCGACGGGCTCGACGCGGCCGTCGATGCCGCGGTTGCCCACTTGCTTGGCTCTGGCCCCGCCGCGGTCGGTAGCGCCAAGCGCCTGATTGCCGCGGTCGCTCCACTGGGGCTCGCTGAGTCGGTGCCGGTGACCAGCCGCTGGATTGCACAGCTCCGCGCCACCCCCGAGGCCCGCGAAGGGATGACGGCGTTCTTGGACAAGCGCAAGCCCGCGTGGATTGAGGGCCAGGGTTGATGCGCCGTGCGGTTGGCGTGGGCCTCGTCAGTGTCGTTGGGCTCCTGCCCAGCGGGTCGGTAGCGCAGGCGCCGCCGCGCGCCGAGCGGGCCGCTGAGTTGGTGCGACTCGCCCTGGACGAAGGGCGTGCCTTCGCGATTCTCTCCGACCTAACGCGCGTCGCCCCCAAGCGCTTGTCCGGTTCGCCCGGCGCCGCCGCGGCGGTGGCGTGGGCACAGGAAACCATGCGCGAGCTCGGGCTCGAGCGCGTGCGCGAACAGGAGGTCACGGTGCCGCGGTGGGTGCGCGGCGACGTCGAAACCCTGGAACTGGTTGGCGTTGACGACGCGGCGCCGCTGCCCATCTTGGCGCTGGGTGGCAGCGTGGGCACATCATCGGCGGGCGTCGAGGCCGAGCTCATCGTAGTTCGCGGCTTCGAGCAGCTGCGGGAGCTCGGCGATCGCGCGCGGGGCAAGATGGTGCTGTTCAACCGGCCAATGCCACGCGCCCTGCTCAGCACGTTTCGGGCCTACGGGCAGGCCGTGCCCCAGCGCACCAACGGCGCGGTCGAGGCCGCGAAGGTCGGCGCCGTCGCGGCGCTCGTGCGCTCGATGACGACGCGGATCGATGACGTGCCGCACACCGGGGCCGTCCGCTACGCCGACGCCGTCCCGCCCGTGCCCGCGGCGGCGGTGAGCACCGCGGCTGCCGACGCCCTCGCCGCCCGCTTAAAGAGTGGTGAGACCGTGCGTCTGCGCTTGCGCCTTGCCTGCGAGACGTTGCCCGAGACGCCCTCGGCGAACGTCCTCGGTGAGATCCGCGGGACCGAGCGGCCGGAGGAGATCGTGTTGGTCGGGGCTCACCTCGATAGCTGGGACGTGGGGCAAGGTGCGCACGACGACGGGGCCGGCTGCGCCCACGTCCTCGAGGCGATGCGGCTCATCAAGGCGGCAGGCGGGGCGCCCAAGCGCACCATCCGCGCGGTGCTCTTCATGAACGAAGAGAACGGCTTGCGGGGTGCTCGGGCCTACGCGATCGCTTGTCGAGACGAGCTGGGGCAGCACGTCGCCGCGATCGAGACCGATGCCGGCGGCTTCGAGCCGAAGGGCTTCAATACGTCCGCCGACGAGACGCGGCGCGAGGTTCTGCGCGCGGCCTTGGAGCCGTTGCGTGAGTACGGCATGGGGGCACTGATTCCGGGCGGCGGCGGCGCCGATATCAGCGTGCTCAAGCCGCACGGCGTGCCACTGTTCGGTCTGGCCGTGACCTCGCACCGCTACTTTGACGTGCATCACAGCGCGCGCGACACCATCGATCAGGTGCACGAGCGCGAGCTTGCGCTCGGCGCGGCAGCCGTGGCCTATCTCGCGTGGTCGCTCGCCGACGAATGACGGCGCCCGCCCCGCGCCGTTCCGCTCCGCGTCGCGTTCGGGCTTGTCACTTCGTGGACGGCGGCTACGCCAAGTAGAAGAGCATCGAAGCCGTCACGGACCAGGTCATCACGGTCTACGCTCCGCTGCCGAAGAACCCCAAGACCCGCGATCCGAAGAAGAAGCAGCGCATCGACTCGCCGCAGGTCGCGGCCTGGAAGAAGAGGATGGACTCCGATGAAGCCAAGGAGCTCTACAAGCAGCGGGCGTCAACGATCGAGACGATCAACGGCGACCTCGAAGATCACCGGGGCCTGACCCGGTTTCGCGTGCGGGGATCGACCTCGTCACCAGTGTCCTCCTCCTGTCCGTCCTCATCTATAACCTGCTGCGAGCCATCGCCATCGCTCCGCACATCGTGTTGCCACCCAGAGGATGAGGCGCCCGCTCTGCCCCCGAGCGAGCGGAGGGAGTTGGGAGTTCGCCGGCTCGGCCCGAAGGGCCCCCACGGCCGGTTCACCCTCTCCCTTCATCCCAATTCTCGATCCGGCGTGAGCCGGATCGATTTAGTAACGCGCCCTCAGAGGAACAGCGACGTCGCGACGTCCGTCGTCTCGAGCGGCAGGGTTGAGCTTGCGGGATCGAACACGATTGCCTGCCAGTGCAGGGGTGGCAGGAACGGCGTCGACGTCGGCAGGAGTAGCGGCAGTCGCGCCGTCCCGGTGCCGTCGGCGATGGCTGCGCCAAACGTGAACAGCGTGCTGAAGCCGTTGCCGATCGCCAAGCTCACGGTGCCGGGTAGCGCGCTGGGGACCATGTCGGGCGAGTCCAAGATCAGCGCCGCCCAGCCGGCGTCGGTGTGCGCGCGCACTTCCAGCTGCAGGCCGCGCGGAATGATGATCGGAACTTGGATCACGCCGGGGTGATTCCCGGTCACCGTCAAGGTCAGCGCGTTGCTGGGGCCGGCGCGGTTGGTGACGACGATCTGGTGTGTTTGGATCGCGAACGGACTCGGTAGATCGATCCGTAGCGCGTCCGTCTCCAGGATCGCGAAGCCCACCGGCTGCCCGCCAACGGTCACTGAGCGCACGCTGTCGAGGTCCTGGCCGGTGACGAGGATCGCCTGTGGCTGGTGCGAAGTGACGGAGGCCGGCATGAGCGCCCCCAGGACCGGCGCTGGGCCCGTCGTGCCGAGGCACGGCGCGGCGCGCGCGGCGCTGCGAATCGTGAGTGTCGGCATGGGCGAGAACGTGCCGAGGCTGCCGCTGCAGCCCCCGAGCCCAGAGCACATGATGAAGCACGACGGGTCCGCATCGCAGTGCGACGCCCCCCAGTTGTGCCCGAGTTCGTGGGCCGTGAGTCCGACGCGTGAGCCCATCGAGCTACTAAACCGCGTGAACGACAGCCCGTAGGCCCGGCCGATGTTGCACACCACGCCGAGCGAAGCGATGCCAATCGTGCTGGTGTACCGAGTCCGGCCGGTGAACAAATGCGCGACGTCGCGCGGGACCGCACCGTGGCTCATGTTCCAGCGGTCGCGGAACTCGTTGAGCAAGCCACCTGGGTCACTCGTCGTGTAGACCGGCGCGGTCCGCACGATGATTGTGGTGATCGCGTGGGTGACCCGCACGTCGCGCTGATAGATCGCGTCGACGGCGTTCATGACCGCCGTCACGTCGTTTTGGACAGCGACCGTCGAGCTGCCGAGCGCGCGGTAGTAGGGTTCGTCGGCATCGATCGCCAGCTCGGCGACCTCGAAGCTCGAGCCTAAGGCGGCGGCCGCGGGCGGCGGTGGCGCGGCCGGTGCCAAGCCCGTGGTCCCGCAGCGGACCGGCGGTAGGTCCAGGTCGCGCTGCCGGTAGACCACGTGCAGTGGGCCGGGCGCCCCCGGCACGGCGTCGCGCAGCGGTTGCACGCTCCACATGGCGTCCCGCCACAGGATGGTGGCGCGCACGGTGCCGTCACCGACCAGCGATGCCGCGACGCGGCCCATGCCGCCCGGCAGTTCGCCGCGATACGTGGTGCAGGGGGCGGGCGTCGCCTCGCGCAGGGCGGTGCCGTCGTCCACCAGCAGCCGGAACCCGGGCGTGCGCATCTCGTGCCTGCGCAGCCGGGCGCTGACCAACGTGCCGTCGAGCGCCACCTGCAGGTCGATGCCAACTTCGCTGCGACGGACGTCCAGGGCCTGCATCGAGGCGGCTGTCACGTCTAGCGCCCGACACACCTCGGCGGGTGCAGCCACCGGCGCCAGCGGGGATTGGGCTGGAGCGAGGGTCGCCGTGGCAAGGACGGCTAGGCTGGTGCAGACGGGCGCGAGCCCAACGGACGAAAAGCGCATGGGGGGACGACCTCGGGCAGCGGGGGCGGCGCACCGGGGCAGTCGGTGCGCTCCCCAGCTTCTGAGGGGGTCTACAGGCCGTCAAGGCCTGCCCAGGCGGCTCAAGGATGGCTCGCTAGATTCCGACAGTTGTTGCTGGGAGGCCAACTAGGGGAGTCGACACTATGGGGACCCCGGACGATTCTGCGCCGCGCCGCCGCGACGACCGCTACGAGCACGAGACCTACGCTGGTGTGTCCACACACCGGGCGC
>JBCCGH010000158.1:0-22290 GCA_039029375.1 Planctomycetota bacterium
CGGAGGCGGGGTGACGCCCCGTCGAGCAGTCTGTCGCTCGCCGGCATCAGCCGGCAGGCGCCTCTGGCGCCTGTCTGACGCTGCCAGAGCGGCTCTGGCGCGTGCTGGGCGTGAAGACTCGCGCATGATCCGGGCTAGCGAGGGCGCGGAGCCAGCAATACTCTCTTCACTGGAGGTCCTCCGATGCGTTGGTGCCCCGTTCTCTTCGCGGCCGCGATTTGCGCGTCGGCCGCGGCTCAGCAGGTCTTCGTCGTTTCTGGTGGCGGTCGGGCGCTGCAACTCGCCGCGCAGCGGGCCAACCCGGGCGACACTTTGGTCGTGCGTCCGGCTCGCTACAGCCCGGTGATCGTCGACAAGGGCATCGCGGTCCTCTGCGATCCAGGCGTCACGATCTACTCCAGCGCCCCGTTGGAGGGACTGCGGATCTCGGGCGTACCCGCTGGTGAGGTGTTCGCGATGCGCGGCGGTGTCTTCGAGATCGGCACCGGGGCGTTCCCGCTGGCCGCCCTCGACTGCGCTGGAGCCCTCGTTTTCGAACAGGTCGACGTCCCCGCCGGGTTCGTGCGGGATTGTGCCCAAGTCGCGTTCAACGACGTCGAGACCACCGACCTGACGGTCACCCGCAGCAGCGTCAGCTTTGTCGACTGCGTGATGGCTGGTGGGTTCGGCGATCCGACGTCGGGGTCGGTGCTGCTGGGCTTGAACGCTTCGATCGCCGTCAGTGGCGGCAGCGTGATCGGTGCGGATGCCCAGTCGCCCAGGCCGGCGATGCGGGCAATCTACGCGATTGATAGCAGGCTGACCGTGGCGGGCAGTGCGGCGACGACCTTGGCCGGCGGCAACGGCGGAGTGCCGGCGCTCGAGCTCGTCGGCGGGAGCTTGCGGATCGACCCCGCCGTGTCGCTCGTCGCATACGGCTCCCCCGCCATCGTCGGAACCGGAACCGTGACGCAGACGGCCATTCCCTGGGTGCAGGCGCAGGGTGTTGCGTCGGGGCAACCGTTCACCGAAGTCGCCCACGGCACGCCCGGGGCGTTGCTCGCCGTCTTCGCCAACGTTCCGGTGGCTCCGATCACTACACCGTTCGGCGACCTCTGGCTCACCCTGCCGGGGCTCGTGATCGACGCGGGAGTCGTGCCGCCGGGTCGCACTCTGACGCGCAGTTTCGCGCTGCCGCCGTTGCCGCGCGGTGCGACGTTCGTCTTCCAACCGATCGAGCTGATGCCCCCCGGGCCGCTGGTGATCGGCACGCCGACTGGGGTGGTGGCGCACTGACGGAGTCGCGGTGATGTCCTGTGCGAGGCGCCATCGGGCCAGCCGCTCTACGATGGGGTCATGGCCATCCTGCAGGTCGAAACGGGTCAACTGGGCGAGCGGCTCGAGGAGGTCTCGGTGGCCGGAGTGCGCGTCAATCGCGCGATCTACTCCGCCCACCTGACGACGCCGAAGCACGCGCATCGGCGCGCGAATCTGTGCCTCCCCCTCTCTGGGTGCTACGAGGAGACTTGGGGCAAGCGCTCCGCCACGGTGGATGCGCGGTCGGTCATGGTGAAGCCGCCCGGCGTCGAGCACCTGAACCGTTTTGGCCCGCGGGACGTGACGTGCCTGAACATCGAGCTCGAGCCCGAGGTCTGGGACGAGTTCGCCGGACCGGCGGTCGGCGCGCCTTGCAAGTTGATGGAGCCAAGCTTGCCGCGCATGGCGCGCTCGCTGGAGCGCGAGCTGGCGCAGCCCGATCGGACCGCGGGACTCGCGGCGCAGGGGCTCGTGCTCTCCATCGTCGCCAGCGCGCTACGCGCGCACGAGCGGCTGTCGTCCTGCCGCCCCAAACGTTGGCTCGACGAGGTGCGGGATCGGCTCGAGGGTCAGTTCCTCGCGAGTCCCCAGCTTGCCGATCTCGCGGCCTCGGTGGGCGTGCACCCGGCGCACTTGACGCGACAGTTCCGCGCCCGCTTCGGTTGCTCGATCGGGGACTACGTTCGGCGGCTCCGGGTGAACGCCGTCCTCCAGGCCCTCGACCATACCGACCGCACGCTGGCCGAGATCGCCCTGGGGTGCGGGTTCAGCGACCAAAGCCACATGGGCCGGGTGGTGCGGCGCGAGACCGGGATGACGCCGGGTGCTTGGCGGACGCGAGCCGCATCGGCCCGCTTCGAACGTTCCAAGGGGCGCCGGTGATCCTAGCGCGGTGGTGCGCCGCCACGGACCATCGGCACCATGCTCAACGCGATGGCTCTGCTGTGCCTGTTGACCGCCGCCCCACAGTCGCCGGCCCTTGCGGGCCGGTGGGCCGGTGGCTTCCGCCAGGGCGACCAGTTCGTCTCGATCGAAGTGCAGGTCGAGGACATTGGGGAGTCGAACGAGCTTTCGGCGCTCGTCACGCTGCCCGAGCGCGGACTTCGGTTGCCGGCGCGCGTCGCCCAAGACGGTCGTCGCGTCACCTGGGTCGTGGACGGCGACAGCGAGCCGCGCGCGCGTTTTGGCGGCGAGCTCAATGAGCGGACGTTGCGCGGCCGGATCGAGGGCGCGGCGATCAAGGGCCCGGTCGCGTGCGACCTGGTGCGCGTGGTGCCGTGGAGCAAGGAGCACCGGGCGCGCTACCGCGGTCGCTACCGCACCGATGCCGGTGCCACGGTCGACATCGTGCTGGTGCCGCGGCAAAGCGGGGACACTCTTGGCGTCGAGCTGCCGGCGGCAGGGCTGCGGTCCGTGTTGTTCCCGGTGTCCGCCACCGAGGCCGTTGCCGGCGACGGGGAGTGCCCGCTGCCCATCGCCGCGCGGGTGGTGTTTGAGCTTGGCGCGGCGGGTCGCGTCGATGGAGTGGCGGTCGAAGCGAAGGGACAACGATGGGTCGCGCGCCGCCAGCCGGACGCCGACGGCGAAGCCCTGCCGTCGCCACCACACCCGGTCGTCGCCCCCGGCCTGGGCGTCGAGCGCCGCGTCGTCAGCATCGACGCCGGCGACGTGCAGCTGGCTGCGACGCTCTATATCCCCCCTGGGGTCGAGCGCCCTTGCCCCGCAGTGGTACAGCTGCACGGCTCGAGCCCCACGCGTCGGCGGATGCAATGGTCCTACTACACCAGCATCTGCCTGCGCATGGGGCTCGCGGTGTTGGCGTTCGACAAACGCGGCTGCGGTGAGTCCACCGGGGCGTTCCGCGCGTTTACCGTCGCCGGGAGCGCAAAGCTCTTTGACCAGCTCGCCAGCGACGGCGCCGCCGCGCACACTTGGCTGCGACAGCAGCCGGAGATCGATCCCGAGCGGGTCGGCCTCGTCGGCGGAAGTCAGGCGGGCTGGATCATGCCGCTCGTGGCGGAGAAGACGCCCGACGTGGGCTTCATCGTCAGCGGCTGCGGCTGCACGGTGTCGGCGGGAGAGGAGGACCAGCACGCGGCCTGGCTGCGCGAAGGCCTAAGCCTCGCCGCGGCCGACCGGCGGCTCGAGAGTTACGACGGGCCGCGCGGGTTTGATCCGCGCCCGGTCCTGCGGCGGTCGAAGACGCCGACACTGTGGCTCTTCGGCGAGCGCGACGACGTGATTCCGACCCGCGCTTGCCTGATCGAGCTGGAGAAGTTGCGCGCGGAGGGGCACTTGCTCCATGACGGACACGTGTTTGCCGACGCGGATCACAACTACCGGACGAGCGGCGACGGAGTGCTCCTCGAACCGGTCATCACGGCGTGGTTGCGCCAGCGCGGAATCTTGCGGTAGTCGTCGCAGCCGAACGTACCGTGCCGCGACAAAAACCGCCGCATTCACCGGCGGCCGTGGTCTGCCCGGGGCAAATCCGATTCCGCACTGCCGTCTGAGGCCTGCGGATCGAGGTCCAGGCGCTGCATCACGAAACTCGGCTCGGTCCCCCAAGACGCGCCAAGGGCCGAGGCGATCGGCCCAAACATCCCTCCCGAGGCAGACGAGCCGCAGGGCTGCCTCGGCGCTCCAAGCGAGTTGGAAGTTCGCGAGCCGGGCGGTGCGCCGGCCCGCTTTGCGCGCGCGGCGACGGTGCGCTGTGTTCCTTCTTGGGTTAGAGATGAGCCGCGATGCGGATGTACTACGGCTGGGTGATGCTCGGCGTGTCTTCGGTGACGCTGGTGGCGACCTCGCCCGGACAGACGTTCCTGATACAGACGTTCTACTCCGCGATGCGCGAATCGCTCGCGCTGACGAGCACCGAGCTCGGCGGTGCCTACACCGCCGGCACGTTGCTCGCTGCGCTGCCGCAGGCCCTGGTCGGGCGTCTTTCGGACCGCCTCGGGCCGCGATTCACCACGGGCGTCGTGGCCGCACTACTCGGGTTGACCTGCGTGCGGTCTAGCACCGCGAGGAACGCCCGCCACGCCGCGGGCCATCTCGGCACGCCACCAACGGACGGGTAGTGGGCGGCCAGCTCGGGCTCGGCGCCGGCGAGGACCCGGGCGTGCACTGCGCCGAGTAGCCGCAGGGCCACCGCGTCCGCGCGCACATCGCCGGCCCAATCCCCGACCAGCGCCGCGACCCGCCCGCCCGCGCCGAGATCCTGCGCGGCGCGAGCGATCAGCTCGGCATACAGTGGCGCGCCGAGGCGTGCACACACTGCGCCCTGCGCCCGAAACGCCTCGACCAGATCGGCATTCATCCGGTGACCGGGAGAATACCGCACATCGCGCCCTATCGAGCAACTCAGCATGGACTCGAGCGCAAGCTCATCCTGACATGGGTGCTGGATGCGGCGGAGCACGCGGCGGACGCCACGAGCACGCGCGAGTCCGATCGCCGCCTCTTGCGGGCGCGCGACACGAGCGGTGCTTCGCGGATGAAGCGACAGGCACCGGCCTCTCCGAGCATCCATCGCGCCATCGCCTCGAAGCTCACCGGTATCATCGAGACCTTCCGGGCGCGATCGCACGACCAACATCTGTGCGGGCTATTGCCCGATCACGCCCAGGGCCCCGTTCGAGATCGACAGCCCTGCGGCATCGACGTGCAGTGATTGCAGCACGAAGCGCGCGCCGATCGCGCTCCCTTGCGCTGGCAACGGCACCGACCAGAGGCCCGATGGCGACAGCGGCGCGATGAACAGGGGCACGTCGAGCAAGAGGCCGCAGCCCGGCGCGCCAATCGAGCTCAGCGAAAGGGGCGGAGCCTGAACCGCGGAACTGATGCCCATGGCCGACGCCACGCCTGCGGGCACTGGCTGCACGCGCATCTGGATCGTGGCGCCGACGCGTGGCGTCGGGCCCATCGAGAACAACTCCGGCGTCCCCGCCGAGCCCGGGCAGCCCTGCCCAAACGTCGTCCACTTGGCGAGGCCCGGCGTGAGCTTGTGGATGCCGGTGCCGGGCGATCCCACGAACACGATCGCGGGGTCGGTCGGGTGCACGACGATCGGGATCGCGAAGGGCCAGTCGAGACCACCGTTGAAGCGAGACCAGCTGGCGCCCGCGTCGTCGCTGCGCCAGACGCCGTTCGAGCCGTTGTCGAAGCCGCCCGCCTCGACCGCGAACGACGAGGTCGCGTAGAGCGTCCGCGAGTCGCTCGGGTCGACCGCGACACATCGCATGAAGTCGTCTACGAGGATCGGCTGCGATGTCCACGTCGCGCCGTAGTCGTCGCTGCGGAACAGCCCTTCGCCGGCGCCGGTCACCGCAGCGTACACGCGACCCGCAACGTTCGGGTCGGACTCGATGTCATGGACGCCCGTCCAAAACCACAGCGGTAGACCGGACCCAGCGCCACGCATGCGCGGCGCACCGACTTCGGTCCACGAGCCCGCTGCGCCCGCCGCGGTCGAGCGCCACAGGCCACTCTCACCACCGGCGTAGATCAGGTCACGGTCATGCCGATCCACGGCCGTGCACCGCAACCCCCCGTTGACGAGCCGCCGGCTCCAGGTCGCGCCGTGGTCGACGCTCGCGTACACATCGCCGGCGGCGCTCGCGAACAGGGTGCGGTTGCCGACGGGACTACCGCGGTCGAGCGACATCCCGAGCAGCGGCGCCGCCGGCAGCCCCGCGCCCACCGCGGTCCAAGTCGCCCCCGCATCGCCACTGCGCAACAGGGTCGAGTCGCCATGCGGCCCCTCGCCCTGCGGTGCCCACACCAAGCCCGGGACCGCGGGATCGGCGACGATGGACCAGGTGTGGCCGCCGGCCCCCACCCAGCCGGCGGTCGAACCGGGGTCGTTGATCGGCGACCAAGAGTCGCCGCCATCGAGGCTGCGCCAAGTACCGAGGTCGAAGAACCCCGCGTAGATCTCATCGGGACGGGCTTCGTTGATCGCGAGATCGATGATGACCACGTTGTCGATGCCACGCGATTGCCAACGACCGGTGCCCGTTCCGCCTTGTTCACTGGTGAACAGCGGCTCGACGGTTCGACCGCGATCGAAGCTCGCGTACGCGAACTGACTGTTGACCCAGTAGAGCACGCCCGGATCGGAAGGGTCCGCGGCAACGCCGCCGAAATCAGTCGCGCCTTGTGACGCCCAAAACGCAGTCGACCACCCCGTCGACCAGGTGCCCGCGCTGCCCACGCGCGTCCAAGAGCCGGGCATGCCGCCCTGTGTCGACTCCCAAAAACCCTCGCGCGGATCCCATGGGAAGGTGTAGCGAGACTCGAAGGTGCGGATGGTTCCCGGCGTCGCCGCATCGACCCACACGTGACCCCCGCGACGATCGATCTCGGTCCAGCTCAGACCGCGATTCGCGCTCTTGTACAAGTGGCCGAATGCGCCGGGATCGGCGTCGTCGGCCGTGGCCCAAAGCGTCGACGCATCGTGCGGATCGAGGCTCACGTCGAGAGCGCGACCTTGCAGCACGCCACCGATGCGAGTCCACGAGACACCGCCATCCGTACTTCGAAAGGCGTCCCGGGGACCGCCGGCGAAGCGTCCTGCGCCGGTCAGCGCGTAGACCGTGCTCGCCGAATCGCGTCCGACTAGAAGCTCGACGATGCGATGCCCCGCCGGGAACGTCGCATCGACACGCCGCCAAGAGACACCGTGGTCCACCGACTTGTAGAGATGGCCATCGGCCACGTTCCAATCCGAGTGCCGCGCGGCGTAGACCACCCACGGCGACCGCGGCGCGACCGCGACGTGCTCGACGTAGCCTGTCGCGAACCCCCGCTGCCACGTGGCACCCCCGTCCGCGCTGCGAAACACGCCAGCGTCGGTGGCGAGGTAGATCCGAGCGGGGTCCGTCGGATGGAACGCCGCGCCCGCCACGTGCGTCACGCTCAAACCCTGCGGCGCGCCGATGGCGCGCCAACTCGCCCCGCGGTCGCGGCTCACGTAGGCACCGCTGAGGTCACTGCAGGCGATCACGACCCCGGTTGGTCCAACCGCAACGCGCTCAAACCAACCGCCGCCGCCGGGATTCGTCGGATGCCAGGAGGCCGGGGGCTGAGCCGAGCACGAGAGCGCGAGCCCGCCGATGCTCATCCCCATGATGGACCAGAACGGGGATCGCAGGTGGTTTGGCATGGGCCCACGATCCACTCGCGGATCGTCGAACTCAACACCTCCGCATCCGAGCGACGCGGTCACGACCTTTGGGGGTTCGAGACCGTCGATGGGCACCCATAGGCCAAGCTCTTGGTGAGTGAGCTAGGGCACGGTATCGACGGTCGCCGCGCCGGATAGCGAGAGGCCGCTCGAATCCAACCCTAGCCCCTGGACGTGGACCGTGGAGGCACCGGGGACTTGCAATGACAGATTGGCGGTACCAGCTGTCGCCGGCGCCGATACGACGGCATCCATTCCGACCCAAAGCGAGCAGCTCGGCAACCCGGCGGTCAAAAGCGGCAAGGGCAAGGACAGGCTGCTCCACTGCTGACGCGAGGCGCCGAACACGAAGAACCCCATGGCCGTCGGCGAAGTCGCGAGGTTTGTGAGGCTCAGGTCGAGCACGCCCCCCGCACCCGGCGGCGCAGACGCCAACGATAGCGACGGCACAACGGCGGTCGCGGTGGCCGCAACGGTACCGACACAACCTGAGCCAAAGCCCGCGAAGCCCGGAGTCGGCGAGTTGAGGACCCAAGTGTCGTCGAAGCAGGTCGAAGACCCAGCGGTGAACACGGTCCCCCCGTGGACAAGGATGCGGCCGCGCCTGCTGTCATAGACCATTCCATGACTTGCTCGGCCCGTGGGCCCGCGATCCGCCAGCGGTGTCCACTGCTGACCATCCCAGCCCCAGGTGTCGGCGAAGCCGAAGCCGAAAACACCGTTCCAGCCGCCGAACAAGATCATCTGACGCCGTTGGTGGTCGTATGCGAACCCCGGGTCAGAACGTCCGGGCGGCCCTCCGACGGCCACCAGTGCCCAATCCGTGCCATCCCATTCCCACGTGTCGGCAGGACTCGGCCCGGTCGTGCCGCTGAACAACACGCAGCATCCTCGCACGGGGTCATAGGCCAACCCAGCGCGGTCGCGCGCCGGGGGACGAGTCGCCGGCGTGTGCTCCCGCCAAGTCGTTCCGTCCCAAGTCCACGTGTCGTCGAACGGCACGCCTCCCGCGCTGATCCCACCAAACAACACAACGCAACGCCGCCTCTCGTCGTACGCAAGCATGTGGCCGAATCGCGGCGCAGGGCGCATCGCGCTCACGCGCTCGGTCCACGTCGTTCCATCCCATTCCCAAAGATCATCGCAGGAACATTGACCAAGGCCCGCGAAGAGGACGGTGCGCTTGCGGTGTGCATCGTAGGTCAGGGTGGTGAACTGGCGCGGCGGCGGGCTGGCCAACGGAATCACCTGCCTCCACCGTCCACCGTCAAACTCCCACGTTTCGCCGAGCGTGCCCACACATGGCTGGCCGCCGTACCGCACGACCCGATCACGGCCGGCGTCGTAGACCATGCCGTGATAGAACATCCCGGGGGAATTCGTGAGGTGCGTCCACGAGGCTTGGCCAGGCAGCGACACGGACCAGACGAGGATTGCGGCGACGAGCCACGTCGGTCCGCAGAGACGGCTCGAGCATTGGATTCGGAGTTCCATGAGGACCTCGGTGATCGGGTTGCGGTGCCCCCCGCGGGCGCGCCTTCGGTTCGCATGGTAGGCCTTACGCCAGCTGGCTAGGCGCCGCTACTTCTTCTGCAGGCGCCGGACGGCGTATTTCTCGAAGGCCTTGTCCCAGGCGGACCCCGGCAGCTCGATCTGAGTCGGGTCCTCCAGCCCGAGCTTCTCGAACTCGGTCCATTGAGCCGGGGAGAGGTGCTGCCGGAACGCCGCGCTCACCTCTTGGCCTACGACAGTCATCCGGTCGGCGTAACTCTCTGCGGTGCCCGGGATGACCTCCGTTGCGAGGCGCCCCCACAGCGCGATCATGTTGGCCTGCGCCTGCTCTGGCGGGAGACCTTCCGCGTTCGTGTAGGCGGACAGCACGTCGTCGATCAGGAGGGTGCCGTCCGCGGCCGGGATGCTGAGTACTTCGACGTGCGCCTCATGGGCGCGTGTCAGCTCTTGCGCCAGAGTCTCACGCTGCCAGGGCTCGAGCTCCAGGGTCGCGGCCACCTGGGACAGCTTCGGTGCGTCAGCGGCAGGCGACTGCTGCTGGGAGACCTCGTCCTGGACCATCGACTCCACCAACTGCTTCACGCGATCGTTCGTGTTGGCAGTGACGCCCTCGGCACCCTCGGCCGTCAGGAACCGATCGAGCGCCGCAGCAATTTGCTCGTCCGTCACCGTCGGGACCGTGACGCGGCCGGGCTCGGAACTCGCGACGATCGAGCCCGTCGTCCCCCGCAGGTCGTCCAGTTCGCCGCGAAGAGACTCGATCTCGCGCTCGAGTTCGGCGATCGCTCTCGTCGCGGTTTCGGGCTGGAGCCCCGGTGCCGTTCGGTCTCCCCAGATGATGAACATGGAGAGCGATGTCGCGGCGGCCACGGCCGTGGCGACGGCGGCGGCCAAGACGATGGTCGAGTTGGTCATCACGTCCTCGTCGGAACGAGCGACCATGCTACGGCAGGTGAGTGCCCCGTGGCCGCGCGATCCGCAGTTTCAAGCGGTGGCAGCGAGAGTCGCTCTGCCTACCGCGACCTACCGACCCTGCGGGCGCTCTCGCTCCAGGATATTGCACGTCGCGGTTGCGGTGTCGAACCAAAGCTCCAGCTGCCCCCGCCGCAGCAACCGCATCACCTGGTCCACCTTCTCATCGGCGTCCACGAGGTCCGTGCCGTCCCGGGTGACGAACTCCTCGATCACGTTGTGCAGCGTTTCTGGCGCGAGCTGCTCGATCGGAATCTTGATACCTGGGCTTGTGTCCACGGGGTTGCAGTCGGTCGGCGGAGCTCAGCGCGGCAAGCGTCATCACCACAGTGGTGTGAGCCGGAACCAAGGATGGGCGGCCGGCGCGGCTCATGGCTACGCTAGCTGGAGGTGAATGCGGACGTACGGTGCCGCGACAAAAACCACCGGATCAGGCGGCGCCTGCCACCCCGGCGAATGCGGCGGTTCTTGTCGCGGCACCGTACGTCCGCTCTGGCCGACGGAACATCGAGCCCGGGGGAGACGCTGACGGGCCGGGAACGATCGGGGCCCGCCGGAACGGGCGCGGCGGATACGATGAACCCAGCCATGCGACACCTCGACCCCGTCACGCCCACACCGCGGCACCGCGTCGCGCGCAGCCTCGGCCCCTGGGCCGGCCTCGCCTTGCTGCTCGCCGTCAGCCCCGCCCCCGCGCAGGGTCTGGTCCCGATCAACGCGACCTACCGCCTCGCCGGGCTGTCGAGCGAGTTCGAAGCTCCGTGCTCGTCGGGCGCCACGCCGCTCATCACCTACTCGCACGGCACGGTCACGCTGCAACCCAACGGCACTTTCGGCGGTTCGATCACCGACGACATCGTGTGCGCGGGCGCCGCACCGACGCTGTCGTACGGGGAGACGATTCAAGGCATCTACTCGGTCGGCGCGGATGCGTTGCTGACGTTCGATCTCAACCCGGCGATGCCCGGTATCGACACCGCGGCGGGCTACTTGCGGGGAGACACCTCGGTTGTCGTGCTCGGCCGCGAGAGCGCGGTGTCCGTGGATGCGTTCTCGCAAATCGCCATTGCCATGTCGTCCGGCCAAAGCGCGGCGGCGCTGAGCGGCGCGTATCACGTCGCCCGGCTGGTGTATCGCAATGACGCCTCTGGCTACACGCAGGAGAGCGACATCGGCGTCGCGAGCTTCAACGGGGTTGGCGGCTTCACCGAGGGCGGGACGCGCCACGCCATGCCGCTCGGCGGCGCCGCTACCACGGCGCCCTATGCCGCGAGCGGCAGCTACGCCGTCGCGGCGGACGGCACGCTCACGGTGCAGGGGGCGACGGGCGCGTTGTCGGCCGATGGCGAGGTCTTCTTCTGGGGCCAGCGCAACGGCGCCGCGATCGAGCTAACCGTCGGCGTCCGCCGCGGCAGCGGTCACACCGCGCCGCGCATGGCCGGCGCCTGGGGTGCCGCGGACTTGGAGAGCGGCGTCGCGGCGGCGGCCGGTCCGGGCGGCCCGTTCTTGCAGACCGCGCGCGGCGTGCTCGACTTCGCCGCCACGGGTAGCGGCACCGGCACGCTGAACGGCACCTTGCTGCACGTCGAAACGACGCAGCTCGGCACCACGCAGCAACTGGATCCCCTCGCCGAACCGTTCACCGTCGCACCCGATGGCAAGCTGCAGCTCGGCACACCGCCGGCGCTACCGGGGGCAGTCAGCGCTGACGGCAGCGTCATCATCGGCGCGCAGCAGTCGACGGAGAGTTGCGGTTTGTTGCTCGCCGTATCGCTGTGCGACTGGCCCACGAGCTACGGCACCGCCACCGCCGGGACCGGCGGCGTGGCGCCACGGCTCTCCGGCACCGGCGGCTTCCCCCGCCTCAGCAGCCGCAACTCCGGGCTGCGGATCGACGGCGGTCTGGGCGCGGCACCGGCCCTCATCATGATCTCGGCGGCGCCTTCAGTAGGGATCCCGGTGCTGGGCGGCACGACGTGGATCGACTTCGGCACGGCGTTCGTGCAGCTCCTGGTGCCACTGAGCGGCACATCGGGAATGGCCGGTGCCGGCTCGGCCGACGCCATCATCCCGCTGCCGCGCAGCACGATCTTCGCTGGCGTCAGCTTCTTCGCACAGGCGTTCATCATCGATACCGGCGCACCGGCCGGGTTTGCCATGACGCCGGGCGCACAAGTCACGCTCTGCCGCTGACGAGCCCCGACTCCCATCCCGACAACGTGCCGGGATGGCTGCGCCTGGGGTTCGGCGGGCGGGGTGACGAGGTTTCTTGGGACACGCGGCCGCGGGATGCAAAGAGCCCCCGGAACGTCCTGCCCCCAACGACCCCCGTCTCCCGTGGCTTGCAACATGTTGTGCTCCTCTCTCCGCGGCCTCGCCGCTGCGCTTCTGGCGGTGCTCACCGCCGCCGCGCCACCGACCCAGGCGCCGTCGCTGGTCGCGGACCTCAATTCCCAACCGCTCGCAGATCCCTCTGGCCAACCCGGCGAGGCGATCCGGTTCGGCGCTTGGATCTACTTCAGCGCCGACGCGCGCGGTGAAGGACGAGAGCTGCACCGCACGCCCACCGCCGGCGTCGCCGAGCTGTTCGTCGACCTCCGCATCGGGCCCGCAGGGTCCAACCCAGCTGAGTTCACGGTGTTGGGTGTTCCCGCGGCACTACAGGCTGTGAGCGGCCCGACGCCGACAGCGCTGGGGGCCGACCTCACCAACGCGGTGTTGCTGACGTTGGGCCGCTAGAGAGCCTCAGAGGTTGGTCGAAGGCGAGTCGCGCGCCGGTCACAGCGCGCCGGTCACAGCGCGCCGCGCAGCGCGGCGATGAACTCGGGGTTGGTGTCGCAGCAGCCCCCAAAAACGGTGGCCCCCTCGCGCAGCCAGCCTTGGGCGACCTCGGCATACTCTGCCGGGGTGATCGGGTTGGCGATGACGACCTCCGGCTCCCCACCCTCAGGTTCCTCGAGCACCGGGTTGGCGTAGCCGCCGATCGGCCGATCCGTCAGCTCCCGTAGGTGCGAGATCGCGGCGCTGACCGCGGCGCAGCTGGCGCAGTTCACCAGCAGCGCCATGGGTTCGAGGCCTGCCAATCGCGCCACGGCCGCTGCCAGGCGGTCGCCGCCGCGCAGCCGTTCGCCGGTCCGATCGATCGTCCAGCTGACCATGAACGGCTTCCCGGACTCTTGCGCCACGGTGGCCGCCGCCCGCGCTTCGTCGGCCGTGGAGAGAGTCTCACAGAGGAACAGGTCGACGTAGGGAGCGAGCACAGCGGCCATGCGCTGGTACTGGGCGACGTTCCCGGCGACGTTGCCGACCATGGCCGCGTCGTAGGAGGTGTTGAGCGGCGGTAGCGAGCCGGCGATGCGCACCGCGCTTGGGGCGCCGTCACGCGCCGCCAGCGCGCACTCTGCCGATCGGACGGTGAGCCGTTCAAACGCGTCGTGCCGGCCTTCGCGCGCCAAGAGCACCGGGGTCACCGCGTAGTTGTTGACCGTGATGATGTCGGCGCCAGCGTCGATGTAGTCCCGATGCAATCGCGTCACCGCGTCGGGAGCCTCGACGCAGGCGAGCGCCGACCAAAGCGACGACTTGTAGTCGCGGACGTGAACGCCGCGCGCCCGCAGTTCGGTGCCCATGGCACCGTCCAACAGCGTGATGGGTCTCGGCGATCGTGACAGGGTCATCAGGGCGGCCGGCGCGGGGCGGCGTGGCGGTTGGCGTTGACGTTACCTCGCCCAGTCGAATGCGGTGGTTTTTGACGCGGCACCGTACGACCGGACTTGGCAATGAGCGGCGGCTCCCCTTGCCGTTTGGTGGGCGACGGTGCAAGCTGGCCAGCGACTGGGTTCGTCGCGACAGTGGCGGCAATGGGTGCTGCCGCGTGTTGGAGAGCGGTTTTGAAGCCGCGTGTGGAATGCGTGTTTCTTGGAGAGTTCGACGTGATCAAGGCGAACCGCCGCTCGACGCAGGCGATCTGGCAAAGCCCAGCAATGCTGACACTGGCAGTCGTGGCGACCGCGCTCGGTGGCATCGCGAGCGGGCTGCGCAGCCAGGCACCGACGCTGTTGCGCGACATCAACACCACCCCGATGGCCGGAGCGTTGGCGTCGCAGCCCATGGGGTTCGCGCGCTTTGGTCCCTTCGTGTATTTCTCCGCGCGGGACCCAGGTCTGGGGCAAGAGCTCTACCGGACGACCGAGGTGCCGGGCACCGCGAGCATGGTCGTGGACTTGGCGCCGGGCATCGCCGATTCCACGCCAGCGGGCTTCGCCGTCGTCGGCAATGCGCTGTACTTCGCAGCCGACGACGGGACCTCGGGTCGCGAGCTGTGGCGCACCGATGGCACGTCGGCCGGCACCACGCTGGTCGCCGACTTGAACCCGGGTGACGCCGACTCCAATCCCCAGCACCTGGTGCCCTTCGGCACCGGCTTGGCCTTCACTGCCGACGACGGGACGAACGGCCGGGAGCTCTGGGTCGTCGACGGGGGCGCGACCGGCGCGCGCTTGGTCTCGATCCGCCCCGGGGCCAATGGCTCGTCCCCGAACCACCTCACCACGTTCGGGCCATGGCTCGTCTTCGCCGCCGACGACGGGATCAGCGGCTCGGAGGTCTGGCGCTCGGACGGCACCGCGGCCGGCACCACGCTCGTCGCCGAACTCGCCCCCGGCTCGATCGGGTCCGACCCCGAGGGGTTCGCGGTCTTGGGCACGACGCTGCTGTTCTCAGCGTTCACGCCGTCGGGCCGGGAGCTCTGGAAGTCGGACGGCACCGCGGCCGGCACGAGCCTAGTCGCGGATATCTGGCCCGGCCTCTTCGGCTCCTTGCCGGGGAGCATCATGGTGGCGGGCAACCGGGCGTTCTTCGCGGCGACCGAACCGCTGCGGGGCCGCGAGCTCTGGACGACCGACGGAACCATCGTCGGGACCTACCCAGTCGCCGACATCAACCCAAGTGGCAGCTCGACTCCACAGGACCTGACCACGCTCGGTGGAACTCTGCTGTTTAGTGCCGAGGGGCCGTGGGGCCGAGAGCTCTGGACCACCAACGGAACGCCGACGGGCACATACCAGGTGCGCGACATCGTCCCGGGAGGCGGCAGCTCGAGCCCGAGTTCCGTGGTCGCGGTTGGAGCGAACGCGTTCTTCGCGGCCCACGACGGAGCCCTCGGCCGCGAGCTATGGGTTTCCGACGGCACCCTGGCCGGCACGCAGCAAGTCGCCGATCTCGTGGCTGGATCCGGCGGGGCGGCTCCCACCGAGCTGTTCGGCGATCCGGCGACCGGCCGCCTGTTCTTTGCCGCGGACGACCTGACGCACGGCAGAGAGCCGTGGATCAGCGATGGCACCACGGCCGGGACCGTGCTGCTCGAAGACTTGGCGGGGACCGCGACCGCGACTCTTTCGTCGGCGCCGGGCAACTTCGTCGACCTCGGCGGGATGCTAGTCTTCGTCGCCGACGATGGCCTCACCGGGGCCGAGCCCTGGGCCACCGACGGCACCAGCGCGGGCACCATCCCACTTGGCGACCTACGCCCAGGGGGCACTTCGGCGCCTCAGGAGCTGACCGTGGCTGGTGACGCGGTGTTCTTCAGCGCGAATGGCGCCGGCACCGGTCGGGAGCTGTGGCGCACGGATGGCACGCCCAGCGGCACGATGCTGGTGGCCGACATCGCTCCCGGCAGGACCAGCTCCGCCCCACAGGAGCTCGCCGCGGCGGGCAACCTGCTCTACTTCTCGGCCCGAGGCGGCGCGGCCGGCGGCCGCGAACCCTGGCGGTCGGATGGCACGGCGGCTGGCACCGTGCCGGTCGCGGACATTCGCAGCGGGAGCGCGGGATCCAACCCGGCCGACTTCACGCCGCTGCCGACGGGCGTCGTGTTCAGCGCGGACGATGGCGCGTCCGGCAGAGAGCTGTGGATCACGGACGGCGCGACCGTGCGTCAAGTCGCCGATCTCGCGCCGGGATTCGCCAGCAGCGATCCGGTCGAGCTGTGCCGCGCCGGCGACCGGGTGTTCTTTGTGGCGAGCGCCGTCCCCGGCGACACCGAGCTCTGGGTGACCGACGGCACAACCGCGGGCACCACGCTCGTGCGCGACCTGTGGCCTGGTACGACCGGCTCAAACCCACACGACCTAACCGCGGTGGGCCGGCGGGTGTTCTTCTTCGCCAATGACGGCGCGCGCGGTCGCGAAGTGTGGTGCTCGGACGGCACGGCCGCTGGCACGTTCCTCGTCCGCGAGCTCGTACCCGGTAGCGGCGAGCCGGTGACCATGACGGCGCTCGGCGCCCTGCGCGGCGTGTTCCTCTTCTCGGCCGACGACGGCATGACCGGCAGGGAGCCGTGGTGCTCCGACGGCACCGCCGGCGGCACCGCGCTGCTGCGCGATCTCAACCCAGGCCTGAATTGGTCGTCACCGGTTGGCTTGATCCCGTTGGGCAGTCGGTATGCCGCGTTCATCGCCAGCGGGCGACTCGGCGCG
The DNA here is from genome assembly GCA_039029375.1 of Planctomycetota bacterium. Taxonomy (GTDB): domain Bacteria; phylum Planctomycetota; class UBA1135; order UBA1135; family UBA2386; genus JBCCGH01. The sequence continues at coordinate 16,444 of JBCCGH010000158.1, forward strand.
GAAGTGTATTGGACGACGGGAGTACCCGGCTCCGCGGAGCTGCTGGCCGAGGTCCAGGTTGGCTCGGCCTCTTCCTTCGTCTCCGACCTCGTCCTCAGCGGCGGCAAGCTGCTGTTTAGTGCCGACGACGGTGGCGTCGGACAGGAGCCGTGGGTGCTGGAGCTCGGCGCGACCGCCCAGCGGCTCGGGCAGGCCTGCGGCGCGGCGCTCCCCTCGCTCGACGCGACGGACCCAGTCCTGGGCGCGGCTCTCACGGTCTTTGGCGACGGCGCCCCCGGCGGCACGGCCGGCATGGTCATGATGGGCCTCGCCCGGCCGCCAGTGCTGCTCCCGGGCCTCCCCTGCGCCACCTACCTGGCACCGACCACCATGCGTCTTCTCACTCCGTTCACACCGGTCTCGGGCGCGTGGTCAGTGACCCTACGACTCCCCGCCGAGCCGGCCCTCGCCGGCCTCCGACTGGCGATTCAGGGCTTCGTCGGCCCCACGACCGCGCCGCGCGGCGTCGACACCACCAACGGGGTCTATCTCACGATCGGCCACTGACGCGCACCGCCGTGGAGGTTGTCACTCACATGAACGTCGCATCTCGGTCGGGTCTCCGGCAGCGCACCGGGCGGGCCCACCTCACGAAGAGTCGGTGCGTGGCGGTGGCCTGCATCGCCATGGCCGCGGTCCCCGCTCAGGCGCCGCAGTTGATTGCGGACATCAACGGCACCCGGACGGCCGCCGAGCCGTCGTCGAATCCCAGCGACATCGCCTGGCTCGGCGCCGCCTTCTACTTCGCCGCGCACCGGTCCGACGTGGGACGCGAGCTCTTTACGACGACCGGCGTCGCCGGATCGACCGCGCTGGTCGCCGATCTGATGCCCGGCGCGTTCGATTCGAATCCCGCTCAGCTGACGGTGGCCGGAGGACAGCTCTTCTTCGTAGCCACGACGAACGACGGCACCGAGCTCTGGCGCAGCGACGGCACCGCCGCGGGCACCGCGATCGTCGTCGATCTCGCGCCGGGTCCCTTCCACTCGCGGCCGCGCGAACTCACGGCGCTGGGCTCGACGCTGTACTTCACGGCCGACGACGGCACGGGCCGCGAGCTGTGGCGGACGGATGGCACCGCTGCCGCCACGACGCTCGTCGCCGACCTCAGCTCGTCGAGCTTGGGTTCCGAACCCGCGGACTTGGTGGCGCTGGGTGGCACGTTGTTGTTCAGCGCCGACGATTCCATCTCGGGTCGCGAGCTTTGGCGGAGCGACGGCACGACGGCCGGGACGCGGACAGTGCTCGACCTGATGCCTGGTCGGTTCGGCTCGTCGCCGCGCGAGCTGACGGTGCTCGACGCCGATGTCTACTTTCGCGCGTTCGACTTCGCCCACGGCGAGGAACTATGGCGCAGTGATGGTACAGCCGCAGGCACCACACTCCTGGAGATCGAGCCAGGCCCCCTAAGCTCGGCACCGGCGGAGCTCGCCGCAGCGGCCGGTCGCGTGTACTTCAGCGCCGTCGACCAACAACACGGCCGGGAGCTATGGAGTACGGACGGGACGGTGCCGGGTACACAGCGCGTCGCCGATCTGGCACCGGGACCGGCGGACGCATGGCCAGACGAGCTCACCCCGCTCGGCACCAAACTTGTGTTCACCGCGATCGCACCGGGCTTGGGGCGCGAGCTCTGGATCAGCGATGGAACCACGGCTGGCACCACCTTGCTCGGCGACCTGCAGCCCGGCCCGGCCAGCTCGGCGCCGGGCGAGCTCATCGCCGCCGCCGGCGTCGTCTGGTTCGCCGCGGCCGGACCGGACGGGCGCGAGCTCTGGACCACGGACGGCACCGCCGCAGGCACCGCCCTGGTGACCGATGCGTTCCCCGGCAGTGGTGACTCGTCACCGCTGGGGCTCGCGGCCAATCCGCTGGCGAGACAAGTCGTCTACTCGTGTGACGACGGGCGGCATGGCCGAGAGCTTTGGCACAGCGACGGGACCGCCGCGGGCACGGGGTTGGTCGACAACATCGCCGTCCTGACGGGCCCGACCTTGAGCTCGACGCCAAACGGCTTCGTCGATTTGCACGGCGTGGCGCTGTTTGCCGCCGAGGACGGACTGACTGGCGTGGAGCTCTGGCGAACCGACGGGGCGCCAGCGGGCACCGCGCTCATCGAGCTCGTGCCAGGGCCGGGGGGCTCGGACCCGCGCGACTTCACCGTGGTGGGTCGCGAGGTGTTCTTCACCGCAGCAGACGCGACGGGAGCGCGCACGGTGTGGCGCAGCGACGGCACCGCGGCCGGCACGCGCATCGCGGTGACGGGCAGCGCCACGATCTCCAGTCCGGGTCGCCTTGCGTTCCTAGACGACACGCTGTTCTTCGCCGGCGACCATCCCAGCGGCGGCCGAGAGCTGTGGGCATTAGACGTCACGACCTCGCAGCCCCGCCTGGTCCTGGACATTGCCCCCGGCAGCGTCGGCTCAGACCCGCAGGAGCTGACCGTGCTCGGTGATCAAGTGCTGTTCGCGGCCGACGTGCCGGGCCCGGGCCGCGAGCTGTGGCGCAGCGACGGCACGGCCGCCGGCACATTCATGGTGCGCGACGTGTACCGAGGCCAACAGAGCGCGTCGCCAGCCGAGCTGGTCGCGCTGCGCGGCTACGTCTATTTCGCCGCCACCGACGCGGCTACCGGCCGCGAGCTGTGGCGATCCGACGGCACACCCCTCGGCACCACGCTGGTGCGTGACCTAGTGCCCGGATCGGGGGGCGCGTCGCCGAGCGACTTGGTGGCCACAACGGACCGACTCTTCTTCGCCGCCGATGACGTGTCCTCGGACCGCGAGCTCTGGACGTCGGACGGCACGTTCGCCGAGACCCGGTTGGTCCGCACCCTCGGGCCGACTTCTTCCCTGCCGCTTCTCCTCACTCCGCTCCGCAACGGCGTGGTGTTCACCGCCGACGACGGCGCAACCGGCCAAGAGCTCTGGTGGTCGGACGGCACGTTCGCCGGCACCGCGCTAATTGCCGACCTGCTGCCGGGCACCACAGGGTCCGATCCTTCCGGTCTGACGGCCGTCGGCTCCCGCCTGGTCTGCTTCACCGCGAACGACGGTCTTGTTGGCCGCGAGCCGTGGTGGACGACGGGCCGGCCGGGCGAGCTGGGTCGCTTCGCCGACCTGCAACCGGGCGTCGGCGCCTCCGACCCCTCCGACTATGCCCTAGTCGGTGGTGCGCTGGTGTTCGCGGCCGACGATGGGATGGCAGGCCGCGAGCCGTGGCGCTTGCCGCTGGGGGCAACGGCGCAGCCCGTGGGAGTTGGCTGCGGCGCGGCCCGGCGACCGCGACTGCGCGCCACCGACCCGGTGCTCGGCGCCGTCATGGTCGTCGATGGCGACGACGTCGCGCCGGGGAACGCCGGTTGGCTGGTCGTTGCGGCACCGGCGCCAGCTCTTCCCCTAGCCGGGAGCCCTTGTCACCTCTACATCAGCCCGCCGACGATGGTGGGCCTGGCAACCCTGCAGCCGACCGGGGCCTCCTGGTCGCAGGCCCTGCCGCTACCCGACGACCCTGGGCTCATTGGCATCCGCGCCGGGCTGCAGGCTTTCTTTGGCCCGTCGGCCGCCCCTTGGCGGGCCGATGTGACCAACGGCGTCTACCTGACGCTCGGGCGATGACCGTCTCTGGGTCCTCTGACAACCCGAGCGCTCCGGCAAACATCGACCGGAGCTGCTCGAAGGGCGGCCGGACATCGCCGGGGGCGGAGATTCGGTCAGCCTAGGCGCGGCGGCCAACGGTGCCAGCGCCTGGGGACGGGGCGTCCCCACCGCGCTGATGGCCTAGGGGGCCCCGCCAAGCACTGGCCAACCCGCGGCGGCTCCGCGACCGACCGCGATCCTCTCGATGCCGTTGGAAGAGCATGTCCGTCGCGAGCCACGCGCCGCGACGGCGTCGCGTCTCGGTCAAACGCCGCGGTCGCCTCGGCTCCCGCACTGGAATCTCCATCAGCTCCACACCTAGTGGTGTGATTCAGGAATCTGGGGCCTTATCCACGGCCCTCAGCGCCGCTCGCAGCGTTGCGTCGTCCTCGCCGTATCCACCAATATGCCTGCGGCGACCCGCCTTGCGACCGGCGCCGATGTCTCGCGGATAAGGCCCCATCTGCCTGAATCACACCACCAGTATGCTCGATCGCAGGACACTGCTGATGACACTCCGCCTACCACGCTTACCTTCTCGGCCTGGCCTCGCCGGGCGGCCTCGTCACAACGACTCGATCATCCCCGCCACCATCGCGATGCTGCTCGCGCTGACTGCGTGGCCCGCCGCCCAAACCGCGAGCAACACAGCCCTCCTCGGGCGGTTCGACCCCGTCGACGACTACAACGACGTGTGGGGTTACGTCGCCCCTGACGGCCGCGAGTACGCCCTGCTCGGCGCCAACAACGGCACGTACGTCCTCGACTGCACAGACCCCACGATACCGACCGAGCGCGCCTTCATCGCCGGGCCACGCGCGTGCTGTCGTGACATACGGACCTACCGCGACTACGCCTACGTGGTCAGCGACGCGCCGACCGGAGGGGCCCTGCAGATCATCCGCCTCACCGATCCAGACAACCCAGTGCTCGTCAACGAGTGGAGCGCCGCGTTTACGTCGGCACACAACGTGACCATCGACACCACCACGGGGCGGCTCTACGCGTCGGGCACGACCGGCCCCTCGCCGATCGTGGACATCGCGACCGATCCCGAAAACCCGGTCGCGATCGGCAGCATGGGTGGCACCTACATCCACGACATGCAGGTGCAAAACGGCGTCGCCCACGTCGCCCGCATCTTTGACAGCGAGTACCAAAGTGTGGACGTCAGCAACCCGACCGCGGTGACAGGGTTGGGTACCGCGTCGGTCACCGTGGCGCACAATGCTTGGCCAACGCGCGACGACCGCTTCGTCGTAACCTGTAGCGAGTCGAGAGGTGGCTTTCTGTCGGTGTTCGACATCAGCAATCCCCGGCTGCCACGGCTCGTGTCGACGTGGCGCACGGGCCCGAGCACCGCGGTGCCGCACAACGCACTGCTGTTGGATCGCGTCGCTCACGTCTCGTGGTACGGCGAGGGCTATCGCGTCCTCGACCTGGCAGATCCGGCCAACCCGGTAGAGATCGGGTTCTTCGACGACTCGACGGCTGGCGGCTTCCTGGGGAACTGGGGCGTCTATCCATTTCAGCCATCTGGCGTGGTCTACCTCAGCGACCGCCAGCTTGGCTTCTACACCCTCGACGTATCCGCCCGATCGACGCGCTACGGCGAAGCGACCCCGGGCACCGGCGGCATCGCCCCGACGATCCGCCCCTTCGGCGCGGCCTACCGTGGCAACCCCAACTTCGAGCTGCAAATGGAAGCCGCGCCTCCCGGCGCCGCCTTTGCCTTGTTGCTCGGCGTGCGCGGGCCGCTGCCGGTGGGTCCGGGGCTGCAGATCCTGATCGACTTGAGCCAGCCGTTCTTCCTGGTCAACGGAGTGACCGACGCGAGCGGCAACGCGCGCATCGGCGTGCCCATTCCAGCCGCAACGCCCGCGGTAACGCTGGCGGCCCAGTTCTTCGCCGTCGACCCCGCGGGCGCGTTCAACCTCACGGCAACGCGTGGGCTCGAGTTCGCGGTGTTCGCGCCCTAGCCCGGACCATGCGCGAGTCTTCACGCCCAGCACGCGCCAGAGCCGCTCTGGCAGCGTCAGACAGGCGCCAGAGGCGCCTGCCGGCTGAGGCCGGCGAGCGACAGACTGCTCGACGGGGCGTCACCCCGCCTCCGCGGTCGATCGCTCGTCTTCCTTGCCACAGCGGTCCTCTCACGCACTGGACGCCAACC
>JBCCGH010000159.1:0-22215 GCA_039029375.1 Planctomycetota bacterium
CGGCGCGACCACCGCGCTGGCCTACTTCGCGCCCGCCAGCGCGCATTTGCTGGTGGTGCTCCTGCTGGCGATGTTTCTCGGGCGCGGCCATCGAGCCGAGCGCCGCCGTGATGTCTCCTTCGCCGTCGTCGCTCTGACGGTGCACTTGGCTCTGGTGGCGAGCGTGAGCGCCGCGGCGCCGCGGCTGCTGGGCACGGCTCCCGCCACGGACTTCGTGCATGAGTTCCTGTGGTCCCAAGCGCTGTGGTCGCTGCAGCACCCAGAAGGCCTGTGGCGCGCCGTCGTGGCCGAGTGGCTCTGGCCGTTCGCGCCGCTGTCGGTGGCCTGGTTCGCCGGGGTTCTGCACCATCGCACGCGCCGCCTGGCGCTCATTTTCGCGGCCGTGATCGGGCTGTACCTGGCCACGGCGTTCTTGATGCTGGCGCAGGCAGAGGAACGCGGCGCCTACTTGCTGCCGCTGGCTTGGCCCGCGGCGTGGCTTGTGATGCACGCGCTGCAAACGCGGTGGGTGATCGTGCTGGCCCTGACGGGCGGGACCCTCGCCGTGTTGGCGGTCGCGAGCCACGACGCACCTGAACGCTGTCGCGCTTGGGCGGACGGCGTGCGCGAGCTGGCCCAGCACCAGCCCATGCTGTTGCTCACCACTGGTGATGCCGTGGAGGTGGAGGCGTGCGCGGTGTGGCTGCGCGGGACACCCTACATCGAGCTCGGCCGCACCATCGCCGCGGGGCTGGCGGCCGTGGAAGTGCGGTCCGAACGCATGGCGCGGGACCTCGGCGCCCGCCTGGACCGAGGTGAACAGGTTTACCTCACGTCTGCTGCCCACGCGGTGCTGACGCAACACCCGCAGTTCTCCAAGCTGCCGGCCGCGGCGGCCCTGATGCGCACGTTGTCGGAGCGGTTTGTGCTAGAGCCGGTGGCGGCGAAGGGCTTTGCCGGCTTCGCGGTCGTGCGGGGCCTCGCCTCTGGCGGCGGGGACGCTCGATGACGCGGCTCGCCGAAGCCTTGGGAGTCATCACGCTCGTCGGCGGGGCGCTGGCGTTGTATCTCGGCTGGATGCAGTGGACCGGTTGCTTCGACGGCCCGTCCCTCCTCATGCAGCTGCGCCACGGCGTCTGGGACCGCGTCACCGCGAACTTCCTGTACCTGCCGCTCGCCGGGACCTGGAGCGAGCTGCTGGCTGGGCTCGATGTGCCTCAATACGAGGCCACGGCGGCCTTCAGCGCCGTCGCCACCTGTGGCGGCCTGGTCCTGCTGCACTTAGCAGGGCGCCGGTTTGGTTTGCCGTGGCGCAGCGCCCTCGGCGCGACGGTCCTAACGGCCCTGTGTCCGGCGATCGTCTTCTTTGGGACCGTGGTCGAGATCCATGGGCCGTTCACGCTGTTCGCCGGGTTGAGCCTTTGGGCGACCGCGCGTCTGTGCGCGCGCGTCACGCCGGCGCGCGCGGCGCTCGCGGGGGCCAGCTCGGGCCTCGCCTATCTCATGCACGCATCGGGCATCGCCCTCCCGGTGCTCATGGTCGGGCTCCTGTGGGCGGTGCCGCGGTCGGCGTCTCGCGCGCAGCGGCTGCGGGCGGCGTCCGCCCTCAGCGCGATGCACCTGGTGTGGGTGGCTCTGGGCCCAACGGCGATCGGCAGTCTTCTCGGCTGCCGGTGGTCAACGGCCGGCGCGTTTGCCGTGTTTGGCGAGTACGCCGCCGAGGCGCTGGAGCACCCTGAGTGGCTCCTCGGTAGCGTCTGGCGGGAGTGGCTCTGGCCGTTTGCGCCGTTGTCCGTGGCGTGGCTCACCGCCTTCGCCGCGCCTGGGCTCCGGCCGCTTGCCGGCGCGTTTGCGGTCGCTCTAGTCCTCTATGGCGCGATGGCGTTCTTGGCGCTGCGGCGGATCGACGGCCACGGCGCGTACCTGCTGCCGCTGGCATGGCCCGCGGCTTGGCTTGCTGTCCTCACGGTGCCGCGCGGTGTCTTGTGGGGGCTGGCGCTGCTGAGCGTGGCGCTGGCCGCCTCGGGGATCGCCCTGCACGACCGGCCTGAGCGCAGTCAGAGCTACGCTGCCGGCGTTCGTCAGCTGGCCGCGGGGCGGCCGGTCACGCTGTTGATGGCTGACTACTTTGATCGGGAGGCCTGCGCCATCGCGCTCCCGGAAGTGGAGCCGGTGTCCGTCCCGTCCTTCGTCGGGTTTGGCGCCGGTCCACTGCTGGCCGGTCTGCCCCGGCTGACCGAGACGTTTCGGGCGCGCTTGGGGCGCGGCGAGCGCATTCTGTTGAGCGCGGCGGCGGAGGCCACTCTCCAAGAGTACCGCGACGCGGCGACGCTGCCGGCCGCGGGAGTGTTCTTGGACTACCTGCACCGTGAGTTCGAGGTGAGCGCCGTGCGCGCGGTGGGGTTCCGGGGTTTCATATTGCGAGAGCCGTGAACGCGCGTTGTCCTTGAAGCTGCGCGGGTTGGCGGAGACAATGAAATCTCCGGATCGCAGACGCGAGCACCGTTTCCCCGCACGCGTTGGCCGCCGTCCCATTCGTCCTGCTCTCGCCAAGCGCGTTCTCGGTTCGCGGTCCGTTCTCGACGGGACGCGCCGCGATCGTCGTGTTCGTGTGTCACGAGGCAGGGTGCCGGGGCGGCGGACGCCGTCAGGCCTCGGCCAGCAACTGCGGATGGACGCCTCACCCTCCGGGACGGGGCGGCTGGATTCGCGGCTCCGCGCTCGGGTCCGGGTTCTTTGTCAGTCGTGAACGCGGTGGTTGACCGCCGTCGCGTTCCCGGGCCTTGCGTCCCCCGCAAGGAGGAGCCGGCGGAGGTTCGGGCGAGCGCCCGAGCGTCGGCGCGGGAGGTGTTCCTCCCGCCGGTGGGGTGCGCGGGTCCTTTGCAGATGAGCCCCCTGGTGGGGAATGACAGATGGGTAAGCGACTCTATGTAGGCAATCTGTCCTACCACACGACCGAAGACTCCTTGGCCGCGGCGTTTCGCGGGGATGGCCGGCAGGTCGCGAACGTGAGCGTCATCACGGACCGCGACACCGGCCGCTCTCGCGGCTTCGCGTTCGTCGAGATGGAGACCGAGGAGGATGCTCAAACCGCGATCGAAGCCATGGATGGCGCGGAGCTGGATGGCCGCACCCTCAAGGTGAACGAAGCGCAGGAGCGGCGCCCTCGGAGCGGTGGTGGTGATTTCGGCGGCGGTGGCGGCGGCTACGGCGGCGGCTACGGCGGCGATCGCGGCGACCGGGGGGGCGGTCGAGGGGGCGGTCGTCGCGGCGGCGGCGATCGATGGTAAGCTCCACCTAGGCGATCTACATCGCGGCATGGTGCTCGAGGCGCGCGGGGCGAACGCGCGTCTCGCAGCGGTTTTTTAGCTGGTCCCTCCGGTGACCCTGACCGAAAGACTGAACCCTGTGGCAAAAACCAATCCAAGCTTTCAGAAGCGTCTGCGCGAGCGAAAGAAGCAGGAACAGCGCGAGGAGAAAGCCCGGAAGCGGGCCGAGCGCATCGCCGACAAGGGCGATGGCACGGGTGATACGATCGTGACCGACCTGTCGGACATCGTGGGACCCCTCGGCGATGAAGTCGCTGAGGATGAGAGCGAGGAAGAGAAGGACGGCGCGGACTGACGCGCCTTCGCGCGGTTGCCCATGTGGGGGCCGCGCCGCCGCGCCCGGCCCAGGACGCGGCTTCGCCGAAGGGCTCGCGGCCCAAACGGCCGTGCTGCGGGGGCTTCGATGACCAGCCGGAGCCTACTGCCCGCCCGCTTGCCCGGGGCCCGGTGCGCCGCCTTGGTGCTGGCGGGTTGGAGTCTTGGTGGGTGCGTCGACGCAGACACTCGGCCCGAGCTGCAGGTGGCGGTCGCGTCCAATTTCGCGGTGCCGCTGCGCGCCCTGGCCGGCGACTTCGAGGCGGGGCACGGCGTCCGGGTCCAGGCCAGCGTGGCGTCCACGGGGAGCCTGTACGCGCAGATTCAAAACGGCGCGCCGTATGCGGTGCTCCTCGCCGCTGACGTCGAGAGACCGCGCCAGCTGGAGCGCAGCGGGCATGCGGTGGAAGGCTCACGGGTCACCTACGCGTTGGGGCGGCTGGCTCTGTGTGGTGCCGGAAACGCGGCGCCCAGCGTGGGCGCGCTGACGCGAAGCGAACAGGGTGCCGTGGCGATCGCCAACCCCGCAGTGGCGCCCTACGGCCACGCCGCGATGCAGGTTCTGCAGCACGCGGGGTTCGTTCCGGGGGCCCGACTGGTGCGCGCGACCAGCGTTGCACAGGCACTGCACTTGGTCGACGCGGGTCATGCGGCCTTCGGGCTGGTGTCGCTGTCGCTGGTTCGACATCGCGTGCCGTCGCAGGCGTCGATCGTGCCGGCGGATTGGCACCAGCCGATCGAACAGCAGGCCGTGCGGTTGCGCGGGCCCGGTGAAAGCCCGGTCGCGGCGGCCTTCGTCGAGTATCTGCAGAGTGACGAGGTGCAACAGCGCCTGCGCGCGTTCGGCTATGGCGACGACGCGGGCTCTGGGCCGACGGGGTTGATGGCGGGCGCGGGCGATCGGCCCTTCGATTGGCGTCCTGTGTGGTTGACGCTGCGGTTGGCCGCAGCGGCGACCGGGGCCCTGCTCCTGCTGGGCACTCCGTTGGCTTGTTGGCTGTCGCGCAGTCGCGCCCGCTGGCGCCACGTCGTGGCGGCGCTCGTCGCGATGCCGCTGGTGCTCCCACCCACGGTGCTCGGCTTCTACTTGCTGGTGCTGCTGAGTCCCAGCGGTCCGCTCGGCGCGGCGTGGAGCGCGGCTACCGGCGGCGCGACCGGGTTGGTCTTCTCGTTTACGGGTCTGTTGATCGGTTCGGTGATCTACTCGCTGCCGTTCGTCGTGCAGCCGTTGCGTAGCGCGTTCGAGAGCCTGGGCCGGCGGCCCCTGGAGGTGGCGGCGACGTTGGGGGCCGGGCCGATCGATCGCTTCGTGCGCGTGGTGGTGCCCATGGCGGCCCCCGGGTTTGTGACCGCGGCGACGCTGGGTTTTGCCCACACGCTCGGAGAGTTCGGCGTCGTACTCATGATTGGCGGGAACGTGCCGGGACGCACCCAGGTCTTGAGCATCGCGTTGTTCGATCACGTCGAGGCGTTGGAGTACGGGCGTGCCCACGTGTTAGCGGCGATCCTGCTGGCGGTGTCGTTTACGACCTTGTGGCTGGTGTACACGCTCCACGGCCGTCGGGCCGAGGTCCGTCCATGACGTCGACCGGCGCCGTGCAGCTGCTTGTGGACTGCCGCGTCGCGCGCGGTGGGTTTGAGCTGAACGCGAGCTTCGCCGCGGCCGGCGGCTGGACCGCATTGTTTGGCGCGTCCGGCGCCGGGAAGACCACCCTCCTCCGGTGCATCGCGGGGCTCGAGCCCGAGTGTCGGGGCCGGATTCGGTTCGGTGACTCGGTTTGGCTGGACAGCAGCTCCGGCCAGGGGTTGCCGGCGCGTCGCCGGGGTTTGGGATTCGTGTTTCAGGAGCCGAGCCTGTTTCCGCATCTGGACGTTGCCGCCAATTTGGACTTTGGCTGGCGACGCACGCCGCGCCGTCGACGCCGCGTCAGCCGCGAAGAAGTCGTTGAGTGGCTCGGTCTCGGGCCCCTCCTGCCGCGCCGGCCACGCGACTTGTCTGGGGGCGAGGGGAAGCGCGTGGCGCTCGGGCGGGCGCTCTTGGCAAGCCCGCGCCTGTTGCTCTTGGACGAGCCTCTCGCCGGGCTCGACGACGCCAGCCGTCGCAGCATCATGGGCATGCTCGAGCAGCTGCAGTCGCGGCTTGGGCTGACGGCACTGCTCGTGACGCACACCGTGGGTGAGGTCGCGCGCCTCGCGGACCGTGTGGTGTGGCTCGACCGCGGCAGTGTGCGCTGCGTCGGCGCGGTCGAGGATGTCCTGAGCAGCTCGGATCTTCTTGGCGCCCACGGCGAGGGCGCCGCGGCGGTGCTGGCCGGCACCGTGGCAGCGCACGATGAAGCATTTGCGCTATCGGAGCTGCGGACCGCCGCCGGGAACGTGTGGGTCGGGCGCGTGCGCCGTCCGCTAGGGGCTCGCGTTCGCGTGATGGTGGCGGCGAGGGACGTGAGCCTGGCCCTGCGGGAGCCGCGCGACAGCAGCATCCTCAACGTGTTTGCCGGCACCGTGGTGTCCATTGAGCCCGCGGGCGGTGCGCAGGCCATCGTCAGGCTCCGCTGCGGCGATGGCGCCAGCACCACACTCGTGGCGCGGATCACCGAGAAGTCGCGGGTGCGTCTCGGGCTTAGCCCCGGCGCGCGGGTGTTCGCCGGCGTGAAGAGCGTGAGTCTGATGGACGAGTGATCGAGTGTGGCGGCGGGGCAACGCGTAGTGGCCGCTGGGCGTCGTTTCGTCATACTGCGCGGGTGACGACGCTACGCTTTGCCAAAGATGCGCCCGCGCTGCTGCGCGGCGCTGACACCCTTCTCGTGCTGGCCAGTCGCGCCGCGTTTCAGAACGCTCGTTTTGCCAAAGGGCTGCCCGTCGGCCTCCGCGCCGCGGTGAAGGCCGCGGCCGCGGGTGTCGCGCCCGGGGATGGCGGGGCGACCCGCGCGACCTTGGTGGACGGCAAGCCGGGCCGGCTCATCGTCGGCGTGCTGCCGGATGCCGTGTCCCGGCATAACTGTCCGGCCCGCGCCGAGGCGGTGCGGACCGTGACGCGCGCCGCCGGGATTGCCGGCGAACGTGCCGCGGCCGTCCTCTGTGTTCTGGATCGCGCCGAGCATCAGGTGCCGGTGGTCAACGCGGTGGGGCGCGCGTTGCCGCTGTTCAGCCGCAAGAGCGGCCAGAAGCGGAGTCGGACCGTGCGCTTGGCCGCGGTGACGCGCAGCGGCGAGCCCGTCACCATCGACAAGACCACGCAGGTCACGGTCGATGCGGCGCGCCAGGCGGCCCGCTTGGTCGATACGCCGCCGACCGAGATGCACCCGGGTGCGATGGCCAAGGAGGCGCGCGCCATGCTGCGCGGCGTCGACCACGTCCGTGTCACGGAGCTCGCCGGTGCCAAGTTGCTGGACGCCGGCCTGGGTGGCGTCTGGGGTGTCGGCCGCTGCGCGGTGGAGAGTCCTCGCCTGTTGGTCGCGACCTACGCACCGCCGCGGGCGAGCGGCGCGCCGGTCGCCTTGGTGGGCAAGGGCGTGACGTACGACACCGGCGGGCTCCATTTGAAGGGGCGCGGCGGCATGGAAGGCATGAAGGGCGACATGGGGGGCAGCGCGGCAACGCTCGGTGCCTTCCGCGTCCTGGCCGAGCGCGGCGTGCGGCGCAAGTTGTACCTGGTGCTCGCGCTGGCGGAGAACGCGATCGGGCCACAGGCCTACAAGCCCGACGACATCCTCACGATGCACTCTGGCAAGACCGTCGAGATCAACAATACCGACGCCGAGGGGCGCCTGTTGCTGGCGGATGGGGTGAGCTGGGCGGTCCGCAAGCTCGGCGCCGAGATCGTGCTCGACGCGGCGACCCTCACCGGAGCGCAGTTGGTCGCCACAGGCCTGGTGCATGCAGCGGTCGTCAGCAACGACGCGGCACTGGAGCAGCTGATGGGGGACGCGGGCCGCGCCAGCGGGGACTTGGTGCACCCGCTCCCGTTCGCGCCGGAGCTCTACAAAAAGGAGTTCCGCAGCCCGATTGCCGATATGCGTAACTCCGTAAAGAATCGCGGCAACGCGCAGTCGAGCTGCGCGGCCCAGTTCATTTGGTGGCACATCGAGGACACGGACGCGCGCTGGGTGCATGTGGATTTGGCTGGGCCAGCGTGGCGGGAGGATCGCGGCACCGGCTTCGGCGTGGCGCTGCTGGCCGAGGCGGTGCGCAGGCTCAAGTAGCGCTATCAGGGGGTGTTGCTGCGCTGTCGAGGCGGCGGATGGCCGGTTGACACGCGCCGGTGCTGGGCAGCAGGCGTGTGAGGCGGTACGCTCCGCCGCCACTCGTCTGCTTCTGAGCGAACCACCATGAATCACACCTCCAAGGCGTTGGCGATCGGCATCACCCTCGTCGCCGGCGCGATGCTTTCCGCCCAAGGCGCGGCCCCTGGCCTGCGTCTCTACAACGCGTTGGGCTCGACCGACACCTTCCTGGTCGACACCAACAACACCGTGGTACATACCTGGGCCGGCACGGGCGGCCCGGGGATGGTCGCCTACATGGATGCGGACGGCAGCGTCCTGCGGGCGCAGAACGCGCCTGGCGGCCCCGCCGTGCCGGGTCGCGGCGGTCAGCTACTGCGCATCGGCTTCGACGGCACGATCCTGTGGGACTACGCGATCGCGGGCCCGAACCAGTGGGCACACATCGACATCGCGCCCATGCCCAACGGCAACGTCCTGCTGCTGGTATGGGACCTGATGGCCGCGCAAGACGCGATCGACGCAGGCCGCGACCCGTCGCTGCTGGCCGGCTCGCAATGGCTGCCGGACGCCGTGATCGAGGTGCAGCAAACCGGCCAGACGACCGGCGACGTCGTCTGGGAGTGGCACTTCATGGATCACGTGATCCAGGACTTCGACTCCTCGAAAGCCAACTTCGGCGTGGTCGCCGACCACCCCGAGCTCCTCGACATCAACTTCCCCCGCAACATCCTCACCGATGGCGAGTGGAACCACTGCAACGCGCTGGACTACGACCCGGTGCGCGACCTGGTGGTCGTGAACAGTCTCTTTCAGGAAGAGTTCTACCTGATCGACCACTCGACCACGACGGCCGAGGCCGCGGGCAGCACCGGCGGCACCTACGGCCGCGGCGGCGACATCCTGTATCGCTGGGGTAACCCGCAAGCGTACGGCGCCGGCACGGCCGACGACCAGAAGCTGTTTGGCATGCACGGCACGTCGTTCATCCGCGAGGGGTTGGTCGGCGCGGGCAACATGTTGATCTTCAACAACCAAGCGGGCCGGCCGTTTGGCATGAACTACTCGTCGGTCGTCGAGCTGCGTCTGCCGGCGTCCTTCAGCGTGCAGCCGGGCAGCGCCTTTGGACCGTCGGGCTTTGCGTGGGAGTACACGGACCCCTTCCGCCCGGCGTTCTACTCACCGGCGATGGCCAACGCGCAGCGGTTGCCGAACGGCAACACGCTGGTTTGCAGTGCGCAGCAGGCCTGGTTGTTTGAGATCAACGCGAGCGGTCAGAAGGTCTGGGAGTACTTCCCCGTCGTCCCGACCCCGCCGGCCTTCGTCTTCCGCGCCGAGTATCACGACCGCTTCCTGTGGGCTGACACCGAGTCCGCGTCGAGCTCGTCGTCGGTCACGGTCGACTTCGACCTGGTGGCCGGTCGGCGCAACGCGCAGAACAGCTACGCTCTGCTCGGCTCGGCGTCGGGCACGGCCCCGGGCATTGCGGGTCGCGGTTTTGTGCTGCCGCTCAACCCGGATGCATACCTGAACTTCACGGCGCTGGCCGGTCTGCCGGGCTTCTCCGGGACACTCGACGGCCTTGGCAACGCCAGTGCTTCCTTGACGTTGCCGCCTCTGCCACCGCTCATGGGGATGACGCTCAACCACGCGTTTGCGGTGGTCGACCGCCGCACGATGCAGGTCAACCTGACCAGCAACCCAGTGCCGCTGGTCTTCACGCCCTAGGCCAACGGCAGCAAGTCGCGGTGGCACCGTGGGTTGATCCCACGGGCCCGCCGCACACCCCGTGTTCCCGTGCCGGGTCTCGCCCTGGGGGCGGGGACACTCGCCGCGCAAAGGTCACCGACCGGGTTGTCGGCGGTTTCGTCGCGGCTTTTGATCTGGGGATTCTGAGGGTCTTCCTCGATCACCAACGGAGAGAGTTACATGCCACACCTTCGCTTCTCGCCCACCACCGTTCTCGGCCTTCTCGGCCTTCTCGGCATTGCCGGCACCCTCGGTGGCGGCACCGCCCTGTCGATGGGGGCGTTTCATCAACCACAGCTTCGCTACGACCTGGAGCAGTCGACCGGTGAGTTCGGCAACGCCGAGGCCACGATCGACGGCACCCAGCTGAGTATCCGCGTGACCGGTGCCGATCCGAATACGCTCTACACCGTTTGGGTGGACTTCCGCAGCCGCGCGACGCTGACCGTGTCGGCCGACTACCCGCCCGGCGCGCTGGCGCGCGGCGTCGCCCCGGCGTTCGCCTCGACCGCGGGCGTGACGTCAGGCATCGGGATGGATCCCAATGGCTTCGTCACCGACGGGTCGGGCAACGCGCTCTTCACCGTGGCTCTCGACTACGAGCTGCTCAAGGCCGGCGACGCGCCGGTCGTGTGGGACGCGCTGGCCATGCAGGGTGCGAACCGCGTCGGCGGCCAGTGGATGCGTCGGTACCAGGGCGACTCGGGCGCGAGCCTGCAGCGCGTGGATCCGACGACTGGGCTGCCGCTGCTGGCTCGGGCGACCCCGCAGGGGCTGACCCTCGTCAAGCACCCGGACCGCGTGACCCATGGCCACACGCCGGGTGTTGGTGGCGTCGACCACAACCCGGGCTTCAAAGGCGACTTCCCGCTTCGGTGAGGCGCTGGTGACTGTCTGACAGTCACGGCCCGAACACGCCAGGACGACCGGTCGCTCCGCCGCGCAGGTGGGCCCGCACGGGCTCGTCGAGCGCGGCATCCAGGAAGCGGCCCCGGTCGACTTCTGGCTGCCAACCGAGCCCGCGCTTCGCGGCGCTGTTGTCGAACTGCGCCGCAAAGGTGGTCGCGGCGATCGAGCCGTAGGCCGGGAAGCGCCGATTGTGGTGTCGGACGGCCACCTTCACTAGCCACTTGCCCAGCTCGGCCAACCACAGCCGCCAGACTGGCGTCGTGAAGCGGTCGAAGCGCACGGCGGCCCGGCGCTCGAGGGCGTCCACATACTCGGCGGCGGTGAGGCGGACATCGCCCACCAGGTTGAACGTGTGCCCTTCGACGTCGGCGGCGGTGGCACAGCGCGCGAGCGCGTCGGCCACGTCGTCGACCAGCACGAACGGGAGACGGTGCTGCCCGCTACCGGGGATCACGCACAGCGAGGGGCCAGGCCACTGCGCCAGGCCGCCGTGCTGCGGTGGCCCACCCTCGCCGACGACGATGCCAGGTCGTGCGATCACAACGGGGAGACCTCGGGTTTTGTGGAGCTCGAGCAACGTCTTCTCGCACTCCTGCTTGGCGCGCGCGTAGAGGCTGCTGTTGATGACGTCCGGGTCCGCCGCCGTGCCTTCGGTGATGACTTCGGCCGAGCGTCCGGCGTGATAGAGCGCGATGCTAGAGGTGTAGACCAAGCGCTCGACGCCGGCGTCGAGGCAAGCCTCGGCGAGGCGGCGGGTGGGCTCGACGTCGGTGCGCACCCAGTCCTCCCACTGATTGCCCGCGCCCTTGGCCAGGTGATAGACCGTCTTTACGCCCTGGAGCGCCTCGGTGAGCGACGCCGCGTCGAGGCCGCCCCGTTGGGTTTCGATCGGTAGCCCGTCGAGCAGGGCGAGCTTCGCCTCGCTGCGCCCGAGCACGCGTACTCCGCGACCGGCCTCGGTCAGGGCTCGGACGAGCCGGCGACCGATGAACCCGGTGCCGCCGATGACGAGAGTGTCGACCGCGGTCGTCGGCGCCGTCGTGGCGGGCGGCGGCGTCGCCGCGGCGATCGCCTCGCCGGTGGGGAGGTCGGCGGCGGCGCGTTCGGCCAGGGCGATGACGCGCGTGGCAAAGTCGCCGCCGAGGCCCGTGGGGACTTGCTGGTCGAGCTGGCCGTAGAAGGCCGCGATCGCCCGGCCGATGCTGTCGCCGAATGGGCTGCCGAACCGCGAGAGTTTGGCCCGGGAGAGGAGCAGCTTGCCCAGGGTGGCGGTGCCCTGTGCGGCGAGGCTGGCGCTCTCGGCGAGGGTCGTGGCCCAGCGCTCCAGGTCGAACTGGTAGGGTCGGTGGCGGTGGCGCACGTAGGTGTTGCGCTCGAAGTCGACCGTTGCGCTGGCGAGTGTGCCGCGCGCGTGGATCGAGTGCTCGGTGTGCCCGGGGGCGAAGGACATGGTGATGTCAAACGCTGCCTCGCCCGCCTCGCCCTGCAGGCGCCAACGCCGATAGAAGCGTCGGCCGCGCGTAAGGTCTTGCGGCGCCGCGGGGACGACGCGGAGTTCCGTCGGGTCGCCGAGGAGGTCCAGGAGGTGGGCCAAGGGGTGCGGCCCGACTTCGGTCAGGATGTTGCCCGGCGCCTGGAACATCCAAGCGCCGGTGCCGCCGTCCTGGAGCTGCGGGAGAGGCTTGTGCCAGACCAGGTGGACATGTTCGATGCGGCCGAGTCGCCCGGCCCGCACGTCCTGCTGCAGGCGCTGGTAGACCGGGCTGAACAGGAAGTTGTGCGAGACGCCGAGCGGCTGCCCGTGGGTGTCGGCGAGCTCGACGAGCTCGGCGCATCGATCGGCGTCGAGGCAGAAGGGCTTCTCCAGGTAGCACCCGGCGCCGCCTTCAAGGATGGCCTTGGTGGTGGCGAAGTGTGCTTCGGGCGGCAGCAGGTTGTGGACGACGCTGGGCTGGGCCTTCTCCAGCATCTCGGCCAGGTCGCCGTAGACCTCGGGAGCGCCGAATCGCGCCGCCAACGCCCGCGCCCGTTCGAGATCGCGGTCGCAGACCGCGCGGAGCTTCCAACCGTCGGCCCGTGCCACACCCGCGGCGTGGAACTCGGCGATGTAGCCCGCGCCGAGGAGGGCGACGTCGCGCCTTCTGGGACCGCCTGGCGGCGGCGGCGCGCGCTGCTCGAGCGCGGCTGGGGTGGCTTCGGTGGGGCGATCTTGGGACAGCGTGGCGGCGTCGGTCATGACCCTCTTCTCGATCACTTGTATTCGATCAGTGCCGGGCGGCGCCCAAAGGCCCGGTCGGCGTGGTAGCCCAGGAGGCCTAGCAGATGCGGCAGGCTGGCGAGTGCGCACGACACGCCCCAGGCGGCCGCGGCTCGCGTGGGCCAGCCGTCTCGGGCGCAGCGTGCGCCGGTGCGGGCCGCGCGCGCGAGATAGGCCGCGAGCACGGTGATCGCCGGCCACGGCGTGAACACGGCACCCGCGATGCCGACCAGAGGAGCGAGGCCCCAAGCCAGCGTGCGGCGTACCTCGGCGATGAAATAGCGCTCCGGCGCCCGCCCATGCAGCGAGCTGACCTGGGCGTAGGCGTAGCCGGTCCGCCGCGCCCGCCGCCACCACTGGGTGAACCGGGTGATGTTGGCGTCGTGGTAGGCCATGACGGCGGGGAGCCGCTCGATCCGGCCCCCGCTCTGGCGCACGCGGACGCTGAGCTCGTCGTCCTCAGCGGCGATGACCGCCGGGTTGTAGCCGCCGACACGAGCGACCGCGTCGGCGCGAATCAGCACGTTCCCGGCGAAGGCGCGCGCCTCGCCGGCCGTGCCGAGGTTCCACTCGACCTCGCAGACCTGGTTGTAGATGGAGGCGCCGGGCTCCTTCTCGCGGACGCTGCCGAACACCGCGCTGATGGGAGGGTGCCGGTCCATGTGGCCGATGCCCGTCGCCATCCAGTCCGGGTGGAGATGGGTGTCGCCGTCGACGAATTGCACCAGCTGAACCGCCGGAGCGATCTCCATCAGGCGGGCAAAGCCGGCGTTTCGCGCCCGAGCTGCCGTGAACGGCATCGTCGCACAATCCAGCGGGACCACCTCGGCGCCCTGGGCCGAGGCCCACTCCGGGCTGCCATCGGTGGAGCCCGAGTCGACGTAGACGATCCGGCCGAGCCCGGGCGGCAGCGACCGCAGGCAGGCCTGCAGGCGAGGCCCCTCGTTCCGGCCGATCGCGACGACGCCAATGCGGTCCAGCGGGGTCGACGACATGCCTCCTTTGTCGGAGAAACCACCGCGTCTTCCTCACTGGAGCCCTCCGTCGCCCACGCGATGGACGGGTGCCCACACCGTCAAGGGCGTTTAAGGAGGCGAAGTGGCCCTGGCCTGCGGTTTTCCCGTGCAGGGCTTCCGCCGCCGGAGTCGACATCTTTGTGGTGGCAACTCGTCAAGACCGACCTAGTGTTCTGCCCTGAACACGGTGCGTTGGTGGCCCGGCAGGGCAGCCAATCCTCAGAATCGGCTGGTAATGCGTTGATGGAACAGTGTGTGGCAACGGAGGCGGAGCGCCTCGATATCGAGACCGTGGCGCCGGTAGCCGGGCCGGGCGAGCCGGCAGCGCCGGCGACGGCCCCGCGGCCGCAGAATCCGATCAATCGGGTGAACTTCTCCTTCCTGGTGTTCGCTCACCTGATGGCCGTCGCTGCGGTGCTCTACCTGGTGTTCGTCAAGTTCTCTTGGTGGACGTTGGGGCTCGGCGCCCTCTGGAGTTTGGCGTGCGGCCTGTCGATCACCGGCGGGTATCACCGCTTATTCTCCCACGGTAGCTATCGCGCGGGCGTCGGGGCGCGGCTGTTCTACCTGTTGTTTGGTGCCGCGTCGGTGCAGAACTCGGCGCTGAAGTGGTCTTCGGATCACCGGATGCATCACTCCAACACCGACCGCGAGGGCGACCCCTACGACTCGACGCGAGGGTTTTGGTGGTCGCACGTTGGCTGGGTGATCTTTCGCGACGCCGCCGACGACGTGCGCGACAACGTCGCTGACCTCGAGCGGAGCTCGTTGGTCCGACTGCAGCACCGTCACTATGTGGCGTTGGCCATCGTGATGGGTGGCGTCGTGCCGCTGCTTCTCGGGCTGCTCTGGGGCGACCCGATCGGCGCCCTGTTGGTCGCCGGGTTTCTGCGGCTCGTGCTGCAGTGGCACTCGACGTTTTCGATCAACTCGGTGGCGCACCTGTTCGGTGGTAAGCGGCCGTTCGCGCCGGCCAGCGCCCCGCGCGAAAGCTTCTGGCTGGCGCGCTTCACGCTGGGCGAGGGCTAACACAAATTTCATCACCCCGTTCCCGCCGACTATCGCAACGGCGTGCGGTGGTACCAGTTTGACCCAACCAAGTGGTGGGTCTTGCTGCTGACCCGGGTGGGTCAAGCCTGGGACCTGCGGCGGGTGCCGCGGGCGCAGATCGAGCGCGTCCGCGCCGCTGCTTCCTCGCAGACCTGAGTCCGATGCCGCGGCCCTGCTGAGGCGGGGCTCGCGCGTGCGTCAGACAGAAAAGGGTTGTGCGGCCCGGGGTGTGCCCGTAGACCCCCAGGTTTCCCGTGCGACTATAGGATTCAGGATGAAAGTTGCGGATGTAATGTCGGCCGACGTGGCCTCTTGTCGGCAGAAGGACTCGCTGCACCAGGCGGCGGAGACCATGTGGACGAAAGATTGCGGCGCGGTTCCGGTGGTCGACGACGTCGGGCATCCGGTCGGCATCGTCACCGACCGCGACGTGTGTATGGCGGCGTGCATGCAAGGTCGGGTGCTGCAGGAGATCGAAGTGTCGACCGCGATGGCGGCGCCCGTGGTGAGTTGCCAGCCAACCGACACGGTGGCGAGCGCGCAGGAGCTCATGCGCAAGCATCAGTTGCGCCGCCTGCTCGTGGTGGATCGCGCGGGCAAGCTCGCCGGCATCGTTTCGCTGGCCGACGTGACGCAGGCCGCCGAACGCGTTGGCAGCGAGAGCCGCCGCGGCGCTCTGGCCAAGGAACTGCTCGAGACGCTGGGCGCGGTGACGCGCGCGCGCTCGGCCGAGCCCACGCTGGTGTTGCCGTCGGCGCCGCCGACCGGGGCAATCGCGTCCGCGCCAAAGACCAAGGCGACGAAGTCGGCCAAAGCGGCCAAAACCAGCGCGACCAAAGCGAGTGCCAGCAAAGGACCGCGGAGCGCGACGAGCGGCAAGAAGCCGACCCGCCGGAAATCCGGCCGCGGCTGACCGCAGCCCGGTACACGCACAGTAGCGACGATGCTCGCACTCGACGTCTGGGATGCTCTGAAGTGGGTCGGGCTGTTGGCCGGCATTGCGATCGCCGTGCTCGTGGTGCAGATGATCCACCTGTCGGCGGTGTTCGCGTGGGGCGACGCGCGTACGCGCGGCCTGGCGTACTACGGGGCCACGCCGGCGCGCCGGGCGGGGTTCAAGAAGGCGCTGCGGGTGCACGGCGTGCTCCTGTTCCCGATCTTGCGGTTTCTCGGCAAGACCAGCCGCTTCAAGTTCGAGAACGCGACCTTTGTCGAAGGCGGCGTGCCCGGGCCACGCGGGACGTGCAGCCCTGAGTCGTTTGCCAAGGCCCTGGAATACCAGCCGCGCCCGGACGACGTGTTCGTGGCGACGCAGATGAAGTGCGGCACCACCTGGATGCAGCACTTGGTGTACGAGATTGCGCTGCGCGGCCAGGGCGACCTGGTGGCGACCGGCCGGACGCTCTACTCGGTGTCGCCCTGGCTCGAGGCCCTCAAGAGCGTGTCCATCGACGAGGCCGCAGTGGTGGGTGACGCGCGGCCGTGCCGGGTGATCAAGACCCACTTGCCAGCCAGCGCGTGCCCGATGTCGGGTAGCGCCAAGTACGTGTACGTCGCCCGGCACCCGGTCTCGTGCTTCGCCAGTTGCGTGGATTTCGTGGCGACGAACGTCGGCACGTTTGCGCCGCCGCTCGACGTCACCGAGAAGTGGTTCTGCTCGGACGAGTTGATGTGGTGGGGGACGTGGCCGGCGCACGTGCAGAGCTGGTGGGACGCGGCGGCCGCAGGCGACAACGTGCTCTTCGTGTTCTTCGAAGACATGAAGCGCGATCTCGCGGGTGTCGCCGAACGCGTCGCCGCGTTCTTGGACATCGCGCCGCTCAGCGCCAAGGAGATGGAGCAGGTCGTGAGCAAGTGCAGCTTTGGCTACATGAAGGAGCACGGGACCGCGTTTGAGATGCACCCCCCGCACATCCTGCAGACGGACGCCGAGCTATTTGTGAGCGGCAGCACCGAGCGGCACAAGGATGTTCCCGATGCCGTGCGCGAGCGGGTCGGCCATTGGTGCCGCGATCAGCTCGAGGGCCACGCGTTCCCGCTGGCCAAGATGTATCCCGACGTGTGCTAGTTTCTAGGCGCCCGTCCCGATGATCACGCGGCCGAGGTCCGTCGCGACGAGTCCGAGCGGGTTCGCCGTGGGGTCCACGATGATCCACTGGAAGTAGAACGTGGCCCCGACGAACTCCACCATGTCTGGGACGGGCATGGGGAACACCGCTTTCCCCGTGGCGTCGATGGGCACGGGAATCACGAAGGCCGGGTTGGCGAGAAGCGTGCAGCCGGGCGCGCCGAGTCCGGAGAGCGGGAAGGCGAGCCGGACGGCGCCGGGGATGAGCAGCGTGAACGAACCCGGCAGGGCGGCGCGCAGGGACGTGACGAAGGTCTCGCCGACGGCGGGGCGGCCCGAGAGGGCCGTGCGCGGCAGGTCGCCGGTCGAGCCGGGGCAAGCCGCGCCGATGAGGCGCAGCGAGCCAGGATTCGGCCGGACGGCGGTCACGTGGGCCTCCGCGGCACCGGCGTCCAGACTCGGGAGATCGACGCCAGGAGCGCCCACTAGGACGTCGGGGTAGCCGTCGAAGTTGATGTCCCCGATCCCGTTGACGCTCGCCCCCATCTTGTCCTCGATGGCGACTCCGTCGAAGCGCTGCAAGACGCTGCCATCGCGGCCGGAGAACAGGAACGCGCTGCCGGCCTCGGTGATCCCTCCCGGCGACACGCCGACTCCGCCGATCATGAAGTCGTCGAATCCGTCGGCGTTGACGTCGCCGGCGCCGCCGACCGCGCGACCGATGTCTTCGAGCGACGTTGTCCCGAAGAACTCGAACAGCAGGGAGCGGTCGCGGCCGGAGAAGACTTGGGCGAAGCCGGCGTCGACGATCTCGCCGGGCAGGTCGTGGCCGTCGGCGCCGACGAGGATGTCGTGGAAACCGTCGGCGTCGATGTCGCCAGCATCCGCCACGACCCAGCCAAAGCGATCGCGTGGGTTGAGCCCGCGGAGCTCGGCGATCGGGGTGCCGGACGCGCCGGAGAAGATCCGCACGTAGCCCGTGCCCGGCGTGGGCCTGACCTGGCCGGACGGCGCGCCGACCGCCAGATCCTTAATCCCGTCGCCGTCCAGATCCTCAATGGCCGCGGCGTCCCAGCCGAACCACTCGCCCTGGACTTGGCCTTCGCGCGAGTAAAGCCGATTGCCGCTGGCGCCGGAGTAGACCCAGATCGCGCCAGTCTCGCCCTGGTGCAGGCCGACACCGACGTAAAGGTCGTCGACGGTGTCGCCGTCGATGTCGCCGAGCGTCCCCACGGCCGTTCCCATGTGGGAACGGAACTGGGTGCCGTAGAACGTGCGCAAGACGGACCCATCGGCACCGGAGTAGACCTGCGCCATGCCGGTGTCCTGAATGCCGAAGTCTTCGTGGATGGCGCCCACGATGATGTCAGCGTGCCCGTCCTGGTTGATGTCGCCCGCGCCGTTCACCTCGATCCCGAAGAAGATGTCGGGGTTGGGGCCGATGAACGTGTGGAGGACCGTGTGGTCGGCGCCGGAGTAGACCCAGACCGCGCCGTCAACGTTGTGGAACGGCGCGCCGACGGCGTAGTCCGGGACGCCATCGTTGTCGACGTCGCCGACCCCCGCCACGTCTGTGCCGTAGCACGACATCGAGGCCCCCGGGTTGTGCGTGACCGCCAGACCGAGGTTGTCGAACCCGCGAATCAGATAGACCTCGGCCTGGCCGGATTCGGCGCCGGCGTCGTCGCTGCCGGGCGCACCGACAATGATGTCGCCGAAGCCGTCGGCGTTGATGGTGCCGCCACCACCCACCGAGGTACCGAACGCGTCGCCCGGGTTGCGACCGTAGTAGGTGTGGAGCCGGACGGCGGAGGCGCCGGAGACCACGCGGGCACTTCCCGCGCCGGCCCCGGCCTTGCTGTCTCCCGGCGCACCGATGACGAGGTCGCCACGGCCGTCGCCGTCGACATCACCGGCACGCCGCACCGACCACCCGCATGACTCGCCGGGCTCGTCTCCGAAATGGCTGAGCAACTGGGTGCCATCGGCTCCCGAGAGCACCGTCGCCAGGCCGGCGTCGGGCGCGGCGTCATCGGCCAACGGCGCGCCGACTGCGACGTCGGGCTGGCCGTCGCCGTCCACGTCACCAACCCCGTCGACGGACCAGCCAAACTGGTCGCCCGCGTTCGCGCCGAGCTGCTGGAGTAGCACGCTGCCATCGGCACCCGAGTGGACCCACACGGCGCCGCTGTCGCCGCCGCCGTTATCGGCGGTGGGCGCGCCTAGCACGAGGTCGGCAAAGCAGTCGCCGTCGACATCGCCGGCGCCGGCCACTGCGTAGCCGAGCTGGTCTCCGGCGGAGAGGCCGGCGAAGGTGTGGAGGACGGCCCCGTCGAGACCAGACAAGACGTGCGCCGAGCCGGCGTCGGCGCCGACCCCGTCGGACCGCGGCGCGCCAACGATCACGTCGTCGTAGCCATCACCGTTGACGTCGCCGGCGCCGGCCACGGCCCAACCAAAGCCGTCGTCCGCGGCACTGCCGTCGAACACGTGCAGGACTTGCCCGTCGCGGCCGGAGAGCACGGTGGCGCTGCCGGCGTCGAGGGCTGTGCGGTCACTCCCCGGGGCGCCCACGATCACGTCGGCAAAGCCGTCCCCGTTGACGTCGCCGGCGCTTGCCACCGCGTGACCAAACCGGTCGCCCGCGGCATCGCCGGGGCGCCACCACAGGGTGCTGCCATCCGCTCCCGACAGGACTCGAATGGTGCCGGCGTCGATGCCGGGAGCGTCGGCGCCAGGCGCGCCGAGGAGCAGGTCATCGAGATCGTCGCCGTTGGTGTCACCCAGGACCGCGACGGCACTGCCAAGGCCATCGCCGGCGGCGAAGCCGTCGATGGTGAACGCCACCTGTTGGGCGACGGTGAGCGGGGCCGCCAGGCAGAGAGAAAGGGTGATCTGAGCGATGCGCACGGGCAGAGACTCCCCACGGAGGGCAGTGGGCAGGGGCGGACGCCAGTCGGCGCCCACAGCATCTTAGCAGGCCGTTCAGAAGTCATTCAGCCATCAGGGCGGCGCCTCTGGCGCAGCTCGACGCGCGAAAGCCTCATAGCACGGGCCCGGGCTCACCGCCCGGGGGTGCGGGTGTCGTCCGCCGATGCGACCGCGAGCAGCTCGACAGCAAAGATCAGGTCGCTGGCGGGCGGGATGCTGGGCGGTGCCCCGGCGGCGCCGTAGGCGAGCTCGCTGGGCAGATGGAGCAGGAAGCGGGCGCCGGGTCGCATGAGCTGGAGACCCTCCGACTAGCCGGGGATCACCCGGGCGACCGGGAGGCGGATGGACCGGTCGCGGGTCGAATCGAAGAGCGTGCCATCGGCGAGCCAGCCGGTGTAGCGCACTTCTACCGTGTCCGTCACGGTGGGCGGTGTGCCGTCGCCCTGGCCCACGATCTCGTACTCCAACCCACTCTCCGTGCGTCGCGCCGCCGCCGCGTCCAGAGGGCGAAACTCGGCGACGCCGACGGGGGCCCGCGGCTGGACCGGCGCCGCGAGCTCGGCGTGCAGCGAGTGGTCCCCCCACGTAAGGGTGAGCGCAGCCTGGCCGGGTTGGCCGGGGACCGGTGCGAACTCGATGGCGAGCTGGGTGCTGGAGGTGGCCCGGGGCGCCCAGCTGAGAGGGGCGCGGTGGTCGACGGGGGGGGCCTCGGTGAGCCCTGGCCCGATCTCCGCCGCGGCGGCCCGCGCGGGGCTCAAACACGTCAAGAACCACTGCCCAGTGGCATCGCGATGGAGGCCGAGATACCAGGTGCCGGCCGGCACCGTCGCGCCGCCCAGCTCCAGAGGCAGCGTGGTGTGGAGCGTGGTCCAGTGGTCGCGGCCCAACCGGAACGACTGCGCCGCACCCTCCTGTAGGCGGTGCGAATACTCCGCCCGCCAGGTTGGCGCGCCGTACTCGATCGCGACTTGACCATGGGGCTCGAGATCGCCGGCGAACGTCAGTGTCGCGAGGCGACGTTCCAGCTGCCCAGCCGCGACGTGCGGCTGCGCCGCCGCGGGCATCGCGACGAGGGCTAGACCGAGGAGGGTGGGAGTGCGGCGCCGGGTGCGATCGAGCATGGCAACGTCGTCGGGGGTGGTAGGCGGGCGGATCAGACACCACCGGCGCCACGAGCCGGACGATCAACTGCCCGCAGCAGCGAGGCCGGGCGGTCCGGCGATCCAGGTGTAGGATACCGGGCATGTTGCGCCGCTATGAAGTCGTGGGCATTGTGCTCGCCGCCACGGCATTTGCCATGGTCGGACTGGCTCTGCGCCCTGTGCCCATCGTTGCCGAAACCGATTGCGAGATCGTCGCTGGTGAGGTCGAGAGGGTCTACGAAGGCGGGACCCACGACGTGTACCTGCGTCTGGCTGGCGACTCCCGGCTCTACTACATCAACCGCGGCCTCGAGCGCGGCCTGGTGCTCGCCGACCTCCAACGCACCCTGCCGGGCCGCCGCGCCACGGTGAAGTTTCCCCGGTACTGGACGCCATTGGATCCGGTCAGCCAGTCGCGCCATGTCGCGCGGCTGGAGCTCGACGGGGTGGTGCTCTTCGACGAAACCGAGCAGTCGTAATCGCGCGCCGCGCGGCCTGCTCGGCGGGGCAGGTCAGCGCTCCCGAAGCTGTCGCTTGAGGTCGGCGACGTGCCGAGCCTGTCGCTCGATCTTGCCCTGCCAAAGTTGTGGCATGCCGCTCCCGGCCGCTTCGAGGCGCAACTGCTTGAGCTGCTCCTGCGCAGTCGCGAGCTCGGTCTCGAGGCGGCGGCGAGCCTCGCGGTCACGGCGCCTCGAGCCGGCCTGACCGCTTCGGGACGGTTCTGCCGGAGCTGCTTGCCCGGTCGCCGCCTTGGCGTCCGGAGCCCCGTCCGCCTCGTCTGGCTCGGCCGCGCTCGCCAGCTGGGTGATGAGCACGGCCGCGAGGGCTAAGAGGGCGATCAGCCAAGCCAGCATGCAACCCACCCCGGCGTAGTCGGGGGCTTTGGCGGGCGGCGTCGGCGATGGCGCAGCGTTGGGTGTTTCGGCCATGCCGCCGGGTTCGGGGGCGCCGGGTTCGGGAGGGTCGGGTTCGGGGGGGCCGGGATCCACTGCCGTTATCGTAGCCGAAGCGCGCCCGCGTAGCGGCTTCGCAGGTACGCGGCGAGTGCATCGGCCACGACTTGGTTGCCCTTGGCGTTGAAGTGCGTGTCGCGCAGGTGGTACACCGCCTGGCGGCCGCTGGGTAGGTTCGGCACACGCCGCAGCGGCTCGAGCAAGTCCACGTAGGCGATTCCCGCGGCGTCCAGGATCGCTGCGGTGCGCCGCTGCGGCGCCCAGCGTCCTTCGCTGCCAGCGGGCAGCGTTGGC
>JBCCGH010000160.1:0-22091 GCA_039029375.1 Planctomycetota bacterium
CTGCTGCGGCGGCGGAGCGCAAGCCTTCCGTCACGCGCCCAGTCACCCCCCCCCACCCCCGCCCCGGCCCCCCCCCCCGCGCCCCCCCCCCGGGGGCCGGGGCCCCCGCCCCCCCCCCCGCCCCCCCCCCCCCCCGGCGCCGGGGGCGGCCGCCCCCCGCGCCGACCGAGCCTACCGCACGCGCCGAGCCCATCCTGTACCCCGCACCCCCATAGGCAGAGCGGTCCCGCCGCCCTGCCCCGAGCCCGAGGCAGAGCTGCTCCCACCCCAAAGCCCCTTCTCGCCATCTCCACCCCCAAACTCCGGCGCCCCTCGACCTCGCACATGATCTCGGTCCCAACACGAAGACTTCATCCGCGCGGCTGCGGCGATTCCGTCGATCCGTGACGCGGTGCTTGATTTCGAGAAAGGCTCTCGTTCAGTCCGCTGGTTCAGGGCCCAGAGGGCCTAGTTCCTAGTCCTCGATGACCACGGGGCCGTGCGCCGGAATCGGCGCGCGCCCGAGCACATCACCCGTCGCCAGGTGGTAGGCCTCCATCGTCACCGCGGTGGAGCCGAGCAGGATGGACAAGCGGCCGTAGCGCATGACGCCGGTGATCCGATCATCGAGCAACGGTTGGCC
The DNA here is from genome assembly GCA_039029375.1 of Planctomycetota bacterium. Classification (GTDB taxonomy): domain Bacteria; phylum Planctomycetota; class UBA1135; order UBA1135; family UBA2386; genus JBCCGH01. The sequence goes on from JBCCGH010000160.1 coordinate 623, forward strand.
GGCCGCGTCGAGGATCCGCAGGTGCGCGCCATGGTGGCCCGGCACCATGACCGGACGCGGCTCGCCGGCGTCCAGCTCGATCTCGATCTCCTGGTCGCCGCCAGCGGCGATGTCGAGACCAGCCGGCGCGCAGCCGTCGGCAATGACCATCAGCCGCAATGCTTCCCGCGGCACGCTGGCGAACGCAAAGGAGCCGTCGTCACGGCCATCGCCATAGGCACGGTTCTGCGGCATGACCGGCGCCCCGTCGCTCCCGACGATGGCGATCAGAATGGTCGCGGGCGCGCGCCCGTCGGGCCCCACTACGCGGCCGGCCAAACGCCGGGCTTGGTGGAGGGTGATCTCGCCCCAAGCGCCACCCTGCGCGGGCACCTCGACGAGGGAGAAGTGGTCGGCATAGCCCACGGCCTGGACGAGCACACCACAGGCGCGGGTCTGGAACGATGCGGGCACCGAGAAGGTGAGCGCGCCGTGGGTCGACGCCGCCTCGGCCAGCGCGTCCTGGGGCAGAAACCAACCCACGGGGTCGGTCACCCTGCCGTGCACGTCGGGCGGAATTGGCGGCGGCGGGTCAAAGCGCACGGCGATGTCCAAGGTGACCCGTGGCGGTGCCGCCAACTCGATGGCGACCCGGCTGGCGCCAAAGTCGTCGACCCTCGCCTCACCCAGCTTCGCGCCGTTGCGCCACGCCGTGAGGAGCGTGGCAGCCGCGTCTTCGATCGAGCTGCGAATTCGCCCCTCGTCGGCGTCGAAGCGTACGTAGTTGTTGTCCCCGCGGCTCATCTGCCCAACGCGCACCGTCGTCCAACGGTCGGCCGGCTCTTCGGTCAGCGTCCACTTCACCGCAGCCCCAGGGCCGAGTCGCGCCGCCACCTGCGCGGCGGTCCATGGCACACCGCTCGCGTCGACGAGCAACGCGTCGAGGATCGGGATCCCCGGCACCTCGACGTCCAACGCCAAGTCGCCGGCCACGGCATCGGCGCCGGTATCCGCGTGGCCGTCGGCCTTGACGCGTAGCCGGTACTTGCCGGGTCGCAGCGGCACGGTGCCAAAGCGCCCCTGGGCGTCCGTCTCCAGGAACGCAATGGGCATCCCGCTGCGCTCGGGGTAGACCGACACCGTGGCGTCGGGCAGCAACGCGCGATCGACGCCACTGCGGACGACGCCGCCGAGTCGCTGCCCCTGCACAAGCACGATCTCCATGGGCCATGCGACGCCGCCCTCGAGGTCGACGAACTGCGCGCCCCGGTCTGGGGACCACGCGACCAGCACGCGCGGGACGTCGTCGGTGGCCGCGTCGAACGCGAACGCGCCGTCGGCGCCGGTGCGCACCTCGACGACACCCTGCGCCGGCCGGTGCAGCGCCCCGGCCTGGTGATCGAGACGCACGAGGAAGGCGGACTCACGGTCGAAGCCACTGGCGCCCGGCAACGCCAGGTAGACGGTCACGTCGGACAGGCCTTGGCCGGCTTCGTCGACGACGCGCCCCTGCCATAGCCCATCGGTGCTCGCCGGTTCCACGCTGTCTGCCACCGCATCGATCGTGCGGCGGTCCGCACCGCCCGGCAGTGGCGCCGCTCCTTCGGCGGTGGCGGAGGCCGCCAGCTGACCGCTCGCATGGGGATCGGGTGCGGCGGTCGAGCGGCTCGGGCTGGGCTCCCAGCTCCATTGCGAAAGCGCCAACGCGCCCCCCAAAGCCAACACTCCCGCCACGCAAACCGTCGTCTTCTGCATGACCATCATCACTCCAATGCCTGTCCCTGCCCCCACTGCGACCGCCGCCGGCGCCGCCGCCGGGACCACCCGTGCTGCCGCCTGCACGACCGTGCCCCGCACGGCCGCGAGACTCGGCGGCAGCGCGGCACCGGCGATGCCGGCGTGGACGCCCACCGGCAAGTTGCGGCGCAGCATTCCCAGCCCGCGCTGCAGCCGACTCTTCACCGTGGCGATCGGCTCGCCCAACGTGTGCGCGATCTCGGTCGGCGTCAGACCGTGGACCAACCGCATGGCCAACGTCGGCCGGTAGCTCGGCGGCAGCCCCCGCAGGGCCTCCTCCAGCGCCTGCGCCACCTCTTCGCTCGCCGCCTGTTGGTCGGGGGGCAAGGGCGCGGGGCGCGCTAAGCGTTCCGGATCGGGGCGCTGGCGTTGCCTTCGCTCGCGCTCGCGCCGCGCCAGGCGCACGACGATCCCGATCAGCCACGGGCGCAACGGGCGCTGTTGATCCCAACGGCCCGCGTGCTCGATGGCCTCCAGGAACGCCCCCTGGATCAGGTCCTCCGCATCCCCGCGCCCGGCCACGTGGCCCGCCACCACCAGGAGATCCCAGGCCACCGCGTCGAACACGCGACCGAGCGCGACGCTGTCCCCGGACGCCCGCCAACGCGCGAAATCGCGCTCCGGGGCGGTGCGGTCCATCGAGCTGCGGTCCATGGGGCTGGGGGCCATTGCAGGGGACTTCAGGTGAGGGCCTCGCGAGGATGCGAAATCCTCGCACCAACCGGGCGCGGTGGTGCGGACGCGATTGGCACGGCCCAGGGCGGGTATGGGCCCCGCGGCCTGCTACACTCAGCGCCACCGATGGATCCGGCGTCGCTCCGGGGTTCGGATCGGCGCCCCATGCACCGCGCCTCGCGCGTTCACGAGGAGTGAACCTTGGCCTCGACCCCGCCTCGTCCTCGCCGCCGCTTCGTGGCCCTCTCCGTGGTCGCCCATTCCCTGGTCGCCCATTCCCTGGTCGCGGGTTGCGGCCTCCTCGCCGTAACCCTGCCGGCGCAGCCCCGGTCCTTCGTCAACTGGGAGAACCCACCGCTCCACGCGGTGGACGTGAGCCCTGACGGCGGCACCCTGGCCGCGGTCAATCTGCCGGATAACCGCGTCGAGCTGTTTGACCTGACGTCGGGGCTGCCCGTGCCCATCGCGAACGTCCCCGTCGGGCTCGACCCCGTCACGGCCCGCTACCGCACGGCCAGCGAGCTCTGGGTCGTCAACCATATCTCCGACTCGGTGAGCATCGTGGACGTCCCGACCCGGCGCGTCGTGGCGACGCTGCAGACGTTGGATGAGCCTTACGACGTGGTCTTCGCCGGGGCTCCCCAGCGCGCCTTCGTCTCCTGCTCCCAGGCCAACACGCTGGTGGTGTTTGACCCCGTCGCCCGGACGATCGTCGGCGAGCTCGGGCTCAACATCGAAGAGCCGCGGGCCTTGGCGGCCAGCGCCGACGGCACGCAGGTCTACGTGGCGGCGTTCCGCTCGAGCAACGCCACGACCCTGATCAGCGGCGGCGACCGTCGCAACTTGATCCCCAACGTGGCCGGGGGCAACGCCGCGGGGCCGCTGACCGGCGTGCCAGTGTTTCGCGATGGGCCCTACGGCGGCACCAATCCACCGCCCAACAGCGGTGGCCCGACCCTAGAGCCGCCGACCCTGGCGTCGTTTGTGCCGACGATCCGGCCGGAGTACCTCCCCGGCGGCAGCAACCCGGCGCCGCCGGTCGCGCTCATCGTGCGCAAGAACGCCGCCGGGCGCTGGCTCGACGACAACGACGCCGACTGGACTCGGTTCATCAGCGGCGAGCGCGCGGGCGAGACGTTGCGCGTCGTCGGCTGGGACATGCCCGATCGCGACATCCTCGTCGTCGACGCCGCCAGCCTCAGTGTCGTCGGCGACGCCCGACGCCTGATGAACGCCGTCATGGCGCTGGCGGTGAACCCGGCCACGGGCGATGTCACCGCCGTCGGCACCGAGGGAACCAACGAGATCCGCTTCGAGCCGAACCTCAACGGGACCTTTCACCGGGTCCACTTGGGCATCGCCGACCCCGACGATCTCGCGAACCCCACGGTCGTCGACCTCAACCCGCATCTCGACTACACCGTGCGGAGCCTGCCGCAACCCGAGCGAGATCGTTCGGTCGGTGATCCGCGCGGGATCGTGTGGAACGCGACGGGCACGCGCGGCTACGTCGCCGGTATGGGCTCCAACAACCTGATCGTCATCGATCCGGCGGGCAACCGACTCGGCCGCATCGAACTGGACGAGGGCCCGGTGGCCCTAGCGCTCGACGACGCCCGCCAGCAGCTCTACCTGCTCAACCGCTTCGCCGCCACCGTCGCGGTGGTCGATCTCACCCTGCCCGAAGCCGTTGTCGCGACCGTACCGCTGTTCGACCCAACGCCGACCGCGATCAAGGTCGGGCGGCGCCACCTCTACGACACGCACGAGACCTCCGGCCTCGGCCAGGCGGCGTGCGCCTCGTGCCACATCGACGGCCGCGAGGACGCGCTGGCCTGGGACCTCGGCGATCCGCAGGGCGACATGCAGGCGGTGCTCGGTACCGACGTCACGGCGCCCCAGCATCAACCGACCCCAGGCCCCAACGCGCACAACCTCTACGCCACCGGCTTTCTCAGTGGCTACCGAGATTGGCACCCCATGAAGGGCCCGATGACCACGCAGACGCTGCAAGACATCATCGGCCTCGAGCCGTTCCACCACCGCGGCGACAAGGACGGCATCGAGGGCTTCGCGCCCGCCTACGTCAGCCTGCAAGCCGACGACGCGCCGCTGCCGCCGGCAGAGATGCAGGAGTTTGAGGACTTCTTGGCGACGATCACCTACCCGCCCAACCCGTTCCGGGACTTCGACAACGGCTTGCCGACCAGTCTGCCGCTGACCGGCATCGTGGCGACCGGGCGCTATGGTTTGCCCGAGGGCGCGCAGCTCCCCAACGGCAATGCCGAGCGCGGCCTGCGGCTGTTTACGCAGACCGCGCCGGGCTCCACGCGTTGCGTCCGCTGCCACACGCTGCCCACTGGCATGACCACCCATCGGCGCTGGGACGGGTCGAAGTTCGTCACGATTCCCAAGGGCCCCAACGGCGAATCGCACTTGGCGCTCCGGCCCGACGACACCACGATCCACCGCGGCAACAAGGCGCAGAGCTGGCGCAATCTCTACGAGAAGATCGGCACCGACTTCACCAGCCTCGAGAGCAAGACGGGCTTTGGGTACATGAATGACGGGCGCGAGGACACGATTGTCCGACGCGCGATGGCGACGATCTTCAACTTCGGCTCGGACCAAGCCGTCGCGGACTTTGTGGCGGTGGTGTTGGCTTTCACCGGGTTTGGGGTCGACGTCAATCCAAACCCCGAGGACCCGAACAACCCACCGGGACCGCGCAGCCACGACACCCACGCCGCCGTCGGCAAGCAGGTAACCATCGTGGATGCGGCGCCGGTCACGCGTTTTGGCCAGGCCGATGCCGTCGCCACCATGGTCGCGTTCGCCGCGGCGCCCTCTGGCCGCACCGATCTCGTGGTCAAGGGGACCGTTGGTGGGGTCGCGCGGGGCTGGGTCTACGACCGCATCCTCGGTCAGTTTGTCGGCGACCTCGACGGTGAAGTCCTCGCCGCCGACGCGCTCCGCGCGATGGCCAGCCCCAGCGACCCCCTGACGTGGACCGTCGTGCCACGCGGGACTGGGTTGCGCATCGGCAATGATCGCGATGAGGACGGGTTTGGTGACCGCACCGAGGTCATAGGTGGCGGGGACCCGACCGATCCGAAGGCACGGCCCGACGCGCTGGGCTTCCAGCTCGCCGTCAACGACGTCAGCTTGCGGAGCGGCGAGCGCCTCGACGTGAGCGTCACGGTGCACCCGGGCTCGACGACGTCGCCGGTCGACGCGTTCGTGATGCTCGAGAGTGCGACCGGCAGCGTGGTGTATCTCGTGCCCGGCGGGGCCTCGGTCGTGCCCACGCCGTATGCCGCGAGCTGGCGGCCGACGGCGCTCCGGGGCGTGCTGTTTAGCGCGGTGTTGCCCGGTGAGGTGCCGGCCGGTGAGTACACGTGGCACGCGCGTGTATTTGCGGCTGGGACGTCGGACTTGGTTGCGGGGGTCAGCGTCGCGGCATTTGAGGCCAACGTGGAGTAGGGCGTTGGTGCTCGCGGTGCCCGGGGCCCCCGCCCGGGGGACCGGCGGGCAGGGGCGGTGACGGCCGAACTCCGGCGTCGGTCTTTGGCGCTGCCGAAACGGCGGGCCAGCACATGACCAGCGACTTTCAACAGGGGTTTCTACCCTTGCGTGTCACAGGATTTCGGCGGGGACGACACTGTCGCCCGCCGGAAACAATGACCGCTCAGCGCTCCGCAACCGCTGTCGAAAGTCACGAATCGACGTTGCATGAATCGACGGCGAATCGGAAGACCGAACGTCGTCGCTGGCCGGATTTCCGCATGGCGGCTTCGCTGGCGCAACTGCCAAGAGAAGACACGTCCCCGCCGACGCGGCCCCACCTCGATCGCCCGGTCGCCCAACCGGAACCCTCGCGCCCTGAACTCGCCACGGGCAGCTGGTCCCACGGACCCGACCCCCACGTCCACGGCGGCGGTATCTCAGAGTCTCCGCGACCGGGTCGGACAGGTCCCTGGGTGCCTTGGAAGAGAACTCACTGGCGAGGCCAAGCGGCTCGCCCGACGCAGCGCGCATCCCAGACTCGAGTCGCTGTGGCCTGATGCATCAACGCAGCGAAGTGCCAGGGCCCGCGGCCCACTCCAACAAGGGCCGCCCTGACCTTCCCGCGGTCGGACCTCAAGGCACACCGGTCCGCCGCAACCAAGCCCGCTGCAGAACTGTCGGGACCGCACTCTCGACCGGGATCGCGCGCCCCGTCGGCACGACAGCGTCGGTCTTCGTCGTCACGATCTCAAACGACCACCCGAGACCTCCATCCGGGCCCGGCTCGAGCCGCTCGCGCACGAGCAGTCGCGTGCCCTGCACCTCAAACCAGCTGTAGAGCGTGTCGTCGAGGAGGCGCGCCTCGAGCACGATTTCGTTGTGCTCGTCGATGGCGTAGGCGCCGGTCGCCGCATCGCGCACCAGCAACGTGTACTCCCGCGTTTGGTCCCCCGACGGCCCCGAGTAGACCGTCGTCCACACAAACCGGCTGCGGTCCGCGGTGGCCGCGACGATCCTCTCCATCGAGAAGCGGCCGGTCTCCCCAGCCGGACCGTAGACAACCACGTCGCCAGCCCAGGTCCCCAGCCAGTCGCGCGGGAACGCGGGCGCCGGTATGCCCTCGGGCACGCTCGCGCAGGCTGCCGTGACGACCAAGCCCGGGATCGACAGGCTTCGCGCTCCCACGCCCTAGCCCGCCGCGCTGGCGGACTGGCGCTCCGCCTCGCGCTTCAGGTCCGCGGCGAACTGCTCAAAGGCCTCGTCAAACGGTGGGATCATGCGAGCAAACAGCGGAAATACCGGCCCGCCGATCTTCTCGCGCATGGTGAAGTGCGTGCCACCGGCGGCTGGCTCGAGCGTGTAGACGCGGGTGCCCATGGCGTCCCCCCACACGAGGCGGCGGGGCGCGTCCAGCTCTTTGACCTTCAGCTTGAACGTGCGCTTGGGGGCCAGTGTCGAGACGAGCTCGATCCGGCCGCCGGGCTGGAGATCGCCGTTGAACGACACGAGGGTCGAGTTCCAGCGGGTCATGTCGGCGGCGTCGGTCAGCAGGGCCCACACGGTGTCGGGAGTGGCGCCGACATGGGTCGAGACCGAGGTCTCGCGGCTAAAGACCTTGCGAACGGTGACGGCTTTGCCAGGCGGGGGCAGGGTCGGCGGCATGGCTCCTCCTCGAGCACAACGACCCTCGCATCTTACGGTCCGCCGACGCCTGCAGGACCATGCGGTCCGGAGCGACCTCGGCCATCAGGGAAACGAAGGGACCTCCTCCTTCCCCTTTTGCCGACCCCGCTGGCGGGGCTGGCCACGGACGTCGGGGCAGGCTTCGAAGCGCACACCGGCGCCAGCATCGGTAGGCGCCAGCACGAGGTGAATGTGACGGTCAAAATCAGAAAAAACCGGGTGTGTGGGGGTCTCGATCCGCCGACCGCGCTCCGGCGGCGAGCGGATCGTCGTGGCTGACCGGGCTCCGGCCCGCTCCCGGCGTCCGGGGGCCCGCCGCCGCCCCTGGACCTGGGGTAGCGTAACGGTCGCGCGCTATCCCACATGACGTGGTGGACGCCGACCATGGACCCACTCGCCCGACCCGACGCCACGCAGCCCTCCGCCACCGACCTCGCCGAGGAGCTCCTCGGGCGCTGTCTACAGCACCCGCCGGAGCGCTGGCGGCAGGCCCTCGATGCGGTGTGCGCGGCCCACCCCGAGGCCGCGCCGGCCGTGCGCGCGCGGTTCGCGGCCATCGAGGATTTGGGCTTCGAGGCGCCGGCGGCGCGGACCTCGATGGTCGCGTGGGGCGCCGAAGACCCCGACCTGATGCGCGACCTCGCCGCCGCGCTCGAGTGCGATCAGGCCGCCCTCGACGGCGCTCGCGCGGACGCCGCGGGCGCCACCCTGACCGGCCGCGTGCTCGACGGCCGCTACCGCCTCGAGCGCCGCCTCGGTGGTGGCGGGATGGGCGCGGTCTACGCCGGGACCGACCTGGAGCTAGAACGCGCGGTCGCCGTCAAAGTGTTGCACCCCGCACTGTTCGACGACGCCGCGTCGCAGCAGCGGTTCGAACGCGAGGCCGAGCTGCTCGCCCAGCTCTCGCACCCTCACGTCGTCCGGCTCTACGACCGCGGCCGCGGCGCCGACGGCGAGCGGTTCTCGGTGATGGAGCTGCTGCGCGGGGCGCCGCTCGACGCATTGCTCGCCGCCAGTGCCTCGCGTGGCGCGCCTGGGATCGATCCGACGGTCGCCGAGGAGCTCCTCGGCGCGTCCATGGCCGAACGCAGCCCCCTCCGCCTCGGGGTCGCCTGGATCGCGGATGTCGCCGCCGGTCTTGGCGCGGCGCACGCCGCGGGTGTGCTCCACCGCGATCTAAAGCCCTCCAACATCTTTATCCGCACCGACGGCACCGCCGTGCTCGTCGACTTCGGGATCGCCGCGCGCCGCGACCAAGCGGCCCTGACGGCACCGGACCACGTCGTGGGCACGCCGTCCTACATGGCGCCGGAGCAGGCGGCGGGCCAAGCGCGTGGGGCGACGCTCGACGTCTACGGCCTGACCGCCTGCCTCTACAACGTCATCACGCATCGGTCGCCGTTCGAAGGCACCGTCCTCGAGGTCCTCGAGGCGCTCCGCCACGCGACGCCGGCCCGGGCGGCGCAGATCGTGCCCGGCTTGGCGCGCGACCTCGGCGCGGTCGTCGAACACGGCATGGAGCGAGAGCCGCGGCATCGCTACCCCACGGTCGCGGCGCTCGAACGCGATCTCCGCGCGTTCCTCGACCATCGACCGGTGACGGCGCGGCCGCTCACACCGGTACAGCGTGGCTGGCGGCGCCTCGGCCGCGTGCGTTCCAAAGGCGCGATCGCGGTGGCCGGGATCGCCACGGCGGCGCTGGTCGCCATCGGCGTCGGCGCGGTGCTCGACCAACGGGTCGCCGCGCGGCAGGCCCGCGTGGCCGAGCACTTCCGCCACCTGCCACCCGCGCTCGCTCTGCAGGGATCACCGGTGCAGCGCACCGCGCCGGCTTGGCGCGCGCGGCGAGCACCGCACGTCGAGCGGCTCGGCCAGATCCTCGCGCTCGACCCCGCGCAGCCGCACGCGCGCGTCTTGCGCGCGGCGCTGCGCCTCGACGATGGGCAGCGCGAGGCGGCGGCCGCCGACTTGGCGGCGCTCGCCGACCACAACGGCAGCGCCTTCTTTGCCGCGGCCGCGGCGCAGCTGCGCGACGCCGGCACGCGGCCGCCACACCTCGACGCGCTTGCCGTCGCCGGCACCAGCGCCACCGAGCAGTATGCCGAGGCGCTGTTCAAACTGCGTGGACGCCGGCCCGAGCAGCGCGCGGCCGCCCTCCAAGCGCTGCGCACTGCGGCCACCGCGGACCAGCACGCGGCGGAGCTCGCGCTGCTCTACGCCGAGGACGAGGCCGAGCGCCTGCAGCGCGCCGAGGAGCTCGAGCGCGCGCTCGGCGGCACCACGGCGCGCACGTGCTACGCCCGGGGCCTGGCGCACTTGCGGCTGCGCCACCTCCCCGAGGCGGCCGAGGCGTTCCGCGCCTCGGCGCAGCTGTGCGAGCGGCAGTACAACGCCCACCACAACCTCGGCGTCACCTACCGCTTCATGGGACGTTGGGACGAGGCCGCGGCGGCGCTCGACCGGGCGCGGGCCTACTGGCCGGAGAACTGGCGGACCCCCCACGTGCTATCGCAGGTGGCGCAGGCTCGGGGCGACTTCGCCGCGGCCTTGGCGCTCGCCGCCGAACTGCCCGACGACACTCCGGCTGCTGCGGTGACGCGCCTCGAGCGCATGGCCGTCGTGCGCATCCAGGAAGCGCTCGCGGCGCGCCGCGGCCGCGACGGCGAGCAGGCGCGGGCGCTGGCCACGGCAGCGTTGGAGTACCTCCGGACCGCCACCCAGGCAGCGCCGCGACGCCGCGACCTGCGCCTGCGGCTGCGGCGCAACGCTGAGGTCGCCCGTCACTTGGCCGAGGACGGCTCGGTGGATGATGCGTTCCTGAGCTACTCGGGATCCCTCGTCGACGGCCCCGGGTCGGCCGCCGAAATCTCGATCCGGAGCGCCGACGTGTGGAACAACTTGGCCGAACTGCTGCCGAGCGACCCGAGCCCCGAGGCTCTCGACACCGTGCGGCTCCTCTTTCGGCGTCGGGCGGAGGAGCTCGCGGCCCCGCGCAAGTGACGGGTGGAACCAGATGATGACGATACTTCCTGCCGCGTGCCGTCCGTTGGCGACGGCGCTGCTTCCGCTGGCCCTCGCGCCTTGGCTGTGTGGGCAGTGCGCGTCCTCCAATCAGTCCGCCGGGCCGTTTGCCGGCGCGCCGTTCGTCTTCTCGACTGTTGACGAGACGGTGTTCAGCACGCTGCTCAAGTGCACGGGGTTCGAAGAAGCGGCCGAAGTCACGGAGCCAGGTCGCCCGGACATCGACATCGCTCGCGTGCTCGCCGAGAAGGTTGGCGCGTTCCCAGGCCCCGGCATCGACGCGCTCTCGTTTGGCATGGACGTGCTGCTGGTGGACGACCTCGGCGTCGTCGACGTCCCGCCCGGTCGCTGGGGCGCCCTCACGTTCTCGGTGACCGAGGCCGCGACCGGCACGAGTGGCGTCGTCGCCGACGAGGTGGGCAGCCCGGACGGGGCCGCGGGCGACGTGTTCTCGTATGTCTTTCCCGGCAGCGTGCTCTCGCCATTTGGTGGCGTCGTGCATCGGGCTCAGGACGCCAGCGAGTTCTGGCCGTCCGGCACGCCGGTGACCGATCTCGACGCCCTCGACCTGCACGGGCCGCTGTGGCTGATGGACGAGCTCCTCTTCAGCGCGCTCAAGGACGGCCGCTTCTTCGTCTACTTCTCGGTGTCCAACAACGCGCTCGGCGAAGTGCCGCCGGGTTGGTTCGGGCCGAAGGGGCCGAGCGGCGCCTCGATCCTCTGCATGGAGTGGAGTCCCGACACCGAGCAATGGGGCGATCCGGTCGAGCTGTATAGCCACGAAGACCTCGGGCTCGATATCGACGAAGACGTCGACGCGCTGGCCGTGGACCTCAGCGGCGGCGAGCCCAAGCTCCTCCTGTCCACGGCCGGTCCCGCGCGCGACCAGCTCCTCGTCGCGTTTCCCAGCCGCGATGGCGCCGCGGCACTCGTCGTCTACAAGAGCCGCAGCGGCCGCCCGGTGTGGGAGAGCCTCGGGCTCCAAGGCGGCGACGACATCGACGCGATCTGCGACATCGATCCCACGCTGGCGGACGACGCCCGCTTCTCTGGCGGCGGCCACCGGCTCGCCGGACTCCATCCCATGCGCTTTGCGATGGGCTGGCCCGTCGCCGAGGACCGCCTGGGCCTGCCCGTGGCGCTACACGCCTCGGCCTTCGTGCAGTGCATCTTCAAAGACAACGCGCTCCAGGCCACCGGCTCGGGTTGGCCGAGCGGCGTACCCGGCACCGGCTTCGCCATGGCTCTGCTCGAAGTGCCGCCGCCGACTCCCGTCCTCGTGCCGCTGAGCCCCATCTTCGCGCGCTCACCGACGCCCGTCTTCTGCGGCGATCCACAGACCGCGCGCCTCCCATTGGACTCGGCCGCCGCTCGCGCGCTGCGCTTGTCCAACGTCGCGATCTACCTCCACTGGGTCGCCACGGACGGCGGTCCAATCGTCACGTCGTATCCGCTGCGGGTGCACCTGTAGCGTCGCCCTCCGACGGGTCGGCGAGCAACGTGCCGAGCCGGGCCACGGCGCGGAAGAGCAGCACGCGCACCGCGCCCTCGGACTTGCCCAGATCGGCGGCAATCTCGCGGTGGCTCAGACCGAGCAGCCGCGCCCGCACGATCACCTCCCGATACTGCTCCGGCAGCTCCTCCAGCGCCACCGCCAGGCGCGCCACCTCCTCGCGCGCGATGGCCCGCGCCGGCGGCGCCGCGCTCGGGTCGGGCGCGTCGTCGAGCTCCTGACGTCGGGCCACATCGCGCTTGTCGGCGCGGTGATACTGGCGGCGGTTCTGCATCTTGGCGACGGCGAACGCACAGAGCCAGCTGCGGAACGTGCCGGGCCCACGCCACTCGAACTCACCCACCTTGGGGAGCGCTTGCCGGCAGGCCGTCTGCACGAGGTCCCAGGTGCACTCGCTCTGCCGCAGCGTGGCGCCGGCGCGGCTGCGCACGAAGCGGCGCAGGGCATCGAGGTGCACGCGAAAGAGCTCCTCGAGTGCTTCCGCGTCGCCGCTGCGGGCGGCAATCAGGAGCTCCTCGGTCGACTGCGGGCGGCGCGGCACGGGATCGGCGTTTCCAGAAAACAGCAGGCCGCAGTGTAACGCTCGGCCCCGGCTCCATGTGACGGGGCAGAACCACGCGCTGCGATCGCTCTCTCGATCCGGCCCGACCTCAATGGAGCCACGAATGAACCACCGACACCACGCGATGGCCGCCGCTGCCCTGGCCAGCTGGATAGGCGCGACCCAGGTCGTCGCGCAGGAACAAGAGACCCGCTGCTACACCGACGAGTATGTCGAGTGGGTCCATAAGTACGACCCCAGCGCCCCGATCCGGGCCCAGGTCATCGAGGCCCAGGTCGCGGCGATGCAGGATCTGCTCCGGACCGACCCGTTGAGCCGTCGCACGGCCGAGGTCGTGATCCCGGTCGTGTTCCACGTCCTCCACAACGATCCGGCCGAGGACATCAGCGACGCGCAAATCCTGAGCCAGATCGACGTGCAAGCGCTACATGATCGGTGTGGACTTCGTCGAGGGCGTGCCGCCCTCGATCGAGAACGGGCACGTCCGGCTGCGCGTGCCGTTCAACATGTTGCAGAGCTGGTTCGACGAGGGCGCGCAGGCGTTCGGCATGCACTATCTGCCCAACGAGTGCGGCTTCGACGTCGTGCAGGACCAGGCTTGGTTTGGCCCGATCAAGATGCTGCCCGGCGAGCTTGGCGTCATGGAGCTGATCGTGCAGAGCGACGCCCGCGGCTGGCCGCACACCACCACCCGGCTACGGCTCGAGCAGATCGACGAAGACACCCAGCAGCCGATCGGCGGCCAAGACTTCGTGGTGCCGATCGGCGCGCCGCTCGATGCGGCCTACTTCGCCGGCTACGGCGCCGGCTGCCCGGATTGGCGTGGCGAGACCGCGCGGTTGCAGGGGGTGACGCCTGGCTCGATCGCCGGCGGCCGCCTCGAGGCCATGACGACCAACGCCACGCCGGACGCGCTCATGGTCGTGCTCCTCGGCACGAAGCCGACCCAGCTGCCGCTGCTCGGCTGCCACCTCTTCACCGTGCCGGTGGGCTTCGTCGTTGCGAAGACGGACGACGAGGGTGCGGCGCTCCACGAGCTGCCCCTGCCACCGAGCAGCGGCCTGGTCGGTCTGTCGCTCTACCTGCAGAGCGCCATCCTCGATGGCGGTCGCTACGGCTTTGCGTTCACCGGTGGCCTTGAGGCGGGCCTCGGCCGCTGACGGCTGGGACTCCGGCGCACCGCGATCAACGCACGACGAAGGTGTGCACCAACGCCACCGCGTAGTGATCGCGGTCCGGGGCGCTGACGATGGCGTAGCCGCCCTTGGGCATGACGAGCTTCTGCTCGAGGTGCACTTCTTGCCAAGCCGGGAGGTGGATCTCCACGCTCCCGGCGCCGATCGCCAGGTCCGTCTCGAACGTAGGGATCGGGCGCTCGACGTCGAAGTGCTGGTAGTCGAACACGACGCCGATCGCGCCGGCACCCACAAAGCCGCAGATGGTGTCGACCTTGATCCCGTCGAAGACCTGGTCGACCACCGGCTCCGCCATAAGCCGGTGGCCTGCGCGATGAATCTCGTAGTCCCGCACATAGCTGAGCGGCTCCCCCACCGTCACGGTCGCCCGCTGCAGCGGCAGCACGACCAGGCGCGGCGCCGTCACCGAGTCAATGCGCGGGTCTGCCATCACCGCACCGACGAATCTGCGGGTCGCCTCGCTGTCGGCCAAAACGTGCTGCAATGGGCGCCACGTGTCCGCCTCATCCAGCAGTGGCGCGAAGTGCTCGGCAAAGGCGTCCTTGGCCACGGCCAGGACACGGATCTCGACGCCGATCTGGGTGCCGAGGGCGGCCCGCTGTTCCAACAGCGCTCGATCCACCCACGCCTGCTGCTCGGGCCGGCCCAGCACGACGAGATGCTCCGGGCCCAGCATGCGGACCGCCTCGTTGTCGGCGAGCGGCGGCTCCACAAACGTCGCCACGAAGTCCGCGAGGAGGGCGCGCTGCTCCTCGAGCCAGGGATGGTCGTCGGCTGCGGCGGCCACACCAGCGTCGCCCAGGTGGTCCCCGTCGGCTTGGGGGCTCCGCACCAGGTCCGCCACGTGATGCAGGCGCACGACGCGCGGGTCACCCAAACCCAGCGGGATCTCCTGCCCACTGAGGGGCGCGGCCGACCAAGCCAAGAGCGAACAAGAGAGAGTCAAGAGCAGTCTGTTCATCGGGGAACGCTTCGAACCGTTGTGACCACGAATCGCGAGTCGGGCGCATCCATCAGCACCGCCCGTTCCCGCACCACTGCGACGGGGCCCGGCTCGGTCGTCGAGCGCTCGAACCGCGTTGCTAAGACTGAGCCAGAGGTGGCGGCTTCCACCGCACCGGCGCGGCCCCGCAGCACCAACCCCGCCACCGTCGCCGCCAGCGCGAACGCGACCGCCACCCGCAGGCGCGGCCGGACCGTTGCGACGGGCGCCGCGACGACGGCCGTGGTCGACGTCGCGACCAACGCCACGCTCGCCCGCCAGTCGGCCACCGCCTCCAGGACCGCCGGATCTTCGGGCAGCAACTGCCGCACCAGCGCATCGTCGAACGGGTCCACGCCCTGGTCCCATGCCGCTTGCATCGCGGCCTCGAGCTCACGCGGGATCATCGACGCTCTCCTCGGCGCAGCCGCTGCCGCGCCCGGTGTAGGTGAGACTTGACGGTGTTGACGGGCACGCCGTGCTGGGCGGCAAGCTCGTCGACGGAGTGCCCCTCGCGGTGGAAGCCCAAGAGCACCTCCCGCTCGATCGGTCGCAGGGCCGCGAGCGCGTGCTCGATCTCCTCACGCAGCTCGACGTCGCACGCCGCCGCGACCTCGGGTGCGGCGATGGACGACGGCGGCGGTTGCCGACGCTGGCGGTCGCGCAGATCCAAGAACGCATGGAACGCGGTCCGCAGTAACCAGCCTTCGCCGTTTTGCGTCGGGTCCCACTGCGAGCGTGACCGCCACGCCCGTTGCAGCGCGTCCTGCACGAGGTCGTCAGCGTCGGCATGGTGCGCGACCAGCCGCCGCGCGAATGCGCGCAGTCGCGCGTCCGCGCGCTCCAGGAACGCGGCAAACGCGCGTTCGTCCAACGTTTGATCAGAGAGTGGCACCACGAGAGTCACAGGGGCATACCGACGCCTGCTGCGCGAGGTTGCGGAATTGTCGATTCCGCGCCCCAATGACACGGCGCCGTGGCTGGCAGCGCACAACGCCCGGGAATCGTTGCAGCGCGCCTTGGCCAATGACGCTAGCATGCGGCGATCGGCGCGCCGCCGCATCGCACGCGGTCTCTCATGCGCACGCTGCAGACCCCCTCTCTCACTCTTCGTCTCAGGTCCCCGTGTGCCCGCGCTCCGCGGTCACTCCAGGGACGCAATGGCCCCGGGCCCGGGAGGCCCCGGCTCTGATTCGACGCCGCGCACAGCGTTGGGCCGTGGCTTGCGTCGGCGTCGCCGCGGCGCTGCTCGCGTTCGAGGTCGTCCTGCAAGGCGTCGCCTACTTCGTGTGGCGCCGCGCCGAGGCCCACGCCGCGGCGGTGCCGCACTCGACGGCGCCACGGGCGCTCTGTGTCGGGGACTCGTTCACCTACGGCCTCGGCGCCAGCGAGCCGGCGCAGGCATATCCAAAGCAGGCCGAGCGACTCTGCGCCCAACTCGGGCAACCGATCGAGTTCATCAATCGCGGCTGGGCAGGCCAGACGTCGCGCGAGGTACTGCAGCGCCTGCCTAGTCAGCTTGTCCGCTTTCAGCCCACGCTGGTCTATGTGCTGGTCGGGACCAATGACCTCTGGCAGCGCCCTCGACGCCTCACGCGGCGGGAGCTCGCCGCCGCGCCAGCCCGGGGCTTCCCGTTCTACTGGCGGACGGGCAGGTTCGTTCAGCTCGTCGGGGCTTGGCTCCACGGCTCCGGATCCCCGGATCCCACACCGTTCGTGGGGAGCTGGCACGCGCCCGGCTACCTCGTGCACTTCAGCGCCGAAGGCCGACTCTGTGTCAATCAGATGGAGCTCGATTGGCGTCTCGAGCCCGAGGGCCTCATCGCGATCGACCCCACGGGCTGGCGCCAGCCCGTGCAGTGGGCGTGCACCGGGGAGGGCCTGCGGCTCCGTCTGCCCTCATGGGACCGCGAGGTCGACTTCGCCCCCGGACTGCCCCAGCCCGGGACCGCGATGCAACTCGAGCAGGGCTGGGCCGCGCTGCGCGGGGGCTACGACGGCGTCGCGCGCGGCATCTTTGCGGCGACCCTCGCCGCCGATCCGCAGCTGCTCCGGGCGCACGCCGGCTACCTGTTGACGAGCCCGACCGCTGAGTCCGGGGCCGCGGCGCAACGCGAACGCTCGCTCGAGCGACTCCAACGCCACGCGCGCGACGGCGACGAGGAAGCGACCGCCTTGCTCATGCAGGTCCTGTGGGAACAAGACGCGCACGAGGCAGCGGTGGATCTGGCGCTCGCGCAGCTCACGCGACCGGCGACGCGGGCTGCCGCGGTCCGCTTCCTCGCCGAGCACACGCCAGGCAGTCGTGCCGAGGAGCGCGTCCTCGCATCGCTCGCGACGGCCCCCGCGGCGACGCCCAAGCCCGGCGAGCGTTCGATCCACGCCGCACTACAACGGCTGCAGGCGCGGTTGCTGCGGCGGCGGGCGGCGCCGGCGGCGCTGCGGGAGACCCTGCGCGCGGTGTTGGCGACCGGCGATCCCGAGCCCGTCATCCACGAGCTTCGCGCCGACGGCGCCTGGCCGAGTCGCGCGGCCCTCGATGCCGCGCTGGCCGCGACCCGGGCCGCCGGCGCCGAGCGCGCGGTCCTGGAGGACTTCGTACGCCGGGTCGAGGGCGCCACTGCGGGCCCCGCGGGCACGCTGCGGGGCCACCTCCAGGAGATCGTGCGCTGCATCCGGGCCGCCGGTGCGACGCCGGTCTTCCTTACTTATCCGGGCCGCATCTTCGCGCCGGGCGAGGCGCAGGCGGCGCTGCGGGACGTGGCCCGCCAAGCGGGCATTGCCGTGATCGACCACGGCGAGGCGTTCGCCGGGCTCGAGACGCAGCTCACCGCAGTCGAGGTCGACGCGCACTTTGTGCCCGACGGTCACTGCAGTGACCGCGGCTACGGAGTGATGGCCCGCGCCGTGGCGGAGCACGCCATCCGCGCGATCGAGGATTGACCCACGCGCGGCGGCGGCAATCCCGCCGCAGGCATCACAGGACGCGCCACTCGGTGACGCTGATGCACACCGTCACCTGGTAGGGGCCCGCCGTCATCGTCACGATCACCTTGGCGGGTGACGGCAGGTGGTCGTCGACCTCGACCCAGGGGTTCCGGGTCGCGGGATTGGACACGAGCCAAGTGCCGTTGAAGTGGAACGCATCGCCCAGGGTGCTGCCCGCGCCCTGGTTGTCGACCGCGAAGACCGTCCCGAGGTTGGTGCCCGCGGGTAGGCCTGGGAGGTTGGTGGACGTCACCATCCCGTCGCCTTGGATCCAGATTCTCTGCGCGGCGACCCCGTCGACGGTGAGGCATAGCGCTGCCATGGCGAGGAAGGACCGCAGAAGGACGCGTGTGCTGGCGATCAATGAAGACTCCTTTAGTGGTCGTTGTCTGGTCGGGGGCGTCGGTTCGCGCCGCCCGCGTAGCCCCCCAAGCGCCAAAGCTCGGGCGTCGTTTCACCCAAGCGACGCGGCGGCTCCGGGTGGCGCTCGCCGGCGCCACCGGAATTCCGCGTCACGCCCGGCGCGCGCCGCGGTTGATGGCCAAAGACCGCTCCAGCATTTTGCCCACGCCGAACCGCCATGAACCAACGACACAGAAGCCTCCCGTTTGTCGCCGCTCTCGTCGGCCTTGCTGCTGTCACGCCGACCCAGCCGCCCCCCATCGACTTCAGCGCCCTCGACCGCGCCTGTGGACTGCAGGCCGACCCCAGCGGCTGGCTCGGGATGGGGCCGAACTATGAGGCCCGTTTCGACGGGCGCGGGTTCACGTTTGTGCCCGCGCTCGGCGCCTCGGCGCCGCGCGCGGCGTCGCTGCGCTTTGAGCTGCTCGGGGTCGGTCGAGGCGGCAGCGACCGGGTCAGCAGCGACCTCCCGGTGACGGTCGTCGACGGGGTCGCGGTGCACTACGACCGGCCCGAAGTGCGCGAGACCTACGAGGTACGACCCGATGGAGTTGAGCAGTCGTTCACGTTCGCGACGCTGCCGCCCGGGCAGGGTGATCTTGTCGTGCGCGGGCGGTTCTCGACCGGCCTCCCCCTCGACCAGGTCAGCGATCGGGACCTGCGCTTCGGCGACGCGGTCGGCGGTGGCATCTTCGTCACTGACGTCGTCGGGATCGGCGCCGACGGGACGCGTGCGCCCGGGACGTTGCACTACCTTGACGGCGTTCTGGAGCTCCGGCTCCCGGCGGCCTTCGTCGACACGGCGGCGCTGCCGCTGGTGCTCGACCCGCTCATCGGGACCAGCCGTGAACCCTCGCCGGGCTGGGACGACCGCGACCCAGACGTCGCCTATCACGGCCCCTCCGACCGCTATCTGGTGGTGTGGGAGCGCCGCTTCTCGTCGTCGAGCACGGCGGTCCGCGGCCACGTCCTGGACGGCGCCGGCAACCCCGTCGGCTCGACCCTGGGCATCCGCAGCACTAACGACCCGACGAACCCACGCGTCGCCGCGTTGAGCGGCAGCGACCGGTTTGCCGTGGTCTGGGAGGAAGACGGCGACATCATGGGTGCCCCCGTCCGGACGTCTGGCGCGGTGCAGACGGCCTTCCGCGTCGCGGCAGGAACCCTTGGCAACGTGGTGCAGCCGGACGTGGCTGCGGTCAAGAGCGGCAGTCGCGCCGTGGTCGTCTGGAGCGAGCTGTCCTCCGGCAAAATCCGCGCGCAATCGACGAACTTCCCACCCTCGATGATCGGTGTGCTGTCCGAAGACGTGAGCCAAGCGCCCCAAGGCGACGAGTACCCATCGATCGCCGCGCAGGCCGGGGACGCCGGCCACTTGCTGGTGACCTGGAGCCGAGACAGCGGGTCGATCGACCAGGTGTTCGCCCGGGTCATTGGCACGCTCGGCCGGCCCGAGACGAACGAGTTCCGCGTGTCCACTGGCGATGACGCCACCGACCCGGCCGTCGACGGCAACGGCAACCAATGGGTGGTGGCGTACGAGTCCATGCAAAGTGGCGACGTCGACATCCGGGTGCGCGCCGTGGCCTATGACGCCGCCGCGTCGGCCGCCTACTTCCAGACGCCGCCGACGATCATCGCCGGTGATCCCACCCGGGATGAAGTGTCACCGTCGGTGGGCTGGATGGGCAACTCGGTCCTCATCGGCTACTCCGAGTCTGCCGGTCCGCTGCTCTTCAACGGCCACGTGACGTCTTTGGATCCCTTCACCTGCTTCGCCTGTGAATCGACGGGCACGCTCCAAGGCATCGGCGGTCGCAGCGAGGTGGCGGTACACATCGCCGGGCAATGGCCGACCGGCCCGAGCGGCAACGGTGACGGCGCACTCGTCGCCTGGTGGTCCTACGACACCTTCACCAACGACGGCAACGTGCTCGCCGAGGCCTACGCCGCCGAAGACGGCGATGAGGTCGACGTCGGCGGCGGCTGCGGCAGCGGCGGCGTCGCGCGCGCGAGCTGCGCGCGCCGCGGCAACGGACAGTTTCGACCGCGGCTCTTCGGCGCCGCCCCCGGCCGCACCGCTTACCCGATTCTGTCGGCCCGGCAGCGCGGCTTGGCGTGCGGGGCCTGCACGCTGGTGCCCGACTTGCGGACGGGGTTCGTGCTCGGCAGCCCCACCACCAATGCGCAGGGCGACACCTCGCTCCAAGTCCCGCTGCCCAATGACCCGGCGCTCGCGTCGCTGTCCCTCTACCTCCAGTGGCTGGTGCAGAGTCCGACAGGGTCGTGCATCGGCTTCGATATGTCGAACGGGGTCCGCTTCACGATTCACTGACGGGACCGGGCGCGCCGTCGTGCCAGCACGAACGGCACCGCCCCCAAGACGACGCCAAACACCATGCTGACGACCAACTGAAACGCGAGCTGCGGCATCAGGATGGCGTAGGTCCACGCCTCGACCGGCGTCTGCAAGACGATTTCACCGAGCCCCGGCGGCGCGATGTCGGTGATCGTGTGGACGTCGAGGTGCGTGCCCAGCTGTTGCGTGGTGGCCACCCACGCGACCGCAATCAGCAGCAGGCGCTGCACCAAGTTGGCGATTGCCAGCGCCCCAAGCCAGCGGGCAACGCTCGTGCCCCGCACCCCACAGTAGTAGCCGAAGAAGGGGCTGATGTAGAACACCGCCGCCGACGTCCCCACCGCCCAGACGATGCCTGGATGCGCCGCGGCCTTCTCCAAAGCGAGGCCGGCGACGAGGACCACAGCGAACGTCGCGACCGCGTACGGCACCGGCGACGGTGCCCCAGCCGGACGGCCCCGCCCCACCCAGCAGAACAGCGCTGCCACCCAGGCATAGGCCGCGGCCACAATGTGCCAATGCCACGCCGGCGCGGTCACCACCTCGGTGGTCCATACGTGCAGCTCGGGCTCGGCGCCGCGACCGAACACGTTGGCCACATCCAGCGTGAGCGTGTGGCTGTGGGGCAGGATCAGAACGTCGAGCACCAGCGCGAGGCCCGGAAGCGCTAGTGGTGTGATTCAGGAATCTGGGGCCTTATCCACGGCCCTCAGCGCCGCTCGCAGCGTTGGGTCGTCCTCGCCGTATCCACCAATATGCCTGCGGCGACCCGCCTTGCGACCGGCGCCGATGTCTCGCGGATAAG
>JBCCGH010000161.1:0-22013 GCA_039029375.1 Planctomycetota bacterium
CGCAAGCCCGGTCGGCGATTCTGCCGCCATGTCCGCCAACGCCTACCGAACGGCCCCAGGCTTCGAAGTTCGTCTACTTCGACCCGCAGAAACCGCATGAGGGTTTTCAACAGCCTGCTGGACCCTTGACCAGCGTGCCAGTTTGCCTCCCGCCACGCCCCGGCCTAGAGCGGCGGCCGTGACCACACTGCGCGCGTTGTCTGACCAAGTGGCCGCGGTCGTCGATCGGGTGCGGCCCGCGGTGCTCCATGTTCACACCCTGCAGTCGAAGCGACAGGGACTCGGCTCTGGCTCGGGCTTTGTCTGTGGGCCCGACGGCCTGGCGATCACCAATCACCACGTGATCCGCGGCGCCGACGCGGTTGAGGCGACGCTGGGCGACGGCCGCACGATGCTGGTTGACGTCGTCGGGGTCGACCCCGCCACGGATCTCGCGGTCTTGCGCCTGCCGGATGCCCGTGAGCTGCCATACGTCGAGCTCGGCGACTCCGGGGCCCTGCGCGCGGGTGACTTCGTGTTGGCCGTCGGTTGCCCGCATGGCCTGAGCCATACCGTGACCTCGGGCATCGTGAGCGCGATCGGCCGGAGCCTGCGCAGCGAGGTCGAGGGGCGCACCATCGAGGATGTGATTCAGACGGACGCCTCGCTCAACCCCGGCAACTCGGGGGGGCCCCTGGTCGATGCCGATGGCCGTGCCGTCGGGATCAACACGGCGCTGTTCTTTCCGGCGCAGGGCCTGTGCTTTGCGGTGCCGGCGACCACCGCGAGCTATGTGATTCGCGAGATCTTGACCAACGGCAAGGTCGTGCGCGCGCGGCTGGGGGTGGCCATCGAGGGGGTCACGCTGCCGTCCCGGCTGGCGCAGGAGCTGGGACTTCGCGGTGCGCAGCATTTGGCCGTCCGCGGAGTCGATCCCAACGGCCCGGCCCAGGCCGGCGGCGCGGCCGCCGGCGACGTGATCCTCGCGCTCGATGGTCGGGCGGTGACCAATGTCGCCGACCTCTATCGGGTGCTCAACCGCGAAGCGATTGGTCGGGTGATGCCACTCGAAGTCTTGCGCCGCGGGCGGCGGGAGCGGTTGACCGTGCAACCGACGGCGTTGATCGGCGCGCGCTGACCGACGCGGCGGCGCCGGCCGGGCGGTTACTGCGCCGCCAGCGCTTCCAACACACGACTCACGACCTCCTCGGTCGTCGCCGTGCCGCCAAGGTCGGGAGTACGCGCCCCGGCGTTGACCGCGGCGGCCGCGGCGGACTCGGAAGCCGCGGCCGCCCCGGGCGCCAGCAACGAGTGGCGCAGCAGCATGGCGCTGCTGAGGATCGCCGCCAGCGGGTTGGCGGTCCCGCGGCCGACGAGATCGGGAGCGGAGCCGTGCACCGGCTCGTAAAGCCCGGGGCCCCGGCCAAGCGACGCCGAGGGCAGCATGCCGAGCGAGCCGGCGAGGACGGACGCCTCGTCGGTCAGGATGTCGCCAAACATGTTCTCGGTGACGACCACGTCGAAGTCGCCCGCGCGTTGGAGGAGGTGCATTGCCATGGCGTCGACGAGCACATGCTCGAGTTCGAGCGTTGGGAATTCGTCGCGCACGACACGCGTCGTCACCTCGCGCCAGAGGCGCGAGGTCTCGAGCACGTTGGCCTTGTCCACCGACGTGAGGCGGCCGCGGCGCGACTGCGCGAGCCGCGCCGCGACCCTGACAACGCGCTCGATCTCGGCGACGGTGTAGACGCTCGTGTCCGAGGCGCGGTCGTCGCGGCGCTCTTTGGCGCCAAAGTAGATGCCGCCGGTGAGCTCCCGGACGAACAGTACGTCCACGCCGGCCAGGCGTTCGGGGCGCAGCGGCGAAGCGGCCGCCAGCGCGCCATGCGGGACCACGGGCCGCAGGTTGGCAAACAAGCCGAGCTCGTGGCGCAGGCGGAGGAGGCCCTGCTCCGGGCGCTGCGGGCCGCGGTCCCACGCCGGGCCACCGATGGCACCGAGCAGCACCGCATCCGCCGACCGGCAGAGCGCCAGAGTGCCGTCCGGCAGCGGGTCATTGAGGCTGTCGATCGCCGCGCCGCCGACCGGCGCCTCGACGAACGCGAGGTCTAGGCCGCCGCGCGCGGCAACGGCTTGCAGCACGCGCACGGCGGCGGCCAGCACGCTGGGACCGATCCCGTCCCCCGGCAAGAGGGCGATGCGCGCGGCGCTCATGTGCGGGTCTCCTCGAAGGTCTGGATGGCCGACCGGTGCTCTAGGAGCCAGCCCAACGCGTCGACGCCCTGCAAGAGGCAAGTGCGGGCGAACGCGTCGACGCGGAACGGTACGGCGTTGCCGCCGGGCCGTACCAAGGCGCTCCGTGCCAAGTCGATCGCGACCAGCGCGCCCGTCGATTGCGCCAGAGCTGCGTGCTCGGTTGGTCCCAGCTCGATGGGGAGCAGGCCGCATTGCAGGGCGTTGCGGCGGAAGATGTCGGCAAACGATCGGCCGACGACGGCGCGGAAGCCGTAGTCGCGCAATGCCCAAGGCGCGTGCTCTCTGGAGCTGCCACAGCCGAAGTTGTTCCCTACGACGAGGACCCGGCGGGCGCGGGTCTCCGGCCGCGTCAAGCACTCCGCAGGTTGCCCGGCGCCGCGGAGGTCGGCGAACAGGTGGGCGCCGAGTCCGTGACGCGTGGTCGTGGTCAGAAAGCGGGCCGGGATGATTTGATCGGTGTCGACATCGTCGCCGGCCAATGTGACCGTGCGTGACATCACCACGCGGAAACGCCTATCCATCGCCGACCTCACGGGTCAAGGGGCGTGGATCCGCCAACACACCCGCGACGGCAGAGGCGGCAACGGTGGCGGGTCCAGCGAGGAACGTTCTGGCGCCCGGACCCTGGCGGCCGCGGAAGTTGCGGTTGCTGGTGCTGATCGCGGCCTGGCCCGATGGCACCACGTCGCCGTTCATGGCGATGCACATCGAGCAGCCCGGCTCGCGCCACTCTGCCCCGGCGGCGCGAAAGATCGCGTCGAGTCCTCCGGCTTCGGCCGCGGCTTTGACCCGTTGCGACCCCGGCACGACCAGGAGGCGCACGCCGGCGGCGACGCGGCGACCGCGGAGGACCTGGGCGGCCTCGAGGAGATCCTCGATGCGGCCGTTGGTGCAGGAACCGATGAACGCGACTTGCACCGGCGTGTCGCCCAGGGCTTGCCCCGGCCGCAGCGCCATGTAGTCGAGCGCGCGCCCTGCGGCTTCGTCGGTGGGCTCGGGCACGACGGCGTCGATGGCCGTGGTCTGCGCCGGTGTCGTGCCCCATGTCACTTGCGGCGCCAGCTGTGCGGCGTCGAAGTGGACGGTCGCATCGAACGCGGCATCCGGGTCGCTGCGCAGGGTGCGCCAGTAGTCCACGCGGCGCTCCCAGTCGGCGCCGCGCGGCGCGCGGGCGCGCCCCTCGAGCCAGGCGAACGTCGTGCCGTCTGGCGCGATCATGCCAGCGCGCGCGCCGGCCTCGATCGTCATGTTGCACAGTGTCATGCGTCCCGCCATCGAGAGGCGGCGTGGGGTTGCTCCCAGGTATTCGATCACCGACCCGCGGCCGCCGTCGGTGCCGAGGTGGGCGATAAGGGCGAGCGCCAGATCCTTGGCGCCCACGCCCGGCGCGAGGGCACCGTCCACGTGGATCGCGAGTGTGCGCGGTCGCCGTTGCAACAGGCACTGGGTCGCCAACACATGGCCAACCTCGCTCGTGCCGATCCCAAACGCCAGGGCGCCGAACGCGCCATGCGTGCTGGTGTGGCTGTCGCCGCAGACGATCGTCGCGCCGGGCCAAGTCGCGCCGAGCTCGGGCGCCATGACGTGGACGATGCCGCGGTCGGGGCTCGCGGCGGTGTGGACCTCGATCTGATGCCGCGCACAGTTGGTGACCAGAGCCTCGACTTGCCGCGCGGCGGCGTCGGGCATCGCCGGCCACTGCCCCGCGGCGTCGGGCGCCGTGGTCGGGGTGGCGTGATCGAGGGTCGCGAGCGCCCGCTTTGGGCAGCGCACCGGCAACCCGCGCTCGGTGAGTGCAGCAAAGGCCTGCGGCGACGTCACCTCGTGAAGGAGATGGAGATCCACGTACAACACGGCCGGGTGACCTTCGGTCTCCGGCACGACCACGTGGGCGTCCCAAACACGATCGAACAGCGTACGCGGCGCGGTCATGTCGTTCCCTCCACCGCCTGCAACCAGCCGTGGCGATCCTCGACCGTGCCGTCGAACAGGCCGAAGAACTGCCGCTGGATCTCGGCGGTGATGGGGCCGCGACCGCCGTTGCCGACCGGGATGCGGTCGATGGACCGCACCGGCGCGATCTCGGCGGCCGTGCCGGTGAGGAAGACCTCGTCGGCGACGTAGAGTTGCTCGCGTACGATCGCTCGCTCGATCACTTCGAGCTCCAGTCCCGCCGCGATGTGCATGACGGTGTCGCGCGTGATGCCGAGGAGAATCCCTGCCGAAGCCGGCGGGGTGATGAGCTTGCCGTCTCGCACGAGGAAGAGGTTTTCGCCGGATCCCTCGCTCACGGTGCCGTCGATCGCCAGCGCGATGCCCTCGTCGTAGCCGTTGCGCTTTGCCTCGGTGGCAATGAGTTGCCCGCCCAGGTAGTTGCCACCGGCTTTGGCCGCCGCCGGCAGGGTGTTCGGCGCGAGGCGCTGCCAAGAGGAGATGCACGCGTCGATGCCCTTCTCCAAACCGTCGGCACCGAGGAACGAGCCCCAGGCGAACGCGGCGACGATCACGTCGACGGGTGATGCGGCTGGGTCGAGACCGAGGGCGCCAAAGCCCCGGTAGGCCAGCGGCCGGACATACGCAGCAGTGAGATCGTTGCGCGCGACGACGCCAGCGCACGCCGCGGCCAGGGCATCGCGGTCGTGGGGCAGGGTCATGCCGTACACCTTCGCCGACGCCTCGAGCCGACGGAG
Source organism: Planctomycetota bacterium (assembly GCA_039029375.1). GTDB lineage: Bacteria > Planctomycetota > UBA1135 > UBA1135 > UBA2386 > JBCCGH01. The sequence continues at coordinate 4,926 of JBCCGH010000161.1, forward strand.
GTGGCAGCCGAGGCGGAAGAAGCACGGACCGGCGGCGGTCGCGTAGGCGCGCACGCCCTCGAAGACCGACGAACCGTAGTGGAGCGCGTGGCTCATGACATGGGTCGTAGCCTCGGCCCAGGGCACGAGTTCGCCGTTCTGCCAGATCCACTCGGGGGGTTTCATCGGACAGCCTCCTGCGTCGGGCGCACCACGACCTCCAGCCGTTCGATGCGATTCACAACCTCCAGCCAGGCCCGCGCACTCGCTTCGATGATGTCGGTGCTGACACCGCGGCCGCGCACTTCGTGGGGCCCGACCCGCCCCTGCACGATGACCGCGCCCTGGGCGTCCTCGCCGACGGTGAGGCTGTGGACCCGGAATTCGTGTAGCTGCGCCTCGGCGTGGCCGGTGGCCCGAGCGATCGCCTTGCAGGTTGCATCGACGGGCCCGTCCCCGACGGCAGCTTCGGCGTGGTGCGTGCCATCGTCATGGGCGACGCGCACGGCCGCCGTCGCCAGCGCCGCGGTGCCGCCGGTCGTTTGCAGCTCAACGAGGTGCCAGGGGCCGCGCGTCGTGACTTCGGCGCCCAGCAGTAGGGCCTCGAGGTCGGCGTCGAGCACCGTCTTCTTGCGGTCCGCGAGCTCTTTGAACGCCGCAAACACCTCGTCCAATCGCGCGTCGTCGAGGTCGTGCCCCAACGCGGCGGCGCGGGCTCGCAGCGCGTGCCGGCCGCTGTGCTTGCCGAGCACCAGCTGACTCGCTTCCCGGCCCACGTCTTCGGGGCGCATGATCTCGTACGTTGCGCGGTTGCTGAGCATGCCGTGTTGGTGAATCCCGGCCTCGTGGGCAAACGCGTTGGGGCCGATCACCGCCTTGTTGCGCGCGGTCGGCTGGCCGGTGATGTCGGCAACCAGCCGCGCGGTCGAGACGAGCTTCTGCGTGTCGATGCCGGTGGCGACACCGAGCGCCTGGCGGCGCGTGTGCGCGGCCATCACGATTTCCTCGAGAGCCGCGTTGCCGGCCCGTTCACCGATGCCGCCCATCGTGCACTCGACCTGCCGAGCGCCGCCGCGCACCGCCGCCAGACTGTTGGCGACGGCTAGGCCCAGATCGTCGTGGCAGTGAGCGCTCAGGGTGACGGCGTCGATGCCGCGGACCGTGGTGCGGAGGAAGCGAAACAGCGCCGCAATCTCTTGCGGCAGCGCGTAGCCCACGGTGTCGGGCAGGTTGATCGTCGTGGCTCCCGCCGCAATGGCGGCCTCCACGGCTTCGGCGAGGAAGTCGCGTTCGGTGCGCGAGGCATCCTCCGCCGAGAACTCGACGTCGGCGCAGAGCTCGCGCGCCCGCGCGACGCCGGCCCGGATCCCGTCGAGGACCTGCGCCGCGGTCATGCCGAGCTTGTGTTGGCGATGAATGGGACTCGTCGCGAGAAACGTGTGGAGCCGGGGTTGGGCGGCCGGGCGGAGCGCGTCCCAGGCGCAGTCGATATCACCGGTCCGACAGCGGCACAGTGCGGCGATCCCTACGCCTTGGGCGGCGGCGGCAATCGTCTGGACCGCCTCAAAGTCGCCGGGCGAGGCCGCGGGAAAGCCGGCCTCGATCACGTCCACGCGAAGGCGCACGAGCGCCGCGGCGACGCGGAGCTTCTCTTCGAGGTTCATGCCGAACCCCGGCGCCTGCTCACCGTCGCGCAGCGTCGTATCGAAGACAGTCAGTCGCTCGTTCATCGTCTCGGGTGTGGCCCGAGCCGGGGGAGCGATGCCTAGCAACTGCGCGCGCGGCCCACTCCCTCCGGGGGCGGGCCGTTGCGGTTGCTTAAATCACGCGTGGAACCCGTCCGCCGAAGGATCGGCAAGACTCAGGGTAAGCAGCCCGGTAAGTCGGTGCGGCGCGTGCATGAGGTGCGGCATCGTGCCGCGTCCTCAGGAGTTGTCAAGGGGCCCGGTGCGTGGCGCCGGCGTCAGGCGTCGCGCACCCAGTAGGTGGGCTCGGCGAGGTCTTGGCGCGCTCGTCGCGCCGTGCCGGCGTCCGAGCCGCCGGCGTCGACGCGGTCCTCACCGACCGAGTACACGACCCCGCGTTCGGGGGCGTAGCGCAAGGCCTGGCCGTCATACGGATCGACGGGCGTGGCAGGGAACCAGGCACTGTGCAACGCCGACAGCGTCATTGGCTGCCGCCCGGTGCGGTGGGTATGCCAGCGCAGCGCCAAGACCGTGCGCACCGCGTCCACAGCGACGTCCTCGGCGCAGGGGTACTTCAGGATGAGGGGGAGCCCCTCGAGGGTCGAGCCGCGCACGAAGCGCACGCCGATGTCATTCTCGGCCCGGAGGTCGGCGGCGCTCGCGATGAGGGCGTCCAGCACGGTCCGCAGGCCGTCGGGGTCGTAGGGTCGCCCGAGCGCCGCGACGAGCAACCCGCGCGCCCTGGAGCTCAATTCGATCGTGGCGGCGGGGCGGTAGCTCGTCGTTCGCCAATCGTCGGCGACCGGCGCGTCATCGAAGAACCAAAGGTCGTCGAGCTGCTGTTCGCCGGCGGCCAGGCTCAGGATGAGCTGGCGCTCAAACCTCGCGTCGACCGCGAGCGCTCGTTCGAGCGTGGCGCGGTCGGCGCGTCGTTCGTCCAGCTCACGCACGAGCGCGGCGACTAGGTCGTCCGACGGTAGGTGGCGCAGGGCCAGAGTGTGGAGGCAGGCGAGCCCTGTCTGCTTGAGCATCGAGGCGACGGTCCAATGCATCAGCGAGGCCCCGGCGGTGCTTTGGATGTGATGCGCCAACCGGACGAGTTGCATCGCGGCATCGAACGCCTCGTCGACGCGATCTGCCGCGGCGTGTTCGAACGCGCCAACCGCAACGACCCGCCCCAATGTGTTCCAGCCGGTGCTCAGGCCGTCGTTCGGCGCCTCCAGTGTGGGGCAGACGAAATCTGGCGTGGCGAGCGATGCTGCCAGTTGGCGCAGGACCGTCGCGTTGCATTCCCGCACTTCCTGCGCCAGAGCTGGGTCGAACGCATCGCCAAGCGCCATCGCAAAGCAGGTGCGGCGCGTCGGCTCGCGGCGCGGCCAGTAGACATCGTCATCGCCGAGCGACAACAGCGTGAAGCCATTGGGGGCGCGTGGTGCCGGTGCTGGTTGGGGGCGCGGCGGCGGGTCGGGCCGTCGACGCGCTGAGCCATCTGGAATACCGAGGGACAGAGCAAGGGCGCCGCCGAGCGCGACCGCGGCCAATCCCGGTGCTGCCCACCGCCGCCATGAAGCGTGCATAGGACTGGGATCGGCACGGCGGCCAGGCCAGTGCGCGGGAATTCCGACCCGTGCGACGCCCGTCTAGCGCCCGAGCTCGGTCTGGATCGCGTCCTCGAGCGCGTCTGGCGCGAAGAAGAACGGCCCGCGGCCGCCGCTGTAGGCAATGCGACCGTCGCGGCCGACCAGGAAGAGCCGGTCCGGCCACCCCTGGTAGGCCTGGTTGACGGCGTCGTTGACGCCGTCGACGAGCGCTGGCATCGGCAGGTCGAGGTCGGCGACGCATTGGGCCGCGACGTTGGCGCGTTCGAGCGTGCTGATCGGATCTTCGATGAGCTGCAGCGTGCCCTCCCGATCCTCGTGCGTCATCGGCCAGTCGCTGTCGAGCGCGTGCGCTTCGCGGATGTAGACGATGAAGAACGCGACGTCGTCGCCGTACTGCTCATAGAGCTCGGTCAGCCGACCGGCTGACTGGCGGAAAGGCGGTCAAGTGTAAGAGCCGAAGATAAGGGCGACCGGCTTCGATTCGGCGTAGCTCGACAGCGTGACGGTGTGCTCGGCGTCCGCGGCATGCGCCAACGTGAAGTCCGGGGCGACTTGGCCGACGGCGGGGGTCACGGGGGCTTCGGCCGACTCGATCACGTCATTGCCGTCGGCGTCCGCCGCGGCGAACGCGGCCGACCAATCCGCGGCCGTCGCACTCCCGTCGCCATCCACGTCCAGCGACTGAAACATCATGCCGACCATGCGGGCCATTGGCGTCTTGCCGTCTTGGCCGAGAAGGTCGGCAAAGCTCGCGGCGGTGATGGGTGCGTCGGTCGCCAGCTCCAGCTGCGCCATCGCGTCCGTCCACTCCGCGCGGCTAATGCCGGGCTCGCCATCTCGATTGACAAACGAGCCGTAGACGTCGATGAGCCGACGCGCCACCTGCCGCGGTTCCGCGGGCGCGCCGCCCTCGTTGGGAGGCCCGCGTCGGCCCGCGGTCTGAAAGTCCGCAGCGGCGATGACGCCGTCCCGGTCGCGGTCCAAGTTGGCAAACGTGCGTTCGCTGCGGCCATACTCGGCCGCGGTGATGCGGCCGTCGGCGTCGGTGTCGTACGTGCGGCGGAGAAACGCCCAGCGCTCGTCGCGGGCATCCTCGATGGCCGGCAGGTCAGGCGTCGGATGCGGCGCGCTGCCGGATCCGTCGGGGGATGGAGCGGCGCAGCCGGCCAGAATGGCGAGGCCCGCGGCAGAGAGGATGCCAGCCTTGGGTTGATGGTGCATGGCAATGCGGCCCGGTGGGGCCGTGCAAGAGGGGGCCGAGCGACGTTCGTCGCACCGACCTCGGGTCAGGATAGCCGGGCTAGGGATCGACAGGTCGAACCGTGCGCAGGCCGATCGTGTGCGACTTGGCGTCGGGCGTCTGAAAGTTGCTCGCGGTCACGCGCGCGTTCACCGCGAGGTTCTCATAGCTGCCGCCGCGCGCCGCGGTGCGACTTGACGACAAATCGTCGGCGGTCCATTCCCACACGTTGCCCACGACGTCGTGGAGTCCGAACGGGTTGGGGGCAAACGTGCCGACCGGTGCGTGGACGACCCAGCTGTCCTCGAGGTTCGGCTCGTAGCGCCAGTTGGGAGGTCCGCCCTGTCGCTCCACCGCGGCATCTGCGAGGTTTGCCGCACCTTGCAGCGAGCTGGCCTCGGCGCCGGTCCACCACCAGGACTCGGTGCCGCCGCGCGCGGCATATTCCCACTGCACGCCCGTCGGGAGCGTGAGCCCGATCCGTTGGGCGAAGAGCAATGCGCGATCTCGCGACACGGACTCCACCGGGTTCCACCATTCGCTGGCAGTGATGGCGGTTTCCCGCGCTGGACTGCCAAACCAAACAAACGTCGGGCCGTAGCTGCTCGGCTCGTCGCCGGCGCAGCGTTCCCACTGGGCCTGGGTCACCTCGTACTTCGACACGAACAGTGGGCCTAAGTCGAACCGGCGGACGGGCCCCTCCGGCGGGATTGCGTCCGGGTGGTAGTTCGGTGCAGCCGGGTCGTCGGCTTGGGCCCCGATGTGCGCGGCGCCGCCCGGGAGCAGCACCAGTACGATCCCGGTCTCGCGGGCGATGAGCCACGGGTTGGTGGCGTCGGCGTCGGGGTGGGCCTGCGGTCGATCGCCGGACAGCACGTGCCAGAATTCCCATAGCCCTGAACGGGGGTCCGCGTGGAGTGGTCGCAAGCCGATCTGCGGGGCGATCTCGAGGCCTTGGTACGCCGGACGCTGATGCAGATCCGCGAGCGCTGCGCGCCACTCCGCCGCGGCTTCGGGACCCGACACGGTCTCGGCTTCGATGGTCGCGGCTCGGTCGCGGCGCGCTTCGACGGCGGTGAGCACGCCGTCCGGCCCGGTGAAGGCTCTGAGCTCCGCCACCAGGCGCGTCAGGTGATCGTGTTGCTCCTGGCGCGCCTCGGCAGCGAACTGCCACGTCACCCGCTGCTGGACCTTGGTTTCGAGCGCGGCGATCTCGTCGGCGAGGCGGTCCTGTTCCACCTGGGCGATCTCGAGCTCGCGCCCGGTCAGCCTGGGCATCTCCGGGACCTCACCGGCGATCTGCTGGCGCAGCCGCTCCGCAGTGGCACGCGCCGCCTCGAGGTCTTCGCGGCCGGGATGGGTCTCGAAGTCGGCTTGCCGCTGCGCCTCGGTGTAGGGCAGGGCTTGGCCGCGCAGCGCCTCGAGGAACGCCTCGTGCCGGGGCAAGTTGGCCCGCAGCGGCGCGGCCGAACGTTGCAGCCAGGCGTTCATCGCCGGTAGCTGCGCCGGCAGCGCTGGCCAGAGCTCGTCCGCCTCGAGGCGTGCCATGACCAGTCGGCCTGGGTCGGCGCGCCGCGTGATCTCGGCGGCGCGGTCGTCGGCGAGCTTGGCCGCGCGCCGGGCTTCTTGGGTCTTGGCGCGCTCGCTCGCGGCCAGCTGCGCGTTGCGCGCAGCGAGGTCGCCGTTGCGGATGGCCAGCACCGTCGCGACGAGCCCGCCGATCACCACCGCGACGAACGTCGCCACGGCGCCCCCGACCAGCGCGCGGTGGCGGCGCGCGAAACGTCGGACCTGGTAGGTCACGCTGGTGGGGCGGGCCTCGATCGGCTGGAACGACACGTGACGCTCGAAGTCGTCCGCGAACGCCGCTGCCGACTGGTAGCGGCGCTCGGGCTCCTTGGCGAGTGCCTTGGCGACGATGAGCTCGAGGTCGCCACGGCAAGCGGTGGCCAGCGTCCCCAAGCGGGCCGGCTCGACGTCGTTGATGATCCGGGCGATGTCGGTGATCGACGCGTCGCCCAGGTCGTGGGGGAGCTGGCCCGACAGCAGCTCGTAGGCGATGACCCCCAACGCGTAGACGTCCGTGCGCGCGTCGATCTTGTCGGCGTCGCCGCGCGCCTGCTCCGGACTCATGTAGGCGGGTGTGCCGATGATCTGTCCTGCCAGCGTCGCCTGCGTGAGCTGCTCGCCGTCGGGATCCAAGGCGCGCGCGACCCCGAAGTCGATGACTTTCACCCGCCCGTCCGCCGTCGCCAGCACGTTGCTCGGCTTGAGGTCGCGATGCAGCACGCCGCGCAAGTGCGCGTGGTGGACCGCGCGCACCAGCTCGATGAGGAGCTGCAGGCGTGACGTCACGTCGAGCTTCGCGTGCTGCACGTAGTGTGAGATCGGTGTGCCGTCGACGAACTCCATCGCGATGTAGGTCGTCGCGCCGTGCTCGCCCGGAGTCGTGCCGGACTCGAAGATCTGCGCGATGCCGGGGTGCTGCAAGCGCGCGAGGAGTTCGGCTTCGCGCTCGAACCGCCGAGTCGCTTCGGTGCCAAATGCCGACCAACGCAGCACCTTGACCGCGACTTGGCGCCGGGGGTTGCTCTGCTGCGCCAGATAAACCACGCCCATGCCGCCCTCGCCCAGCTTGCGGATCACCGCGTAGGGGCCGATGGCCATCGTCCCCTCGGCGAGGTCGGCGGGCTGGGCCTGATCGATCAATGCGTGCTTGAGGTCGTCCAGGTCCTGGTCCAGGTGGGTGCCGCCGTCGATCGACGCCAGCATCGCTCTGACCTCGGCCAAGACGGGTGGCGGCGGCGCCCGCTCCTGCAGCACCCGGGCTCGGTCCTCCGGGGGGAGGTCGAACACCTCGTGGAAGAGGTCGCGGGCGCGCCGGTAGTCCTCCTGGTCCATACGCAGCGCTGGAGCTTAGCCGACGAGCGCGCGCCCGGCGCCGAAACCGCGACGTGTCACTCGCCGCCCAGGGCTCGCTGTAGCCAGTGTCGGGCCATGTACCAGTCCGCGCGGACCGTGCGCGGGGAGACGCCGAGGACGGTGGCGGTTTCGTCGTTCGTCAGTCCGGCGAGGTAGCGCAGCTCCACCGTCTTGGCCTGCCGTGCATCGACCTTCTGCAGCTCGGTCAGCGCATCGTCCAAGGCGACCAGGTCGAAGCCGCGGTCCTCGTGGATGGGGGTTGCGGCCTCCTCCAGCACCATGACCCCTTGCGGGCCGCCCCGTTTTTGCGCGCGGCGGTCGCGGGCGTAGTTTGACAGGACCTGTCGCATCGCCATGGCGGCGACGCTCATGAAGTGCAGGCGCCCGTTGTAGTGGGCGTCGGGTTTGCCCACCAACCTCAGGTAGGCCTCGTGGACGAGGGCCGTGGGCTGGAGCGTGGCGTTGCCGGGGGCGCCCTGGACGACCCGGCCGGCGATCTCGCGCAGGTCGGCGTAGATGTGCGGCAGCAGCCGATGCACGGCCTCGGAGTCACCGCGATTGAGGTCGGCGAGGCAGAGGCTCACTTCGCTGGCGCGCGCGCTCGACGGGTCGTCCACCATCGTCCCGGTGACGATACGGCCTGTCGGCGGTCACCGCACCGGGGTTCTCGGTGCCGGTCGTATCGGCCCCGCGCAACCGGCGTAATCTCGGCGCCGTCCCCCGGCCGGGGCGTGCGAGTGCGGCCGGCCGCGGAAAGCGTGTACGCTTCGGCTCCGCCGGGCGTTGTCGTCCTCGGAGGTTCCCAATGCTCGCACCCACCCGCGCCGCGCTCGTCTTAGCACTGACCCTTCCCCTGACCGCCCAGAGTTCTTGGCGCAGCATCGAGCCGGCGGCAACGCCGGGGCCGCGCTACGAGCATTCGCTCGTGTTCGACGCCGCGCGCGGTGTCACCGTGCTGTTTGGCGGGCAGTTCTCGGCGGGTGTCATGAACTCTGACACCTGGACCTGGGACGGTGCCGATTGGACGCTCGCCGCGACCGCTGGACCGCCGCCGCGCACCGGCCAGTCGATGGTCTACGACCCGGTGCGGGAGCGCGTGGTCATGTTCGGCGGCGTGCGGAGTGGCCTGCTGTTCGACGACGTTTGGGAATGGGACGGGACGAGCTGGCTCGAGCGGCCGACCGCGGTGCGACCCGTGGCCCGCTACCGGCATACGCTGGTGTGGTCTTCGGCCGAAGGCGGAGTGCTGCTCTTCGGAGGCACCAACCTCCTCTCCACCGTCATCAGCGACACGTGGCTTTGGGATGGCACGGCTTGGCGGAGTCTGGGCCGCCCGTCCCCCGAGGTCGCCGACGCGCCGATCGTCGAGCACCAGGGATTGGGTCTGCTGGTCATGCACGGGGTCAGCCCGTTTGGCGAGTTGACGCATGTCTTCAACGGCGCGCGCTGGTGGGCGCTCGATCGCGATAGCCCGCAAGGGCGGATTGGCGGACCGAAGCACGTCTACGACTCGCGGCGCGACCGCATCGTGTCGTTTGGCGGGTGGAACCTGCCGGCCACCGGGCCCACGACGACGTGGCAGTGGCGTGGCGTGTGGACCGACATGGGCGCGGTTGGGGGGCCGACGAGCCGGTGCCGGCATGACATGGCCTACGACAGCCAGCGCGACCGCGTCGTCCTCTACGGCGGGAGCTTGGCGTGTGGGATCAACGTCCTTGACGACACGTGGGAGCTCGAGCCCGAAACGCCGCCGCCACCCCACACCCAAGCCGACGCGTCCGGCTTCGGCATCGAGATCGCCTGTGCCGGTGTGGGGTACAAGCCGCTGCTCAGCACCAATGGCCGGTTGCCGTGGCTTGGCTCGACGCTGACGGTCGAAGCGAGCCCGATCGGCGCGTTCGCGCCGACCGCGACGGCGCTGCTGATTGGTCTGTCGGAGCAGAGCTGGGCTGGGCTGTCCTTGCCGTGGTCGCTGGGCCTGCTCGGCCGCCCCGACTGCACTCTCTACGTCAGTGTTGAGGCGGTGCTGCCCGGCATGGCGCGTGGCTCGAGCCAGTGGCCGCTGACCTTGCCGGACGAGGCGTCCCTCGCCGGCGCCGAGCTCTTCCTGCAGGTGATGGGGATCGACCGCGGCCTGCTGCACTCGTCGACCGCGCTCAAGCTGGACTTGGGGCGGCGCTAGAGGCCGGCCGAGAAGCCGTTCGCGCAGCGAGCGGCACGCTGAACTCGGAGCTCGGCTCCCGAGAGCCTCGCTGAATCCACTGATTCAGCTGCGTTCTCGCGCACCGACGAGAAGATCTTCGAAGATCGCCTTGTCCTGGAGCGTCACGATCAGCCGAAGTGGCACATGCGCCTGCCACCGGGGGCGTACCGGGTCGTCGTGCGCGATCTTGGCGGGGGCGTGGCCGAGTCGCGGTTTGTCGTCGGCACGACCCCACCCCGCGCGCCCTTTGAGTGCGCGTTCCGTAACGCGTCACTCGCGCGGCGCGGGGCCGTCTAGGTGGTGGGCCTGGACGTAGGCCATTTGCCACCCGGCTGCGGCGCGTCGCCACAGCGTCGTCGTCACGCCGTGGGAGCGCGTCGTGGTGCCGTCGGCGGCGGTGATCGCGTCGTCGAACTGCATGGAGACGACGGCCGCGTCGGTGGTGATGGGGAGGATCTCGATCGCGTCGAAGCGGGTGTCGAAGGCGCGCAGCGTCGGCAACGTGGCCCGAATCTGCGCCACAATCGTGGCGCGGTCGGTGCGTTGGCCGTCTTGATACATGTAGAAGTCCGGCGTGAGCCGAGCGATCAAGGCCTCGGCGTCGCGGGCTCGGTCAGCGGCTTCGACGGCCCGCACGGCATCGGTGACCGCCGTGGTCACGTGCGCGACGGCGTCGGGCGCGAGTCGCGGCGCCGGCGTGCGGCAGGAGCTCGCGGCAAGAGCCGCGGTCATCGTGACGATCAGCGCCGGGCGCTTCACGGGGCTTCCTTTTGCATCGCCGCAGCGTACCGCGCCGGCGGCACGCCGATGAGCTTGGTGAACTCGCGCGTCAAATGGGCCTGGTCGTAATAGTGGAGTCGCACCGCCAGCTCGGCGAGGTGGACCGTGCCCCCTGACTCCAGCTGCTGCACGACCTCGTGCAGCCGGTAGCGCTGGATGACCCACTTCGGCGGGACCCCGACGTACTCGCGAAACAAGCGCTGCAGGCGGCGCACGGACACGCCGTCCCGTGCAGCCAAGTCCTCGACCCGCACGATGGTCGGATCCGCGGCGATGGCCTCCACGAGACGGCGGGCCCAGCGTGCGTCGTCGTCTAGGTTGGGCGTGAGGGCCAGCAGGAAGGTCTCCGCCGCGGCGACGAGGTCCGCGTCGTCGTCGGTCGCCAGCACGGTGCGTTCGTAGGCGCGGCCGGCCGCACCAAAGACGATGTCGAGGGCGGTCGCGGTGTTGGTCCATTGCGACGCCGGCTGGGCCACGAGGGCCGGGAAGGCGCCTGGCTGCAACTTGATGCCGACCGCGCGCCCGCGGCCTGCCAAGCTGATCTCGGCCCGACCCGTGCCGATGCCAAAGACGCCGGAGCGCCCTTCCTGCACCACGACCTGCACGTTGGGGTGTGGCAGCACCTCTTGCAGGTGCGGCGTCATGCCAAGTCGGTTCCAGCGCGTGATCCAGTACGTGTCGACGATCTCCGCCAGAGTCGCCGACGCGTGGTAGCGGCGGAGCGCAAAGCGCTCGGGGAGGCCGTCGCGATGCAGTAGGCCGCGAGGGGGCTCGGCCGCGGTGTGGTTCACTGCGTTGGCGTCGGGCTGGGCGGGTTGAATCGGCACTGCAAGGTCACTTCGTAGCGCTCGGCGTGGCCGGACGCGAAGGTACCCTCCCCGCGCAAGCCTGCCAGATCCCCCGTGCCCGCCCCGGCCACGACCCGCAGCGTCATGGTGGCGACGCCTTGGTCGTACACCCCGTCGTGCTGCAGGACAAAGCTCCCCTCACGTCCCGCCACCGAGCCAACGATGCGCTCGAGACCGGCGAAGGTCGCCCGACCGTCGGCGTTGTAGACCATGAGGTACTCCAACGTGGAGCGCCCTTTGATCCCGCCGTCGTAGGTCTGGCTGCAGCTGGCCCGGGTGAGGCGCGCCAGCGTCTCGGTGGGGTCGATGTCCGTTTCCTCCCAGCGGGTCGGGGCGAACGTGGCGGTCACGGTGTGCTCGGTGCTCATGCGTTCCTCCAAAGGCAGCGACCCTACGTGGCTGCCGGAGGTCGTCTTGGAAGAACGCGACACGGGTCGAATGCCGCAGTCGCAAAGCGGCATTTTTTGGCGGACTGTTGCGGTGGATTTGGTGGCTACGCTCTGTTGGATTAGACGAGTCTAAAAAACAGACTGCACAAGGCAATGCCATGAGCTACCCATCGATGTTCTTGAGCGCCGCAGGCGGAGCCGCGGTCGCCTCCCTCGCCCTCCTCCTCGCGCCGCGCAGCACGATGTCCGACCCGCGCGTTGCCGAGGCCTTGCAACGGTTGGACCGCATCGAGCGACAGCCCGAGGCCGCCGTCGCGCTGCGGGCCACGTTGCAGGACGCCTACCGCGCCCTGGAGCGTCGTGTCGCCGGGCTCGAGGAGGCGCGCGCGCGGCGGCCGGTCGCGGCGGCGGCGTCGAGCGGCGCGACGCAACCCGCGGCCGCGAGCGTACCCCCGGCCGCGTCCCAAGACGATGAGTCGGCGGGCTCCGGGGCGGTGACGGCGGATGAGTTCCGCGGGCTGATGGCGAAGGTCCTGCGCAGCTCGCTGGATGGGACCGCGACGGAGGCCGAGCAGGAGCGGTTCTGGCTCGCGGCGCGCACCACCGACCTCGTGGATGCGTCGATCGACGCGCTGGAGCAGAGCTTGGCCGCCGATCCGCGTCAGGAGGAAACTCGCATGGAGCTCGCCGATGCCTACGTCGCCAAGTTGTTGACGGTCCCGGCCGGACCCGAGCGGGGCTTGTGGGGGAGCAAGGCCGAAGCGCAGTGGCAGGCCGTGGCCACCGCCAACCCCGATCACTGGGACGCGCACTACACGCTCGCCTACAACTACAGCATGTACCCGGACTTCATGAACAAGACGGACGAGGCCGTCGCCGCGTTCGAGACCGTGGTGGCGATCCAGCAGCGCACCGCGATCGCGCCCGAGCACGCCCGAACCTACGTGCAGCTGGCTCGACTCCACACGAAGCAGGGGCAGCCCAACAAGGCCCGCGCGGTGTTGGAGCAGGGGCAGGTGCGGCATCCGGGTGACTCGGGCATCGAGGCGGCCCTGCGGTCGGCCCGCGAGGAGTCGCCGCGGTGACGAACCACGAGCCCCGACCACCGGCGCGACCCGAGCCCGGCATGGCACGCAGCGACGCCCAAAATGACTTGGCGTTCATCAAGCAGGTCGTCGCGCGAACCAGCCAGCGGATCGACGCCCACGCGTTCCACTGCGTGCACTGGGGTTGGATCGTGCTGCTGTGGTATCCGATCGGCAACTGGCTTTGGCTGCGCGACGCGGCGGGACCCTACATCGGCTTGGGTGTGGCCGCCGTCATCGTGGGCGTGATCCTCAGCGCCGTGCGGGGTGCCCGCGCCGCGCGGCAGCCGCGGGTCGCCGGCGGCAACGCGGTCGTCGAGCACCAGCTGCGGATGATCGCGTTCGCCAACCTGGTCGCCGGCGGCGTGCTGAGCGCGGTGTCGCCCGCGGTGACCGGGGCCGAGTTCATCCGCGGCGAGAACGTGCCCATCATCTGGGGGCTGGTCTACGCAAACATGGCCTTCATGATGGGCGTTGCCTACAGCCGCGACTTTCTCGTCAGCGGCGTGGTCATCTTCGCGGGTTGCGTGTTGGCGATCGTGTTGCAGCAGTACAACGGCTACATCCTCGGGCCGTTCATGGGGCTGGGAATGCTCGTGCCGGGTCTGCGCGCCGAGGCGCGGGTGCGTCGACTCGCGGCGCAGGGACCGGCGCCGGCCCTGGCGGATGCGTAGCGCCAAGTGGCGAAGAAGCCGGGGCGGTTTGATCCGATGCTGCTGTCGCAGGTGCGGCTGGGCGTGATCTCCGTGCTGGTGAGCCGGAAGGAGGCGACGTTCAGCGACCTGAAGGTGCTGCTCGAGCTCACGCAGGGCAACCTGACGATCCACCTGCAGAAGCTGGAGGAGGGCGGCTACGTGGCGGTAAAGAAGGAGTTCGTCCAACGCAAGCCCCGGACCACCTGCCGCATCACTGCCAAAGGGCGGCGGGCCTTCCTCGCGCATCTCGAGCAGCTGCGGGCGATCGCCGACGGCGAGGACGCGTTCGATTAGGCGTCAGCGCACGTCGCTCCACGTGAGCTCGAACTTCGCCAGGTATTTGCGCAGCCGGTCGGCGTCGTTGCTGGAGCGCTTGCGCTTGCGGCTCTCGCTGAAGAGCTGGCGCCGGGCATCGGAGAGGGACCGGGCGCGGCGGCAGACGTCGACGACGCCGGCACGTCCTTCATGTGCCCCAGGCGTTGCTGTGCGCGGTCCTGAGCGTGCGCCGCCCCGAGTTGCTGGTCCGAGTGTTTCCCCGCGTGATCGACAACGGCCGCATGCTGCGCAGCTTTGTGCTGATCATGCGGTCCGGCATCGTGGGGCGGCAGTCGCTGGGCACGCGGCCCAAGCGTTTGGTCCGCCAATGGCTCGACGTTCGCAGTGACCAGCAGCTGGTGAACGCGTCCGTGGGGCAGGCGCCGTCCTTACCTCCTCGTCGCCGGACTTTCTTTTCTACTGATGTTCTCTGACGCCGACGATGCCATGACCAACTACATCCGCTACTCCACCGACAAGGCACCGATCAAGGCGTGGGTGCAGGGCGTGCACGTCGATGACAACGCCTTGCAGCAGCTGAAGAATGTCGCGCAGCTGCCCTTCGTCCACGGCTGGGTCGCGGCGATGCCCGACGTCCACTGGGGGATCGGGGCGACGGTCGGCAGCGTCATCCCAACCAAGGGCGCGATCATCCCCGCCGCGGTTGGGGTCGACATCGGCTGTGGGATGATGGCCGTGCAGACGACGCTCACCGCCAGCGATCTGCCCGACAGCTTGAAGTCGTTGCGCACGACGATCGAGCGCACGGTGCCGCATGGCCGTACCGACCGGGGCGGTCGCAACGACCGGGGCGCCTTCACCAACGCTCCGGCGGAGGTCGAGGACGCCTGGCGCCGCCTCAACCACGGCTACCAGCAGATCATCGAGCGGCATCCGCGCCTCGATCGCGGCCGGACCTTTGGGCAGTTGGCGACGCTGGGCTCGGGGAACCACTTCATCGAGCTGTGCCTCGACGAGGCCGAGCGCGTCTGGGTCATGTTGCACAGCGGCTCGCGCGGCGTGGGCAACCGCATTGGCACGCACTTCATTGCGTTGGCGCAGAAGGACATGAAGCGGCACCTCGCCAACCTTCCGGACAAGGACCTCGCCTACTTTGAGGAAGGGGCGCAGCACTTCGACGACTACGTCTTCGCGGTGGAGTGGGCGCAGACGTTCGCCCGCACCAACCGTGACCTGATGATGCGGCGCACCCTGCGCGCGCTCCAGGAGGGCAAGGAGTTGCCGAAGTTTCGGGCCACGGAGATGGCGGTGAACTGTCACCACAACTACGTCCAGCGCGAGGAGCACTACGGCGAGGAGGTGTTCGTCACTCGCAAGGGGGCGGTGCGTGCTGGTGCCGGTGACCTCGGCATCATCCCCGGGAGTATGGGCGCGCGGAGCTTCATCGTGCGGGGCCGTGGCAACCCGGAGAGCTTCCATAGTTGCAGCCACGGCGCCGGGCGGGTGATGTCCCGCACCGTGGCGAAGCGACAGATCTCGCTCGAAGAGCACGAGCAGGCGACGGCGCACGTGGAGTGTCGCAAGGACGCGGCGGTGCTCGATGAAAGCCCCGCGGCCTACAAGGACATTGACGCGGTCATGGCCGCCCAGTCCGATCTCGTCGAGATCGTGCACACGCTGCAGCAGGTCGTTTGCGTCAAGGGGTAGCGGCCGATGCTTACGATTGACGGCGCCATGGGCGAGGGTGGTGGGCAGATCCTGCGCAGCGCGTTGGGCCTGTCGTTGGTCACGGGCACACCGTTTCGCATCGACAACATCCGTGCGAAGCGGCGGCAGCCGGGCCTGTTGCGGCAGCATCTGACGGCGGTACGAGCCGCGGCGGCAGTGGGGCAAGCGGCGGTCGAAGGCGCCGATCTGGGGTCGGCGTCCCTGCGTTTCGCGCCGGGGCCGATCGAGGCGAGCGACGAATATCGCTTTGCGATCGGGACGGCGGGCAGCACGACCCTGGTGCTGCAGGCCATTCTGCCGGCTCTGCTCCGCGCGCCCGGGCGCACGACAGTGGTGATCGAAGGCGGTACGCACAACCCGTACGCGCCGCCGTTCGAGTTCTTGGCGACGGCGTTCGTGCCATTGTTGCGGCGGATGGGGGCGGGCGTGGCGTTGGAGCTCGTGCGGCCGGGCTTCTATCCGGCGGGCGGCGGCTGCATTCGCGTGACGGTGGAGCCGCCCGTGGCAGGGCTGCGACCTCTGGATCTGCTGGAGCGGGGCCCGCGGCGGCGGCGGCGCGCGGTGGCGCAGGTGGCCAACTTGTTGGAGAGCATCGCGCGGCGGGAGCTGCGCGTGGTCGCGACCAAGCTGGGCTTCGCGGAGGACGAGCTTGCCGTCGAGCAGGTCGCCGGCTCGGTCGGCCCGGGCAACCTGCTCTCGATTGCCTTGGAGCATGAACACGTGACAGAGGTGTTCACGGGCTTTGGCCAGGTCGGCAAGCGGGCCGAGCGCGTGGCGCAGGACGCGGTGGGCGAGACCCGCAACTACCTGCGCACCGACGTGCCGGTCGGTCCCTATTTAGCGGATCAGCTCTTGGTCCCGCTGGCGCTCGCCGGTGGGGGCAGCTTTCGGACCATGCCGTTGACTCGGCACACGCAGACCAACATCGAGGTCGTCCAACGCTTCTTGTCGGTGCCGATTCGCGTCGAGGAGGAGACGCTCGCGACCACTGTGGCGGTCGGTTCGCACGGGCCGCTTGCGCAGTAGGCCCGCGCGTCGGTTGGTCGACCGATGGTGGAGGGGTAGATTCCGCGGCCGTGGCGCGCCCTCTGGACGAGATTCATTACACCAGCAACCTCCTTCTGGCGTGGCTGGTGGGGGGCACGGGCGCCGTGGCGTGGCTCTACGGCGACAACCGCGCGCGCCTGGGTGAGACTCACGGGGGCGCCGTCAAGTTCGCTGGCGTGGGCTGGGGCGTGACCTTGGGATTCGCGATCGGGTGGTTGTTGAAAGGCCCCGAGTCCGGGCCGCTGCTGTTGACGGTGTTGGTCGCCGACCGCGGCCTCGGCGCGGTCGTGGCCCAACTCGCATTCCGGCAGCTCGGCGCGCGGCGCCGGCGCCATCCGCCCGCACCCGCGCAGGATGCCGTCAACGTGGCCTGGCCGTCCGCGGCTCTCACCGCGGTGGCGGCCGTCGCCGGATGGATGTTGCGCTAGTGGTGTGCACTAGTGGTGTGATTCAGGAATCTGGGGCATTCTCCACGGCCCTCAGCGCCGCTCGCAGCGTTGGGTCGTCCTCGCCGTATCCACCAATATGCCTGCGGCGACCCGCCTTGCGACCGGCGCCGATGTCTCGCGGACAAGGCCCCATCTGCCTGAATCACACCACTAGAATCCCG
>JBCCGH010000162.1:0-22007 GCA_039029375.1 Planctomycetota bacterium
GATCGCGTCCGCCGGTTCGAGCGCGCGCGCCCTAACCAGCTCTGGCAGACCGACCTCTTCAACTTCGTGCTCAAGCGCGAGAATCGCCGCGTGCACCTCGTGGTCTTCATGGACGACCAGAGCCGCTTCATCGTCGGCCACGGGCTTCACGCGACATCGTCGGGCGCCTTCGTGCGCGAGACACTCGAATCCGCGATCGCCAACTACGGCGCCCCCGAGGAGGTCCTCGAGGCCGAGCAAGTCGAGCACGGTCGCGCCCATATCGCGAATCGACACAAACTCATCGATCCGCCGCCCCTTGGGCAACCGGTCGCCAAAGCGCACCAGCAGCGGCGCGTCGATCAGCGGCCAATACAGGCTGTGCGCGTGGCGGTTGGGGGGCTGGCTCGAAGCCGCGTCACCGTGAGCGATCCGGGGCCACGAGAGGTTGGTGGCCCTCGCGAGGTTGCGTACCCGGCGGCAGCCAGAGGATTCGGTGCTCTACCGAGTGCTGGCCGGGCATCTGGAGACGTTCCTGGCGCGCTTAGACCAAGACCCGCAAGCACCGGGGTTGCCCGGCTTCGTCCGGCGGGAGCTGCGCTCGTTCTTGAACTGCGGGGTGCTGGTGCGCGGACTGTGTCGGGTGCATTGCACGGCGTGCGGGCGGGACGACGTGGTGGCGTTCGCATGCAAGGGGCGGGGGTTCTGCCCGTCGTGCGGGGCACGGCGGATGTCGGACACGGCGGCATGGCTGGTCGACCGAGTGTTGCCCGAGGTGCCGGTGCGGCGATGGGTGTTGTCGTTGCCGGAGCGCGTGCGGTTTCTGTGCGTGCGTGAGCCGGAGGTGTGTCGGGACGTGCGGCAGATCCAGGTTCGGGCGCTGGCCTCGTTCTACCGACGCCGGGTGCCGCGTTCGGAGCGTACGCGTACGGGGTGCGTGGCGTTCACGCAGCGGTTTGACGCGGCGCTGCGGCTGAATGTGCACTTCCACACGCTGTGGCCGGATGGGGTGTTCGAGTTTCGGTCTTGGCGTGAGCGGGCAGGCTTTCACCGTGCGCCGGCGCCGAGTGGAGAGGAGGTGGAGGCGCTGTGCCGGGCGTTGGGTCAGCGAATCGAGCGTTGGCTGGGCAAGCGGGGGTACCTCGACGAGGATGCGGGAGATGCCGAGGGGATCGACGGGCTGACGGCGGCGGCGGTGCAGGTCGGATTCCGTTTGGCGAAGGTGCGGGGTCGCTGGATCCGCGGCTGCGTGGCGAGGGATCGGGAGTGCAGGGTGGGCAAGGGGGGCTGTGCGCGACGGTGGGGGGGGGATTCGCTGCATGGGAGGCGTGTGCGTGCCGGCGGCGTCTCGGGAGCGGTTGGAGAAGCTGTGCCGGTATGCGGCGCGCCCTGCGGTGGTGCCGGAGCGGATGAGGTTGAGCGCTGCCGGTCGGAAAGTGGTGGATCGGTTCAAGCGGCGTTGGCGCGATGGTTCGACGCACGTGGTGCTGGATCCGTTGACGTTGATCGGGAGGCTGGCAGCGTTGATCCCGCGGCCTCGGCTGAATCTGACGACGTACGCGCCCATCACGCGCTTCGCGCGCGATGGGTCCCCGCTACGGGGTGTTTGCGCCGGCCGCGTCGGGGCGGGAGCTGGTGGTGCCCGAGGTCGTCGAGGAGTAGAGAGACGAAGTGCCCGGGATGCTCGATCCAGCCGCCGCTAGGGGAGCCGGGTCGAGGGAGCGTCGGCGGTACTCCTGGGCGGAGCTGATGAAGCGGGTGTTCGAAGTGGACGCTGCGATGCCCGTCGTGCGGGGGAGTTCGCAAGGTGTTGGCGTTCGTGTTCGGGGCAGCGGCGGTGCGGCGGGTCTTGGCGCATCTTGGCCTGCCGACCGAGGCGCCGGTAGTGGCACCGGCCCGGGGGCCACCCGAAGTGTTGCCGTTTGGGTAGGGGGAGAGGCCGAACCGAAGACTGCCACACCGGTGGAGCGGGGGCGCTTCGTACCGAGCCCGAGGCTCGGAGCGGATTGCCCTGGTTAACCAGCTACCTCTTCGCGCCAGAGCGGCTGTGGTTCCATGCCGCGTCGCCGCTCCGACGCCGGCCGACGGAAGAAAGTCAGCTTATGCTGCCTGTGGCGCGAACTCGCGCCACGCGGCCTCATCGCCGGTCCCGCGCAGGCGATCCAGCAAAGAGGGGTGGGTGCTCTCGAGGGTCACGAGAGGCCCAGCATAAACGAGAACCGCCGCCGTCGCTGCGGCGAGGCAGCACCATGGCGCGGCACGAGGCCGCGCCCCCTTGCGCCGAGCTCCCCGCGGTGGCTCGGCGCCCCACAGGCCGTCCGACGGCCTTCCGCGTCATCGGGCGGGGTCCTTGCCGCGCCGCCCTGCTCGCCACAGCAAGTTGGCCTTTCAGGACTCGGTCTCCTGAAAGACGGAGGTCGCACTTATCCCCTGAAGCGCGAGCGAGACATCCAATTCGAAGACCACGCCCAAATCATTGATTTTGGTGGGACAGTAGAGCGGTGTTGTGCGAGCACGCCACTATGGATTCTTGCAGCGCCAAAGACGACTGCTTCGACGGTACAATCGAGCAAGAACCCATCGAATTGCCAACAGGCGAAGGAGTTGCGCATGAGTCACGCTCGCATGTTCTTTCTCGCACTCATCCTGACCGCAGCCTCAGCTCGGTCGCAGAGCCCCACACCAACGTTCTCGTTTCTGCCCATGGCGGGCAATCCCGGTCACGACATTGCCGCATGGAATTACGTTGGGCACGACATTGGCGGGGTCCGTCACACGTATCGGTGCGACAAATGGACCAGACAAGCTTTTGGCTTCCCTTTGCTCAATCCACTCCACAAGGGAACCGATTTCTTTGTTCGCACATTCGAAGAGCAGCACATCGGGGTCCCCGTCTTCGCTCCGTTGGGGGGAAGGGTGAGCGAAGTCTTGGCCACACGCAGGGATCATTGCCTTCGCCACAACTGTGGAGAGGCCATGGCGCCCATTATCAAACTATGCAATGTGGAGGTGCCGCTTGGCGCCGCCGACTGCTGCGAGGAGGCGGCGGGCGGCTGCTCAGCGGGGTGCTGCACAACGACGGCCAGCAACCGCGTAATCATCCAACACATTGGATCGACCCCTGTTCCTTTTCCCCATTTCTCGACCGGACTAAGGCACCTGAAAAAGAACAGCGTCCTGAACCCGGAGGCTGACGTCATCCGTTCCTACCAGGTCGGGGACAGGGTCTACCCAGGTCAACAGGTCGGAGAGGTCGGTAGCAGTGGCGCCTCAGCAAGGCCACACCTTCACTTCGACGTCCGGTGTGAACCGTCTGCGGGAACTTCGGTCGTGATTGATCCTTTCGGGGAGCCGACCCCAGGTTCCCCTTGCTCTGCTGCGGGCCCGAGCTCGAGTTACTGGGATCCGCAGGCGCAGCCACCCGCATTCTCCGACGGCACCAACATGAGGGCGTGGGATTTCGGCATCACCAAGAATGACCCAGAGCTGACGCGGCTACCCTGGAGCGTGCCTAGCACTGGATGGGCGCAACCCGGCGAAGACGTGTCTCTCTGGGTTCACGTGGCCTACCGCCCGGTGCTAGGAGGAGGGAACGGCGTAAAGCTGGTAGGCACGATGACTCTATTGGACGAAACAAACCAGCCCGTCGTTACGGATCCAGCGTTTGAGTGGACCCCTCTTGCTCGAAATGAGGTACGACTGCATTGGCTGACGACCATTCCAAGCACAGCGGGATCAGGAGAATGGAGCATTCGCGCTCAAGTGAGCGCGGACAACGACCCCAGCAATTCGT
Source organism: Planctomycetota bacterium (assembly GCA_039029375.1). GTDB lineage: Bacteria > Planctomycetota > UBA1135 > UBA1135 > UBA2386 > JBCCGH01. The sequence continues at coordinate 3,773 of JBCCGH010000162.1, forward strand.
TCGACGTCACAGCCACGTTCACGGTGGCTGCGACGTCACCTGGAAACAGGCTGCCAGAACCTCCGACGACTCAAATCGAGCCGGCAAACCCGACGGAGGCCGATCCACTGGTGTGCTTTGTCACAATGCCGGAGATTAGGGATCCGGACTACGATATCGTCAGATATCACTACAAGTGGGAGGATATCAGCGGATCGAATCCGACCTGCCTTCGAGAGTGCATTCATGCTGCACAGACCGATGTGCTGGCTTGTAACAAGGTCGCGATCGGCGCGATCATTAGATGCACCGTGAAAACTTACGATGCCACTGGTAGCATCATCACCGACTGCATGCGCACCTGCTCCAATGGTGTGCCCGAACGAGACGCCGGGGGCACCTCAGTGTCCGTAGTGCAAGTATCCGAGATGCCGGATAGTGACTGTACAACTCACCCCGCCCTGACCATCTGTGATGGTGTTGATGGGGCCGACGATGTCTGGCGAGACATTGCCGCTGGCAGTGTCGGCCTAGTCACGCCACGGCTTAGGGCCGAAGGCGGGCTCGATGCGGGGCAAGAGGTGGAGTTTTCGGTCTTCAACGGCGCGCCACAGAGCCCGCTTGTGGTCCTGTTCTCCACCATGAGGGCCGACCTTGTACTAGGGCGTGGCACCCTAATGCCGTTCCCGGCCATGGGATTCTTTGCTAGCAAGCTTGACGACGACGGTCGCGCGACTGCATCGCTCACCGTGCCACACGGGCTTGCGTCTGGCACCGCGATCTACGGACAGGCTTGGGTGCTGGACGGAACTTCCCGGTTTGGCCTCATGTCAACGAATGCCGTCGTTCGCGTCTCGCCGTAGCACCATGGCGGGTAGGGGCCGCTACCGCGTGCTACCTGTTTGACGTGGGGCGAGCCTCCGAATTACGTTTCGACGATGACCCAACACGTCCTTGGGAAGCTTCGAGAGGCTAACACTAAAGGAACAGCCTCAAAATCGGTGCGACAGCGCCGCTAGGAGCAATGAGCCCGTCCAACCTACCCTCGTATTCGTAGAACACCTCGCCAGCGCCGTCGAGGATGCGGTACTTGCGCGACACCGACTTTGGCTGGCCTTTGGGCCACCAGACTTCGCAGCGCACGATCGCGCCGGCCTGCAGCGATAGTCGTACGGGCGTCACTTGGCCCGCGACGACGCGCAGGTTTCCCTTCAGGCCTTCAGGCTCACCATACCTTTGAAGTAGCCAGAGAAGGTGTAGTCGCCGGGAGTCAGATTGTCAGCGTGGACCTCACGGTGGCGACCGATGGGCACCGCCGTGGAGCTGCCGCGTTTTGAGCGTCGCAGGTAGAGCTTGGGCTCGAACCCCGCAGTGCCCTCGCTCCGCTCGACCGTGAATACCGCACCGCCTGCTGGGTCGGTGGTGAGGACCACGGTGTCGACTGTGGCCGCGGGCATTAGCTCGAACCAGTCGGTTTCCGCCAGCACGGTGCAGGCCTCGACGAGCGCCAGACGGAAGCGGCAGGGCGTGACGTCCTCGACGCGGAACGCTCCGTCCACGATCTTGATGCCGGGTCGAAACCAGCGGTCATCGGAGTGCAGGGTGATGGTCGTGGCTTTGGGGTTGCGGATGCGGTTCGCCACGTCATCGACGCGGCCCACGACCGTTCCGTCCTCCTCCTGCACCGGCTTGTTGTAGGTCGCTCGAAGCTCGGTGCGGCCGCGGCCCGGGATCACCGCGCCGGCTCGGATGGGTGGCGCGCCTTTGGGCGCGTCAAAGGGGGGTCTGCATCCGGATCTCGTAGGTCGTGTCCTCGAGGCAGAGGAACCGGAACACGCCCTCGCGGCTGCTGATGAGCACGTGCTTCTTGCCGCCTTCCGTCTCGTCGGCGAGGTTGATGAACAGGTTGGGGATCGGGAACCCATCGGCGTAGAGCGCGCGGCCCTCGATCGACAGCCCCTCGTCGATGACCGGGTCCCAACGCGCCTCGTCGCCGGGCGCGATCTCGAGTGCGGCCTGATGGTAGGCCACGGTCACGCCCTCGCGTTCCCGCCGGTCGCTGTGCTGTTGCGCGATTGCGTGGGCGGTGCCGGGCGTGACCCCGGTGACGCGATAGGTGCCGTCATTACCAGCCAGCGCGGCGCGGTAGCCAAACGTCTCGTCGAAGTCGATCTGCCCGCCGGCGACAAACGGCGTGCGCGGCTCGCGGTCGTAGACGCGGATCGAGGCCTTCGGCAGCGGGTTGCCCTCGCCGTCGGTGACCGTGCCGACGAGCGTGGCGGCAAGCTCGAGTCGCGCCGCGATCACGGTCGCTTCGTGGCGCTCGATGGTCACTTCGGTGCGCCATAGGCCGTAGCCGTCGCCGCGGATCGCGACCGGCAGGACCCCGGTCGGGAGTCCGTCGATCGCGAAGTACCCGGCCTGGTCGGTCTCGGCGGTGCGCGCGGTCCAGTGTTCGATGAGCCGTTCGCCCTCGTAGTCGAGGTGTCTAGGCCCCACGCCGGCCGCGACGATCGCGCCGGCGATGGGTGCGCCCGCGGCGTCGGTGACGGGACGTTGGCGCGTGGTCACCGGCCGACCACACGAGCCAGGCGCCCGCCGCAATCGATAAGGTGAGTAGGGCGAAGACCGCGATCCGCGATGGGGGCATGAGCGCTGGGTGGGGTTGGACCCAGGCATCTTACGCGCGCAGGCGCAAGGCGCGCCGCCCGACCCGGAGGTGTGTCGGGGCGTGCGGCAGATCCTGGTTCGGGCGCTGTCGTCGTTCTACCGGCGCCGGGTGCCGCGGGAGACGCGGAGGCGGACGGGATGCGTGGCGTTCACGCAGCGGTTTGACTCAGCGCTGCGGCTGAATGTGCACTTCCACACGCTGTGGCCGGACGGCGTGTTTGAGTTTCGGTCGTGGGGTGAGCGTGCGGAGTTCCACCGTGCGCCGGAGCCGAGTGGGGAGGAGGTGGAGGGGCTGTGTCGGGGGTTGGGTCAGCGGATCGAGCGTTGGCTGCGCAAGCGGGGGTACGTCGATGAGGATGCGGGAGATGCCGAGGGGATCCACACGCTGACGGCGGCCGCAGTGCAGGGTCGGATTCCGTTTGGCGATGGGGCGGGGTCGCTAGATCCGCGGCTGCGTGGCCAAGCGTCGGGTGAGCAGGGAGGGCGCGGTGGTCGTTGCGCGACGGTGGGGGGGTATTCGCTGCACGGCGGGTTGCACATGCCGGCGGGGTCTAGGGAGCGGCTGGAGAAGCTGTGCCGGTATGCGGCGCGACCGGCGGTGGTGCCGGAGCGGATGAGACTGAGTGCGGACGGGCGGAAGGTGGTGTATGGATTCAAGCGGCGCTGGCGTGACGGTTCGACGCACGTGGTGCTGGATCCGCTGGCGTTGATCGGCCGGTTGGCGGCGTTGGTGCCGCGACCTCGGGTGAATCTGACAACCTACGCGCCCATCACGCGCTTCGCGCGCGATGGGTCCCCGCTACGGGGTGTTTGCGCCGGCCGCGCGGGGCGGGAGCTGGTGGTGCCGGAGGTGGAGGAGGTGGGAGCAGAGGTGCTTGTGACGCCGGCCGAGCTGAGGGTGAGGGAGTGCCGGCGAAGAGGTCGCGGCGTCGGTACTCGTGGGGAGAGCTGATGAAGCGAGTGTTTGAAGCGGACGTGCTGCGATGCCCAAGGTGCGGTGGTGTGCGCAAGGTGTTGGCGTTCGTGATGGAGGCGGCAGCGGTGCGGCGTGTGCTGGCGCACTTGGGGTTGCCCGCAGAGGCGCCAGTGCTGGCGCCGGCTCGGGGGCCGCCCGACGAGTTGCCGTTTGAGTAGGGGGACGTGGGCGTTGGCCAGGGCAGGCGTGGGGTCCGTACCCACCTTGGCTCTCGGGGTGGATTGCCTGGGTTCGGTCGCGGTTTGCTCGCTCCGAGATGCTTTGGTTCGGCACTCCGTGTTCACTAACGCGGATCCACTCGGGGGCGAGTCAGCTTATGTTGCCTGTGGCGCGAAGAGGCGGCGGTCCTCCTGCGGGGGTCGCGGTCACCCGTCGCCGCCCGTGAGCTTCGAGTTGGCACTCGGCGACACACGCGACGTCGTAGTGGCCCGCCGGCAGCGAAACCACCGCCACCCGCGCCCCTCCCTCGCTGCTCCGGCAGTGGCGACGAGCCGGGTGCGTGCTGGCACTCTCAGGAGCGTGTGTGCTTCTACGCACCGCCTTTGCGCGGAGCACCATAGTGCCCGCCCCGTCCCAACTTTGCTGAAGGATCGTTCGGCATCGCCGAGACCGCTCCAGGTCGGGGAGACTGCGTCCCCTGCCTCATCAGACCTCGATCGTCGCGGGCGGGTGCGGGTCTGAGCGCCGCCTACAATTGCAGGCTGGCAAGTGCGCGGGCGCTTTTTCTGGGACGGCCCCGCCACACCTGGGAAGGGCGGTTAGTCGGTCTCGCCTGCGGCTTCGCGTCGACGCGGGCCCGTCCGGTGTGCCTTGCAGTTTCGGCGAGGTGCAACATTCCCTCATACCGCCAGCGCCTTGATCCACCCCGACACCGGATACGAGGAGGAGTCAATCGCATGCTCAAGAATCGTTCCGTCTCTGCGCCAGCAGCATTCTACTTGGCTCTTGCGTTCGGTGGCCTCGTCCCCGCCCTCGCGGCACAAAACTTGTACGCGAACGCCACTACTGGAAGTGACGACTGGTCAGGCCTCTCCCCAGTCTACGTGGGTGGCGGCGAGGGCCCGAAGCTCACATTGCACGGCGTCCGCGACGCCGCGCGGTCCCTGCTCGCAACTCCTCAAGACACCGACCTCGTCATACACTTAGCGCCAGGTAGGTACGAGCTCTCCTCGGCGCTTGACCTCGGCACCCAAGATTGCCATCAGGCCGGCCGCGTTGTCACCTGGAAGAACTCCGCGCCCGCCGAGGGTCACGTTCGCATCAGCGGCGGGCGAAAGCTCGCCGTGACGTGGCAACAAGTATCCGGACAGGTCTGGAAGAGCTCTGCCATTCCCGAAGTGGCAAACGGTCAGTGGTGGTTCCGCGACCTCTACTTAAGCGGCCCCAGCCCCTCCAGCGATATGCGCCTCACCCGGGCTCGCTTCCCCAATGCCCCGACACCGGTAACCCACGGTGTGATGACGTGGGACCGGGCGACCAATCGCCCTAGCGACCCTTCCCTCATGGAGATTCAAGCCATTGCCGGTGGAAGAACCGTCTTCACGCTCGCTGAGGGCTTCAGCATTCCGGCCCTGAGTAGCACGGACGTCGCTGAGCTAGTGCACTTCAAGGGTTTCAACATGAACCGGGCTCTAGTCTCGGCGATCGCATCTGGTATCCCGGGCTCCCATGGAGGCATCGTCACAACGACGACCCCTGTAACCAACCTCTCTTGGGTAAGTGGTCTCTTCGTCGTCACCACAGGCGAACGCCTCTATCTCGAGAATGCCGCATCCTTTGTGGATGAAGATAACGAGTGGTGCCTCTCGGCCGACGGACATATCTTCTACAAGACTGCTGGGGACCCCAACACCATGGAGTTCATTGCACCGCTTCTCGATACGCTATTGTTGGTGGAGGGGGCCGGTGCTGAGAATCGCGTGGAGTCGCTTCGCTTCGAAGGTCTCTATTTTGAGCACTCAAACTGGGGGGATGCCCGTGCTGCAACCGCAGGCTTGCCCAGCCATGGCTTCCAGGGCCACGCAGCCGGTGTGTGGGATGATGGGAACGGCACTGGCGTCGTGCCAACAGCCGCGATCCGGTTCTCTTGGACAAAGGACTGCTGGCTAGACTCGTGCCAAGTCACTCGCACCACGAACTCTGGTATCCATCTCGACACCGGAACCATGGATGACGTCGTTACGCATTGCAGTGTGCACGACATAGGTGCCAACGGGATTATGATGGGTCGAATCTCTATATCGGCGGCACAGGTCGGCAACATCGCCTTTACCCGGGGGGCGCAAATACTCGACAACTATGTCCTCTATTGCGGTCATCACCTCCCGAGCGCAGCCGGGATCTGGGTCTCCTATGTCGCAAGCACAACAATCGACCACAACACAGTGGCGTACCTGCTGCATGCTGGAATTCTCTCCGGCTTCAATGGATCCCAAACCAAGACATGTCATCAGAATATTAATATTACCAACAACTGGGTCCACCATGCCGTGCGGTATCTCGAGGATGGCGCGGGTATTTTCCTCCATGGAAATCACGGCGACAATCTGGGCCTCATGTCGAACGTCTCCAACAACCTTGTGCGTTACATAGGATGGCGTGGTGGGCGTGCCTCATCGTTGTGGTCAGACAACGGTACGAAGAACGTTATCTGGATCAAAAATGTCGCCCATTACGACTTGGATGGTTGGTGCTACAGCCAAACATACAGTGTCCCCGATACGGCCAACGTGTGGGTGATAAACAACATTCTCATGGATGGCGGAGCCCGAGAACTCCGGCGCTGGCATCCGCCATCCGAAGGCATGGGTATCTACTCGCTCGTGCTTGTCAGGAATATTGTTGTCATGGGGCATGCTGCCAACATCACTTACCCACAAGAAGACGACCCTTGCTTCGAGGACTCTGGCGGCGAGTGGTCGTACCCACGAACGAACGAGTATAATGCATGGGATAACATGTACTACCTTCCGCACGCGGGTACGACGCAATGGATAGGCCAGACTTGGGAGATTTGGAACGGATGGGGTAATGACAAGTACGGTTTCCAGCAACAAGACCCGTTCTTTGTCGACCCTTCGCACACGACCAAGAACTACCGGCTAGCGCCCACTTCGCCATGCCTAACCAAGGGTTTTCAGCAAATCGACGTTCAGAGTGCCGGTGCCTCTTGGTGATTGTGCGTCCTGCTTTGACGCACTGTCCGCGTGCGCTTGGCTCGCCTTACCTGCTCTCCTCGGGGTTGAGTCCACCATTATGCCCGGTGAAAGTCGGGGGGCCGGAGACGGATCATGGTGGGCGATGAGCTCGAGAACGTGCAACGTTGGACCGCGAAGCGCCGCGGTCTCGAGAGCAATCACAGACGGGGTCCGCCGTGGGCTGGTTCTCGCCGGCGGACCCGCGTCGGGGCTGTAGCATCGTTCCGCGATGCAGCGCTGCCGACGGGAACTGGTCGCTGCCCGCTTCAGCGCTTGGCCAGTGCTGCCCGTGCTCGTCGGACCGAGCGCCGGGCTGCACGGGTCTCGGCGTGGTCGGCGCCGGGTAGCGTCTCGAACAGGCGCGCCGACTGCTTCAGGGTTGCCCGGGCTGCCTCGAACTCGCGACGACGGCCTTGCACGTTCCCCAGCGTGTAGAGGCATACCGCCATTGGGCGTTCGCGGTGCCGGCCGGCGGCGATGAGCCCATCGCGCGCGTACTGCAGCCAGTGCGCCGCGTCGTCGAGGTCGCCGGCCATCATGAGTTCTTGCCCCAGGCCGAAGGCCGCTTCGAGCGTGTCCGGATGTCCCGCGCCCTTGGCTCGGTCCATCGCCGCATGTGCGCGGCGGGCCGCGGCGATCGCCACCGCGCGATCGTCGAGACGCGAGAGGATCTTGGCGTGCTAGTGCTCGATCTCGGCGGTCGTGCGGTGGGCGTCGCCGCGCAGTCGCGTTACGCGTTCGGCCAGCGCCCGGATCACTGGCAACGCCTCGGCCTCGCGGCGGCCGCGCTGGAGAAACGCGCACCAGTTGCGCTCGGCGTTGAGCGCGAGGGGGTGATCCGGGCCGCAGACGCGGCGCAGTGCCGGGATGGCGGTGGCGAAGAGCGTCTCCGCTTCCGCTTGCTCCGGACCGTGGCCAAGGGCCGCGGCGAGCACGAGGCGTGCCTCCAGGGTCCGCGGGTGGTCGTCGCCGAGTTCTTGCTCTCGCAGTTGGAGCGCCTCGCGCTGTACGACGGCGCACTCCGCGTAGCGCCCGCCCGCGAACTGCAGCCGCGCCAGCTCCTGTAAAATGGCCGACCGAAGCACCCCAGACGGGGCCACGTCGCCCGCAAGCTCGAGCGCTTCGGCCAGCTTGGCCGCCCCAGTGTCGAACTCGCCGCGTGCGCCTCGTACGGCACCGTCCAGCGCAACGATGAGAATCGGTTGCTGCTTGGCGGTCGCGTCCGTGAGGACAGCCATCGCGGAGTCGTCGTCGAAGTGGTGAAACGCGTTGAAGATGGTGCGCAGCCCGGCGAGTTCGCAGGGGACGTCCGTCGCCGAGACTGGAGCCGCGTGGGCCGTGACATGCCCCGCCTGATCGACGCCGAGGCGGGCGGGCCTCCGGTCGGTCGTGGTCCACTCGACGATGCTTCCCGAGGCGATCAAGCGGCGGACGATGGGGTGCGTCGGCCCGCCATTCCCAGCACATAGATCGACGACCCGGTCGACGTTGCCGCGCTGGAGCGCGTCCTCGACGATCGGCACGAGGGATTCGGCCAGGCCGAACCGCTCCTGCAGAGCGCGCAAGTACGCCGCGCCTCCATCGGCCAGGACACGCGGGAACCACGTCTGGTCATCGAACTCGAAGAGATGGACCCGCGGCATGGGAAGGCGCTGGCGAGGGCCGGGCTTCGACCTCGCAGGCGGAGCATGCCGCATCGATCGGGCGCGTCAACCGACCACGGTGGGGTCGCCCCTGGCACCGACCGCTGGCGGCGTCGAGCTCACGAACGGCGTGTTCTGGACGCTGTCGCCGCGCTGACGTCCGCGACCGTTTGTTGAGACACTGGGGCCAGCGCGGGGGAATCCCCTCCAGGCCACCGCGGTCGCGCCAAGCGACGGCGAGCATCCCGCGCCAGTCCCATGAACCTGCTCCTCCCGCCCTTGGGCGCCGCCGTCGCGCTCCTCTTCGCCCCGGTTGCCGCGACCCAAGGCCCCCGCCTGCTGTTCGACCTGAACACGGAGCCGGCGTCGCCTCGAGCCTCGAACCCCGAGGAAAGTGTGTCGTTCGGCGGTCACACTTACTTCGCTGCCGAGACCTTCCACTCCGGTCGCGAGCTCTTCCGCACTGCCGCCGGGGCTGGTACTGCCGAGCTGTTCGCGGATCTGGCTCCGGGCAGAGCCAGCTCGTCCCCGCGATCGCTCGTCGTGTTCCAGGGTCGCTTGTGGTTCTCTGCCGATCGCCAGCTGTGGGCGTCGGACGGGACGCGCACCGGGACTCAGTCGCTTGGCTCGTTCGCGGCGCTGCCCGACCTGCTCACCGTGGTCGGCAACACGCTCTACTTCACCGGCGGCAATCCGGGGTCGAACCGAGAGCTGTGGTGCAGTGACGGCACACTGGCGGGCACCCGCCAAGTCGCCGACATCTTCCCCGGCACGGGGGCCTCGAGCCCGGCGGGGATCACCGCCTTCGGCCCACGACTGGTGTTCTCCGCGACCGACGGCACGAGCGGTCGCGAGCCCTGGATCAGCGACGGCACCGCCGCCGGCACCCAGAGGATCCGCGATATCTTGCCAGGCCCCGGCTCGTCGGTCGCGGTGCACCCGGTGCAGGACTTCACGCCGCTCGGTCCGCACCTGTACTTCATCGCTCAGGACGGCGTCGGCAACGGAGAGCTGTGGCGGACGGACGGCACCGGGGCGGGCACCCAAGTCGTGCGCGAGATCGGGCCCAGTCTCGCGGGATCCATGAGCCTCAACTTCCCGCTGGTCGTGAGCGGTGGGACCCTCTACTTCGTAGCCGACAACGGCCCCAACGGTCGGGAGCTGTGGCGGAGCGATGGCACGGCCACCGGGACCCAGATGATCGTGGACATTGCACCCGGCGCCGTCCCGGGTGCAGCGCCACCACTGGAGACCGTTGGGGGACGCGTGTTCTTCGCCGGCGCCACGACCAGCGCTGGCCAGGAGCTCTGGACCAGCGACGGCACGGCCGCAGGGACCTCGATGCTCTTGGACGCGAACCCCGGGCCCGGCGACGGCCTCCGCCGCATCAGCCTCTTTGGGCCACTGACCGACGTGTGGGGTCCCTTTGCGAACGGCGTCGTGATCCCGGCCACGGACGGCAGCAGCGGCTTTGAGCCTTGGTTTGGCACCGCGCAATCGATGTCCCCACTCGCCGATCTCCACCCCGGCCCCGCCCACTCCGCCCCACGGCCGGTCGGGCTCGATCCATCGGGCACGGCCCTGCTGTTCGCAGCGGACGACGGCGTCCGAGGCACGGAGCTGTACGGCACCGACGGCTCGGCCGCCGGCACCAAGCTGTGGGCCGACCTCAATGCCCAGGGCACGCGCAGCGCGTTGCCGGTCAACTTGCGCGACGGCTATGACCGATTGTTCTTCGCCGCCGACGACGGCCGCGACCTGCCGGGCGAACGCACGCCGTGGGTCGCGGACATGCGCGCCGGGCGCTCCCTTGGGCTCGCGAGTATCGAGGCGGCCGCCACCTCGACGCGGGTCAGCCTCAACGGGACCTGGATCTTCGACGGCTGGACACCGGGCATCGGCAACGAACCGTGGAGCTCCGACGGGACGCCCGCCGGCACCGCCCTGCTGGCCGACCTGTACTTCGGTTTCCTGGGCTCGCTCCCGCAGTTTCCAACCCCGACCGGTGCGAAAGTGTTCTTCGCGGCCCGAGACGCCGGGGGCAACCGCCTTTGGCGCACCGACGGCGTCGACGTCGAGCCGCTCACCACGCCAGGAGTCAGCCCCCAAAGCACCGCGGCCGACCTCCGCGGCCTGCTCCTCTTTCTCGATCCGACCAGCCCGTTCGCCGGCCAACCGGTCGGCCTATGGCGCTCGGATGGCACGGTCGCGGGTACGGGCCTGATCCAGACGATCGACGGTGGCACCCGCGTCGTCGCCGGTGGCGGGTTGGCGTTCATCGGGACCGACGTGCCGTCGCTGTGGCGCTCCGACGGCACCAGTGGCGGCACACAGCTCATCCAGAACATCCCCGGCTTCGGCCGGATCCAGGAGATCGTGGGGACCCGGCGTGGCGTGTTCTTTCTGCTTCAGCTGAGCTCACTCAGCTACGACCTGTGGTTTTCGGATGGTTTGCCCGCTGGCACCCAACGGGTGTTCGCGCCCGAACCGGGTGTCCGCTTCATGCTCACCAGCCTCACCCCGTTTAGCGACGGCCTGCTCTTCGCCGCGGAAACCAGGGCGCTCGGCCAGGAGCTGTGGTTCTCCGACGGGACGGCGGCCGGAACGCGAGTGGTCCTGGATCTCAACCCGGGTCCGGCCAGCTCGAGCCCGACCTTCGTTGCGGCGATCGGCGCGCGGCACGCGGTGTTTGCCGCCGAGGCCGGCACCGGTGGGCGGGAGCTGTGGATCACCGACGGCACCGCGGCCGGCACCCGCCTGCTCGCCGACGTGCACAGCGACGGCAGCGGCGATCCTCGCGAGCCAACGCTGTGCGCCGGCGAGGTCGTGTTCAGTGCCGACGACGGCTTTCACGGCCGGGAGCTCTGGGCGGTCGACCCGGGCGCTAGCGCGCAGCCCGTCGGCCTCGGTTGCGGGCCCCGCGGCGTGCGCCGGCCCGAGCTCTGGTCGGATGACCCGGTCCTCGGCACACGCGCGCGCGTCGAGACGCGCGAGGCCGAGCCCGGGTCGGCGGCGGCACTTCTGCTGGGCCCGCCGCGGCCCGGCCTCCAATGGAGCAGCGACTGCTTCCTGTTCTTGGAGCCCGCGGGCACGGTGCTGCTGGTCAGCGCGCCGCTGACGACCGGCCGCTGGGACGTCGCGGTTCCGATCCCGCTCGACCCAACCCTCGACGGCCTCCGCGTCGGGCTGCAGGTCGCGTTGGCTCCTCCCGGCGGCGGCATCGAGCTCACCAACGGCGTGTTCTGGACGCTGGAGCCGGGCTAGCGGCCAGCGCCGGCGGATCGTCCACCGAGTCGCAACGGATCGTGCTGGAGCTGGGCGAGCTTCGGACGATCTGTCTTATCATCGTAAAATGGTTCGGACCATTTTACGATACACTTGCTAATGGTCCGCATCCCCCGGCTCTACCAGCAGATCCTGACCGATCACTTGTCCCGACACCGCCAGATGGCGTTCGTCGCGGGGCCCCGGCAAGTGGGGAAGACGACCACCTGTCGATCCTCGTCACGGGACGCCCGCTACCTCGACTGGGATGACCAAGACCATCGCCGTCTGATCCTCAAGGGGCCGGCGGCCGTCGCGGCTGAGTTCGGCGTCGAGCAGCTCTCCGAACAGCCCACGGTCCTCGTTCTCGACGAACTACACAAGTACGCGCGCTGGAAGACCTTCTTGAAGGGGCTGCACGATCGCTACTCCGACAGGATGCAGGTCCTCGTGACCGGCAGCTCGCGCCTCGACGTGTACCGGCGCGGCGGGGACAGCCTCATGGGACGCTACTTGCTCTATCGCATGCATCCGCTCTCCGTTGGGGAGCTGCTTCGGCAGGGTCTGGCGACGGGCAACGTCGCGAACCCCAAGCGCCTCTCGCCGGCGCGGTTCCGTGCGCTGTGGGAGCACGGCGGATTCCCCGAGCCGTTTTCAAAGAAGGACGTGCGCTTCTCGCGGCAATGGCGGCGCCTGCGGCGCGCTCAGCTCCTGCGCGAGGACATCCGCGACACGACCCGCATTCAGGAGCTCGACCAACTCGACGTTCTCGCTGCGATGCTCGAGGAGCTCTCCGGGGGGCAGGTGGTGTACTCGTCGTTCGCCCGTGACATCAATGTCTCGGTCGACACCGTCCGCCGTTGGATCGGGGCCCTAGTGTCGCTGCACCACGGGTTCCTGGTCCGTCCGTGGTTTCGGAACGTCAAGAAATCGCTGCGCAAAGAGCCCAAGTGGTATCTGCGGGACTGGTCCGGCATCCGCGATCCGGGCAGGCGCGCCGAGACGTTCGTGGCGTGTCACCTCCTGAAGGCAGTCGAGACGTGGACCGACCTCGGGATCGGCGAGTTCGAGCTGCGACACTTGCGCGACAAGGAGAAGCGCGAGGTAGATCTAGTCGTGATCCGCGACGGGGAACCGTGGTTTCTGGTCGAGGTGAAGCAACGTGACGTCGCGCTGAGCCCGCAACTGCGGCACTTTCAGGAACAGACCGGCGCACCACACGCCTTCCAAGTCGTCGTCGAGCTCGACTACGTGGATGCGGATCCCTTCAGCAGAACGGACCCGTGCGTCGTTGCAGCGCGCACGCTGCTGTCGCAGCTCCCGTAGCTTGTGCGCCGCCCGGCGGCACTGCCGCTGTCACTGGCCGACCAACACAGCGATGGCAATAGCGCTGCTACCGACCCAACGCCCGAGCCAAAGCGGCGCGGGCCCGCGCCGGTGCCTCCGGCCGCTCGGCCGACAGGTCATGCTCCTCCCGCGCGCAGCTGGATCGAGCCGAGGTCGGTCCGGCTCTGGGCCGGCAGCTCGAGGCTCGCGCGTTCGTAGTGCTCGAGCCCGCGCGCCTGGACGAGGAGATCCCAACGCCCCGGGACGAGTCGGTCGAAGGCGAACCTGCCGTCGTCGCGTGGGGTGGCCTCCTCCTTCCGCTCGGGCGGCGGAGTGCCAATGCGCGACGGCGGTGTGCGGACGAGGCGAAGGTTAGCGTCGCTCACTGGCGCGCCACGCTCGTCCACAAGGCGGCCGACGAGCGCGGCGCCGTCGCTGGCGGACACGAGCTCGAAGTCAAACGGCTCGAGCACTCCGCCCTTGGGCACGCGGCGGTTCCAGAGGACGCGCCGCAGCGGCAGATAGTCGGGATGAGCGCATTCCAGGGCGACGCGCGCCGCGGCGAGAGGGAACGCACACTCGAGGCGCCGTTGTCGGCGGCCACCGCGTGGATCCCTTGATCCGCCAGCGTGATATCCGCTCCCGCCACGGGGCACTGACTCCGCGCCTCGATCACCCGGCCGCGCAGCGTGACGCGGATGGCGTGGGCGGGAATCGGCTCGGCGGTTTCCGCCGGGTCGGACCTAGCAACGACTTCGCCGCCGACCTCCAGGTGCTGGGGCGGCGCGCGTCGCGGTTCGCTCGGCAGCGCGTCGGTGCGGCGCATCTCGATGGGCGGCCCTGGGGCGGCGGGTTGGGCGGGAGGACGCGGGTCGAGCCATGTGAAGGCGACGAACGCCGCGCCGCAGGTGACGAGCAAGCAGACGGCAATCAGACCGGCGCGCACCCGAACCAGCGTAGCTCTGCGTCTCGGCCGTTGTGCCACGCCCACCAGGCATGAAAGCTGCGAGATCCCCTTGAAGTCTGGTCAGGGCGTACCTTGCCCGGCAAGAACCGCCAGTGGCCGCCGTTGTCTGGCGGTTTTTACCCGGCACGGTACGCCACGGTACGCCCGCGGCGCGGCGGGATCCAAGTGCGCGGGTGCTGTGGCGACGGCTTGCCGGTTTTCTTGGAGCGGCCGAGGGTCGTTTCGCGTTCCGGCCCGCGCCTCGGCGGCGCGCAGCCGTTTTTTTGGCAGGAGCTGATCATGTTCAACTCGGTTGCTCATCGCCTGGTCTTCGCCGTTGCGACCTCAGCGCTTGCCCTGCCGGCTCAGGATGAGTGCACCAGCGCGATCCCGATCCAGCTTGGGGCGACGTTCGGCTCCACCCAAGGCGCGACGACGAGTCCGGTGACAGGTAGCTGCGGCGCGCCCATGGCCAATGACGTGTGGTGCTCCTACACCGCGCCGGCAGATCAAACGGTGCGGGTTGCGACGTGTCCGGGGACTGGCGGGGGCGTGGCGTTCGATACTTGCCTCGCGGTTTTCTCCGGCAGCTGCGGCGGCTTGGTCGAGCTGGCCTGCAACGACGACGCCTGCGGCGTGAACTCCGACCTGCGGTTTCGGGCGGCGGCCGGGACGACCTACTACATCGCGGTCGGTGGCTCGCGCGGTGGCTTTGGGTTGTTCTTCTTGGCGCTCGATGCGCTGCCCCCGCCGCCGAGCAACGATGACTGCGCCGACGCCTTGCCGATCAGCGAAGGGATCACGTCGGGCAGCACCGTAGGCGCGTTCGTTGGCCAGCCAGCCCCGAGCTGCGCCGGAGCGGGCGGCGATGTGTGGTACACCTACCCGGCCCCGAACGATGGACTGATCAGCGCGACCATGTGTCGCTCTGGCACAGGCGCGACGTTTGACGCCGTGCTCGCGGTGTTCGAGGGCGGCTGCGTTGCACCGCGTGAGATCGCGTGTAGCGACGACGCGTGCGGAGCGCTGCCCCAGGTGACGTTCGCCGTCGTAGCCGGGATGGACTACTTGATCGGCGTCGGTTCCGCGAACCTCCAGCAGGGGACGTTCGCCCTGGAACTCGCCACCGTTCGGCCCGCCAACGACGACTGCGTCGATGCGCAATCGATCACCACTGGCACAACGACGGGGACGAACCGGAGCGCCACGGTCGGCGGGATTACCGGCAGCTGCAGCTCGATGGGCAGCGACGTGTGGTACGTCATCACGCCCACGGAGGACGGCAAGCTCACGGTCAGCACCTCCGCGAGTGGCGGTTACGCCACTTTCCCCGTGGTTCTGGCCGCGTTCTCCGGCGGCTGCAGTGCGCTAACCGAACTCGCATGCAGCGGGTCGTCGGAACTCTCGTTCTCGGTGCTCGCTGGTCGTCCCTATCGCCTGGCGGTTGGTGGAGTGTTTGGCGCCCAAGGCAACTTCGCGCTGTCGGTGGAGCTCCAGGTCGGCACCCAGTGGGCGGAGGGCGGGAAACGGCATCTGCCATTGCGAGGCGGGTCGCGGTACGAGGGCGACGTCGTCGCCGCCGACCTGGACGGTGACGGCCAACAAGACCTGCTCTTCGTCGACCTGGATCGCAACAGACTCTACTGGAATACCGGGAACGCGACTTTTGTAGAGGCCTCCACCTCGCCGCAACCGCCGGCCCGCGAGGTTTCGCTCTCGGCGGTCGCAGCCGACGTCGATGGCGACGGCGATCAGGACCTGGTATTTGGCAACGTCAGCCAGGACTCCATGTTCATCAACGACGGTCTGGGCGTGTTCACCGACGAAACCTCGGCACGACTCCCGGTCGATATGGGAAGGACGACCGCCATCGCATGCCTGGATGCGGACGGCGACGGTGACACGGACCTCGCCTTTGCGGACCGCAACGCTAGGACCCGGCTGTATCTCAACAATGGCTACGGGTTCTTCACGAATGTGAGCGCGGCACGGATCACCGGCGAACGGCAGGTAGGTGAGTTCATCGAAGCCGGCGACGTGGATGGGGATGGCGATCCGGATCTACTCCAGGTGTGGCTCGCGCTGGCGCAGCGCGGCCATGCTTAGAATCGTCTCGATCAGGAGCTCGAAACAGTTCGCGGGCTCGCAGCTCGCCATGAGGCGACGGTTGCGGTCTTGGTCGCTGTTTGGCTACGAGGGGCAGGTCTCGGGCGAGTGGTAGTCCCCCGGCCCTGGCGACCTCCGCGCCGGCCGCGTGGGGCTCACCGGTCGTCCGACTCCCGATAGAGCGCCACGCGCTCGATCACGTAGCTGAAGTCGGCGGGCTGGTCGCCGCGGACGCCAATCTTCACGCCGCGGAGTTGTCGCGCGAACCCGGCCGGCGTCGGTCCCTCACAAGAGAAGTCCGCGAACGGCCGACGCCATACGGCACGCGCGGCGCCGCCGGGCAGCGCCGCTGCGGGGTGATCGAAGTTCGTGGCCGCGCCACTGAGGAGCTCGATCGCCACGGGCCCGCGCACATCGACGACCACCAACTCCACGCCGTGAAACGCGCTCGCGTCGTAGTCGGTCTCCGCCTCGTCGAGCATCAGCACGAGGTTGGCCCAAGCGGCGCCCGTGGCGTCGGTCGGCTCGATGTGCCCGGACACGCGCAGCGCCCCTGCCTCAAACCGGGGCGACCAGTGGGTCTGCCCACCCCAGTCGACTTGCTCGCGCCAACGGACGCCGTGGGAGCTGACCGGCGAGCCCGTGGTGAAGTCATCCAGCACGGCTGCGGTCCACGCCCGCGCCGGCGGGTGCACGAGTGAGGTGCGGTCTACCACCGCGCCGTCGCGGAGGACGAAGTGAATGCGGCGTGTGTTGCGGATGTCGTCGAGTGGCGATGCGTCGAGGACCAGCAGGTCGGCGTCGTCGCCGGGATCGACGCCGACGCGCTGCCCCAGGAACTCGCCGGCGTGCACGGTCGCCGCGGCCAGCGCGTCCCACTCGGACACACCGGCGCGCACCCAGTGCTCGAGCTCGCGGTGCACCGAAGCACCCTGGAACGTACCGAGATTGCCGGCATCCGTGCCCACGAGCAACCGCGCGCCGCCCTGCGCCAGACGGCGAAGGTTGCGGTAGAGGTTCGCCCGGCTGGCGTTCTGGCGGGCGGCGCGGCCGCGCAACCAACGCGGTTGTTGCGATTCGGCGCGATACACCTCGCGCAGCTCGGCGGACGTCACCTCGGCGAGCAGGGGATCGGCGAGCTCGTCGGGGTGCTCACACAACCAACCCAGGTCGGCGTGAACGGTCAGCGTCGGGATCCACCACGCATGGCGCTCGCCCGCCAGCTGCACGACGGTGTCGGGAATCGGGGTCTCGGGCAGGTGCGTGATGGCATCGCATCCGGCCCGCAGGGCCTCGGCGGCGTCGGCCCAGTGCCCGATATGCACCACGCTGGGAATGCCGGCGGAACGCGCGGCGTCGACCGCGGCGTTCAGCGTCTCGCGATCCAGTGTTGGTCGGCGCGACGCGTGGTCATAGACGATCTTGATCACATCGGGCCGCCGCGTCGCCAGGTCACTTACCTGTGTCCGCGCTTCCTCGGCGTCGCGAATCACGCGCGGCGGAAAACCGAACTGCGTGCCGTGCCCACCGGGGGCGGTGAACATCGGTCCGGCGGCAAAGATACGTGCCGCCGGTACCGAGCGCTGGCTCTGCGTGTCGCGCAGCGCCAGGATCTCCTCTTCGCGCCGAAACAGGTCGAGACACCGAACGACGCCGCAATACAGCATCCACCGTGAGGCACGGACCGTGCCGAGGTGCATCCCGGTGTTACCGGGTCCGAAGTTGCCCCACGAGTGCACGTGCAGGTCACTGAGGCCCGGCAGCACGAACCGGCCACCTAGATCGATCACGGTGTCGTCATCCTTCGCGACGAGCGTGCGGCCGCGGGCCAGGATGCCCGCGCCGCCGACGCGCAGATCGCCACGCGCGACCTTGCGCTGCCTTGGGTCGATGACGCGGGCGTCGCGCAACAGCACCGTTTGCGCTGCGGCGGTCGACAGGGTGGTGAGCACCCAGAGGGTGGCGCGAACGTGCTGCATCGATCAGTCCTAGTGGTGTGATTCAGGAATCTGGGGCCTTATCCACGGCCCTCAGCGCCGCTCGCAGCGTTGGGTCGTCCTCGCCGTATCCACCAATATGCCTGCGGCGACCCGCCTTGCGACCGGCGCCGATGTCTCGCGGATAAGGC
>JBCCGH010000163.1:0-21764 GCA_039029375.1 Planctomycetota bacterium
GCGCCGCACGGTACCGTTGTGGCCGGAGACGACCCGCCCGTGGCCGGGGCCGAGGGGGGTCGGCCCCGCCGCGGGGCCGCCCAGCGCCAGGTCGTCTAGCCCGTCACCGTCGATGTCGCCGATCGCGCGGGCCGCGACGCCTAGCTGCTGGCCAGGGCCGGCGCCGGCCACCGCCCAGAGCAGGCGTGCGTCGTCGCCGGCGTAGATGCGCACCTCGCCGGCCGTCCCCGACGAGAGTGGCGCGCCGGCCATGAACTCGCTGCGACCATCGCCGTCGAGATCGCTGACCCGGTCGACGGCCGCGCCTAGACCGTCCCCGGCCGCGCCGGGGATGGTGTGCAGGACGGTCGCATCGCTGCCCGAGAAGACCCGGACCATGCCCGCGCCCGCCGCTGCCGCGGGGGCGCCCACGATCGGGTCGTTGATGCCGTCGCCGTCGACGTCGCCGGCGGAGCCGACCGCGCTACCGAAGGCATCGCCGTCGGCGTCGCCGTCGAGGGTGAACAGCACCTGCTGGTCGGCGCCGGAGATGATCTGCGCCGAGCCGTTGCCCTGCCGACCCTGCGTCGAGTCGCCGGGTGCGCCGACGATGAAGTCGACCCGGCCGTCTCCATTGAGATCGCCGAGCTCGGCGAGGTGGCGGCCGAATGCGGCGCCGGGGGCTATCGACCCGGCCGGCGGCTCGACCGTCGCGGCCGGTGTGTGGCGACACGGCAGGCCGGCGAAGACGCGGGCCGTGCCGGCGTCGGGAGCGGTGCTGTCCTCGAGGGGGCAGCCGAGGATCACGTCGGACCGACCGTCGCGGTTGACGTTGCCGGCAAACGCGACGTCGAAGCCGCAGCGGTCGCCGAACCGCCGGCCGTCGAGCGAGCACAGACGGCTGCCGTCACGACCCGAGTGCACCGTCGCCGCGCCAGCGTCGATGGCGAACGTGTCGCGAAACGGGCTGCCCGCGACCACGTCCGCAAAGCCGTCGCCGTCGACGTCGCCGTTGCAGTCGACGGACCAGCCGAGGCGGTCACCGCGCGCCAGGCCAGCGAAGGTGTGGAGCAACGCGCCGTCGGTGCCGGAGAATACTTGCACCATGCCGGCGTCCGGCGCGCTCATGTCATTGCCGGGTGAGCCGATGGCCACGTCGGGGACGCCGTCGCTGTTGACGTCGCCGCCACCCGTCACCGCGTGGCCGCAGAAGTCGTTGGCGCCCGGTCCGTGAAAGCTGCGGATGAGGGTGCCGTCGCGGCCGGCGAAGACCTTGGCGCTGCCCGCGCTGGTGACGCCGAAGTCGTCCAGCGGTGCGCCGACGATGACGTCGTCGCGGCAGTCTTGATCCAGGTCGCCGGTGCCACTGACCGACGCGCCAAACGTGTCGCCCAGCGTGTCGCCGGTGAGGACGAACAGCGAGGTGCCGTCGCGCCCCGAGCAGACGACGGCATAGCCGGGGCCGACCGCCGGGACCGGGCCCTGCGGGGCGCCGACGATGATGTCGCCGTAGCCGTCGCCGTTGACGTCGCCCGCGCTTGCCACCGCGGTGCCGAGCAGATCGTTGTCGGCGGTGCCGGTCAGCGTGTGAATCGATGCACCCGTGGCCCCGGAGAACACCGACGCCCGGCCGGCGTTGGCGCCGCCGGCGTCGCTGCCGGGCGCGCCGACCACGACGTCCGCCAGGCCATCGCCGTCGAAGTCCCCGGCGCCCGCCACTGAGGTGCCGAACGCATCGCCCGGCGCCTCACCCAGCAGCCGATACAACAGCACGCCGTCGCTGCCGGAGATCACACGCGCCGCGCCGGCCGCCGCGCCGCTGGTGTCCTCCTGCGGAATGCCGACGATCACGTCCTCGTAGCCATCGCCGTTGACGTCACCGGCAGCGGCGACGGCGTGGCCGAGGCGGTCGCCGGCGTTCGCGCCGACCAGCTCGAACATCGTACTCTGCGCGGTCGCTCGCGCGGCGAGCGGCAGAAGCGCGGTGGTCACTACCGCGAGGCAGCGGATTGAGAGAAAGGCCAAGAGAACGCCAGCCCTCGAGTGTACTCGATCTGGGACCCGCGTGGCGGGAGCCTTCCAATCGGTGCCGTGGACGCTACAGCGGTGGCATGATCCAGCGGGTCGTGGCCGTCAAGCTCAAGGCGTCCTACCGGGACGCCAGCACGCTGCAGAGCATCGCCGCCGAGACGGTGCGCGTGCTGGGCCAGGCGGTGGGCGTGCTGGACGTGCGTGTGGGGCTGCCTGGCGACTTGCGCACCGGCCGCGAGTGGGATCTCTGCATCTTCGTGCAACTGGCCAGCATGGAGGACGTCGAGACCTACCGGGTGGACCCCGTGCATCGGGCCTACGCCGACACGTTCTTGGCGCCGCTGCGTACGCAGATTCGGGTGTGGAACTTCGAGCTCGCGGAGGCGACAGAGTAGCCCGCCCGCAGCGCGCCGCCGCCCCCTCGGGCTCTGATGTTCAAGAAGTCACCCGCCCTCGGCGCCGTAGAGCCACAGCACTTCGGCGAGATCCGCCGGCGCCGCTTCTGGCAGGAGCGCGCGCAGCCGTCTCGCGGCGGTGCCCGGCCCGAGGTCGGCGGCGCGCACCATGATCGACGCGACCTGCGCCAGTCGCGCCGGGTCGTTCTCGACCGGCTTGAGCATACGGCCCCGCGCCGCCAGGGCGGCGCGGTCGCGGTCCCATGCGGCCCACTGGACGTCGGCGTCGCCGCCGTTGTCGAAGCGGTGGATGCGCAAGATCGTGCCGCCCTGCACACGGATCTCGTGCACCGGCTTGTTGGTCTGCTCGAGGTCGCGGACGTAGCGCGTGTACCAGTTCTTTCTCGTGATGTACATCACGTAGAGCGCGTGGCGAGTGTCCTGCTCGCCGCCGCGCACGAGCCGCAGGTCGGGGCGCAGGCGCACCGGCTGCAGGCAGCGCACGATGTGCGGCGCGACCGGGACCAGGACATTGGCCTCGGCGCTCGCCTGGCGGGTGAGCCATGCGGCGCCTTGCCAATACGCGCTGCCCCAGTAGTCGGTGGCCTCCGGGATGCCGCGCTGCTGGGCGCCGCCGAGGCCGCCGACGCAGGCGTTGAAGTAGCAGATACCGTGCGGGTGGGTGCGCCAGGTGGCGATCCCGCCGGGCAGCAGAGCGGCCAGCCAAAGCAGCGCCAGTGATCGGCGCCGGCCGCGGAGCCAACCGGCGATGGTCGCCAGCCCGAGGCCGGCGAGCATGCAGAGCGGCGGATAGAACTCGAGGAAGTGGCGCACGCCGTCGAAGTTGCGCATGCCCGGCAGGGCGGTGCGGCCGACCGGCACCACGACCCAGAGCGCCAGGAGGAGCCGCGCGGTCGCCGGGGCGCGCGGGGTCACCAGGCCGACGAGGGCGAGGCCGAGCACCGGCAGTGGCGTCGTCCACGCGGCGTGGGCGGTGCCGTCCCAGGCGGCGAGCGGCCGCGGCTCTAGCTGGCTGGCGAGTTCCGCGACGGTGCCGACGGAGAAGATGTAGCTAAAGTGTGTGGCGAGACCCTGGAACGTGTCGTTCCAGAACGCTGGCGAGACCGCGAGGTAGGTGACTACGAACGACGCCGTGGCGTAGCCGAGCCCGCGCCACGACCAGCGCGGCGCGCGGCCGGCGGCCCGCCAGGTCAGCAGCTTGGCGAGCGCGAAATAGGCCGCGAGCTGCATTGGCACGAACAGCGCGTTGGCTTTCTGCGCCAGCGCGAGACCGACGGCGCAGCCGGCCAACGCCCAAGCGGCGCGCCCGCCGCGGTGCAGGGCTCGCGCGCCAGCGAGAACTGCAAAGCCGTAAAGCGCGGCCTCGGGGGCGTCTTTCAGATTGTTGCAGGAATGCGCGAAGTAGCGCGGCGATAGGACGAGCAGCAGCGCCGCACCGACCCCCGCCGCCAGACCCGCGCGCCGGCCGAGGAACCAGATCATCGCGACCAGTAGCAGCGCCGTGCTCACGGGCACGACGACGTGGTGGGCAGCGATGGCGTCGAGGACACCGAGCCACGTCCACAGCAGCCGACAGCCCAGCTCGGACAGCATGCTGCCGACCGGGTAGGCGTGGAACCACGCACCCTGGACGGCCGGCAGGTAGGGGTGCGGCGCGCGCGGCGCGGATTCCACCGGGGGATCCCCGGGCAGCACTGAGCGCAGGTAGTCGATCAGGGTGCGGCCGTATGGGAACTCGAACACCGACGTGTCCCACGTCGGCCCGTAGTCACCGAGCGCCGCCACCGCGACCGCGAGGTAGCTGGCCGCGAGCAGGCCCGCCACGGCCAGGAGCCGGCTCGGGCTTGGGGAGGCGCGCTGCGGAGCGCGGGGTGGACGGGGTTTGGTGGGCACGGGACCGGGCGGCACAGTGTTGAGCTAAGCCGTCCCAGGTCTCTCGGTCACGAACCGGGCGACACCGGAGGAGAACTTCCGGAGCGCGCGCGTGTGGTCAGGCGACGCGGTCCGCAGACCGCGGGAGAACAGTCTTGCGCCCTCGAGACCGCCCGCCTTTCATGACCCACACCTTATGACCGCGAACGCAACGGCCCCGACGACCGCGGGGGGGCACACCTCGGAGTTTGCCCGAACGTCGCGCACGGATCGATGGTGGGTGGGCCCCGTGCTCACTGTCATCGGGCTGGCCGTGTGCGTCACTTATATGACCTGGGCGGCGTTTCAGGCTCAGCACTACTGGTGGGGCTCGTACCTGTCGCCGCTCTACTCGCCGGTGCTCTTTGGCAGCCCGGAGGGGACCCCCGGCGCCGCGCCGGCTGAGCACGTGCTGTTCGGTCCGTGGCCCAGTTGGTGGCCGCCGTTCATCCCGGCCTCACCAGCGTTTTGGATCCTGGTGTTCCCGGGCGCGTTCCGCTTCACCTGCTACTACTACCGCAAGGCCTACTACCGGTCGTTCACTGCCACCCCGCCCGGTTGCGCGGTGTGCCCGGTGCGGCAGACGAGCTATCGCGGCGAGACCCGCTGGCTGCTGTTCCAGAACTGGCACCGGTACGCGATGTACTTCGCGGTCATCTTCATCTTCATCCTGGCGTACGACGCGTTGATCTCCTTCGTGCGCGTCGACCCGGTGACCGGGGCGAAGCAGTTCGGCATCGGCGTCGGGTCGCTGGTACTGACCTTGAACGTCGTGTTGCTGTCGGGCTACACGTTTGGATGCCACTCGTTCCGTCACGTGATCGGCGGCGGTCGCAACCGGTTCAGCGGTGCCAGCGGCAAGCCGTCGCTCTTCTATCGCATCTGGCAGAAGGCCTCCTGGCTAAATGCACGGCACATGCTGTTTGCGTGGACGAGTCTCTACTGGGTGACGTTCTGTGACTTCTACATCCGGATGGTCTCGATGGGCTACATCCGCGACTACAACACCTGGGATTGAGCCATGGTGACCCTCTCTGAGATCGAGACCCACGAGCACGACGTCGTGGTGGTGGGCGCCGGTGGCGCCGGTCTGCGCGCCGCGATCGAGTGCTCGGCGCGCGGGCTCAACACCGGCGTGGTGTGCAAGTCACTGTTGGGCAAGGCGCACACGGTGATGGCCGAGGGCGGCATGGCCGCGGCGCTCGGCAACGTGGATGGCCGCGACAACTGGAAGGTGCACTTCCGCGACACGATGCGCGGCGGCAAGTTCCTCAACAACTGGCAGATGGCGCGGCTGCACGCGCAGCAGGCCCCCGACCGCGTGCGCGAGCTCGAGGAATGGGGCGCGGTCTTCGATCGGACCGCGGATGGCCTGATCAGCCAGCGCAACTTCGGCGGCCACCGCTACCCGCGTCTGGCGCACGTCGGTGATCGCACCGGCCTCGAGATGATCCGCACGCTGCAGGATCACGGCATCCATCAAGGCTTCTCGGTGCACATGGAGTGCACGGCGCTGGAGATTGCCCTCGACGGTGGGCGCGTGGCGGGCGTCATCGGCTATTGGCGCGAGACCGGCCGCTTTGTTTTGTTCAAGGCCAAGGCGGTGATCCTCGCGACCGGCGGTGCTGGCAAGGCTTGGCGGGTCACGTCCAACAGCTGGGAGTATTCCGGCGACGGGTTTGGGATGGCCTACCGCGCCGGCGCCGAGCTGATGGACATGGAGTTCACGCAGTTCCATCCGACCGGCATGGTGTGGCCGCCCTCGGTGCGCGGCGTGTTGGTCACGGAGGGCGTGCGTGGCGACGGCGGCATCCTCAAGAACAGCGAGGGCACGCGCTTCATGTTTGGCTACATCCCGGAGCGTTTCGCGCCCGAGACGGCCAAGACCGAGGAGGAGGCCTCGCGGTGGCTGTCGGGTGACAAGAGCGCGCATCGTCCGCCCGAGCTGCTCACGCGCGATGTGGTCGCCCGCGCGATCACCGCGGAGGTCAAGGCGGGCCGTGGCTCGCCGCACGGTGGCGCGTTCCTCGACATCGCCACGCAGCGCGAGGGCGACTTCATCCGGCGCAAGCTGCCGTCGATGTATCACCAGTTCAAAGAGCTGGCCGAGGTCGACATCACGGCCGAGCCCATGGAGGTCGGGCCGACGCTGCACTACTACATGGGCGGCATCCGCGTGGAGGCGGAGACGCAGATGACGAACGTGCAGGGGCTGTTCGCGTGCGGTGAGTGCGCGGCTGGCCTGCACGGCGCCAACCGGCTCGGCGGCAACTCGCTCTCTGACTTGCTGGTGCTGGGGCGCCTCTCCGGCGTCGGCGCGGCCGAGTACATCGGCGCGCTGGGCAACACGCCGCAGGTGCTCGAAGACCAGCTGGGCGCGGTCGTGCGCGGCGCCACGGACATCCTCAACCGGGAGTCCGGCCCTAATCCCTACCTCGTGCACGAGCGTCTGCAGGAGGTGATGGAGGCGCGCACCGGCATCGTCCGCAACGAAGAGGACCTCACGAAGGGCCTCGAAGAGATCGAGCCCATCAAGGCCGACGCCGTCAAGGTCAAGGCGCACGCGGCCAGCCAATACAATCCAGGCTGGCACGAGGCTCTGGATTTGCCGAACCTGCTGGTCGCCGCTGAGGCGACGACGCGCGCGGCGCTGATGCGCGAGGAAAGTCGCGGCGCGCACACCCGCCTCGACTGCGAGGGCGAGCGCGACGAGTGGCTCCGCTACAACATCGTGATCCGCAAGGGGCGCGACGGCATGGACGTCGAGAAGGTCGAGCGGCCGGCGCCGCCCGAAGATCTGCAAGCCATCGCAACAGCAACCCTCGAGGACTTGGAGAGCGGTCGTGTCTGAGCGTCACTTTCGCGTGTGGCGAGGCGATGCCTCGTCGGGCCAATTCGCCGACCACCGGATCGACGTCGACCAGGGCATGGTGGTCCTGGACGTGCTGCATCGGATCCAGGCCAAGCAGGCCAACGATCTGGCGATTCGCTGGAACTGTAAAGCTGGCAAGTGCGGCTCGTGCAGCATGGAGATCAACGGCAAGCCACGGCTCGCCTGCATGTCCCGCATGAACCAGTACGCGCCCGACGAGACGATCACCGTGCAGCCGCTGAAGGCGTTCCCGGTGATCAAGGACCTCGTGACGGATGTGTCGTGGAACTTCCGCCAGAACAAGCGGATCAAGCCGTTCACGCCCAAGCCGCGGGACCCGGACGGCAACTACCGGATGCATCAGGTCGACGTGGACCGCGTGCAGGAGTTTCGCAAGTGCATCGAATGCTTCCTGTGCCAGGACGTGTGTCACGTGCTGCGCGATCACAAGAAGCACTCGGACTTCGTCGGGCCGCGCTTCATGATCCGGCTGGCGAGCCTCGACATGCACCCGTTGGACACCGCGGACCGGATTCCCGAGGTCCGCAAAGACTACGGGTCGGGCATGTGCAACATCACCAAGTGTTGCACCGAGGTGTGCCCCGAGCACATCAGCATCACCGACAACGGGATCATTCCACTCAAGGAGCGGGTCGTGGACCGGTACTTCGACCCAATCGGCCGGCTGATCGGCGGCTTCCGGCGGCGCTAGAGGGACGGCCGGAGAGCGGCCATCCGGGGGGCGAACCAAGCGGTCGCCGGCGAAACACCGGCGCCCGCGCCGCCGATCGGCGGCGCGGCGAGTTTCAGCACTTGATCGTCTTGCGCTTCTTCCAAGCGCGGCCGGCTTTCTCGACCTTGGCGATCACCTCGGTCGCGAGCAGCACCTTGCAGGAGGTTCCGCCCATGTCGACGTCGACTTTGCCGATCTTGCGGGCGGTGGCCTTGGCGCGCTTCGATAGCGGTTTGACGTAGGAGCCGACCGCGATCACGAAGCCGTTCATCGTGTACTTGACGCGGTTCTTCGCGCTGTCGATGCCGTCCTCGATCAGCGCGAGCAGGCCTTCGATCTCCTCGAGATCGAGATCGTCGTCGGGTCGCACGGTGACGTGGCCCGAGTAGGTGTTCCAGCCGCTCGAGGCGACGGCCTCTTTCTTGGCGTCCATCCACTTGGTCGCCAACGGCTGCGCGTGCGAGCTTTCGCTCGCGACCCAGGGCACCGTGTACTCCGAGACCATCTGCCACACGGCGCCCCGGGCCCATTGGTTGAGCAGGCCCTTGGTCATCAGCGACCCGTCCGCAACCATTCCGGCGAGATACTGCGCATCGCCGTTGCCGGTGCTGAAGAGCTCGTAGGCGAGCTCTTGTTCGCCTCTGACCTGCTTGGCGATGACCTTCAGGTCGGCCACGCTCACGCCGTACATTTGCTCGGGCGGGGCGCCGTGATTGGCAAAGGCCTGGATGCGGAGAGGATTGCCCTTCTTCTTGAGGGCCGTCATGACCTGCTTGACCGTCTTCATGCGCTGGAGCCCGCGTCCGTTGCGTCGAAGGAGTGGTGATCCTGGAGATCGTAACGGAGAACACCCGAGGTTCGCGCTCTCGCCCCCCGGATCGAGCCCGTATGCAATGCCATGACTCTGCGCGCCCTCTCGGTGGTCTTCGCCCTCAGCCTGGTCTCGCCTGTCTGGCTGGTCTCGCCTGTCTGGGGGCAGGCGCCGCCGGAGCCCGCCGACCTGGCGGCTCTGGAGGGACGGCTCGCCGCGCGGCTGGAGGCGCGCCGTCAGGAGCGTGGGTTTCCCGGGGCGTGTGTGGCGTTCGTGCTCGCCGATGGCCGCACCGGCGCGACGTGCGTGGGCGAGACGGCTGGTGCCAAAGCTCGATCGATCACCCCGGCGGACCGGATGATGTCGGGGAGCATCGGCAAGACCTACGTCGCGGCGGTGGCGCTGCAGCTCGTGGCCGAGGGCAAGCTCGACCTGGACGCCAAGATCGAGACCTTCCTCGGCGAGCTCCCGTGGTTCGCGCGCCTGCCGAACGCGCACGACATCACGGTGCGGATGCTGATGCGGCACCAGAGTGGCATCCTGGAGCACGTCCGCTTGCCGGAGTTTGCCGCGGCCTTGCGCGCCGATCCCGATCGGACATTCACGCCGGCAGAGCTCATCGCCTTCGTCTTGGACCGCGAGCCGCTGTTCGCGGCCGGTGAAGGGTGGTCGTACGCGGACACCAACTACTGCGTGCTCGGCATGATCCTCGAGGAGGTCGGCGGCAAGCCCTACTACACGCAGCTGCGCGAGCGCATCCTCGAGCCCTTCGACCTCCAAGACACGGTGCCCACGGATCGCCGCGACGTGCCCGGTCTGATCGCCGGTGAGCACGCCGGGAACCTCATCGCGGAAGGGGCCGTGGTGAGCGACGGTCGGTACGCCGTGAACCCTCAGTTCGAGTGGTGCGGCGGTGGGCTTGCCTGCACGACCCTCGACCTCGCGCGCTGGGGCGCCTTGCTCTACGGCGATGACGTGGTCAGCGCCGAGCTACACGAGGAGATGCTCGAGAGCGTGCCGGCGCGGACGGGCCCGGGCGACCGATACGGTCTGGGGGTGATGCACATGGCCACGCCGCACGGCGAGAGCTATGGCCACTCGGGCTTCATGCCGGGCTACCTGTCTGTCCTCGCGCACTGGCCGGAGCACGGGTTGACCATGGCCGTGCAGTTCAACACGGACCGCGGCGGCAAGCTCGGCCAGCGACCGCGCCGGTACCTCGCCGAGCTGGCGGGTGAGATCCTCGATGCTCTGGGCAAGGAATGAGCGGGTTGCCGCCTCGTAGGGCTGGCGCAACGCCTGGGAACGCCGGGCCGGGTACTGCGTAGCGGGGGGCCATGCTTCGACCGTGGATCGCCTGTGCGTTGGCATCGATCTCGCCCCTTCTGGCGCAGCCCGGTGACGCTGGCGCCGATGGGGTCGGCCCAACGCGCGCCCCATTCGCGCGCCAGCAGCTGTCCGAGCGCTACTGGTCCGAGGGAATCGGCACCGGTGACTTCAACCGCGACGGGCATCGCGACGTGGTTTGCGGCCCCTACTACTACGCGGGGCCTGATTTTCGGGCGCGGCAGGCGACCTACCCGCCGCTCGCGTTTCCGATCCAGCTCTACTCGAACAACTTCTGCTCGTTCGGCGATGACGTGGATCGCGATGGCTGGGACGACGTGCTGGTCATCGGTTTCCCGGGGCAGCCGGCGTATTGGTTGCGCAATCCGGGCGGCGGCGGCCCGTGGACCCGCTATCAGGTGTTGGCGTCGGTGGGCACCGAGTCACCGGAATATGTCGATCTCGATGGCGACGGTCGACGCGAGCTGCTGTGTGCGACGGCGGGGCAGCTGGGGTTTGCCAAGCCAGACTCGGCCGACCCGACGGCGCTCTGGTCGTTCACGGCGATCTCTGGCGCCACGTCTGGATGGGGGCCGTTCACCCACGGCCTCGGCGCCGGTGATGTGAACGGAGACGACCGCCGCGATGTGCTCACCGCCGTGGGTTGGTTTGAGCAGCCCAGCTCGCTGGTTGGCGCGCCGAGTTGGCGGTTTCACGCGGTCGCCTTCGGCGCTGGCGGGGCGCAAATGTTTGCCTATGACGTGGACGGTGACGGCGACCGCGACGTGATCACATCGATTCGCGCCCATGGCTACGGCCTGAGCTGGTTTGAGAACGTGCGGGCCGGCGGCGGCGGGATCGCCTTTCGCGAGCACGTCATCCTCGGCAAGACCGCGGCGCCGGGTGAGGGGCTGCAGTTCTCCCAGCTGCACGCGCTCGGCATCGCCGATTTCGACGGCGATGGCTTGGTGGACCTCGTCACCGGCAAGACCTACTGGGCGCACCTCGGCACCGACCCGGGCGCGACCGATCCCGCAGTGCTGTGCGTGTTTCACCTCCGGCGTGCCGCTGGGCGGGCATGGTTCGAGCCGCGGTTGGTCGACAGCGATTCTGGCGTCGGGCGGCAAGTCGTGGTCGACGACGTGGATCGAGACGGCCGGCCCGATGTGCTGGTGGGCAACAAGAAGGGCGTCTTCGTGTTTCGCAACCGGTGAGCGGCCTCCCGCGGTTAGGCCACGATCGGCACAATCGCCTGGGACGCGCACTTGATCCCGTGCAAGCGAGCGCTGCCCAAGCGAGCAGGGATCCGGCCTCCGGACCTCGTGGTCAAGCTTGGCGAATTATGCTCGACGCATGCTCGAGACCGGACGAAGGAGCGCGATCGCGCTGGCCGTTGGTTTGCTCGCGGCCGGCAGTGCAGGCCAGGGATCGCCGACGTGGGTGCTCCAGGCCGGATCCGCTCCCGGCGCGCGCTTCCGGCCGGGGCTGGCCTACGACGCAGCACG
The DNA here is from genome assembly GCA_039029375.1 of Planctomycetota bacterium. Lineage (GTDB taxonomy): Bacteria > Planctomycetota > UBA1135 > UBA1135 > UBA2386 > JBCCGH01. Next base: position 11,585 of record JBCCGH010000163.1, read on the forward strand.
CCAGAAGACCGTTCTCTTTGGCGGCTCGTTCTACCTCCGCCGCGGCTTGCTGCCAACGGACGGGACGTTCGAGTGGGACGGTCGCGCATGGACCCGCCGCCGGCCGACCGCCGAGCCACCGTCGATCGATGGTCCTCTGATCTACGATCGGAGCCGGTCGCGGGCGGTCATGCTCTCGGCGGATCCAGCGAGTCAGCCCGCGGCCGAGACCTGGGAATGGGACGGCGATGTGTGGATGAAGGCGCCGGCGTTGGGCGCGCCGCCCTGGCGCACCCAGCACGGCATGGCCTACGACGAAGCCCGACAGCGCGTCGTCTTGTTTGGCGGGGAGGCCGGGCGCCGCACGTTCAGCGACACGTGGACCTGGGACGGCACATCCTGGACGCAGCACATGGCCGCCACGGCGCCGCGCGCCCGCACCGATCACGCGATGGCCTACGACACGGTGCGTGGCGTCGTCGTGCTGTTTGGCGGCATGGACGACGCGGGCCAGCAGCTCGCCGACACTTGGGAGTGGGACGGGGCGCGCTGGACCGAGAGGAGCCCGCCAACGACGCCGGCGCCTCGGTCGGGTCACCAAATGGTCAACGACCGCCACCGGGAGCGCATCGTCTTGACCGGCGGCCGCATGGGGGCCTCCCCCGGTAGCGACCGCTGGGAATGGGACGGTGCGACCTGGACCCAAACGTCCACGGGGGTCCCGGTGGGTCCTACCGGACAGGTCGCGCTGACCTACGACGAGGTGCGGCGCCGACTGGTCTTGTTGACCCGCGTCGGGGGGATTGGATCCCCGCCGTTCGACTACGAGGCCGAGACTTGGGAGCACGACGGCAAGAAGTGGTGTCGGCAGATCTCCAAGGGCACGGTGGCCGTCGACGTCTCGGGCCGGGCGATGGCCTACGACGAGGCGCGCGGGCGCATGGTCCTCGCTGGCGGCTATCGCTACGTCTTCTCGTCGGGGGCGACGTGGGAGTGGGACGGCACCGATTGGCAGGGGCCCTTCGAGGGCGCGGACCAAGTCCCCGTGCCGATGGCGTTCGACCACGTCCGGCAGCAGGTCCTGAGATTCGGCCAGCCCGATTGGCCGTCCCCCCCGCCAGACCCGCGGACCAAGGTGTGGGATGGACGCCGCTGGTCGACCCTGCCGGTCCGAACGCCGACCCTCGGCGTCGACATGGCCTCGGACCGACGGCGCAAGCAGATCGTCATGTATGCCCACCCTCAGCAGACCTGGCTGTGGGATGGCACCAACTGGAGCCTCGCGCCAACCCATACCGGGCCTGCGCCCGGGGGGCGGCGGGCCTTCGCGAAGGGCGCGTTCATGTGCTACGACGAGCGGCGCGATCGCGTCGTCCTCGTCAACGGCCCAGATCTCCTGCAGCCCACACGGCCACCCGAGACTTGGGAATGGGACGGCAGCCAGTGGTCGCAGCGGTTCCCCGCAACGCCCGCGGGCCCAGCTCTCGCGCTCGCCTACGACGCGCGTCGAGAGCGCACCGTGATGATCGAAGCCGCGGGCGCATCTGGGCTCACACCGGGCCGCACCTGGGAGTGGGACGGTACCGACTGGACCCGGGGACCGCCTGGACCGAGCTCGAGCACCGCCTTCTTCGCGATGGACTACGACCGGAAGCTGCAGACGCTGATTGCGTTCGATGGCGACCGCACCTTCGCCTACGCCGAGGACCGGGCCTCCGTCAGCGGGTACGGCACTGGATGCGGCGCGAGTGTGCCCGCGCTGCGCGTCTTGGGCTCACCTTGGCTCGGCAACCGGCAGCTCGGCCTGCGGGTGTCGGGGCTGACGGCCGGCGATCCGGTGACGTTCTTGCTCTCCATGTCGCAGGCCAGCCAGCCGCTTGCTGGGGGCTGCACGCTGCTGGTTGACCCGTTCGCCCAGCTGCCGCCGCGTCTGGCGACGACCGACGAGCTCGGCTTGGCGGTGACGACGCTGCGCGTGCCGACGACGCCGGGCGTGGCCGGGCTCGCGGTCTACGCGCAGGCTGCGGTGTTGGACGCGGCGGGCCCTGCGCTCGGGTTCAACCTGTCCGCGGGCTACCGCCTGATCGCCGGCCACTGAGGGATCGGCGTGGTCGGATTCGATGGGTGCCCTGTTGAGTATGCTGTCGAGCCCATGGAGCCCCGCGGGCTGAAGGAACAGATCGTGCAAGCCTTTGCCGAGGTCGAGCCGCCGCCGCACTGGTGCCTGTCGAACAGCCGCGAAGGCGAAGAACCGGCCCGCGTCGAGCAGGAGTTCCGCGGCAAGGACGACTGGCGGGTGCTCGACGCGGACTTCCTCGATCTGTCGCCGGGCGGCCTCGCCAGCGCGTTGTCCTTCTTCTCCGACGAGGCGTTTCGCTTCTACTTGCCGGCGTACCTCCTCGCGCACATCGATGACCGGCTCCGTCGCGTGGACCCGACCTTCCATCTCACCCACGGGCTGGACGAAGCCAGCCGCCACAAACGCGTCAACCCACGGCGCTACGGGGAACGCACTTGGTTCGACGTCGCGACCCACAAGTTTGCGATGTTCACGCGGGAGCAGGCGCAAGCCGTCGCCGCCTACCTCCAGTTCGTGCACGAGCGCGAGCCCGACGAGTCCATCACGCAGGCGCTGACGAGTTACTGGTCGGGGCGTGCCGGCGCTTAGCGCGCGCCGATGACGGCGGCGGCGCCGTTCGACATCGTGACGCCCAGCGGGTTGGCACCGGCGTCGAGCACGTAGGCCTGGCTGTAGAACTCGGTGCCGACCGGAGCGCCCGTCACCGGCACGGTCCACGTCGCGCGTCCCGCGGTCGCCGCACCTGGCAGGACGAGATCCGCGCCGGCCAGCAGTGAGCACCCCGGCATCCCGAGCGCATCCAGCGCCGCGGGCAGCGCGAGGCTCTGCCATCGCGTCGCGGACGTGCTCAGCAGGAGCGCCGCGGGTGCCGACGCCGGCAGGCGATCCGCCTGCACGACGAACGGCGCGTCGTCCCACGGCAGCGCGAACGGGACTGGGCCCAGCGCCGGCACGCCGGCCGTGCCCGCGCAGCCCGCGCCGTAGGGATCAAAACGCGCCGGCGCGTCGGTCGCGTAGATCCAGGTCGACTGGAGCTCGACGCTGCGCGAGGCGCCGCCGGCCATGACCAACTGCGCCCGCCTCGTGTCGTAGACCATCGCCCCGCTGATGCTCATCGGTGGGCTGCTGCCGACGGCTCGGTGCATCCAGTCGGTGCCGTCCCACTCCCACGTCTCGCCCTGTCCCGTCGACCGGCTGAAGGCCAACAGGACGACCCGCGCGCGCTGCGCGTCGTAGACCATGGGGTTTTCGGTGGTCGCGTAGAACGACGCCGGCGGTACACGGGTCGGGAAGCGCTCGACCCAATCCACGCCGTCGTACTCCCACGTGTCCCTGAAGCGGCCCAGTGGCCCACCCGGCCGCGGCTCGGAGCCGCCGACGAGCACGATGCGTTGGCGTGCGGCGTCATAGGCGATCGCCGCGTCGCCGCGCGCGGAGGGGGCGCTGCTCGTGACGATGCGCCGCCAGTCGCGTCCGTCCCACTCCCACGTCTCGTCCAGCGGACCGGCGGGCCCGTAGCCACCAAACATCACGACGCGATTGCGCCCGACGTCATAGGCCATCGAGGCCCAGCCGCGCGGCGACGGGCTGGTCGCGGGCAGCGCCTGCTGCCACAGCCCACCGTCCCACTGCCAGGTTTCGCCGAGCCAGCCGGCCGAGGGGAACGGGTACGTCGTGCCGCCAAACAGCACGGTGTTCTCGCGCGCCGCGTCGTAGGTTAGGGCCACGGCGAAGCGCGGGCTCGGGCCCGAGGTGGCGGCCAAGCGCCAGGCGCGGCCGTTCCATTCCCAGGTGTCCGCCAGCGGCGCCGTGCCGCGTCGCCCGCCAAAGAGCATCGTGCGATCCCGCGCCTGGTCGTAGGCCATGCGCTGATAGCGCCGCGGAAACGGCGTCGCGACCGGGGCCTGTTGCCACACAGTGCCATCCCAGTGCCACGCTTCGAGGTGCGTGCCCGCTGCGGCCTGGCCCAGCAGGATGACCTGTTCGCGCGTCGAGTCCCACGTCATCTTGGGGGACACGACGCCGCCCGGGCTGACGGCCGCGGCGACGGGTGCCCATCGCGCCCCGTCCCACTCCCATTGATCGGCCAGCGGGCTCGAGGCGTCGAGGCCGCCGTAGAGCATGACGCGGCCGCGGCGGCCGTCCCAAGCCATCGCGTGGCCGTTGCGCGGACGGGGCCCGCCCGGCGTCGAGATCTCGGTCCACTGTGCGCCATCCCACTCCCAGGTGTCGCCGAGCGGCGTGCCGCCGTATCGCCCCCCGGTCAGACCACCAAATAGCACGATGCGCTGGCGCTCCGGGTCGTAGGCCATGGCGTGCTCGATGCGCGGGGCCGGGCTGACCTTGGGCCGACGCGCCGACCACCCGGCGCGGTCCAAGACCCATGTTTCCGCTGGCGCCGTGCCGAAGGCGTCATCGCCGCCAAAGAGCAGGACCTGGCCCTGGCCGCGATGCTCCGCCATCGCGTGGCCAAGGAGGCCACCCGGCGGGCACGGGCCGCATTCGAAGTCCCAGTCCGCGCCGTTCCACGAGAGCAGGCTCTGCTCGGGATTCAGCGAGCCTGTGTAGACGCCGCCGTAGACCAACGCGCGGGCGCGGGTGGAGTCGTAGACCAGGACCTGGCCCGCGTTGCCTGGAGGGACCCGGGCCGGGAAGTGCTGGATCCAGCGCTCGCCGCCGCGCTCCCAGGTCGTGCCGTCGCCGCCCGAGACCACGAGGCGGTCGCGCGCCGCGTCGAAGGCGAGGCCAAAGCCCGCGTAGGCGGGTGGCTGGCCACCGCCCCGACTCTCCCAAGTGGGCTGGCTCGCGACGGCGCTGGTCAGGAGCAGGACGGAGAAGGCCGCTCGCGCTCTGGGCTGCATGGTCGACTGACGATAGCGAGAGGGCGCGCGGCGCAAATCGCGGGCTCGCGTCGCGCATCGATGCCCCCCGGGTGTGAGACCTTGGGCGCTCGGTGTTGCGGGAGGTATGCCCAGCCTCGGCCGCGGGGCCGGGCGGTGGGCGCACGTCGCGCCCATGACCAGGCGTTTTTGGCCCCGGCGGCGCGGCGAGGGCGCCCGCTGGCGCGGTGACGCCTGGCGCTCACGCAGGCAAGCGCGCGTGGGCGCGCCGCGCCGCGGAAGATGCGAAAGGTGCGGCTCAACGCCGGTCCACTCCTCGTCACTTGATCCACGACCCGAGGCTCTATGCACGACCCGCGTTCGCTGCCCCTCTTGCTCTTCGTTGTCGCGATGGGCACCGCGTCTCCCTCCGCTCAGTCGCCGTTGGACGGCGTGGCGCGCGCCGTCGAGGCGGCCTGCCTGCGCCACGATCGCGATGCGCTGCTGGCGCTGCAGGATGACCTGCGTCCTTGGCTCGACGAGGAGGCGACCGCGGCGCGAGCGCACTATCTGCTCGGCCTCGCGGGTTGGATGGGGCACCTTCGCCTCAATGCCGCGCCGGACAACGGCGATCCCGAGGCGTGTCGGGCCGGATTGGCGGCGGCGGCGGAGCACCTGGCGGCGGCGCACCGGGCGCGACCCGAGGACCCCGCCACGGTGGCGGCGGTCGCCTTCTGCGCTGCCGCTCGGCTGCAGGCGGAGAGCTTGGACCCGCGGGTAGTGTTCGAAGAAGCGCGCGCCGCCTTGGCGAAGGCCGCGTCGCCGAATGCCGCGGTAGTGCTCATCGACGCGATGATGCAGCCGCCGCCGCACGACGACGCCGGCATGCAGCGCATCCGGGAGGCGATGGACGCCGCCGCGAGCCGCGCGCGTGCGGAGCTCGAGACCGCGGACGCCGAGGCATTCTGGCCGCGGTTTGCGCTGGCGATGGTGGCGCGCAATCTGCTGTTCATGCCGACGCCGGAGCCGGCCGCGGCCGCGGCGATTGCCGAGGAGCTCCTCGAGACCGCGCCAGAGTTCCGCATGGCCCGTGACTTCCTGGTGCCGTTCGGCAAGGTTCGGGAGCCCGTCGATGTGGAGCCTCTGCGCGCGTTGGACTGGGAGCGGTTGGCCGAAGATGACCAAGACGATGGCAAGAACCCGGCGTTGCCCGACGCCACGAACGTCGACGTCTGTCGCGACGACGGCGAGGATTTGTTGTGGGTGCGGATTGAGCTCGCGCATGCGTTGCCAGAGCGCGCCTTTGGTGCCAATCTCGTCTTCGACGCGCTGGCCGACGATGCCGGGGGGCCGTGGTGGGGTGAGCACCGCGAGTTTCTGTTCGATCGTCTCGTCACCGTTTGGGTGGCGCGTGATCAAAAGGGCCAGTGGCGCGGCGCGGTGGGCGTCGCCGGGGCGGACCGCGCGCCGGGCGGGGCGATGACCGCGCTCGACGACGGCGGGGTTCGGTTCGCGATCGATACCCAAGCGCCGGCACTGGTGCTCGGTGTGCCGCGACGGGTGCTCGGTGACGCCGCGAGCGCGCGCATGGTGGCCGCGGTCGGCAGCAACGCGCAGTGGAACGACGATGCCCCTAGCACAGGGCCCGTTGCGGTGCGGTTGCGTTGACGGCGGACGCGCGCGACGCCCGAGGCTCGTTGGGGGGCCGCGCTTGGTTGACGCTGGTCGCGTTGTGGACGTTGCCCTACGCGCTCATCACGGGCCTGCGCTACGCACAGGGCGGGGTGCCGCCAGCACTCGGTATCGCCGGGTTCTTGCTGGTCTCGGCCGTCGCGACCTACTTCTGGGTACCCGTGCACGCCCTGGCACTGACGCTGGCGGCGCGGTGGCCGCTGCAGCGGCGCGCGCCCGTGCGCTCGGCGGCGCGCCATGTCGTCACCGGCGTGGTCGTCGCCCTGCTCTACGCCGCGTTGCTCGCCGCGTTGCAACCCTTCGATGGCCGCACCGACACGGCGGATGCGTGGTCGGCGCGCTGGGTGCAGAGCCTCGGCGGGTCGCTCGCGTCCTCGTTGTTCATGTACGCTCTCTTGGTGGCTGTCGGCACCGCGATCCACCATGCCCAGATGGCGCAGCAGCGCACGCTTGAGGCCGCGGAGCTGCGGGCCGGGCTGACCGCGGCCCGCTTGGCTGCGCTGCGCGCGCGGCTGCAGCCGCACTTCCTGTTCAATGCACTAAACACGGTGTCGGCCGCCGTTCGCGAGGGCGATCGGCATCACGCCGTAGCGTTGATCGCACAGCTGAGCGACTTGTTGCGTGCGGTGTTGGCGGACGAAGAGCGCCCGTTTGTCCCTTTGGCGGCGGAGTTGGAGCTAGTCGATCGGTACTTGGCGATCGAACGCGCTCGGTTTGGCGACCGGTTGCGCGCCGACGTCCATCTACCCGCGTCGCTGTCGCGCTTCCCGGTGCCCAGCCTCGTGGTGCAACCGCTGGTGGAGAACGCGATCAAGCACGGGGTCAGCTGCGACCCGGGGCCAGGTCGGGTCGAGGTGCACGCCGCCGCCGCTGCCGAAGGACTGGTGCTACGCGTGACCAACACCGGCCCGCCGGTGGCTTCGACCGCTTTCATGGCGGCGGGGACGGGCCTTCGCGCGACCCGCGAACGCCTCGCGACGCTCTACGGCGGACGGGCCCGCCTGGACGTTCGGCCGAGCTCGGCGGGCGGGGCCACGGCCGAGCTCTTCCTCCCGAGGCCGTCGTCGTGAGCGCGGCGTTGCGGGTGTTGATCTGCGACGACGAGCCGCCGGCGCGGAGCATCCTGCGGCGTCTGCTGGCGCGCGAGCCCGGAATCGAGGTGGTGGGCGAGTGTGGCGACGGGCGCGCCGCCGTGGCCCGGCTGCAGCAGGGCGACGTCGACCTCGTGTTCTTGGACGTGCGGATGCCGGGCATGAGCGGCTTCGACGTGCTCCGCACCCTGCCGGTCGAGGCGACCCCGGCGGTCGTGTTCGTCACGGCCTACGACCGGTACTCCCTCGCCGCGTTCGATGCGGAGGCGGTCGACTACCTGCTCAAACCGTTCGACGACGCGCGGTTCGCCCGCGCCCTTGGCCGCGCCCGGCGCTCGCTCGCGGCGCGATTCGCCGAGCGCACCGAGGCCGACCGCCGGGCCGCGGCGCGCGCCGCGGGTCGGTTGGTGCTGCGTGGCGTCGACCGCACGGTGTTTGTGGCGCCCGCGGAGATCCACTGGGTCGAGGCGGCCGACGACCGGGTTCGGGTCCATACCGAGAGTGGTGTGTTCGACGTCCGGGACAGCTTGACCGCCTACGCGCGGCGTTTGGGGCCGGCCTTCCTGCGCGTGCACCGGTCGGCCCTGGTGCGCCTCGATGCGGTCCTCGCGATCGAGGCCGTGGCGGGTGGGCACCAGCTGCTCCTGCGCACCGGCACCAGGGTGCCACTCGGCCGCGGCCAGCGCCGCGCGGTCGAGGCGCGGCTCGCGCGGGAATAGTCCGCCGGTCGACCCCTGCCGTACCGTGCCTGCGACATCTGGCGTGCACGCGGCGCGGCGAACCTGGAAATTGGCGGTTTGTGCCGAGCAAAGTACCCCCGTTTCGTAAGGGGCGGGCGGGCCAACGCGCCGCGGCGAACCGCCCGGACTGGCCGGCCACCCCCGAGGCAACCCATGCGCAAACTTCTCTTCGGTCTCGCCTTCCTCTCGCTCTCGACCGCGACGTCCGCGGTCGCTCAGAACTGGCCAGCGTGGCGGGGCCCGACCGGCGATGGGCTGGCGGCGGCGGACGCAGCGCCACCCCTGACGTGGAGCGAGAGTGAGCACGTGCGGTGGAAGGTGCCGTTGCCTGGCATCGGTGCCTCGACACCGATCGTGTGGGGGGATCGGATCTTCCTCACGACGGCGATCCCGAGTGCCATCAGCCCGGGCGAAGAGGGACAAGAAGACGGGGCGGAGGCCGACTCGCGTCGGGCGCAGCATGAGTTCGTCGTGCTCGCGTTTGCTCGGCGCAGTGGCGAGCTGCTGTGGCAAACGGCGGTGGCCGCACGGGTGCCGCACGAAGGGATGCACCGGACCTCGACCTACGCGTCGGCGTCGATCGTGACCGACGGCGAGCGATTGGTGGCGTTCTTTGGGTCCAACGGCCTGTACTGCCTGGACCTGGACGGGGCGCTCCTTTGGTCCAAGGATCTCGGCCAGCAGCGCGTGCTGCAGCAGTTTGGCGAGGGCGCGTCACCGGCCCTGCACGATGGGATCGTGGTGGTGCCATGGGATCACGAGGGGGCGTCTTTCGTGGTGGCCCTCGACGCGAGCACGGGCGAGGAGCGCTGGCGCCAAGAGCGCGAGACCGGCTCGAGCTGGGGGACGCCCTTGGTGACGCCAGTCGGCGAGGCCTCCCAGGTGATCCTGACCGGGTCGGGCACCACTTGGGCCTACGACCTCGCGAGCGGTGAGCCGGTGTGGCAGTGCGACGGGATGTCGGCGAATCCGGTAATCGGCCCCACCCTCGCCGACGGCGTGGTCTACGTGACCAACTCCTACAAGGGGCACGTCACGCAGGCGATCTCCCTCGCGGCGGCCAGCGGTGAGGTGGCGCCCGACGAACTGCTGTGGACGCACGCGCGCAATGCCTCGTACGTGCCGTGCCCGATCGTGGTGGCGGGCAACCTGTTCTTCCTGCGCGATAGCACTGGTGTCTTGTCGTGCCTGGACGCGCGCACGGGCGAGGTCCGCTTCGAAGGGCAACGCCTCGGGTTTCGCCGAGCGCACGCCTCGCCGGTGGCCGCGGCGGGGCGGCTCTACTTCACCGCGCGCGATGGCATGACCGTCGTGGTGAAGGCCAGCGACGAGTTCGAGGTGCTCGCCACCAATCAGCTGGATGACGTCTTTGACGCCTCGCCGGTGGCCGTGGCGGACGAGCTGCTGCTGCGAGGCCGGGAACACCTCTACTGCATCGCCGCGCCGGAAGAGCGCTAGCGCTCTTCGCTCACCAGGATTCGCGTGATGCACGTCCGATCGCCCCCGTGGCGGCGTCAGGCGGCTGCCTACGGCAGCCGTCCGCTTCGCGGACTCCCTGCACTCTGCTCAGCGGGGCGTCACCCCGCCTCCGCCGACTTCGGTCGCCTTCCTTGCCACAGAGCCGCTCGGAAGCACCTCCCGCGAATCCTGGTGAGCGACGAGCGCTAGTGTCCTGGATCCGAAGTTCCTGCACAGATGGCACCCGTCCGGCCACCGCTCGCTGCGTCGCACCTCCTCGACGTATCCACCAATATGCCTGCGTCGGTGCTTCTTGCGAGC
>JBCCGH010000164.1:0-21759 GCA_039029375.1 Planctomycetota bacterium
CGTGGACGCACACGACGCCGAACTGGCCGAACGGCGCCGGGGTCTGATTTAGTGTGGTGCTCGACCTCCTGGCGACGACCACCGCCGGCGCGAAGGGCGCCGGCCTCCCTAGTGGTGTGTTTGAGGCAGATGGGGGCGTATCCGCGAGACAACCGCGCCCGGCGCAAGGCGGGGCGCCCCACGCGGATTGGTGGATACGGCGAGGACGACCCAACGCTGCGAGCGACGCTGAGGGCCGTGGATAAGGCCCCAGATTCCTGAATCACACCACTAGAGGGCCGGCCGCGCGCCGGCCATCAGACCGCCAGGAGAGCCCGATGCCTGCAATCAGTCCTGTTGTCCGCTGGGGTTTGCTGACCACGTGCGCGCTCAGCGCCGCAACTGCCGTTGCGCAGATCCGGCTCGACCCGCTGTTCAAGCAACACCTGCCACCGGACGTGTGGAACACGCAAGAGATCGCCTGCGGTGACGTGGATGGCGATGGCGACATCGATCTCATCGTTGCCAACTACCGGCAGCAGAACCAGCTCTACGTCAACGACGGCACCGGGGCGTTCACCGACGTCACCGCCGAACAGATGCCCGCCGACGCCGACCGCACGCAGGCTGTAGCGCTGTGCGACGTGGATGGTGACGGTGACCTGGACCTGATCACCGGGAACGGTCACCCGGTCTTTGGCGAGCAGCCTCGGCTAGCCCTGAACAACGGTACCGGAGCCTTCGTCGACGTCACAGCGACGCAGATGCCGGTCCTCAGCCTCTATGTCGAGACCCTCGAGTGTGGTGATCTCGACGGCGACGGCGACCTCGACCTCGCCCTCGGGAGCAGCTTCGGCATCCGGTTGTTGATCAACAACGGCACCGGTGTGTTCAGCACGGGTACGGCCGTGCCGGTCGGCTATACCGGGATCACCAAGGCTCTGTCGCTGTTCGATGCTGACCGCGATGGCGACCTCGACCTGGTGACGGGCAACACGCCGCTCTACGGCAACCCCGGGCAGAACGAGCTGTTCCTCAACGACGGCACGGGTCGGTTCGCCAACGTGACGGCGACCCACATGCCGGCCAGCAACATCGATACGGCGGCCGTTGCCGTGGGCGACGTCGACGGTGATGGCGACCCAGACCTGGTGTTCGGCAACGTCTGGGCTGGCAACCAGCTCTATCTCAACGACGGGACGGGCGTCTTCACCGACGTCTCGAGCACACAGCTCCCCGCAGGCGCGGCGACGACCTACGGCCTCGACTTTGGCGACGTCGATGGCGACGGCGATGTCGACTTGCTACTGGGGATCAACGGCCAGTCGCAGCTGTACACCAACAACGGCCAAGGGACGTTCGTCGATGCGACGGCTGCGCGCATGCCCATCGACGTCGAAACCACTTCCAGCGTCCGGCTCGCCGACCTCGACGGCGATGGCGACCTCGACGCGGTCTTCGGCAGCGGCCCCGATGTCGCGGTGTGGAATCCGTCAAATCACCGCAATCGGATCCACCTCAACGACGGCGCCGGGACGTTCCGCGCCGCCACGGGGTCGAGTTTGGCGACCGAGAACACCGCGGCCAACACCGTTGCGGTGCACGACTTCGACCGCGACGGCGATCTCGACCTGTTCTTCGGCAACGAGCCGTTCACCGGCGTGCCGGGCCATAACCAACTCTTCCTGAACGACGGGTTCGGCGGCTTCGCCGACGCGACGAGCACGCTCCTGCCCCTCGACGCCGATCCGACCGAAGACGTCGCGGTGGCCGACTTCGACGGCGATGGCCACGCGGACCTCGCGCTGGCCAACCGAGGCACCCAGAACCGCCTCTACCTCAACAGCGGCGGCGGCGCCTTCACCGACGCGACGGCAGGCCGCGTTCCCCTGGACACGGACGGCAGCTTCGCCGTCGTCGCCGGCGACGTCGATGGGGATGGTGACGTCGACCTGGTGTTTGGCAACTGGGCCGCGTTGGGGCAGCAGAACCGACTCTACCTGAACGACGGCTCCGGCCGCTTTGTCGACGCAACGGCGGCGCGCTTGCCCCAACGGTCCGACGCGACGCTCGGCCTGGCCCTGGCCGACGTCGATGGTGACGGCGACCTGGATCTCCTCGTCGGCAACCGCGCGATCAGCGGCCGGCTCACGCAGGATCGACTCCACCTCAACGACGGCACCGGCACGTTCATCGATGCCACGGCGGAACGGCTGCCGCTGATCGCCACACACTCGTTCGGCGTCTTGACGGGTGACGTCGACGCGGACGGCGACGTCGATTTGGTGTGGACCAACTCCAGCAACCGTCTCCATCTCAACGATGGGACCGGCGGGTTCGTCGATGTCGCGGCGTCCCACTGGCCGACCGGCGGCGGCGGGAGCGAGGACGGCGCGCTGGTCGACGTCGATGGGGACGGCGACCTCGACTTCTGCGGTGTTGGCCCGGGGCAAGACGATCTCTACCTCAACGACGGGTCCGGCCGCTTTGTCGATGCAACGACGCCGGGGCTCCGGGTGGAGAACACGCGCACTTCCGCGGTCGCTGTCGGCGATGTCGACGGCGACGGGGATGACGACCTCGTGCTCGCCAACGATGGTTCGAACCACATCTACGCCAACCTGCTCGGCCACGTGGACGTCCCGCTCCTCGTGGTCCTCGGCCGGCAGTTCCGCCTCGACGCGTACGCGGCGACCAGCGCCACGAGCGTGTCCATCGCGTTGCCGTTCCTATCGCCAGACTCGGCCCGCGTGCCAGTGCCGGCGCTGGGCGTCTTCGGCCTCGACCCGACGCAGCTGATCACACTGCCGGCTCTGCCCATCGAAAGCCCCCCAGGTCGCGCCTCAATCTCGTTGATGATGCCCAACGCGCCGAGCTTGGTCGGCACGACACTGCACGCGCAGGCGCTCCTCAGCCGCGGCGCAACGCTCACGCTGACCAACGTGGCGCGCGAGCGGATCCTGCCGTAGGCGCACCGCCGGCGGCGTGCGCCCGCCGCCCGAACGACGCCGGCGACGGTCGCGCCCGCCGCGTCCTCGCCTCGGCGGCTCTCGAACTCGGCCCCGGGGTTGTTCGGCGGCGCCGGCCACCTCCTCGACACCGACTTCACGAGCAGTGACTTGAGCGTGGCCATCCTGGGCCTGACCTGGAGCGTTTGACCCAACGGCTGACAAAAACTGCACAATCCGGGATGGAGTGCACCCCCCCGGGCCACTCCGAGGTGCCATGGCCGACTTCAGCCCGCGGACGTTGGACGATCTCGCTCACCGCGTCGACTGGATGCGGGCGCTGGCGCGGCGGCTCGTCGCCGACCCTGACCTCGCCGAGGACGTCGTCCAGGACGGTGCGGTGGCCGCTCTCGAGCACGGTCATCAGGCGCGCCGGGCGGCGCCGTGGATGTCCGGCGTGCTGCGCAACGCCGCCGCCAATCTACGGCGGCGCGCCACGCGGGCCGCCCGCGCCGAGCGTGGTCGCGTGCCCGACGAGCCGGCGCCCAGCGCCGCCGATACCGCGGCGCTCGTGGAGCAGCAACGCGTGCTGGCCGAAGCCGTGCTGTCGCTGCCCGAGCCGTTTCGCGATGTCGTGTTGCTCCGCTTCTACGACGACCTGAGCCAACGCGAGATCGCCCGCCGTCTCGGCATCGCCGAGGGCACCGTGGGCAGCCGCTTGGCCCGCGCGATCGAGCGCTTGCGCGGACTCCTTGACCAGCGGCACGGCGGCGACCGCCGCGCCTGGATCGCGGCGCTGGCGCCGTTGCCGCTCGGCCGAGCACCGGCTCCGAGCCGCAACCCGCTGTCCCCCACGGCGAGCGGTGCGACCAAGCTCGGCGGCGCAGGACTCGCCGTCGTGCTCGTCGGCGCGACGAGCGTTCTTTGGCAGATGGCGCCCGGTCACGGCCCACCGCACCCAGCCGCGCCCACGGCACCCACAGCGGCCGCGGACCGCGGCGACGCACCGATCCCTGAGGCCGCGCCGCCCCGCACCCCAGCAAGGACGGCTGAGACCCAGGTCGCCGCCGCCCAGCCCGGAGGTCACGTCGCGATCCAGATCGTCGACGGCGCCACCGGGCAGCCGGAGCCCGACGCGGAAGTCTGGCTCATCGACCTGGCCCGGCACCAACACGCGATCGGAGTCGAGCGGCGGGGCCGGGGGCTCTACGGCTACGGCGACTGCCGCACGAGCCTCGGCGTCGGGGACCGCATCATGCTGTCCGATGCCGCGGTGGCGCGCGTTCCGGCACGACCCGCCACGCTCTTGGCGCGGCGGGGCGACCGAATGGGTCGGTCGCAGCTGGCCGAAACCGACCTGACGGACCCGGCGCTGGACGCGCTCGAGCTCTGGCCCATCGAGGTTGCGGAGGTCACCGTGGTGGATCGCGCCGGCCGGCCCATCGAGGGCGTCGCCGTCGGGATGCGCGTCTACGAACGGACGCAGCCCCGCCCCGCAGGGGTCAGCTACACAGCCGCGGACGGGGTCGCCACCCTCGCGTGGTTGCGCGCGGAGTCGCCCCCCGACCGCCGGGACGCCCACTTGGCCATCCCCACGGCGGAGGACGAGTTCGTCACGCTCGACGAGGCAACGATCCAGGGCGACGCGGCCACGGCCACGCCCGCCCAACGCGTGACGCTGACCTGCCCCGAGGCCGGCCGCCTCGACGTCACGGTCCGCGCCCAGGGGCGCCCCGTCCCTGATGGGACGTGGGTCCTCTGCGGCAGCCGCCCGGTCGGTACGCGCGTGACGGCACGAACCGTGGGCGGCAAGGCATCCTTCTGGCCCGTCGGCGTTGGCGCGCGCGTGGTTGCCGTCGCTCTCCTGCACACCGGCGATCGGCGGTGGGTCTTTGCCGAGAGCGAGGGGCCAAAGCGACCCGGACAAGTCATCACCTTGCGGCTCGAGACGGATCGCCGCCTCGTCTCGGTCGCGGGTCGCGCGGTCACCGACGCAGGAGTCCCACTGGCATGGACACGGCTCAAGGTCGGCACGGAGTCCCCGACCGACGGGAGGATCACTTCGATCACCACCGGCGCGGAGGGACGCTTCGACCGCGTCTTGCCTCTCGACCCCGAGGAGCAACGCTTGGAACTGGTGACCGAGCGCCAGCCGCGGCGCCGGACGTGGGTCACACTGACGAACACAGAGGGCGCCGATGCCAACACGCAGCGCCTGGGCGACCTCGTTCTGCGCTTGGACGCGGCGTGGATCAAGGGCATCGTGGTCGACGCGCAAGGCTGCCCGTTGCGCGGCGTGGCGGTCCGTGTCGTCCGTCCCACCACGGCCAACTCCAGCGGTTGGGAGATCGTGACCGGCTTCGGTCAGGTCATCTCGGACGCGACAGGGACATTCCTGATCCAAGGCGAGCCGCCCCCCGACGGGTGCTTCCTCCACGCCATGGCGACCGGGGCGCGCCGGCACGTACCGATCCCGATCGTCTCCGGCGCGCGCCACGCTCGCTTGGTCATGGAGTCCGCGGGCATCCTCGAAGCCCGGCTGCGCGTCCCGCCCGGCGTCGCCGCCGAGCGCCTGGAGCTGGCGTTGTGGGCCGAAGCCAAGGGATCGCCCGGCCGCTACCCCTCGGGCTGGCTGCTCGGCCCCGTGGATCAGGAGGGTCGCGTCCGCGTCGAAGGTCTCGAGCCCGGTACCTACACGGCGTCGGTGCGACTGCCGGCCGGGGGCGGCGAAGTGCGCCGAGTCACCGGGATTCCCGTGCGGAGCCGCGCCACGGTCGTCGATGGTCGACTGTCGCCGATGGATCTCTCGAAGGCGCTGATCCCCGTGCGGGTCGACGTGACCGATGCAGCCGGCCGACCGCTCGCGGCGCGCCTCGTCGCGTACTGCGACCACCCGGCTTGTGACCAACGCGGGTTGCATCCCCTCGGCGCCAGCCATCGGCCCGCCGTGCTGCCGACGGCGCACGCACCCCGCGCGCTGGTCGTCGAGTGCGACGGCTACTTTGCTGAAGTCCTCGACGACGTCGGGCCCGGACCCCACCAGGTGAAGCTGCACCGCGGGATTCCGGTGCCGGTCCACGTCGCGCCCGCCCTCTCGTGGACGGAGGGCTTCTCGTGGCACGTCGAGCTCGACAACGTCAAGCCCGGCAAGCCCGGCCGACCGTGGCGACGGGCTCGCTCGTTTCGCGGCCGCCCGAGCCGCCGCGCGCCCAACGAAATGTCGGGGATCGCCGATGTTCGGGTGCGGGAGCCCGGCACGTATCGAGTGCGGCTCCTGCTCGAACGGGAGATCGACGGCCACCTCGCCGTGCGCGACCTCACGCCGTCGCCGCAGCCATGGGTGCGCGTCACCGATGAGGGCGCCGCGCCCATCTCCATCGAGGTCGACGAGCAGGCGCGGCAACAGGCTGTCCGAGAGATGTTGGCGGTGCCCAGATAAGGGTGCCTCGCCGCCAGACCTAGAGCTGGATCTGCTGCAGGTGGGAGACGCCGATGGGGCCGCCCATATCGAAGACGCCCCACTGCAGATCAAACAAGCCCGCCCCCGGCGGCACCGGAACCCGCAGCTCGTCGACCTCGTTCGCCGTGCCGCTGAGCCACACGGTCCCCAAGGGGACGCCGCCGATGCCGGAAGCTACCGCATAGAGAACCCCGAAACTGCCGGACGGTACGTTGTTCAGGACGGCGACGAGCTCCTCGCCGCTTCCCGTCCCGCTGTCTTCACGCCACACGCTCGAGGGAACCTCGGGCGTGCCGCCAAACAGCCCAACCGTCGGCAGTGGCGTCGCGTGGTACTTCGGCCAGTCGAACCGAGGATCCACGGTGCAGATCCCGCGGATGTTGCGGCGTTCGGCTGCGGTCGAGGTCGAGCCGTGCGCGCCCACTGCGTAGCCAAGTTTGATCGGGGCGGCGTCCGGGAACTTGATCTGGGCCGCCTCGGGGCCGTTCGCGTCGTGACCCACGACCATGAACGCCTGGTGATTGGGATTGTCGCCCGAGTAGAGAAGAGTCCCCAACGTCGGTCCCCCGCCCGACTCCGGCCATGGGTCTGGGTTGTCCCAAGCGAGGGCGAAGAGGTCCTGGCCCTCGAACAGATCGAGATCACCTCGGTCCACAAGGACTTCGACGTCCCCCCAGGCCGACCCGGTCCATTCCGTGGCGAACACGGTTGTCCCTTTCTTGAGGACGGACTGGTCGCTGACCCACGGGCCGGGGATCAACTGGCTCGTCCCCTCGGTCACCGAGAACACGACACCTTTGAAGCCAGCGAACGTGCCTTGGAACGTGTTGGGCTCTCCAGCGAGCAAAGCGGCCGTCAGGTCCAGACCAGCGATCTGCGGGTAGGCGGAGTTCAAGAACTCGATATCGCGGTTGTCGATCGCCTGAAACACTGCCCCGACGAGATCGCTGGCGACGTTGACGCTGTCCGGGTAGAGGAACTGAAAGACGTCGGCGCCGATCTCGCCGTGCTGCTGCGCGTCGTAGATCGCCTTCCTCCCGGTTTCGTTAACCCCGGCGGTCAAGCGATCCACGGCGACGGCGACCCCGGCCCAGCCATTCGTTCCGGTCCCCGCCGCCTTGAGGATGCCATCCGAATCAGCGGGCACCACATTGATGTTGGTCGAAAAGGCGTCGATCTCGAGCCCCGGCACCGACGCCCAGGGTCCGTCGCGAAACCTCGGGCGGTCGGTCAGGTTGGGCATCAACCCAGGCAAGGAATCGAACGCGCCCGCGCGCTTGAGGCGTAGGTCGCTTTGTTGGCCGCTGGAGTAGACGCTGGTGTGCGTGGCGCCATCGACGAACAGGGCGGTCGGCGCGGCAAGCAGATTGCCGTCGGAATCCGGCGCTTGAGGAACTGCGAGGCAGGCGAGGAGTGTGATCAGCATGGTTTGCTAGCGGTGGTCAGGGACGTGGTGTTCGAGACCCAACACCGAGGAGCGAAGGCTCTCCCGGCGCCGATTCTCTTGGTCGTGCAATGCGCGTAAGTACACGCGCAAAGATTCGGTTTGCTTGCGGTCCAGTCGACTCGGCAGGATGGCGAGCAGCCGGCGCAGATAGATGGGGTCTCGGGCATCCCCGGCGAGGAGCTCCAGCGTGACGGCGACGAGTCGGTTGTAGTCACCGTCAATGATCGCCTGCATGCGCGCGAGATCGATCTCCAGCGTCGGACTGTGGTAGCCCTGGTCCAAGAGGGATCGGAGCGACGCGATCGCCCTTTGCGCGGCTTCTCGCGCGGCCTCGGTCTGGCCCGTCGCGTCCAGCCAGTAGGCCCTCTCGAATTCGACCGAACCCACGGCATCCGCGCGGCGATCGTTGTCCGGGATGCGCTGGGCGAGGGCTAGCGCTTGTTCGTAGTCCCGTTGTTGCGCCTTCACCTTCGCCAGGGCGCTCAACGCCTTGCTCGCGCCCGGACGCACTTCCAGCGCGAGGCCGAGCGCTTGCTGCGCTGCCTCGAGGGCGCCGCTGAGCCGATACGCAATCCCGAGGTTCACCAGAATCTGGTACGTCCGAGGCGCCAAGGTGGCGGCGCGCTCTAACGGCGGCGTCGCTGCTTCGTAGCGGTCCACTGCCAAGAGCGTCGAGCCGCTCACGTAGCTGGTCCGCGCCGTCGGTCGACCATAAACCCCCTCGAGCTCCTGTGCGTCCGCGTAGAGACTCTGCAACGCCTGCGCATCGAGGTTCTGCACGGCGAGCACAAGGCGTGGGATGAGTGCCAGATCTCGCGATGGCAAGTGTTCCGGGTCGGCACGCAGCAGCTTCCCGGCCCGCCGGTAGCAAGCCAACCCGTCTCGGCGCGTGACCACGTCGCGCAACGCGTGGTAGCCCGCCACGTAGCGATCTTCTGGCGACGCCGGCTCCGGCAGGCCTTGCAGATCGAGAGCGCCGTGCCCAGCACCTTCGGCCCCGGCGTAGCGTTCGGCCAGGGCCACGACGTAGGCCGTGTCGACGTTCGCCGCTAGAGCGCGCATGTCCTCGGCCGCGCCCGCGGGATCTTCGTGGTCCAACCGAAACCCGGCGCGGGCGACGCGCGCGACCAGCTGTTCGGGTCCGAAGTCCACGGCACGATCGAGCTTCGCCGCGATGCGGGCTCGATCCTCCGGCACGTCCAGCGTCGGGTGCCGGCCAAACGACAGCGTGCCCGGCAGCTCCGCGACCACGCCCGCGTATTGCTCAAGGCGCGCTTGCTCGCGCGCCTGCGACCAAGCCAGCAACCCGAGCGCGCTGACGGCGACCATCGACGCCAACGCCACCACCTGCACCGTCCGCGAACGACGCGCCCGGCGCCAGGCGCGTTCGACGGGGCCCGTCCGCCGCGCGTTCACGGGCTCGTGCGCCAAGAACGCTCTGAGGTCGGACTCCAACGCCGAGGCACTCGCATAGCGACGCCCCGGCTCGCGGGCCATGCCACATTCGACGACGGCCAGCAGGTCGCCGGGAAGATCGCGGCGCAAACGGCCAAGCGGCAGCGGCTCCTCCCGCTGGAGCGCCGCGATCACTTGGCGCGCGTCGCCTTCGTAGGGGCCCCGGGCCGCGAGCAAGTGGTACACCGTTGCGGCCAGCGAATAGATGTCCAGCTGGGGGCTCGGCGCGCACCGACCCGCGGCTTGCTCCGGCGGCATGTAGATCGGCGTCCCGAGCGTCGAGTCACCGCGGGTCAGCGTCGCGTCCTCCTCGCGCGCGGCCACGCCGAAGTCCACGAGCAACGCCCGGCCATCGCGGGCAATCAGGACGTTGGACGGCTTGACGTCGCGATGGTAGATGCCGGCCGCGTGCGCCGCCGCGAGGCCGCCGGCGAGTTCCGCAGCCCATCGGGCGCACAAACGCACGTAGTTGCGCTCGGCCAATCGTACGGCCGGGTCCAGGGCCTCGACCCAGGCAATACCGCGCACCGCCGACCGACCGTGGTCGGCCTGCCGCTGACTGAGGGCTGACAGTACGCGCGACAATGGGAAGCCGCGGACCAGCTCCATCACCAAATAGTGCAGCCCGTCCGTGGTCACACCGCGGTCATGCACCGCCACGACGTTCGGGTGCCGCAGCGCGGCCAGGGCCTCGGCCTCGCGTAGAAAGCGCGTCTCGGCCTCGGGCCCGCCAAACAGGTGGGGCTGGAGCAGCTTGATCGCCACGAAACGCTTGAGCTCGAGGTCCGACGCTCGATAGACCGCGCCCATGGCCCCGGCGCCGATGCGCGATTCGATCCGGTAACGCCCGGCGAGGACGCGGTTGGCGAGCGGATCGTCGGCGGTGTGATCCTCGACCCAGTCCTCAAACTCAGAAGTGCGCTCCAACGCCTCCCGCACGGCGTGCGCGAGGCCCGGGTGGTCACGGCACAACGCTTCCACCGAAAGCACCGTGCCGCGCTCGCGGAGCTCAAGAGCTTGCTCGACGTAGCGGATCAGCCGCTCGGTGTCCGCTCCGTCCGTCATGGTCGATCGATGCCGCGGGCTCGGAGCTTGACCAACAAACGCGCGAGCGCGGCACGCACGGCCTTGCGCGCGGTGTCCTCGGCGGCAATGCCGAGTGCCGCAGCGATCTCGGGATAGGTCTTCGACTGCAGGTAGCGCAGCTCGAGGACCGCCCGATCGCGCGGCGGCAAATCCTGCAGCGCGGCGTGGACGCTCCCCGACTCTTCGCGGCGCAGCGCCACCGCGATTGGCGATGTGTCTTCGCTCGGGGCATCGGCGGCGGTGACGTCGAGGTCGTGACCGACCCGCCGACCGTCGCGCCGAGCCGCCTCGTGAAACCGAATGGTGTCGATGAGGCGGTGCTTCACGGTCGCCGTTAGGAAGCGCTGAAACGACGGACCGTCGTGCCCCTCGAACGTATGCAAGTCACGGAGAACACCGACAAAGACGTCATGCACGACGTCGCCGGTGCTAAACAACGCCGCCAGCCAAGGGCGGCCACGGCGCACATCGAGGGACAGCTCACGGTGGACCGTTTCGCGCACCGCGGGGTAGAACTCGTCGATCAAACGTGATTGCGCGACGCGGTCTCCCTGCCTGGCACGGGCGAGGATCTCGTGCAGGGACACGGACTCTATGTTGCCCCGCGGCGTGCGCAGCGGCAACCGCGGCTGCCACATGCACGTGTTGCGTGTCAGGGTGTTGTGGCTCAGGGCCAAACCGATCATCATCCTCTTCGGGCGGACTACGGTGTGCGGACCGGCAAACGTTTCATTGAATCCGCCACTTTTCGGCCTGCCGTCGCCAGCCCTCAGCGGTGTGAATCGACGCCACTGCGTGACCGCGGCAGCAACGCCGCCAAGTCCGCCATCTCGCCGCACCATTCCGCGGCCCGGGCCCGCACCAGGCGGCGCAGCCGCTGCTTGGCGCGAAAGTGCTTCAGCCGGGCGTTCGGCGGGCTGCAGCCCAGCTGGTCGGCGATCTCTTCGTAGGCCTCCCCCCGATCGTCGCGCTTCTCAATCAGCCAGCGGTCGGACTCCGCCAGCTGCTGGAACGCCGTCGCCACCGCCTCCTCTACCTCACGCCGGCGGGCCACATCGTCGGGGCGCTCGCCGACCGCCCGCGGCTCGCATTCCAACCGCTCGAGCGAAACCGTCCGACGCCGATCCCGCTTGTCACGACCGTGACTCCGCGCCAGGTCCTGGATGCGCTGGAGCGAGATCTTGACCAAGAGGCTGCGAAAGCCTCCAGTGGATTCCGCCACGGCGACACGGCCCTCATTGATCTGCCGCCACGCCACGACAAAGGTGTCCTGCAGCACGTCGTCGATGTCGACGAGATCGTGCAGCCGCGCGCCCAGCCGCTGGGCCACGCGCCGCGCCACGGCCGGGGCGTGACGATCGTGAAGAACCGTGAAGGCATCGCCGCAGCCGCGACGGCAGCAGTCGATGAGCGCCGCAGTGCTGTGGGCGTCGGAGTCCGTACGTATACCCGCCATCTCCTCCACTGGCGGATTCCGCGGCGCCACCCGGCAAACCCTTCGAC
Source organism: Planctomycetota bacterium (assembly GCA_039029375.1). Lineage (GTDB taxonomy): Bacteria > Planctomycetota > UBA1135 > UBA1135 > UBA2386 > JBCCGH01. The sequence continues at coordinate 11,879 of JBCCGH010000164.1, forward strand.
GTTCTGCCGGCGGGGCACCCGCGCCCCCCGGGGGAAGGCCGGGTCTCTCCGGAGATCAACGCGGATTTCGTCAGAAGACGAGCTGCAGGACGTCGCGTTGCGGGGCCACGCGCCGGCGCCCGAGCTCGCGGCCCTCGTGGCGCAGCACGATCTCCACGGCGCTATCGGGAACCGTCAGCACCTCGGTCTCGCCGTTCTCGATCTGCCACGAGTGGTTCCACACGAAGCCCTCTTCGTCCGGACGGAGAATGCGCAGGGCGCGACCCTGGCCGTCCAGCGCCACCACCTCGGCCCCCGCGGGCGCCGCGGGCGCGAGCACCCGGATCTGCCAAGGCCGTTCGACCGTGATCACCAGATCGCCCCCGGCCCCGCTTGCGTCGAGCGCGTGCGACGTCGCCAGGACCTCGGGGCCGGAGACCGACAGCTGTCTCGACGTGCGCGGCACGCCGGTCAGCTCGAAACCACCCGCCGCGTCGGTCGTGGCGGCGCGGCCGCTGGTGCTCACGCCGTGGCCGTCGCGCATGCGGACCGCAATCCGTGGGCAAACCGTCACGTCCGCGACGCCGCGCCCCGCTCGATCAACGACGCGACCGACGATCGGCGCCCGGATGGCGTCGGCCGGCACCCGAAGCTCGAGGTCTTGATTCACCGGCACCGGGTCGGTGGTCATCGCGAACCCCGCGGCGCGGTCGAGAATCCGTAGCCGCCAGGGCCGCGCCTCGACGCCACGAATGGCAAACCGGCCCGCCGCATCGGTCGTCGCGTTCGGCCCGATCCAGTCGTGATCGACGCCGACCTCGAAGCCAATGCGGGTGAAGCGGGACGCGCCGAGGTAGCGCACGTCATGCAGGTAGATCTGGGCGTCGGCATAGGGCTCGCCGTCGACGCGTCGCAGGGTGCCGCGCACCGACGCGTCGCTCGGCCCAAGCCGCAGGTCAAGACCGATCGGCACCGGCACCGCGGGGTCGAGCGTGCGCGTCGCCGCCGTGTAGCCCGGCGCCGTCGCAAACAGGACTTCGCCCGCGGCCAGGGCCTCGACCGGCAACTCGTAGGCACCCTGCGCATCGCTCGTCGTTTGCCGCGCCCCGTAGCCCACGCGCGCGTCAGCCAACAACGCACCCGCCGGGTCATAGATGTGCCCGCGCAGCGTCACGCTGGCGGCCGCGGCGTGGCGTGGCAACGTCACGCGCAAATCGAGACGATCGGTCGTGGGACACGAGATCGACACCGACGTGTGACCATCCGCGGCGAACGTCAGCTGCGCCTCGGGTGCGCCGGGCACGCGCTCGAGGTGGAACACGCCTTGGGCATTGGTACGCCCACCAAGGAAGTCGGGGCGCCCGTTCTCCGCCAGCGACGCCGGAAACGTCGGCAGCCCTTCGCAAAAGCCGGTGATCCGCACCCCCGGCACGGCGCCACCGGCCTCGTCGGTGACGATGCCCCCCACGGTGACGCCTCGCGTTGCCACCACGACCAGCCCATCGCCGCCCTCGGGCCCCACGTGACGTGGCCGCAAGGCGATGAACGGTGGCCCGACCACCAGCCAACCCGGTTCGACGACGGCCTCAAACGCCCCATCGGCCGCCGTCCGAGCCACGCGGGTCCAACCCCGACTCAGCGCGGCGAACACCGTGTCGTCATGCCTGCCACCCCCGTCGGGGAGCGCCGCCGACAGCGCGTTCCGCACCCACACGTCGACCTCGGGCAGAGGCTGCCCGCGTGGATCGAGCACCTGCCCGCGGGCGCTGCGGCCTTTCGATGCCGCCGGTCGCACAGGCGCCGGCTCGGCTTCGACCGCGAGGACGCGCTCCGCCGTCGCCGCCTGGGCCGGCAGCGGCGACGGCACGCGCGCTTGCATCTCGCCGGTGGCGGAGCCACCGACGCCAACACCACCCGCGACGGGGTCGCCCCCCCCCGCCAACCACAGCGGGAGCGCCGCGGCGCCGAACAGAATCGCGCCGCCGAGCAGCACCTTGCCCTTGGTCGTCATCGCCAACACTCCAGTCAGTGAAATCGCCGACGCGCTCGCGGGCGCAACGCCGCGCAAGGAGAGCTCCGCCGCCAACAGCGCCGCCCGCCAATCGGGGTCGCGCGCCGCTAGACGCGCCTTGACCAGGCCCAACCCGCGGTGCAGCCGAGTGCGGACCGTGGTCTCGGGCACGCCAGCACCCGCCGCGATCTCGCGCAGCGACCGCTGCTCGTAGTAGCGCTGCAGCAGAGTGGTTCGAAACGGCTCGCGTAGGCCGAGCACGATCTCGGTGACCCGCTGCCGCGCTTCGACGCGCTGCACGAGCTCGTCCGTGGCCGGCATCGCTTCGGGCCGCGCCGCCGCTTGCTCGCGCCGCTGTTGCCGGGCGCGGCTGCGCCGCCGTCGCTGCGCGAGCCGCCGCGCAACCGTGCCGAGCCAGGCCCGCCCAGATGCGAGCGGCGCCCCGCCGCGCGTGGCCGCGGCCAGCCAGGTCTCTTGCGCCACGTCATCGACGTCTTGGTGATCGACGAGCGTCCGGATCAGCGCGCGGAGCCACCCGTCGTGCGCCAGGAGCGCTTCAGCGTAGGGGGCGGGGAGCGTCGGCTTGTCGGCCACTCGGTGAAGAGTGCCCGCGGCGCGCCAGGTGTTCCCGGAGTTTTGGCGCCACCGGGGTCAGCGCAGGATCATCTCCGCGGTCACATTGGTGAAGCGCGGCCGGGTCCCCAGCACCAGCAGAGCCTGGGCGAAGAGGTCGACGCCCCGGAGACCGGCGAGCGTGGGGATGCGGACCGACACGGTCCCCACCCCCGTCAGCGGCGGCACCGCCGTCGGTGGTAGGGCGATGAGCTGGGCGGGGTCGAGGCCGAGCACCCCCCATGGCGGCAGCGGCAGCCTGCCGAGGCCGGGAGACACCAGCGGAACGGCGAAGTCCATGGGCCCACTGGCCCCGCCCCGGCCACACACCTCCAGCGAGAAGTCGCCTCCACCGCGCGCAAGCAAAGGCGCGACGGTCTGCCGCCGGAGGTTGGCGTAGATCCGGTTCGCGCCGCCAAAATTGGCGACGACGAGATCCCCGCCCTGGGCCGGGCAGAGGCTCGCAGTGAAAGCGCCGGTGAACGGCGCCTGGAGCACGAACCAAACGTCGTGGTCCATGGAGAGGCAACTGCCAGTCACCGGGCTCCGGGTCGCACCGACATTGGATCCAGGCACGGCGCCAAGACGGACCGGGATCGCGCCGCCGCACTCGTCGTTGACGGGCGGCCCAATCAGGTTGAGGAAGAACGAGCCGGTCTCACCCCTCGATCCGCCCACGGCAAGGTAGTAGGTCTGCCCACCGACCGCGGTCGAACTCCACCTGCGGTCGGTCGCCGCAGAAGTCGTCGTTGCACGCGATCTCGGTCAGGGCGCCACACGTCCCCGAGAACACCGCCAGACACGCGTCGTACGAGGCACTGCCGCCAACGCCAGGGCACAGGCTCACGATGATCCGGCCCGATCGCGGGGCCAGGTACGAATACCAGCGATCGTTCCCCATCGGGGAGCCGCAACTACCCGTGACCGGACTGGTCGTGAAGCCGACCGTACTGCCCGGCGTCCAGCCGGCGCCGATCGGCGTGGCAGTGGCGCACTCATCCTGCGCCCTAACCGTCGCCACCCCCATGACAGCCCAACACGCGAACAGAACGGCCCGGCGGAAAGGGGGCCCAAGCTCTCGGTGCGACATCGTCCTGCTCCCGCGACAACCGGCTCTGATTCCGGTGCCCGCCCACGAAGCGATGTCGAGGCAAGGGCGGCCGGGGCTCGATGAACTGGCTACCGCAACGACATTCACGCGCGGGCCGATGCGGATTTCTCGTCCCTTGCATAAGATCGTCGCCCCAGGCCGCGCGCCTCCCACGCCGCCGCACACGCACGCCGACACTGGCGCCCCGTGCACGTCCAGCACCCGGGCCCCGCCCGGACAGGCCTTGTTCGGCGAACTGCGAGCTCAGCCCCTTCAAGGGCTACTGACGCGCAGATCCAACGTGCGCACGGCCTGCATCGGACCGTCGCTGTCGCTCGCCCGCAGCACTTGCACAATCACGCGATCGTGCTCGGTCTCCGCCAAGAACCCCCACTGGTCGAGGCCCTTCAACTCGCCGCCCATGGCGTCGACCATCTGCGGCACCGTATTGGAGTGCCCGACGACCAGCCACACCTCGCCGTCGGGCATCGCCTGGAGTCGGTCGACGAACTCCTTGGTCTTGCGGGCCCCGTAGGTCTCGACCGGCACGTCGAGCTGTTCTGCCACGATCTGCGCGGTCTCCTGGGTGCGCTTCAAACCCGTCGCGAAGATCTTGGTGACGTCGAGAGCACGCAGCACGTCGGCCAGACGCGCGGCGCGCCGTTTGCCGCGGTCGTCGAGGGACGGGTCCTTGTTGGTGGCGCTCATCGGCACCATCTCCGCATGCCGCACGAACACTACGGTCGCAGTCCGAGCGGCGACGCCTTGGCCATGGTCCGGAACCAGGTTGCTGATAAGGAACGCAACGCTGCAAATGGCGCTGCAGAGAAGAGGCTTAGTCATCGCTCGAGTTGTTTGACGGAACACGTTCACAAGCGCCCTGCGAGCGCCATACACGACTCACCGACCTGCCAGGGTCATTTCGGCATGGGGTGGAGCTCGGTGCTGCGGTGGAAGGCGGGCAGCAGCAGCACCGCGTCGTACCGGAACACCGCGGCGTGCATCTCCGGCGCCGCCGCCTTGACCGACCGTCGACTGCAATGCGCCCGCAGCGGGCGAAGATCGAACACCGCGGGGTCGTCACCCATCGCCACAAACAACGGCTCCATGTAGTCGGCCATCGCCCGCAGGTTGTTCTCGCTGCCGTCCGCGCCGATCGAGACCGGTGCGAACACCACCAGGTGAAAAGAATCGAGTCCCGCAGCGAACGCCAGCTCCGCGGCCTGGTTGCCGAGGTCGAGCTGGTCGAACGGGCTGTAGCCGCGACCCGTGTGTGCCGCCCCAAACTTCATCAGCACCCGCGCATCGGCACCGGCGCCCTGCAGCCGATCGGCGAAGTGGCGCTTCATGAGGTTGATGCGATCGTGGTTGTTGTCGAAGTAGCGCTTGTGGTGGTAGTGGCCGTAGATCCGGTGCGTCGCCCGAAGCTCCTCGACGACGCCCCGGGTCGCCGCCGGGGCATCGGCAAAGGCAGCGTCGAGCCGCGCCAGGTCCTCGGCGCGCGCCGCCTGCATGAAGGACTTCGAACGATCGCCCGTCATGGCGGCCTCCGCGAAACCAGCCTTCGCCTGCTTCAGCAGGTCGGCGGCCACCGCCTTGGCCGCGTCGTCGGGAGCCTGATCGACGAGCTGGCCGAGCAGAAACCGCGCCGAGCCGGCGAACTCCTGATCGAGCCCCCACGACTCGTAGCCGATCTCGAGGAGCGCGGCAAAGCTGGCGACCTCCTCCTGCCAATTCAGGAACGCCATCGAGAACGGCAGCCCTTTGATGAACTGCTCCACCGCGCCAGCGCCACCCTCCCCGGCGAGCCCGGCCACGTGCTCAGTGATGCACGGCCCGGTCTCCATGGCGTAGTAACGGTAGCCGTGCTCGCGGAGCCGCGCCCCGAGCCAGGTCGCCACCGCACACGTCTCGCGATTGCCGTGGCTTTCGCCGATCAGAAAGAACCGAGACGCCGCGCCGCGCTCGACCAGCCACTCGGCGCCCGGTCCCTCGAGCCCGGCGTCGGTCATCTCCAGGCGCCGGAGATTGGCGTCGACCAGGGCCCGCAGCGCATCGTCCTGCGCCGGGAGCGCAACGCTCAGAAGCAGCCAGGGAGAGCACGACCAACGACGCATGGAGGACAACATGGCACGCACATACGATGGCCGCGCACCGGGCATTTGCGAAAAGACCGCTCGCTGTCGCCCCATCGAGCCGGGGAGGACGTGGCCGTGAACCGTTCGCAGGGCCTCAGTCGCCGATCGTCAACACCAGACCCGCCGAAAACGCCAGCGATCCAAAACCGCCCCGGTCGTCGAGCACCAGCGCTTGCGCGTAGACCGAGTCGCCGATCAGCTGCGGATCGCGCTCGATCGGCAGCGGCAGCGAGACGAAGCCGCTGGCCAAGCTCACGCCCGTGATCGGGACCGCGCCTTGCAAGTCCACCAAGAGCGTGCACGTCCCCAGCGGCACGCTTGCCGCGCGCGGCGATAGCAAGACCGCCAACCCCGCGCGCGGACCGGCGTCGAGCACGTCGAGCGCGAAGCACTGGTGCCCCAGCCGTGGCGCGCCGTACGCCGTGAGGCGGGGCGTCGGGCCCGAGCTGCAACCCGCGCCAAAGCCCCGGCTGCCGGCCGCCGTCGTCGCACCAAGCACCCGCAGCCGGCGCACGGCGCCGAGGCCCGGGCTGCCGCCAAACGTCACCACGCGCTGGCGCCCCCCGTCGTAGACCAGGACTCGACCGGCCAGGAGCCCGGGCCCACCGATCGTCGATCGCTGGGTCCAAGCCGCGCCATCCCATTCCCACGTCTCGCCCGCCAGCGTGACCGTCACCACCCGTCCCCGGGCAGTGTCATAGGCAAGCGAGGCCCACTGCGGCGGCGGGCCACTCAAAGCGATCTGCTGCCACGCGAAACCGTCCCATTCCCAGGTGTCCGTGGCCAAGGACGCGTCACCGCCGAACAGCACGACGCGCTGTCGGCGCGCGTCGTACGCCATCCCGGCCACGAAGCGCGGCCCAGGGCTCGACGGGGTCGTCGCTTGCCGCCAGACCGTGCCGTTCCAAAGCCAGGTGTCGGCCTGCGTGCCGCCCGCGTCCGTGCCGCCATAGAGCACCGTCAGACCCCGCGCCTCGTCGTGGCACATCGCCGCACCCGAGCGCGCCGACGGACTGAGGGTCGGCATGACCTCGCGCCAGTCGTCGCCGTCCCATTCCCACGTCTCCGCCACCTCACCGCCAGCAATGGAACCGCCGAACAACACCGAGCGATCTCGCTGCGGGTCGTACGCCATCGCGTGATACCAGCGCGCCGCCGGGCTCAGCGTCGGAAGGCGCTCGTGCCAACGGGCCCCGTCCCACTCCCACGTGTCGCCGAGCAAGCGCGCCGACGCACTTCGTCCCCCAAACAGCACGACCCGGCGCCGCCCCGCATCGTCCGTCATCCGGTGGTTGGACCGGGCGACGGGGCCACTGCTGCCGGCCAACTCCAGCCAACTCTCGCCGTCCCACTCCCACGTCTTTGACTGGCGCTCCGTCACGCTCGTCCCGCCAAAGAGGACGGTGCGGCGCCGCGCGGCATCGTACGCCATGCGGTGCCGTTGCCTCGGTGCCGGAAGGTTCGACCGCGCCAGCCAGCGCGTCCCATCCCATTCCCAGGTATCGGACGCCGGGAACCTGCCCCGGCCACCGGTCAAGACCACGGTCTCGGTCGCCGCGTGATAGGCCATGGCGTGCGACGCCCGCGCGCTCGGCCCACCCGACCGCAGCCGGCGCCGCCAGTCCGTGCCGTCCCACTCCCATGTGTCACCGAGAGTGGTGCTGCCATCACGGCCGCCAAACAGCACCACGCATTGACGCCCGGCGTCATAGGCCATCGCGTGGCCAATCCGCGACGACGGCGAGAGGGTCGGTTGGCGCTGCGTCCATTCGGCACCATCCCACTCCCAGGTCTCCGCGCCCGGCGCGAGCCCCACGCCCCCGAACATCACGACGCGGCCATGCGCGGCATCGTAGGCCATTGCATTGCCGGTGCGTGCAACCGGGGCATTGGCAGGGAAGCGCTGCAGCCACGCCACGCCGTCCCACTCCCACGTGTCATTGCTGCCGCCTACGCCGCCGAAGACGACCGTGCGGCCGCGCGCCGAATCGAACGCCATCGTGTGGTCGGTCCGCCCGGGGCCGGCGGCATCGCGTTGGGTCCAACAAACGCCGTCCCACTCCCAGGTATCGCCATAGGCGCCAAACCCAGCGGTCCCACCGAAGAGCACGACCCGCTGGCGCACCGCGTCGTAGACCAGGCCGTGCGCATCCCGCGCGCCGACGAACGGTTTCTCGACCCAGCTCAGCTGCGCGCGCAAGGACGACACGGCGACAAGGAGACCCGCCAAGAGCGCTGCACGCATTGACCCTCGCATCGCCGTAGCATAGCAGGCCACGGTAGCGGCCGTCGGAGTGCCGCGTGCCGCCTAGTGTGCTGCGTCAAGAATAGGGGGCATTCTCCGCGGCCGAGAACGGCCGTCGCGGCGTTGCTGCGTCCTCGACGTATTCACCAATATGCCTGCGGCGCAGCGCCTTTCGACGATCGCTCTTGCCTCACGGATAACACCCCATCTGTCTGACGCAGCACACTAGGAGTAGCGGCAGTCGCTCGACCTCGGGCTCGAGGCAGGGAGCCGCCCAACCCATCGCCCCGGTCAGTGCGTCGCCCACCCGCTCGCCAAGAAGGCGAGCGGGCGGGCGACGCCGACGGCGACGGGTAGGGGCGGTAGGGCCAGCCCTGTTCGTTGCGCATTGGCGAGCGCACGCCGACCTTGCGCTACAAAAAGCCGCGATCACTGTGATCGGTACCGTGACTTCATTGGCAATATATCATACAATGATCCAAGCGATGAAGGAGTCTATGGGAGCAGCATTTGCGATCACGTTTGGCCTCCCCGCTCACAAGGTTGCAAATCTCTTGATTGAGGCAACGGAGCAGGTCGGGCATTACAAACACGCTTTGGCGTTCTACCTCGCCGACATGGAGCAGCGACGGCTGTATCAAGTCACCGGACACGGGAGCACGGTGCACTTCGCCGAGGCGAAGCTCGAGATGGACGCGCGGCGCACCCGTGAGTACATCCAGGTTGGGCAAACGCTGCTCGAGCTCGACCGCGTCCGCGACGCCCTCATCGACGGCGCGCTGAGTTGGTCCAAAGTCGTCGGCATGCTGCCCGTCGTGCAACGAGAGACGCAGGCGGCATGGGTCGATTTCGCCATGGCCCACACGTTTCGCGAGCTCCGCAACGAGGTCCACGCCTGCCGGCCGGGCGACCTCCCTGGCGAAGGCAGCGACTACGGCCTGGTTCACAAGCGCGTCGTGATCGAGGCCAGGCTCGATGACGTGACCTACGCCATGTTCGAGCGCGTCCGCATGATGCTCTCCGACCACCCGGAGAAGCCACTCAGCGACACCGAAGTGATCGAAGAGCTGCTCCGCCGCCAACTCAACGGACCGGCCCCCGCGACGAAGCCAGCCCCGGCACCGGAACCTGTCCCCGCAACATCAGAGGCCCCCGCAACATCAGAGGCCCCCGCAACATCAGAGGCCCCCGCAACATCAGAGGGGCCGCCGAACCACGACCCGGTGCCGTCGCCCACCGAAGCCTCGGTCTACCGCCGCGACCAACACGCATGCCGCAACTGCCACCGCCCCTTCGACCTCCAAGTGCACCACATCACCCCGCGCGCCGCCGGCGGCGGCAACGCCCTCGCCAACCTGATCCTCCTCTGCAGCACCTGTCACGCTTCCGTCCACCGCGGCTTCCTCTCGATCCACGGCAACCCCGACTCGGGCCCGCTTCACTTCACCTCCTCCGACGGCACCCCCGTCCATTGCCCGCCCGCGCGGCCGCGGCGTGCGCCCGCCGCGCCGACGGCACCAACCGCGGCCAACGCGACCATCCCGTACCCCGCCCCCCCAGAGGCAGAGCGGTTGCGCCGCCCTGCCCGTCACCGTCGGCTTCGCCGGCTCGCTCGCCCCCTGAGGGGCGAGCTGGCGAAGTCGACCGCGCCGGACGGGCCGGGCGGCCCCTGCCCAGAGCCCGAGGCCGAGCTGCTCACGCCCCCAAAACAGCCACTCGCCATCACCCCGCCTCCTCGATCTCGGAAATCGCTCTTCTGCACGTCGCTGGCTCAGCGACTAGCCCGGATCATGCACGAGGGTTGGC
>JBCCGH010000165.1:0-21607 GCA_039029375.1 Planctomycetota bacterium
AGATGGCACCCGTCCGGCCACCGCTCGCTGCGTCGCACCTCCTCGACGTATCCACCAATATGCCTGCGTCGGTGCTTCTTGCGAGCAGCGTCCGGTCACGCACCCTCTGCACAGGAATTTCTGATCCAGGACACTAGCCCGGATCATGCACGAGGGTTTGCATCCGGTGCGGGCAAGGGCCGCCGTGGCAAGGAAGACGAGCGACAGACCGCGGAGGCGGGGTTACGCCCCGCTGAGAGCAGCGGCAGGAGCATGGATCAGGCCTGTAGCATCGTTTGGTTACAGGGCTCTGCGCAGTCTGTCGTTCGCCGGCATGCGCCTCCGGCGCCAGTCTGACGCCGCCAGAGCGGCTCTGGCGTGTGCTCGGCGTGAAGACTCGGGCTAGAAGACGAGGGCCTCGGCCACGCGGGTGAAGTCGCCGCGGTTCAAGGAGACGAACCTGAGGCCCTGGAAGTAGACGCTACCGCCCACTAGAGCCGGCGCGTTGGGCACCGGAAAGCTCACCGTGATCGCCCCGGTGGTCGACGACGCCGCAAACAGCGTGAACATCACGAAGGGGTTGATCGCGAACTCACCCGAATAGCCCGGAAACGGGAACGGCGTCGCGCCGAGGCCGCCGCTGACGAACAGGGCGCCGATCTCCGAGGTGGTCACCGGCAACTCCACGGTCACCACGCCACCGCGCTCGACACGAGGGAAGATCCGCAGCTCCCGGTCGAGCTCGACGCCGTACACCTGGGTGAGCCCGCCGCTCACGGACGCCGAGAACGCGATCCGGTTGCCGTCCTCGCTCACCGACGGCGGCGCCTGCATGATGTAGTTGACGTCGTCCTCTTGGCTCAGCACGACCAGCCCTCCGCCCTCGGACGGGATCACCGCCGGTCCCAAGCCTCGCTCCCACTGAGCCTCGAACGCGATCCAGCGGCGGTCGGGTGACACGACGGTCCGGCGGCGCACCTGCGAGCCGTCAGTCACAAACTGCGGGGCGAGACCCGTGCTCACGCGCGCGATGTGTGGGCGCGCGCCCGACAGCATGGTCAACGCAATCGTGGTACCGCCGTCCACCCAGTCGGCGAACTCCGGATTGCCGGGGATCGGCCCGCCGGTGAGTGAAACGCCCATGGTCCCGTCGACGTTGGCGCTGATGTAGTCGCGATCGGCAAACGGCAACCCCGCGAACTGGGCGCGGTAGACGATCCTGGTCTCGGTGGGGTCGAGCCGGACCTCATCGAGGAAGTTGTTCGGGTCGGTGACGATGTCGCGAAAGCCCGCGCCAGTGGTGTTGATCGTGAAGACCGTGTACCAGTTGTTGGTGGGCTCGAAACGCGTGCCGTAGACCGTGAAGTCGGCGGAATCGACGCACCACAGCTGGACCTGATTGCCAGGCAAGATCGCGAGCGTGGTCGGCGAGCCACCGGCCACCGAGGCAAAGCGCAGACTGTTGTTCTCGACGAAGTAGACGCCGGAACTGCGCGGGCTCCACAGGAACGAACCGATGTTGATGCCCACTGCGATCGGCACCTCGGCGCCGCCCAGCCAGTCGACGACGGAGATGGAGCCGCCCGAGCCGCGGAACGCCACGCGGCCGCCGTCCGGACTGATCTTGGCGTCTTGGTGCACCTGAGCCATGGTGGTCAGCTGCATCACCGAGCGCTGGGCACAAAGCGTCGCGGCGGAGCACGCCAAGACGACGACTGGGAGGATCGAATTCTTCATGGGAGGCTGGACAGCTTGCCGGGCGACCGGGCTTGACAAGAGTACCCTCGCGCCCCCGGCCGGTAACGCCCATCCGGCGCCGGCCCGTTGCCGCCGCGGGTTCGGGCCGTACAGTTCGTCAGAATCTCAGACTCCAGACTCGATCCAACATGAAGAAGCTCATCCTCGCCCTGTGTATCGCGGCGCTCGGTGCCCCGACCCCCGCCCAGGACCACGCGACGTCGAAGCCGACCAGCCAGCCGGAAGTGCGCTGGACGGCCGTGAAGACGCCCCTCGCCACCTGCGTGGTGTCGGGAGAGCCGCTCGAGGCGGACTCGAAGCGCATGTTCGAGGCCGGCGGCCGCACGTTCAGCACGTGCTGCGGGCGGTGCAAGACCAAGGTCGAGGGGTCGCCGGAGGCCTATGTCGAGAAGCTCGATGCAGCGATCGCCAAGGCCCAGAACGCCCACTATCCGCTCGACCGTTGCCCGATTTCCGGCGAGGAGATCTCGACGGACGCCAAGCTGCTGGTGCTCGAGGACACGCTGGTCAAGCTGTGCTGCGGGGGCTGCGTGAGCAAGGCCCGGGCTCGGGGACCAGAGCTGGCCGCGATGGTGGTCGCGAAGGCCTACCAACACCAGGTCGCGAGCTACCCGGTCGCCAAGTGCGCCGTGTCCCAGGATGAGTTTGACGCCGAGGATGCTGTCGATGTCATGGTCGGCACGCAGCTGATCCGGCTGTGCTGCGATCACTGCGTCGAAGACGTACAGAAGAACCCGGCGAAGTTCGCGGCCAAGATCGCGGCGGCCTCGGCGGCCAAGAAGTCACCTCACGGCGACCTCCCCAGCAGCCGACCTAGCGGTGCCGAGCACGGCAAGCAGGGCCACGATGGCGAGCGCGGCGGCCCGCGCGATGCAGGCTCGGACGCGGCCAGCGGCAGCGGCTGCTGCGCCGGACAGTCCACCGGCTGCTGCGCCGAGAAGGCAACCAAGCCAAGCTGCTGCAGCGCGACCAGCCCCGCGAAAACGCGCGGCTGAGTCGAGGAACTGCGGAATCGCTTCGCGCCTCCACGACCAAACCACGTAAACGCACCCGTCCGCCGAAGGGCCTGCCCCGGTTCGCGGCTGCCGCCGCGCTCAGCCCTTCTCCCTCCCGTCGCGGCGGCTTGGCCGCCGCGGGCGCGTGACCCCATGCTGAGGCCCTTCTCTTTCGACCCCCGATGTGCGCTAGTGGCCGTGCTGGCTCCTGTCGTCGGACTTGCCGCGCAGGAAGCCCCTGAGGCTGACCCTCCCGCCGAACGAGCCCTAAGCGCGATTCGCGTGGCGGTGGCCCATCCGATCGCCGGCCCACCGATTCGGGACGCCGTATTACTCATCGAGGAGGGTCGCCTCACCGCGGTTGGTCCCGCCGACGAGGTGACGATCCCGGCCGACGCCACAGTGCTGGAGTTCCCGGACTCCCACGCCTACCCCGGGCTCGTCGACGCGCTGTCCGTGGCGTTTGGCGATCCAACGGTCCTCAACGACAAGCAGGCGGACGCCGGCACCCCGGTCTTCGAGGGTCTCGACCCCACCGACCGCGCGTCGCGAGCACTCATCGACTACGGCATCACCACCGCCTACGTCAGCAATCGCGCCGACAGCACCTGGCGCGGCCTCGGCGCGGTGTTGCACCCCCGGCACGACGGCTTCGCCCAGGCCGAGGGCGAAGAGACCATCGCGGCGGGCGTGCAGGTCAACATGGCCGGCGCCACCGACAAACACCCGCTGGAGCGCGACAAGGCGCGCCGCGCCATCGGCGAGCTCTTCGCCACGCTGGAGGCCTACCGCAAGGCCCAGGAGCGGCACCCCCGCAAGGTCGAGAAGTACGAGGCGGAATTCTCGAAGTACCTCGACTACCACCGCGACCAAAAGAGCAAGAAGGGCCCGAAGGGCGACGCCGATAAGGGCGAGGCCAAGACGGGAGACAAGATCAAGGACGCCGACACCGACCCGCCGGCGGCGAAGCCACCCCAAGAAGAAGGCGGCGAGAACGGCGGTGGCGAAGGCAACGGCAAGGCCAAGACCAAAGCGGCCCCTGCCAAGAAGCGCCAAACGGGCCGCGACGACGGTGCGGCAAAGGCCGACGGCGCCAAGAAGAAAGACGCGGACAAGGCGCCGAAGCGGCCCAACTTCCCGAAACCGCCCACGCCAGACCCCGCGAAGGAGGCCCTGATGCGGGTTGTGGACGGCGAGCTGCCACTGCGCGTCGAGGTCCAACGCGCCGAGGAGATCCAGGCCGCTCTCGAGCTCGCGCGCGAGCACTCGGTGCCGCGGCTGGTCCTCGAGGGGACCGCGGCGGCGGCCGACGTTGAGGCGATCGCCGCCGCCGGCGTGCCCTTCGTCCTCACCGGCTTTCTCGAGCCGCAGCAACCACCGAGGTCGGCCGCATTCGAGCGGGCCGGCCGCCTGGCCGGGCAGCTCGAGGGCGCCGGCGTCACGGTGGCGATCGGCTCGGGCTCGGTGCGTGGCAGCCGGCACCTCCCGCTGCTCGCGGCGTACGCCGCCGGCAAGGGCCTCTCCGCCGACGCCGCCGTGCGCGCGATCACCCTCAGCGATGCCGAAGTGCTGGGAGTCGATGACCAGGTGGGCTCGCTGCAGGCCGGCAAGCGGGCGGACGTGCTCATCGTGTCGGGGCCACTGCTGGCGAGTGACACGCGCATCCTGGCGGTGCTTTCGGCAGGTGACATCGCCTTCCGCGCGACCGCCGCTGGGACCGAAGACCGTTGACCGGCCCGTTCCCGAAAGACGCCGTGAATCGAAACGCAGCCATGACGACGCGCGCGTTCCTCGCCGCCCTCCTCGCAGCACCCGCCGCCCTCCTCGCGCAGCCCAGCGGGGACCTGCTGGTCCGCGCCGACCGGCTCGTGATTAGCCCCGGCAACGAGCTGACCGAGCGTGCCGCGATCCTGGTGCGCGACGGCAAGGTCGCCTTCCTCGGACCAGAGATCCCGGCACCGGCCGCCGCCGCCGCGCGCGAAATGCGCTTCGAGGGCACGATCGCGCCGGGCTTTGTCGATCCCCACGCGCACCTCGGCATCGCCAAAGACCTCGCCGAGGCGATCGATGCCGTGACGCCGGACCTCAGCGCGGCCGACGCCCTCGACCCCTTCGACGATGCGCTGGGCCGCGCCGCGCGCTACGGCGTCTGCACCCTCGCTTTGGCCCCGCGCTCGGCCAACGCGTTCGCCGGCCGCGCGGCCATGGTCCGCGCTGGTGTCACCGGCACGCTGCTGATGGAGGACGCCTACCTCAAGCTCGCGCTGGTCGACGAGTCGCTGGATCAAAACCGCTTTCCGACGTCGCGCATGGGCGCCGTGGATCTAATGCGGCTGAGCTTTGCTCGCGCCCGCGACGCCGCGAACGACGATCGTGCCTCACAAGCGATCCGCCGGACCCTCGACGGCGGCCGCCTCGCGTTTCACACGCGCCGCCACGCCGGCATCACGAGCGCCCTGGACCTGTGTGACGAGCTCGGCGTTCAGCCGTTGCTGATCGGCGCTGACGAGGCGGCCCGTAGTACCGCGCGACTCGTCCGCACGCGAGGCTCGGTGGTCTTGGCACCGCTGAACTTGGACAGCCCGCTGCGCCACCTGCGGCTGCCCGCGACGCTCGAAGCAGCCGGGGTGCCCTTCTCGTTCATGACCGAAGCGCCACCTCGCGATGCGACGGCCGCGACGGGCCGCGCCGAGGCGACCAACTCGACGGCGCACCCCGAGGCGCTGCGCGTGTCGGCGGCGCTCGCCGTGCGCCACGGCGCCTCCCGCACGACCGCCCTGGCCGCTATCACCCGTGTTCCAGCCGAGCAGTGCGGCGCCGCCGACCGCTGCGGCAGCCTGCTGCAAGGTCGGGATGCGAGCTTCGTCGTGGTCGGCGGCGACCCCCTGGACCTCGGCGCACCGCTCCTCGCGGTGTTTGTGGCCGGAAAGCGCGTCGACCTCGAAGACCGCGGAGACGACCGTTGATCGCTCTACGTCAAGCTTCCCCGCGCCGCCTGCACGCGGCCGGGCCCTCGTCCCACACGCTGCGCGTCGGCTTGGCGCTGCTGTGCGGTCTGTGTCCCGCCATGGCCCAGGACGACGCGGTGGCGCTGCGCGGCGCCACCGTCCACCCGGTGGCTGGACCGCCGATCGAGGGGGGCGTCGTCATCTTCGCCGGCGGCAAGATCCAAGCGATCGGTGACGGACAAACGCCGCTGCCGGCAGGTGCGACGGTCATCGACTGCGAAGGCGCCGTGATCACACCGGGACTTGTCGACGCCGCGACGGCGCTCGGGGTCTCCAGCCGCGACGCCAACGAGCAGGGCGACGAGGTTACCCCGCATCTCCACATCGTCGACGTGATCGATCCCGCGGCCCCGGCCTTCCGCCGGGCCCGACGCGCAGGGGTCACGACGGCGCAAGTCTCGCCCGGCAACCGCAACGCGGTCGGCGGGCTCGGCGCCGTCGTCAAGACACGCGGCGACACCGTTGCCGACATGCTCGTCCGCGATGAGACGTGCTTGCGCGTCACGCTCGGTAGCGAGCCATCGGCCGGCAACCGGCCCATCCGCTTCGGCACGCCGGCGACGATCTACTACCGCCGCCCCAACACCCGCATGGGCGTGGTCTGGGCCATCCGCAAGGCGTTCTACGACGCCATGGCGTATCGCGACCGCAAAACGGTGCCCGAGGAGGGCGAGCCGGCAGCGAGCGATGCGGGCATGGAAGTCCTACTCCAAGCCCTGGAGCGCAAACTGCAGGTGCGCACCACGGCCCGCGCCGAGCAGGACATCCGCACGGCACTGCGCCTCGCCGCCGAGTTCGGCTATGAGACCGTGGTCGAGGAGGCAACCGAAGCGTGGCGCGTCGCGGACGACCTCGCCGCGGCGCAAGCGCGCGTGGTGTTCGCCGCGCCGAGCGCCGACAGCAGCACCGACGGCGCCAAGCCGCGCTGGCATTCGCTCAACGCGCTCGCCGCCGCGGACGTGCCCTTTGCCATCGCCACGGGATCAAACAAGGCCGCTCTCGATCTCATCCATGAGGTCACCTTCGCGGTCCGCAACGGCCTCGACCGCGACGCCGCGCTCGCCTCGGTGACCTTGGAGCCGGCGCGGATCCTCGGCGTCGCCGAACGAGTCGGCTCGCTCGAGGCCGGCAAGGATGCCGACCTCGTGGTCTGGAGCGGCGACCCCTTCGACCCGAGCAGTCGGCCCACGCGCGTCTACATCGACGGAAAGGAAGTGCAATGAACGTTCGCCTGCCAAGCTGGAACCTGTTGCTGTGGCTCGCGACGCTATCGCCGTCGGTGTGCGCCCAAGACCAAGTTGTGGTCAAAGCCGGCAAGGTCATCACCGTGACCAAGGGCACGCTCGAGAATGCCGTGATCCTGATCGAGAACGGCGTCATCCGTGAAGTCGGGCAGGACATCGAAGCACCCTGGGACGCCACGGTGATCGACGCTTCTGACAAGGTCGTGCTGCCCACCTACGTGGTCGCCCACACCAGCGGCGGCATGAGCAACCCCAACGAGAACATGGCGAACGTGCCGTACCTCACGGTCGAGGATGCGGTGGACCCCTCGTCACAGTTCTTCGAGGAAGCGCTGCGCAACGGTGTCGGGACGCTGCACGTCATTCCGGGCAACGCCACGCTCCTCGGGGGTCGGGGCATGATCATCCGACCGTTCGGCCGGACGGTCGAGGACATGGCCGTGCGCACCGCGGCTGGGCTCAAGGTCTCGCTGGATCCCGGCCGCGGCAGCCGCATGGCGAAGATCCGCAAGCTGCACCGCGCGATCGCGGAGGTGCGCGAGTACCTCGCCGATCGCGAACGCCGCGAGGCTGAGTTCGCCAAGGAGAAGGAAGCCGGCGCCGTGGCGGAGGACGCCGAGTTCGAGGAGATCGATCCGAAGAAGAAGCCGGTCGTCGACCTCCTGGCCGGCAAAGCGACCGCGTTCTTCTACGTCCCATCCGCGGCCGAGATCGCCGAAGCGCTGCGCATCCGTGATCGCTATGGCTTCAAGGCGGTCTTCGTCCTCGGCCCGGCCTGCAGCAAGGCGGCAACGCGCCTGGCGCGGCTTGGCGAGCCGGTCGTGCTCATGCCAGAGCTCGAGGTTTGGGAGACGGATCCGGACACCGACGAAGAGTCGATGTACTGCTCAGCCGCGGAGCTGGCCAAGCTGAGCGTCCCGTTCGCGCTGGGGATCGCCGAGAGCACACGCGGGCGGCCCACGGGCCCCACCCGCTACCCGTGGTGGCAAATGGCGACCTGCGTGCGCAACGGCGTCGACCGCCAGATGGCGCTCGAAGCCCTGACCATCGTGCCCGCTCGGATCTTGGGTCTGGAGGAGGAGCTGGGCTCAATCGAAGCCGGCAAGGTGGCCAACCTACAGATCGTGACCGGTGATCCGCTGCAGGCGACGACCTGGGTCGACACGGTGCTGCTCGACGGGGAGGTCGCCTACCAGCGCAGCGAGGACCCGCGGCTGCGCCACCTGTTCGGCGAGGCCGAGACGACCGAGGACGCGCGGTGAGCCGGCGCCGACAAGCACTGGCCCAGCGCCTGACCCTGGCGACGAGCGCGCTGCTGGCCCTGGCCGCAGGCGCGCCGCTGCACGCAGCGTCGCCACAGGGCGGCGCTGCACCACAAGGCGAAGTGTCGACGACGGTGGTACGCTGCGGGGCGCTATACGTCGGCGATGGCACCGTGCTCGAAGACGCCACAATGGTGGTGCAGAACGGGCGCGTGCTCGCGGTCGGCGCGGGGGCCGGCGCACCCGCGGTGCCCAGCGGGGCGCGCATCGTCGACGTCACCGGCAAAACCGTGATGCCCGGCCTCGTCGCCGCGGACTCGGACCTCGCGGCGGGGGCGGACGAACGCTATGGCGTGACGCCTGACGTCGTCGCGGTCGACGGCTTTGACTTCGCCAAACGCCGACTGCGCTGGCTCGAAGGCGGCGTGACCACGGCCTACCTGTCGCCCGGACGCGCGCGGCTGGTGTCGGGCCAGGGGTCGGTCGTCAAGCTCGCGGGCGAAGACATGATGGGACGCGTCCTCGCGGACTCGGCCTGTCTGCGGATCGCCATGGGCGGCGCGGCGCTCCGCGCCCCGGCGGTGTTTGAGCCCACCGCGGCGCCCACTTCGGACGACCCCCTGCTGCCCGCGCGGCAGCAAGCGCCGACCGCGCGCATCTCGCTGCTCACCGAGCTGCGGGAGCTCTTTGAGACCGCGGTGCGCAGCGATCGCGGCTCGAACG
Organism: Planctomycetota bacterium; assembly: GCA_039029375.1. Lineage (GTDB taxonomy): Bacteria > Planctomycetota > UBA1135 > UBA1135 > UBA2386 > JBCCGH01. Next base: position 8,970 of record JBCCGH010000165.1, read on the forward strand.
GCCCGCTGGCGGCGTTCTCCGGGACCGGCGCCGCTGAGGATCGCTACTCGCTCGAGCCGCTGCAGCGGGCCGCGCGCGGCGACCTGCGCGTCCGCGTGGCCGCGGCCCGCGCCGGCGACCTGCGCCGGGCCCTGCGCCTCGCCGCAGACCTACAGCTCGCGATGGTGCTTGAAGACCCGTGGGAGCTGCATCGCCTGGCCGACGCGGTACGGCGACAGCAGGCGTTGGGGGCGGTGTTTCGCCTGCCAGTGCGGGTCGGCGGTCGCAACCCCGGCGGCGAGGATCGCGCGCAAGACGAGCCGGAGCGCCACCTCGACGCACCAGCGGTCGCGGCGCGCGCTGGCCTGCGGGTCGCGCTCGCGACGAGCCGCGACCAGGACGCTGCCGATTTCCTGTGGATCGCCGCCTTGGCCATCCGCCACGGGCTGACGCCGACGCAGGCAATGCGCTCGGTGACCGCCGACGCCGCCGCGGTGCTGGGGGTGGCGGATCGAGTCGGCACGCTGACGCCGGGCAAAGACGCGGACTTCGCGGTGCTCAGCGGCGAGCCGTTCGCCGTGGGCACGCTGGTGGAGCAGACGTGGGTCGAGGGAACGCTGGCGTGGGAGCGGCAGGCATCGAGCTCACTGCTCGCGGTGCGGTGCGACCGCATCGAGACCGTCGCTGGACAGACCTTCGGCAACGGCGTGCTCCTCGCCGCCGACGGCAAGATCAAGGCCGTCGGTGAAGGCCTGGCAGTGCCCTACGGCGCCCGCGTCGTCGACGTGCCTGGCGGCGTCATGGTGCCCGGCTTCGTCAACGCCTACTGCCACGTCGGTCTGTCGGGCGACGGGACCGGGATCCCCAAAGGTGCCGCGGACCAGCGTGTAGGCCGCGTGGTGGATCCCAGCGATCCGCTGCTGGCGCGCGCCGCCCAAGCCGGCCTGACGACCGTCCTGGTCTCCGGCACGGATAGCAGCCTGGTGTCGGGCCGCGTGGCGGCGCTTAAGACCGCGGCGCCCGACCGGGACTCTCTCGTGCTGAGGGAGACCGCGGCGCTGCGCTTCGTCCACGACGCCGTCGGCGCGGATGCGATCAAGCCGCTCGCCGACGCCGTCGCGCGCGGCCGCCGCTATCTGAAGAAGTGGCAGGACTACGAGGCGAAGCTGGCCAAGAAGGCCAAGGGCGAGGCGACGGACGAAGACGACGAGGATGAGGACGAGACGTCCACGCCCAAGAAGGCCGATCCGATCACCGGCACCTGGAAGGTCGAGCTCGTCGACGCGCCGTTCCCGCTGCAGATCACGTTGGAGCTCGAGCTCGGCGAGGACGGCAGCACGGTGACGGGCACCGTGGTGGCTCGGTTTGGCAGCCGCGAAATGTCCACGGACGTGCAAGACGGCAAGCTCGAGGGGGACACGCTGACCGCGTCGTTCACGCTGATGGGTCCGACCGAGGTCACCGCGACGGTCGGCGAGGACTCCATGAGCGGCTCGCTGCAGTCGCCGCAGGGCGACCAGGAGTTTCGCGCGACGCGCACGGCCAAAGACGGCGCCGCGGCCGGCGACGACGATGAGGACGGCGACGGTAAACCCAAAGTGGACGAGAGCCTCGAACCCCTGCGCGCGCTGGTGGAGAAGAAGATCCCCGCCGTGGTGCGTGTGGACCGCGCCCCGGCCATCCGCAGCGTCGTCGAGTGGTTCGCCGAGCAAGAGCTCCCGCTCGTGCTGACCGGCGCTCGGGACGCCACGCGAGACCCGGCGGTGCTCGGCGAGCAGCCGCCCGGAGTCGTCCTCGACCCCGACGTGGTACAGCGCGAAGACGGCGCGATGCTGAACGCGGCTGCCAACCTGACGGACCACGGGGTCGCGCTGGCGCTGGGCACGGGCGACACCGCCGGCGCCCGCCACCTGCCGCTGCACATGGCGCTAGCGGTCCGCTACGGCCTGGACCCGACCGAGGCACTCGAGGCGTTGACGCTCCACCCGGCGCGGCTGTTTCAGCTGGACGACCGCATCGGCTCGCTGGAGCGCGGCAAGGACGCCGACTTCGTGGTCTTCTCGGGCAGCCCGTTCGAGCTCACGAGTCGCGTCCTACTCGTCGTGGTCGGCGGCCGCGTCGTCGTCGATCAGCGGGAGCAGGGCCGGTGAGCTGCTACGCCACGGCGATCGCGCTGGCGACGATCGCTGGCAGCACCCTCGCCGCCCAGGAGGCGCCGTCGATCGACGTGTTCTTCGGGCAACGCCCCAAGGAATACAAAGTCGCGCAGTGGGGCCCTGACTCGTTCCCAACGCCGGCCTACGCCTTTCGCGCCGCGCGTGTGCTCACCGCCGAAGGCCCACCGATCCGCGACGGTGTCGTGCTGACACGCGACAAGAAGATCGTCGCCGTCGGCCCAGCCGCCGAGATCGATATCCCCGTCGACTACGAAGTCGTCGACTTGGGCGACCGCTGGGTCATGCCCGGCTTGGTCGATCTGCACTGCCACATCGCCTCGACCAGTGGCCGCGACATCAACGACACCGTGCACTCGATCAACCCGGAGCTGCGCACGGTGGACTTGGTCACGATCGATCACGAGCGCATGCGCGATGCGCTCGCCGGCGGCGTGACCACGGTGCTCTTCATCCCCGGTTCGGGATCGAACATGGGTGGCTTCGGGAGCCTGACGAAGACCCACGGCACCCCGGAGGAGGCGCTCGTCCGGTTCCCCGGCAGCCTCAAGATCGCCCAGGCCGGCAACCCCGAGCGCCGCGCCGGCGACTTGGGCGCCACCCGCATGGGGATGAACCAGGGGCTGCGCTTCGCGCTCGAGCGAGGCCAGCGCTACTGGCGCGCGTGGGAGGACTTCGACCGCGGCGAGGGACCAGCGCCGGAGCCCCAGCCCGACCTCGAGTACCTGCGCGGTCTGTTCCGTCACGAGTATCCCGTCACCGTCCACACCCAGATCTACCAGGTGGTCCTCGAGACCCTGCGGGAGCTCCGCGACGAGTTCGGCCTGTGGACGGTGATCGACCACGGGACGTTCGACGCCTACCGCCTGTGTGAGGACGCGCTGGTGCGCGGCGTGCCGGTGTGCAACGGGCCGCGTCAGTACCACTTCGAACGCGAAACCGGCCGCTTCGTCGGCCTCGCCGATGCGTGGTTCCGCGGCGGCCTGCACGGCTGGCAATCACCCGTGAAGGGCCTCGGCGTCGATGGGATCGCGGTCAACACCGACTCGCCGGTCGTCGCGCAGGAGCAGCTCACGCTGCAATGCGCAATGGCGGTGCGGCTCGGGCTGCCCTGGCGCGTCGGCCTGGCGGCGATCACGATCAACCCCGCGCGCTTCGTTGGCGCCGATCACCGCGTCGGCTCGCTGCGGGCCGGCAAGGACGCCGACCTGGTCGCCTGGAGCGGTGATCCACTTGACCCCCGCTCCTTCGTCGACGCCACGATCGTGAACGGTCGGATCGCCTACCGCCGCACCGGGGCGCGGCCGAGGTTCTGATGACGCTCGGGGCTCGATCTGCGCTCGTCGTCCTCGCGGCGGCGGCAGCGTCGGTGTCAGCGCAACGGCCAGCCGACTCGACGGCGCCGCTGCTGATCCGCGCCGACCGCTTCCTCACCATGGCTGGGCCCACGCTGCACGACGGCGCGATGCTGATCCGCGACGGCAAGATCGTCGCCATCGGCGCAGGCGCGCAAATCGACGCGCCGCCCGGGGCCGAGGTCCTGGACTTGGGCCGTCGCACCGTGACCCCGGGCTTCGTCGATCTGCACCACCACGTCAGCAGCGGCGGCGGCGACATCAACGACATGGTGTTGCCGACCAACCCCGAGCTTCGAACCCTGGATACCGTGCGACCCAGCGCGCGCGTGATCCGCGAAACGCTGTCGGGCGGCGTGACCACGACGCTGTTCATCCCCGGCTCTGGCACCAACCTGAGTGGCTTCGGGGCGCTGCTGAAGATGGCGGGCGACACCCTCGAGGAGATGGTCATCCGCGAGCTGGGTGCCATGAAGGTGGCGCAGGGCTTCAACCCGGAGCGCCGCAGCGGCGACCTCGGCGCCAGCCGCATGGGAATGCACCTGCTGCTCACCGAGACCCTGGAGAGGGGTCGTGACTACGCCCAGGCCTGGCGCGACCACCGCGCCGGCCAGGGACCGCAACCGGACCTGGATCCGCGCCTCGAGCAGCTGCGGGCGGTGTTCGACGGCAAGGTCCCGGTCCTCATTCACACGGCCGGCGCGCGCGACTGCGTCGCGACCGCGCGCATGTTCCAGGACGTGTTCGGCGTGTGGATGATCCTGTCCCACGGCACGTTCGACGGCTGGTGGGCGGCGACCGCGCTCGCCGCGCGCGGCACGCCGGTCAACTTGGGGCCGCGCACCTACGACTTCGATCGCGACGGCCACTTTCAGGGCATTGCGGCCGGCTACTGGGACAGCGGCTGCACCGACCTCTCGATCAACACCGACGCGCCGGTGATCGCCGGGGAGCAGCTGCAGGTCCAGGCGGCGATGGCCGCGCGCCTCGGACTCCCCACTCAGGCGGCCCTGCAAGCCGTCACCATTCAACCGGCGCGACAAATCGGTCTCGGCGACCGCGTGGGCTCGCTCGAGCCCGGCAAGGACGCCGACTTCATCGTCACACGCGGAGATCCATTGGACCCCCGCAACCCCCCAGAGCTGGTCTTCATTGAGGGCGAGATCGTCTACCGCGCAGGAGACGTACCATGACGCATGATCACTGCCGACGCCCTTTTAGGTGCGTCGCGCTCGCGTTGGCAGGAGCCATCGCGGGCCACATGACGATCGCGCTGCCGGCTCAGGAGCGGCCGGTGGCCATCCACAACGCCCGCATCTTGACCATGGCCGGGGAGCCGATTGATCGAGGCGTGGTGCTCATCCGCAACGGCAAGATCCAGGCAGTGGGTGCTGAGGTGCCCATCCCGGCCGGGGCCAAGCGCGTCGATGCCGGCGGCGGCACGATCATGCCGGGGCTGGTCAGCGCGTTCTCGCGCGCCGGGCTGACCGAGCCGCGCGGCGACCCGGACCAACGCCGCTCGTCACGGCGGTCGTTCCGCCGCTCGCGCGGGTCCCGCTCGGCGCCAAAAGCCAGCAACCGCGCCGCTCGCAAAATCGCGGACCAGCTCTACTCGCGCCAAGACGTGTTCGGCGAGCTGGCCCAGGCGGGGATCACCACCCTGGGGCTGGCACCGCGGGACGATGGCTTCTCGGGGCGCGGCGCCGTCATCGACCCGACCGCCACGGACGCCGCCACCATGGTCCTCAACGACGAGGCCTTCCTGCTGATCACGCCAGTCCCGGGCTCGAAGGCGAAGAAGCTGGTGAAGGAAGCGCTGGTGAAGGCCAAGAAGCTGGTCGAGGAACGGAAGAAGCCGAAGCCAGCGGCGGCCAAGCCCGCCGAGGGCGACAAGACCGAGGCGAAGGACGAAGCTGCGAAGACCGAGGGCAAACCAGCCGACAAACCGCAGGACAAGAAGCCCCCGACCGACGCGGCGAAGGGCAAAGGCTCGGCACCGGGCCAAGGCGGCCCGGGCAAGGGCAAAGGCAAGGGCAAGCCCAAGAAGGACCCCAACATCGACGCGATCGCCGACGCACTCGAAGGCAAGACGCGCGCGTTCGTGGACCTGCGTTCGGCCTATCGGCTCGTGCACTACCTCAAGGCCGCCGGTGATCACCAGTTCCCGGACACCGTGGTGGTCGCCTCGACGCTCGACAACAACGAAGGTCGTCTGGACGAGGTGGTAAAGGAGCTGCGGGGCCTGAGCGAAGTCGTGCTCATGGAAGCCAAGCTCACCACACCGGCGTTTGGGCGCGCCGTCGAATGCCCGGCCGCCACGCTCGTGGACCAAGGCTTTGACGTCGGGTTCCTGCTGCCCGATCAGCCCTCGCAAGCCCGTGAGGTCTTCTTCGCGCTCATGGAGCTGGTCCGCCATGGTCTGCCACAGGCCAAGGCACTCGCCGGCGTCACCGCGGTTCCGGCCCAGGCGCTCGGCGTCGATGATCGCGTCGGCACCATTGCGGCGGGCAAGGACGCCGACCTGCTGCTGTTCACCGGACCGCCGCTCGATCCAGCCTCGCGCCTGGAACGGGTGTGGCGCCGCGGCCGCGCGGTGGAGGAAGCCAAGCGATGAGAGCACTGACCACTGCGGCACTCGCCGTCGTCCTGCTGCCGGTGCTCGCCGCCGATCTCACCGGCCAACGGCGCCGGCGCTTCCCCCGGCGCCCCCCCGCCGCCGAGCCCGCCGACCCGGCGGAGGCACCCAGCGAAAAGAAGGCCGCGAAGGTCGAGCGCTGGGTCGCCGTGCGCGGCGGCGACGTCTATCTCGGCACGGGCCAGCTGCTGCGCCGGGCGACCGTGCTCATCGGCGACGACAAGATCAAAGCGGTGGGCCACGACCTGGACGTCCCCGACGAGGCCGAGGTCATCGACGCCCGCGGCAAAGCCGTGGCGCCGGGCTTCATCGCTGTGAAGGCTCGCGGCATGGGCGCCCCGTCCTATGCAGACGAGGAGTTCGCCGACTCGCTGAACCCGTTCTCCCCCGACATCAAGCTCGGCCTGTCCGCCGGGATCACGAGCTACCTGGCACAGGTCGACCGCGGCACCGACGTCCCCGGGGGTCGCAGCGCGGTTGTGAAGCTCGCCTGGGGTGACGTGGACGGCATGCTCGTGGCCCAAGACACCGTCTACACCATGCGGGTGCCCCTGAGCGCGGCGAAGTGGCGCGCGCTGCGCGAGCGGGTGGAGAAGGCCAAGGAGGGCCTGGCCCAGGGCAAGGACGCGGGCAAGGACGCGGCCAAACCCGCCGACAAGAGCACCACAAAAGGCCAAGGCGGCACCACGCCCGGTCGCTCGGCCCGCGGTGGCGACAAGGGCCCCGATGCGGTGACCAAGATCCTGCGCGGCGAGGCCAAGCTGTGGGTGACCTCGAGCGGCAACTTCGACGTTGGCCCGCTACGTCAGGCCTTGGAGATCTCGCGCCTGCTGGGCCACGGCGTCGTGCTCGACAATCCGGTCGGGGCGTGGGTGATTCCCGACGAAGTCGCGGCGACCGGGTCGATGGCGGTGGTGAGCCCGCGTCTGCGGGTTCGGCCCGATCCCGGCCGGCCCGACGACACCGGCTCCAACCTGGCGCAGGCCGCCATCCTCGGTGAGGCGGGAGTCCCGGTCGCCGTCATCCCGCCCGGGGGTCGCTTTGGCGGATCGGGCCTCGGACGCAACGGCATCCTGGGCCAGGACCTCCACACGCTCCATCTAGACGCCGCATTCGCCGTGCGGGGCGGCATGGAGGACCGTCGCGCGCTGCGCACGATCACCTTAGACGCAGCGAAAACCCTAGGTGTCGCCGAGCGGATTGGCTCGATCGAGCCCGGGAAGGACGCAGATCTCTTGATTCTCGACGGCGATCCGCTGCACTATAGGACCTTCGTCGAGACGGCGATCGTCAACGGTAAAGTCGTCTACGAGAAGGACAAAGAACCGTTCTACAGCCACATCCACCGCTGAGGAGGGATCGGCGAAGCGGGGTGCACGACGTGGTGAAATCTCGTCCATCCACGGCCACTGAGACCATGTCAGTCGAGTCTTACAAGGAGCTTGACGACTTCTTCCGAAGCATGCGTCAAGCGTATAACAATCGCGATCTCAAGCTGTTGCGGTCCCACTACTGGACGGACAACCGATTCGTGCACATGGATGCCGCGGGTCGCATCGACAAGGGCTGGGGTTCTTTCGAAGAGGTTCTAGACCAAGAGTTTCGCTACCTCGATGTGATGAAGCTGGAGTTCCGAGACCTGGGGTTCCAGATCTTCGAGGACCAGTTCGCCGCCGTCTCCGGCCTCTGGCGATCAACCCAGGTTGATCCGGAGGGTCGCGAGGTGTGCCAGGGCGGTCGCGCCAATTTTTCGGTCGTGCGTATGGGGGACGACTGGAAGATCGTCTCCGAGCACTTCTCACGAGGCGAAGACGAAGAGTGAACCGCCGGCCGGCCCACTGCGAAAAGGCCGGCGCACGGCGAGTCGGGCTTGCCGGCAGCGCTAAACTGCAGCCCAGCCAATGACGCAGATCGAGACCGGCCAGCGCGGCGGCTCGGAGGGTGGAGGCTCCGCGCGGATCGACGCCAATGCGGGCGCGGCGCCCTCCGCAGCCCCCCAAGAAGCCAGCAACTTCCACGCCCAGCACAAGATCCGCCTGGTGACGGCGACGTCACTGTTCGACGGCCACGACGCCTCGATCAACGTCATGCGACGGATCGTGCAGTCCTCCGGCGCGGAGGTGATCCACCTAGGGCACAACCGCTCGGCCCAGGAGATCGTCGACGCCGCGGTGCAGGAGGACGCCCACGGGATCGCCATCACGTCGTACCAGGGCGGGCACATCGAGTTCTTCAAGTACGTCCACGACCTGCTCGTCGAGCGGGGCGCCGGCCATGTGAAGGTCTTCGGCGGCGGTGGCGGGGTCATCCTCCCGCACGAGATCGACGAGCTGCAGAGCTATGGCATCTGCCGCATCTACTCCCCGGACGACGGTCGCCGGCTGGGCCTGGTCGGCATGGTGCACGACATGCTGCGCCACTGCGACTACGCCACCGACATCGAGATCGATGCGGCGGCACTGAAGGCTGGTGAGCCGCGGAGCGTGGCTCGGGCGATCTCCATCGCGGAGAACGACCCCACAGCCGCCAAGCAGCTGATCGGCGACGTCGGACTCCCGACGCGGCAGGCCCCCGTGCTGGGCGTCACCGGCACCGGCGGCGCCGGTAAGTCGTCGCTCGTGGACGAGCTGGTGCGGCGCTTCCTGCTCGACTTCGACCACAAGCGGCTGGCGATCCTCTCTGTCGATCCAACCCGACGCCGGACCGGTGGCGCGCTCCTCGGCGACCGCATCCGGATGAACGCCGCATCGTCCCAACGCGTCTACATGCGGTCGCTCGCGACGCGCCAAGCCAACGTCGCACTCGCCGATTGCGTGGGCGACGCGGTCAAAATGCTGCGCCTGGCCGGCTACGAGCTGATCATTCTCGAGAGCTCGGGCATCGGTCAGTCGGACACCGAGATCGTCGACTTCGCCGATCTATCGCTCTACGTGATGACGCCCGAGTACGGCGCCGCCACGCAGCTCGAGAAGATCGACATGCTCGACTACGCCAACGTGGTGGCGATCAACAAGTCGGACCGCCGCGGCGCCAAGGACGCGCTCCGCGACGTGCGCAAGCAGCTGCGGCGCAACCGGGAGCTCTTCGATCTGCCGGACGAGGGACTACCGGTCTACAGCACGATCGCTTCGCAGTTCAACGACTACGGCACCAACCGGCTCTACAAGGCGCTGCTGCAGGCACTCGACAAGGGGACGGGCGCCCTGGTCTCCGAGATCGAGTTTCCGCAGTCGGAGGCCGGCGAGACGATCATTCCGGCGTCACGCGTGCGCTATCTGGCGGAGATCGCCGAGGCCAATCGCGACTACGGCGCGCGGGCGGAGGCGCAAAGCGACGTGGCAGCGCGACTCGACAGCCTCGAGGGCGCGCGCGCCGAACTCGGCTGCCGCGGCGCGCCCGGCGAAGCGCTGCAGGCACTCGACGCCGCCATCGAGGACGCGCGCGGCGAGCTCGCGCCCGAATCGAGCGCGGCGCTCGAGGGCTGGGCCGACAAGGCCGCCGCCTACGAGGGCGAGTTCCACACGTTCAAGGTGCGCGGCCGCGAGATCAAGGTGAAGCAGCGCGCCGAGACGCTGTCGCACCTGCAGATCCCCAAGGTCGCGCTGCCGCGTTACCGCAGCCGTGGCGACCTGCTGCGCTGGATCCTCACCGAGAACGTCCCCGGCGAGTTCCCGTACGCGTCGGGCGTGTATCCGTTCAAGCGCGAGCGCGAAGATCCCACCCGCATGTTCGCCGGCGAGGGCGGACCCGAGCGCACCAATCGCCGCTTCCACTACGTGAGCCAAGGCCAACCGGCCAAGCGCCTCTCGACGGCGTTCGATTCGGTGACCCTCTACGGCGAAGACCCGCACGAGCGACCCGACATCTTCGGCAAGGTCGGCAACGCCGGGGTCTCGGTGTGCACGCTAGACGACGCCAAGAAGCTCTACTCGGGGTTCGATCTCGCCGAGCCGACCACGTCGGTGTCGATGACGATCAACGGCCCCGCGCCGATGCTGCTCGGCTTCTTCCTCAACGCGGCGATCGATCAGCAGTGCGAAAAGCACATCCGCGCGAACGGCCTCGAGGCCGAAGTCGAACGCAAGATCGAGGCGAAGTACCAAGAGCTGCAGGTGCCGCGACCCCGCTACCAGGGCCCACTACCCGAAGGCAACGATGGCCTGGGCCTACTGCTGCTTGGTACCACCGGCGACCAAGTCCTGCCACGCGACACCTACGAGAAGATCAAGACCGATACGCTGCGCGCGGTGCGCGGCACGGTGCAGGCCGACATCCTCAAAGAGGACCAGGCGCAGAACACCTGCATCTTCTCGACCGAGTTCGCCCTGCGGATGATGGGCGACATCCAGGACTACTTCGTCCGCCAAGACATCCGCAACTTCTACTCGGTCTCGATCTCCGGCTACCATATCGCCGAAGCCGGCGCGAACCCGATCACGCAGCTGGCGTTCACGCTGGCCAACGGATTCACCTACGTCGAGTACTACCTGTCGCGCGGGATGGACATCGACTCCTTCGCGCACAACCTGTCGTTCTTCTTCAGCAACGGCATCGACCCCGAGTACGCGGTGATCGGCCGCGTGGCGCGGCGGATCTGGGCCAAGGCGATGCGCGAGCGCTACGGCGCCAATGAGCGCTCGCAGAAGCTCAAGTATCACATCCAGACGTCGGGCCGGTCCCTGCATGCGCAGGAGATCCAGTTCAACGACATCCGCACCACGCTGCAGGCGCTCTACGCGATCTACGACAACTGCCAGAGCCTGCACACGAACGCCTATGACGAGGCGATCACCACCCCGACGGAGGAGTCGGTGCGGCGCGCGATGGCGATCCAGTTGATCATCAATCGCGAGCTCGGCCTGGCGCGCAACGAGAATCCGCTGCAGGGATCCTTCATCATCGAGGAGCTCTCCGACCTGGTTGAAGAGGCGGTCCTCAAGCAGTTTGAGGCACTCTCGGAGCGCGGCGGCGTGCTCGGCTCGATGGAGACGATGTACCAGCGCGGCCGCATCCAGGACGAGTCACTGCACTACGAAACGCTAAAGGCCTCGGGCGAGCTGCCGATCGTGGGGGTGAACACGTTCCTCGGCAAAGACGGCTCGCCGATCCAGATCGTCGAGGACGTGCGCCGGTCGACCGGCGAGGAGAAGACCGACGCCATCGATGCGCTGCGCGCGTTTCAGCGGCGCAACCAGACGCTGGCGAATGAGCACCTTGGCACGCTGCGCAAGGCCGCGCTGGCGGGCGAGAACACCTTCGACGCGTTGATGGACGCGACCAAGACCTGCTCGCTGGGCCAGCTCTCCGCCGCGCTCTACGACGTCGGCGGCCGTTACCGGCGCAGCATGTAGAGGCGCGCCCCACTCGCGGAGTGGTTCAAGGGCCGCCGGGCACGCAAGCCGGAACTCGGTTGCCATCCAGGCCCTCAAACCGCAGCTCTCCTGCGGCGGCTGCGTGATTCGAAAGAACCCAAACACGTTGCGGTAGCGCTCGCTCGCGGCGTCGAGGTCCGCAACGACCAGCATCGGGTGCGGCCGCACCAAAGCAGGCTGCTGCGATCGCGCGGAGATCTCGGTCCCCCGAACGATGCGCTCGCTCATTCCATGACTCCGGGTGGTCTTGCGTCGGCGCCGGCGTCAGGCATCGGCGAGGTCCCGTGGATCGAGGTCCGCGTGCTTCTCGAGATACTCCACGACGACGTGGGCTTCGTGAAACTTGGCCCACCCGTAGGGAGTCGCGTCGAACTGAAGGTCGCGCTGTCGAGCATTGGCACCGCGCCCCACGAGCGCTTCCGCCAGTGGCAGGTTGCCGATGGCCGCATAGTGAAGTGCCGTCATGCCGAAGTGGTCCCGCCCACTCGGGTCGGCCCCCTTGTCCAACAGCATCAGCGCCGCGTCGTTGTGGCGATGGTGCGCAGCGGCGACCAGGGCATCGGCGAGCACGAAGCCCGCTTCCGACGACTTGTTGGGGTCGGCAGCCCGCTCCTCGAGCTGCCCTTCCGCATCGAAGAACTCCGCCATCCATTGGCAGCGCCCGAAGCTCGCGGCGACCCAAAGGCAATTGGGCACGACTGCGATCTCCGCCAAAAACGCAGCTGCGTCCACACCGTTGCACTCGAGGGCGAGAGCCAGAGGAGTTTGGCCCTCGAGGCCTTCGCCCTGAAGAGCCGTGAGCGAGCTGCCCGCCGCGAGCAGGAGCCGACAAGCCGCCACAGAGTTCTTGTACGCCGCATGGTGGAGCAGTGTTGCCGCACGATCCCCGAGCCGCGCTCGGGCCAGCTCCGGCCGAGACGCCAACAACGCGCGCAGCTCATCGAGGTCGCCCCGGCCGATGGCGGCCCAGGCGGCCGCGAATGCTCGTTCGTCCATGATCGGCACCCAGGGGGAATAAAGGTAAAGAAACAGGTCATCTACTTTGGTTGCATAGCAAGACTTTTATATACTTAGGGGCCCCAATCTGTCTTGCTGTATGTAGCGTGGTCGGAGTAGAGCAAAT
>JBCCGH010000166.1:0-21453 GCA_039029375.1 Planctomycetota bacterium
CGCGAAGAGCACCGGGCCCTCACTGCCGAAGGCGACGACAGCCTGACTCGTACCAAGCACCTGCTATTGCGACGCGGCGACTCGCTGCGGGAGGACGAGGTAAGCGTGGTCGACATCCTCAAGCGCCTCGGCCTGAAGGTCGCACGCGCGTGGGCGATCAGGGAAGCCGCGACCAACCTCTGGCACTAGCAGCTAGACGTCCACTTCCTCGGCGTCCTCGGCGTGGTCCATGATGAACCGGAACCGCGCCTGCGGGTCCTTGCCCATCAGGTCGTTCATCACCCGGTCGGTGAGCAGTCCGTCGGTCACGTCGACTCGGAGCAGGCGGCGCTGCTTGGGATCGAGGGTCGTCTCCCAGAGGGTCTTGGGCATCATCTCACCGAGACCTTTGAAGCGCGTGACCTGCGGCGTCTGGTTGGCCTTGGCGTGCTTGGCGTAGATCCGCTCGCGGTCGGGCTCGTCCGCCGCCCAGTAGGTCTCTTTGCCGATGTCGACGCGGTAGAGCGGCGGCTGCGCGATGTAGACCTTGCCGGTGGTGATGAGCTGCGGCAGGTGGCGATAGAAGAACGTCAGCAGCAGCGTCGTGATGTGGTGCCCGTCGCTATCGGCGTCGGCCAGCAGGATGATCCTCTGGTAGCGCAGCTTGGCGAGGTCGAAGTTGGGGCCGATGCCGCAGCCTAGGGCCACGACCAAGTCGCCGAGCTCCTTGTTGTCGAGGACCTTCTTGAGGCCGGCGCCCTCGGTGTTGAGCACCTTGCCGCGCAGGGGCAGGATGGCCTGCAGTGTGCGGTTGCGACCCTGCTTGGCGCTGCCACCTGCCGAGTCACCCTCGACGATGAACAGCTCGCTCTCGGCGCGGTTCTTGGTCGAGCAGTCCGCCAGCTTGCCGGGGAGCATCACACGGCTGGTCGCGGTCTTGCGGGAGACGGAGTCTGACGCGGCGCGCGACGCCGCGCGGGCCCGGCTCGCGGCGATGATGCGCACGACGATCTGCTCGGCGGTGGACCTGTTCTCGTTGAGCCACTGCTCGAACGCCGGCTTCACGGCGCCGTCGACCGCGGTCTGCACTTCGGGGTTGTTGAGTCGGTCCTTGGTCTGGCCCTGAAATTGGGGGTCGACCACGAAGACGGACAACACGCCGACGAGCCCTTCGCGGATGTCCTCGTGGGAGATCTTGACGCCGCGCGGCACCAGCTTGTGGGTGTCCATAAACCCGCGCATCGCCTTGCTCAGGCCGGCGCGGAAGCCGTTCTCGTGGCTGCCGCCCGCCGCGGTCGTGATGCCGTTGACGTAGCTGCGGACGTGCTCGTCGGTCGAGTCGGTCCACTGGAACGTCAGTTGGATCCGTACCTCGCCGTCCTTGTCGAGGCGGAATGGCTCCTCGTGGATTGGTCCGGCCTTGCGCTCCTTGAGAACGTGCTTCAGGTAGTCACCGATGCCGTCCTTCTGCTGGAAGACCTCGCGCTTGTGGTTGACCTCATCGACGAAGACCGCGCGCAGTCCTTGATGCAGGTAACTGGTGGTCTCGAGCCGGGCGCGGATCGTCTCGGGGTTGAACGCGATCCGCGGGAAGATGTTCGGGTCGGGTGTGAAGGTGAGCGTGGTGCCGCTGCCCCGCACCGCGTCCTTGCTCTTGGTCTTGAGAAGCTTGGTGGTCGGCCGCCCCTGCGCGAACTCCATCTTGTACTGGCCGCCGTCGCGCTTCACGACGGCCACGAGCTTCTTCGACAAGGCATTGACGACTGACGCGCCGACGCCGTGCAGGCCGCCCGACGTCTTGTAGTTGCCCTCGCCGTCGTTCTGAAACTTGCCGCCGGCGTGCAGCTCCGTCAGCACGAGCTCCAGGCCGCTCTTGCCGGTCTTCTTGTTCTTGTCGACCGGGATGCCGCGGCCGTTGTCGGTCACGGAGACGGTGTCGCCGCTCGCGTGCAGGGTGAGGGTGACCTCGGTCGCGTAGCCGTTCATCGCCTCGTCGACCGAGTTGTCGAGCACTTCCCACACCAGGTGGTGCAGGCCTTGGCTGCTGACGCCGCCGATGTACATGCCCGGCCGCTTGCGGACGGCCTCGAGCCCTTGCAGGACAGTGAGTTGGTCGGCGGTGTAGGACTTGTTTTGGGCCACGGTCTTTGCGGGTGCTGGGCGTCCGGTCATGAGTCAGCCAGCGCGGGCGCGGTCACGGGGTCTTCGATGATGCGGGCGATGGTACCGTTCTTCTGGATCTCGGTGCCGGCGCCGCCACGCGCGGTGACGCGGTACTTGGCGGTCGACACGGTCTTTTTGGCGCCACGGTTGGTCTCCACCGTCAGTAGGTCGCGATCGCCCACGGACGGCTTGAAGCCGAGCAGCCGGTCCTTGGCGCCGACTTTGAGCAGCCGCACGCCTTTGCCCGGACCCGACAGATAGTTGATCTCCACGCCCTTGCAGATGATCGCGCGGCACTTCTGGCTGATGGCGAGGATGATCTCGCTGCCGTGGACCTGCGACACGCCGACGACCTCATGGCCCGCGGCTGGCCGGGCGAAGCGTCGGCCGGCGCGGCTCGAGGGTTCGGCGAACTTCTCGAGGCCGAAGCGCAGGGCGTAGCCATCGGTGGTCGCGGCAAAGCCGTGCAGGATGGGGCAGGCCTCGGGGTCGTTCGGGTCTTCGGCGATCGAGTCGGGCAGGGCGCGCGGGTCAAAGCTCATCACCGCGACGATGCGCTCGCCGTCCTTGAGCTTGAAGAGCTTCTGCACGGGCTCGCCGTGGCCGGTCGAGGCCGGCACGTCGATGAAGCGGGCCGTGTAGCACGTGCCGAGGCTGCTGAAGAAGCCCACCGTCGCCCGGGTCGAGCCGGCGACGCAGGCTAGCACCGCATCGCCTTCGCGCATGCGGCTCTTGTGCGGCTCTTTGATCTCGCGCTGCCGTTTCACCCAGCCGCCGGCGGTGACCAGCACGTGGCAGTCCTCGGCGACGATGAAGTCCTCCTCATCGTAGGCGACCTCCTCGCCATCGACTTCGACGACGGTGCGACGCCTGGCCTCTTTGCCCTTGCCGTGGTCGGTCAGGACTTCGTTGAGCTCGTCGCGGACGATGGCCCAGCGGCCCGAGTTGCGCGTGTCGCTGTCGTCGTCCGCCAGCAGCTTCTTGATCTGGCGCGCCCGCTTCTCCTTTTGCTTGAGCTCGTCGAGCACCAGGTTGATCTCGAGCTTGGCGAGGCGGTAGATCTTGAGCTCGAGGATCGCGTCGATCTGCTCCGCGTCGAGCTGCGGGAACTTCTTCGCCATCTTCTGAGCGGCGTCGGCCTTGCCGTCGGACGCCCGGACCAGTTTCAGGATCGCGTCGAGCGCGTCGAAGACCAACGCGAAGCCGCGCAGGAGGTGCGTTCGCTTCTCTAGACCCGCGAGCTCGTGTTCGAGCCGCCGCGTCACCACTTCCAGGCGGAAGTGGAGGAAGTGCCAGAGGATCTCCTTCAGGCTGAGGCGCGCCGGCGCGCCGACGTCGACTTTCTCGGTCGGGACCAGGCACGTGAGGTTGAAGCTCACGTTCACCTGCAAGCTGGTGTGCTTGTACAGGTAGGCGAGCACCTTGCTCTCGTCCGCGTCCCCTTTGAGGAGCAAGTGGATGCGAATGTCGTCGGCCGAGTGGTCCTGCACGTCGACGAGCAGCGCCATCTTGCGGTCGAGCACGATCTGCGCGATTTGCTCGATGAGCGTGGCCTTGTTGACGCCGTACGGGATGTCCGTGACCGCCAGCACTTTTTGGCCGCGGACCCCGGCTTTGGCGTCGAGCTCCGTCGAGGCGCGCACTTTGATCGTGCCGCTGCCGGACTTGTAGATGTCGCGCAGGTTCTCGCGGGTCGTGATCACCGTGCCGCCGGTGGGGAAGTCCGGCCCCTGGACGGCGTCGTTGGCGACGAGGCGGTAGTCCTGGATGTCGGGATCCGCGAGCAGCTTGAGGCAGCCTTTGACGACTTCGCCGAGGTTGTGCGGCGGGACGTTGGTCGCCATGCCGACCGCGATGCCGGCCCCGCCGTTGACCAGTAGGTTGGGGATCCGCGCCGGCAGGACGACAGGCTCGTCGTTGGTCGCGTCGTAGTTCGGGCGAAACGGCACGGTGCCGTTGCGGATATCGTCGAGCAGCGGCAGCGCTGCCGGCGCCATGCGGCACTCGGTGTAGCGGAACGCCGCCGCGGCATCGCCATCGATCGAGCCGAAGTTGCCGTGGCCGTCCACGAGCCGGTGCCGCATGACCCACGGCTGGGCCATGCGCACCAGCGCTTCGTAGATCGCGTCGCCGCTGTGCGGGTGGAAGTCGCGCATCGCCGAGCCCACCACGCCGGCGCACTTGCGCGGCTTGGCGTCGGGGAGCAGCCGTTCACGCAGCATCGTGTACAGGATGCGCCGCTGCACCGGCTTGAGTCCGTCGCGCACGTCGGGCAGTGCCCGTGCGGTGATGACGGAGAGCGAGTAGTTCAGGTAGCGGGCCTGCGCGGCCTCGTGCAGCGCCACCGCCGCCTCGCCGCCGCCGCCGCCATCGTTGGCGTCGTCGAACGGCAATTCTGCGCCGACGTTCAGATTGCGTGGGTCCAAACGGCAAGCCCTCCCATGGACTGCGAACGAGCCAGCGCGCGCCTGTCACGCGCCGTTCTCGGGGGTCGAGCGCGGGACCATAGGAGGCGTTCCTACCGATGTAAAGCGACCGCGCCGCTGCCGATCGCCTGGCCCCGTTGGGGTGGCGCGCGCGGTGGAATCAGCGATGGGCGCGCCGTAGCGTCGGGGTTCGTGGTGCTCGCCTCTCCACTCCGTTTCGCCCGCCGAGCGGTCCTCTGCGCGGTGGCCGCGGCCGCCTGTGCCTCTACCGCCGTGGCGCAAGACGGTCGGTGGCGGGTGGCGCTGCCGGTGGGGGATCCGCCGTTTGCGAACCGCAACCCCGATGGCGATGGGCTGATCGGGCTCTACGCGGACTGGTGGCGGGTCGTCGCGGCCGCTGCCGCAGCGGAGGTCGAGCTGATCGGCTGCGACAGCCGCGAGGCCTGTGAAGCTCTGTTGCTCGAGGGTGCCGCGGACTTTGCCGGGCCGATGCAGTCGCGGCAATGGTCGCGGCTCGCCGCCTCACGACCGGTGGCCCGGCGCTTCACGACCGGGCTGTACCGATCCGGCACGGGCGCGGTGCTGGATGCGCAGGATCTGCGCGGCCGACGCGTCGTCACCGTCGGGCTTGGCTGGGATGACCTGCTGGAGCTGAAACGGTGGGACGCGGCTTCCATCGACGTCATGGCCGGCGGCGAGGCGCGCGGCCGGCTCGCCGCCGGCCGTGCCGATGTGTTGGTTTCGCGCGGGGCCCCGATGGAGCGAGCCGGCGCGCTCGCCGACGCGGGGGCGTCGCCCCTATGGTTTCGTTGGCAGCATGTCTGGGCGGCGGTCGACGCCCGGGACGGTTTGCAGGAGGTGGACGCGGCGGTCGACGCCCAAGCGGCGCGACTGAGCGCGATCGAGAGTCGATGGATTCCCTTCGACGGCCCCTCCACGCTGCTCGGACGGGCGGAGCGGCCCCTGGTGTCGCCGGAGGCCGCCGAGTGGCTCGCCGATCATCCCACGGTCCTGCTCGGTGCGTCCGATTGGGTTCCGTTGACGGTCCCGACCGAGACGGGATACGACGGTTTGGTCCTTCGGGTCGTTTCGCATCATCTGCGACAGGCCGGCCTCACGCCGATCTTCGATGGTCAGCGTGACTGGGAGCGGGTCAAGGAAGGTGCCGACGCAGGGGTCTACGATGGCCTGGGTTACCTGGTCGCGCGGCGCCGCTCGGAGCTCCTGCTCAGCGAGTCGATGCTCGACTTGCCCATGGTGGTCATTGCCCGCAGCGACGCGCCGTTCTGGTCGGGGCCCGAAGCGCTGCGCGATTCGCGGGTCGTCGCGAACGGCGACTATGGCGAGGTGGGGCTGCTGCGCGAGCAGGGGGTGCTCGCTGCGGTGGTACCGGAGTCGGATCCGCGTCGAGCCCTCGACCTCCTCCAGCGCGGCGCTGTCGACGCGTGGATCGAGTATCTCCCGATCGCCGAGAGCTGGATCCGCGCGATGGGCGCCCGGGACGTGAAGCTGGCCCTGCGGCTCGCGGGCCCGAACCAGGTGTTCTTGGCCTTGCGGCCCGAGTGGCGGACCGTGATGCCCCTGGTCAATGCGTCGATCCGGTCGATGAGCGTCGACACGTTGAACCAAATCTATGCCCGGTGGAACGCGCGTGTCCAGCGGGCTGCATCGCCGTTCGCGCGTTGGCTCTGGTTCGCCGCGGCGATCATCTTGGCGCTATTGGTTGGGGTGTTGGCGCTCTTTGGCCGCTTGAGTCGGGCGCATCGGACGACGCGGCAACGCGAGCTCGCGCTCCGGCGGGCTCAGCTGCTGTCCGGCGTCGGGAGCTTCGAGCTGCCGCCGCCCCACGACACCGTGCTGCTCGACGGCGAGACGCCGCGGTTGCTGCAGTTGGCGGACCGCGTCGAGGTGCAGTCGCTGGATGATCATCTGCGGTTGTTTGGCAACCCCGCGGCGATGCGGCACGCGATCCAGCAGGTGCACGGCGGGACGTCGCCGGTGCGCTTTGACATGGTCACCGACGACGAACCGCCGCGGACCTTCGCCTACGAGCTGGCCATGCCCGACGGTGAGCGGCCCCGCGGGGTGATCACCGGTACGTTGCAGAACGTCACGCGCGCCCGGGTGCGCGCGGCACGGCAGAAGGAGCTCGAGGCCGAGGTCTTGCAGCTGCAGAAACTGGACGCCGTCGGGCAGCTCGCGCACGGGATTGCGCACGAGTTCAACAACATCCTGGCCGCGAGCATCGCGCACACCGAGATCGCCCTGCAGGCGCTGCCGGCGGGGCACCGGGCTCACGACAGCCTGGAGGCTGTTCTGCTCGCCTCCGAGCGGTCGCGCGATCTGGTGCGGCGCATCCTGGCGTTCAGTCGCGAGCACGCCGAAGAGCACGTACCGCTGCGTTGGGACCAGGTCGTGCGCGAGACGATCGCGCTGCTGCGGGCGTCGATCCCGTCGACGGTGCGACTGCACGTGAGCTTGACCGACGATCCGGTCTGGGTCGTCGGCGATGGCACGCAGCTCTCGCAGGTGCTCGTCAATCTAGTGACCAACGCTGTCGATGCGGTCGAGGCCGACGGGACGGTGGAGATCCGGCTCGGCGTGGCCGACAACGACGGCGCGGCTCACGCCATGACGCGGCGCACGCTGGCCCGCTTGACCGTGATCGATGACGGGTGCGGCATCGACGACGCCGTGCGCGGTCGGATGTTTGATCCCTTCGTGACAACCAAGCCGGCGGGCGAGGGGTCGGGGTTGGGACTCGCGATCGTGCATGGCGTGGTGCGGGCCCACGCAGGGCAGATCGAGGCCTTGCCCGGCCGCTCTGGGAGCGGCAGCCGGTTTGTCGTCACGCTGCCCGCAACGGAGCCAGGGTTGGACGCGGCGCCACAAGCGGCACCAGTCGAAGAAGGGCGTGGCCGGACGGTGATGCTGGTCGATGACGAGCCGCTGTTGGTCGACGTCTTTGGCAAGGTGCTGGACGCGCACGGCTTTCGAGTCAGTGCGTTTGCGTCGGCCAACGCGGCGCTCGAGAGCTTGCGGCAACCGGCGCAGCGCTACGATGTGGTGCTGACCGATCTCACCATGCCCGACATGACGGGCATCGAATTCGCGCACCGCGTGCGCGAGATCGACGCCGAGGTGCCGCTGGTGTTGATCACGGGCTACGGGGTGCCGCAAGGCGCCCATGACGAGAGCCTGTTTCAGGTCGTCCTGGAGAAGCCTCTGCGCGGCGGGCAACTGGTCGAGGGCGTGCACCGGGCGTTCCGCCGCGAGCGGCCCGGTGCGGCGCGTTCGGACTCGGCCTAACGGCAGCTGAGGCCCCCGATCGTGCCGCGCTGGCGGGCCATCGCCCCGCCGCAACGGCGCGCTGCGCCAAGAGCACCGCAGAGCTACACTGGGGCGGGCCCACTTCGATCCTGGATGGACCGTTTTCCGCCGCCGCCTGACGAGCGATTGACCCTCGAGATGCTCCGTCGCATCCAGGCCGGCGATGGCGAGGCGTGGCGCGAGTGGTACGACCGCTATCACGACGAGCTGCTCTTTGCGATTCGCGCCAACCTCGGGCCGCGTCTGCGGGCCGTCTTGCAGAGCGAGGACGTGCTACAGAGTGTCGCTCTCGAGGCCTTTCAGGCGATGCCGCGCTTTGAGGATCGCGGCCGTGGTAGCTTGCGGGGGTTTCTGCACCGGCTGATCGTGCACAAGATCCAAGATCGGGCGCGAGCCGCGTCGGCAAAGAAGCGCGACGGGGCTGTCCCGTTGACCGGTGAGCTCGAGCGACACCTGGCGGCGAGCGACGCCCCGGGCGGGGAGCCGACCTACCGCGACGGGCGCTACGGCCGCCTTGAACGCGGCCTCCGGGCCCTGTCGCCGGAGATGCGCGAGATCATCGTTCTGCGCAAGGTCGAGGGGCTGTCCAGCAAAGACGCCGCGGCGCGGATGGAGCGCAGTGATGTCGCCGTGCGCAAGCTCTACTCGCGGGCGGTCGCGCGACTCACCATGCTCGTCGACCAACCAGAGCAGTGAGCGACGCCCGCCTCGAAGAACTGCTCGCCGAGTTCGTCGAGCGCCGAGAGCTCGGTGAGCGCTTGACGCCGGAGAGCTTCGCGGCGAACCACGCCGACGCGGGCGGCGAGCTGCTCCAAGCCCTGCGGCGGCTGACGGCGACCGAGGGGATGCTGCCCTCGGCCGGCGAGGGGCCGCCGCTGGAGGTTGGTCCCTACCGGGTGATCGAGGAGATCGGCCGCGGCGCGATGGGGCGGGTCTACCGGGTCGTGCACCGCGAGCGGCCGCATGCGCCTCTGGCCCTGAAGCTGCTGACCGTGGGCTCGGCCCTGGATCCGCGCACCCAGGCGCGGTTTCGGCGCGAAGGCGAGGCGCTCCAGCAGCTGTCGCACCCGGGCATCGTCCGGGTGCACGACATCGGCCGGCAACAGGGGACGCCCTACCTCGTGATGGACCTCGTCGAGGGCGCGCCGCTTGCCGACTGGATCAGCGCGGCGCGGCGCCGGCGGGCGTCGGCCGCCACGAGCGGTGCTGAAGGTGCACCGGGTGCGCGCGCCGACCTCCTGCGTCTGCCGGGTGAGGGGGACGGTTGTCGTCGCGCCGCCGTGCTCGTCGCCGCGGCCGCGCGCGCCGTCGAGGCCGCCCACGAGTGCGATCTGCTGCACCGTGACCTCAAGCCGAGCAACGTGATCCTCCGCGCGGCAGACGGCCAGCCCGTGCTGGTGGACTTCGGCCTCGTTGGTGGCCCCGGCGACGGGTCGCTCACGCGCACCGGCGACGTCCTGGGGACGCCGCACTTCATGGCACCCGAGCAGGCGCGCGGCGGGTCGCTCGACCGGCGCACCGACGTGTATGCCCTGGGCGCGATTCTCTACGAGCTCTTGACCCTGTCGGTGCCGCATCCCGGTGCTGATCCCGTCCGAGTCCTCGATTCTGTGCAGCGACGACCCCCGCTGCGGCCGCGCCGCATCGACTCGGCGATCCCCCGGGTGTTGGAGGACATCGTGCGCCGCGCCACGGCCCATCGGGCGGCGCGGCGCTACGAGTCGGCCGCCGATCTCGCCGCGGTGCTGGAGGCGTACGCGGGGGGGCGTTCGCTGCCCAAGGCCACCTTGAGTGTATGGGGGCGGGTCGAGGACTTGTGGCTGTGGCATCGCCGCCGCGTCGCAGTGGCGATGATCGGCGGGCTGCTCCTGCTGAGCGTTGTGCTGCTGGTGACCCGGCGCTCGGCGGATCGCTTGGCGGAGCGGCAGCGCGAGCTCGTTGCCGCCACGACGCTCCACCTCGCTGGTGACCAGGTGGCGGCCCGCGCCGCGGCCGAGCGGCTGTTGCGGCTCGCGCCCGACTCGCCCGTGGGGCGTTATCTCACGGGGCTGCCCGGCGCCCCAATCGCAGCGAACTCTGGCGCAGCGAGCTCAGGCGCGGCGAACTCCGGCGCAGCGGACTCCGGCGTTGGGGGCGACGACTCGTTTCTACAAGAGCTGGCGACCGGCGAGCGCGCGCTGGCCGACCGCCGCTACGACGACGCGGTCGCGGCGCTCCGGCGCGCGGTCACGCTGCGGAGTGAGGCGCTGGCCGTCGCTACCCTCGGGATCGCCGCCCGCGGTGCTCGCGAGTACGAGCTCGCTGAACGGGAGCTCGTCTCCGCGGCGCGCATGCTGCCGAACTCGACGCGCATCCTTAGCGAGTTGGGCTGGGCATACCGCGCCCAGCGCAAGTTCGCCGACGCGGTCGCGGCCTTCGAGCGGGCGCTTGCCGTGGATCCAGACGACCCCGAGTTGTGGCACGACCTCGCTCGCATGTGCAGCTACGCCAATCGCAACGAGCACGGGCTCGAGGCCGTGGCGCAGGCGTTTGCGCTTGGTGACGGCAGCCGCGACCGCCTCTACTCGCGCACCAAGGGGGCGTTGCTCAACGGACTCGGGCGCACCGAGGAGGCCATCGTGATTCTGGCGGCGGTCGCCGCCGAGAGCCCGACGATTGGCGATCTCCATAACCTCGCTTTGGCCTACGACAAGGCCGACCGGTTGCTCGAGGCGCGCGACACCTACCGGGCGGTGCTCGCCCGCGACCCCGAGGATCTGCAAGCCCTGCTCTCCCTGGCCAACCTGCACTCGGGCTCGGATCGGGAGAACTGCGCGAAGTGCGCCGCGATGTTTGAGGCGCACCCCGAGCTCTACGATCCCGAGCTGGTGGAGGAATACGCCCTCGCCGCCCTCGCCGCCGATCGGGGCCGCCACCGCTTCGCCGAGGCCCTCGCCGGCTACGCCAAACGGGCGGGGCGCACCGAGCGACTATTGGCGCGGCTTGAGGAGCTTCTGCGGGACGACGCCGCGGATGCGCCCCTAGGGCGATTGGTCCGGGCCCGGAACCTGCTACAGCGCGACGGCTGATTTCGGTCACATCTGGTCGGCGCCTGCCGCTGCAGTGGGGCGCGGGGTGGGCTCGCGCGTCTCAGAACCCGAGGAATCCCGTGATGTCGACTCCGTTTCGCAGTCTCGCCCTTCGCACTGTCTTTTTGGCCGCGCTTGGCGCCGTCAATCTCGCCGCGCAGGACCTCAATGTGGATGTGGTCCGCGATCCACGTGCGGGCCAGGCCATCTACACGGCGACGGTGCAGGCGCCTCCAGGCAGCCGCTACTGGCTGTTTGCCTCGGCGTTCACGCTGACGCCACCGTTCCAGCTGCCCGGTTTCTTTGGGGTGCTCGAGCTCGACCCACTGTTCGCGCTGCAGGTGGGGGGGGCGGTCCCAGTCGGGCCAACCGGCCTCGGCCAATTCAGTTTCGCCCTGCCGCTCGCCGAGTCCGAGAACGTCGAGCTGCCGTTCCAGGCCATCGTGCTCGACCCGGCGCGCAACCTCGCGTTCTCCTCGCTCGCGACGGCCATTCATGGTAGCGAGCAGCGGGAAGCGGCCGCCGGTGCGGAGTGGGTGGGTGGCTATAGCCGACGTGCGCAGACCTACCGCATGCGCTTCTTCAATGCCGCCCCGGGTGCCATGATCGAGATGAAGGTGAACGGCGTCGCCGAGGCGCAGGGGATTGTTGGTCCCAACGGCACTGTCGATCTCAGCTTTCAGCACGCCCTGCAGCAGGGGGACGCGATCAGCATCTGCATCGACGGCGTCCACGTCAGGACCTGGCGTTGGTGCTGAGAGTGGGGGACTCTTGAAGTCACGCGCTCTCAGAGCCTGTAACGAAATCCACGATACAGGCTCTGATCCATGCTCCTGGCGCCGCTCCGCGTCGCGGAGAGCGCGTGACTTCGAAAAAATCACGCGCTCTCAGAGGATGACGCCGCCCAGCGGTGCCGTGGAGCGGAACGGTCGGGTGCCGCCGAATAGGCCGGTCAGCCACAGCGACAGGTACTGGATGTCCGGGGTCGCGGGCAGCTGGACCGGCAGCGCGAAGTCGCCCTGAGCGTCCGTTTGACCGGCGGCCAGGACCGCCCAGTTGGGGGTGCCAAAGACGAGCAGGGGCTCGGCGAAGAACGGCAGCGAGACCGGCGCGAGGTCGGTCGACAGCACGACGGCGATGGGCGTCGCGGCGCGCTCAGAGAAGCGCGCCGTCAGGTTCGCACCGGGTGTTAGCACCGAGCCGGGTGTGCTCCACGCCGCGGTGGCGAGCTGCCCGGTCGTGAAGGCGCCGCTCGTCGGCCCGTTGAGTGTGGTCTGCCACAGGACCACGTCGGACGTCGTGTCGACTTGCAGCGCGAAATTGGGCGGCAGTGGCGCAAACGGGTTACCGGGTCCGCCGGTGAGGTCGCACTCCGCGACCGTGATCGTGCTGTTGGAGCTGACGATCAGCGCCTGGCTGTTGGTCGCGTAGGCGCCGTACACGAGGCTGCCGGACATCGAGCAGCGCTCGATCCGGAGGCGCGAGTTCGAGGCCGACATGGCGGGAAGCGCGGCTTGGAAGCCGTAGGAGCTGTAGCGGTAGCCCGGGAACACGACGGTGTCCGTCATCACGCCATCGACGTTGGTCATCCGCACCGAAGTGCTGTCGCCCCCAATCCGGCAGTTGGAGATGGCGACCGTGCAGTCCACGGCGCTCAGCGACACGCTGCTGCAGTCGTCGAGGACGAGATTGGCGCCGCTCGAGGCGATGACGCCAGGGTTGGGATAGTAGTAGTAGCCACCAAAGCGCCGGCCGGTCACGACGTCGATGCCGCGGAGCGTGAGCTGGTTGGCTGCGGTGGCTACGCCGAGCGGGCCGACCCACGTCGCGCGCTGTGGCGCGACGATCGTGCAGTCGGGCAGGGTCCAGCCGAACGTGTCGTAGCGGCCGGGATCGAGAACGAAGATCGATCCCGGCGCGGCGCTTGCCGCAGCGGTCTGCAGCGCGTCGCCGCCGCCGCTGACGAGGATCACCGTCTGCGCGGGCAGCGCCGTGGCAGACACGAGTAGGAGGGTGAGGGCCTGGGGGCGAAGTCGAGTCACGGCCATTCCTGGGTTGCAGGGGGTAGAGGTCACGCGGGTCGCATGGTAACGGACGCGCCCGGGCGGGCGCGCGGCGTCCGCGCGTGACGATGATCTCGCCCGGCGTTTGTCGCACCATCGTGCGGCCGGCCACGGGCGGCGCGGAGACGAGCGCGACTAGGCCGAGCGCTCGCGCGACGCTGGCGGCTCCTCGCGGGGGCCCAGAGTATGGTCCTGCCGTCGCGGCGGTCGATCCGCCAGTGGGAGGTAGGCGGCGAAGACCGTCCCACTCCCCTGGTTGTTGGTGACGACGAACGCGCCGCCGTGGCTGGCGATGATCCCGTACGCGGCGGAGAGCCCGAGCCCACGGCCGGCGAACTTGGTGGTAAAGAACGGGTCGAAGATGCGGCGCACATGCGCTTCGTCGATGCCGGACCCGTTGTCCTCGATCTCCAATACCGCGTAGGCCTTGGCCTTCGGCACCTTGCCAAACCACACGCGGCGGTTGTCGGGGGCCGGCACCGCCTCCCGCTGCTGCACCCGCACGATGAGCTGGGTGGCGCCAACGCTCGGATGTCGCGCGTTCGCGGCGAGGTTGATCAGCACTTGCTGGATCGCGCTGCGGTCGACCGACGCGAAGATTGGTTCGGCGGCAACCTCGACGAGGAGACGCGGTCCCTCGCCGGCGGCTTCAAGGAGCTGTTGAGTTTCGCGGATGACACGGCGGAGGTCGACGACTTCGGGCTGCACCGAGGGCGTCGCGTAGTCGAGCAGTCGGTTGCAGAGGGCGCTGGCGCGTTGGGTCTCGGCGATGATCGTCGTGACCGAACTTTGGTCGACCTCGGGGTTGTCCGTGAGGAGCTCGGCATGGCCGAGGATGCCGCACAGGATGTTGTTGAAGTCGTGCGCGATTCCCGCGGCGAGGAGGCCCACGCTGTCCAGGCGCTCGAGCTGGCGCACTTGGTCTTCGAGGCGTTGGCGCGCCCGCGCGTTGCGGGCGGCGCGCCGTCGTCCGAGATACAGAGAGACCGCGATCGTCGAGACCAACAGCAGCGCAATGCTGGATGCCACCCAGCGATAGCGCGCCAGGCGCTGTTGGTGTTCCGTCTCGGTCCGCTCTTGTGCCTCGCGCGCCGCGCGCCGCATGGCGTGGAGGCCCCGGCGGTCGCCGCGGAGCTCGCGCAGCACTCGATCGGCAAGGTCTCGGTCCTCGGCGCCGGCTCCGGCGACGGTGTCGCGCTCTAGAGTGTGAAGCTCTCGGGAGTGCTGGAGGAGCGCGTCGCCGTCGCCGCGTTCCAGCGCGAGCATGCGCGCGGACTCCACGACGGCGTAGCGCAGTGCGGGCAGGCCGGCGACTTCCGCGAGCTGCAACGCTTCCTGCAAGTAGCTGTGCGCTCTCTCCGGCTGATCCGAATGGAGGTTTGCCCACGCCACCATGTCGAGGCCGAACGCGGTTTGCTCGCGGTCACCGAGCTCTCTGGCGACGGCGATATGCCGCTCACCGAGCTCGATGGCACCGGCCCAATCCCGGCTGTGGAAAGCCTCGTGGTAGAGAGAGCCCAGCGCGGCGAGCTCGGTGGCGCGGTCGCCGATGGCGCGGGCCTTGGCGATGAGGTCGAGGTGTGCCCGCTGTGCGCGCGGCTCATACCCCTGCATCGCCCAGTAGTCGGCCCAGCGCAGCTCGACGCGGAGCTGATCGGCCTGCGCGCCGACCTGAGCGAGCAGGGCCTCGGCACTACGCAGGTCGTCGGCGGGATCGTTGCCATTACCGGTGGCGCGGAGCAGGTCGTGCAGAGTCACGAGGCAGCGGGCCTCGAGGATCTGATCACCGCTACTCCGCGCCGCGTTCAGCGCCTCCCGCAAACGCACGGCGGCGGTCCCGTACTGGTCGAGGATGTAGTACAGCGCCGATTCGAGGTGCGCGAGTCGCCCGCGTAGCCGCGCTGGAGCTCCGGCCGGAAGCCGCGCGCGAGCTTGCCACAGCAGCGTCAGGGCGGCCTCGGCGCCGTCCATCTTGACGACGGCCAGGCTTTGCAGGCCTAGGGCGAGGGCGGCGAAGCTACCTTTGCCCAGGCGCTCCGCCTCGGCGCGAGCGGTTTCGCAGGCCGTCAGCGCAGTCGGCAGGTGTACGCGAAGGAGGGCGCCTGCATGGCGCAGCATGAGGGTAAGGCGCTGGCCTTCCGTCGCGCCCTCGACCGCCAACGCTTGCTCGATCTCATCGGCGCGTTGCCGTTGCGCGGGTGGCGTCGCCGCAACCAACGAACCGACCGCGATGAGCCAGGCGCCCAGGCGGTGACGCCGGCCAGATTGGAGGCGCAACAAGCGGGCAGCCACGTCGCGGGATCACGAACGATCGACGACGGCGGGCGCCGCGGTGTTCAGCGGTGCATCGGTCGGGAGCGGTCCGACCTTTACCCCGGCCAGATCCAGCACTCGTTCCAGCAGGCGCACGCGCTCCTGCATCGATAGGCACGCGACGGGGATATAGGGCACCGCGAACATCTCCAGGAGGAGTTTCACCATGCCGTCGATGCGCACGGCCTCATCCCAATCGGGTCCCTCGCGCACGCCGTCGCAGGCCATGAGCGACCGGTGCGGGCGGACGAAGAAGACCAGCCCCGTGCGCACGTGATCCATGTAGGCGGCGAGCCGGGGATCCCGCGCGATGTTGGCGAGGATCGTCGAATGCTGCGCGGCATACGCAAGGTTGCAGAAGGCCCGGTCGGAGACGAAGCCGCCGCGGATCTCTTGCTCGGCGAGCAGCTGGCGGGAGAACACTTCGGCTTGGTAGCGATTGACCAGCTTGACGTCCGAGCGAAGCGCGTCGATCTGTGCCTCCATCTCCGCGAGTACGCTGCGCGCGACCTCGGAGATGAGTCGCAGGCCGTAGTGGTCGCGGACCCAGCGCGCCAGCGTGGTCTTCCCGGTGGAGTGGGCGCCGACCAGATACACGCGCGGAGCGTTGGAGCCATTGCCGTCGTGTCGCGTGACCATGGCCTTGCAGGTTAGCTCGATGCGCGGCACCGATCTATGGCGAGACACAACACCTTGGGGTGGAGGCGCTTCAGACTGTCGATGGATTGTGGAGAATAGGCTTGTGGAGAACGCCGAGGCGCCGAAGCCCGTCAGCGCGGATCGCCCGGCGAGCCGCTCCGGCGCCGCACCGCGAGCTGGATCAACTGGCGCAGGCGCGCCGCCTCCGTTGCCGACGTTTTGCACATGAAGCCCGTCTTGTGCGCGAAGTGCACGTCGGGTTCGGCTTCGAGCTGGGAGAAATCCAGTCGCGGGTCGTCCTCGTACCGACTGATCCCGTAGCCTTCGCCACGCCGGTCGGGATAGACGGTTGCGCCAATCTCCTCACCGAGGCCCATCGCCAGGATGTATCGCGCCACCGAGCCGGACGGCTCGTCGGGCATGCTCCCTTCGCGGGGCAAGAAGATGGCTTCGATGACGTCGCCGTCGACCTCCACCGACCAGCGCTCGGACCGTTCGCCGACCAGCGCGATGCTGTCGCGGACCCCCGCCAGGTAATCGAGCAGGTCCTGGCCCACCAGCCGCATGTACTCGTAGATCGTCTCCCCGGGGCGGTGCTCCAGTTGCGCGGCGAAGCGGCGCAGGAGTGTCACATCGATCGGCGAGCTCAGCTGCGACACGGCGCGCCGGGGTGCCCCCAACCATTCCGCGGTTCTGTTGGGCCCACGCGAATCGAACCACTCGGCGGCTTCCAGCCAATCGCAGAACTTCAGCGCGTCCTCGTAGAGGCCGAGCGCGTCGAGGACCAAGCTGAGTGAGCAGGTGGGCGGATGGTCGCGCGGGAAGTGATGATGGTCGTAGTTGTGGACCGCCGGGTCGTGCGAGGCGCCGATGTCGACCAGCGCGGTGGTCGGGTCGCGGCGCTCGGCGTCGGTGGGATCTCGGCGCACGATCGGACACCCGTGCTGCGCGATGAGGACACAGCACGCGAGGAGATCGTCTTTGTGCGCGCCGCCCGGGTGAGTGACGATTTGCTGCAGCGTGGACATGCGTGTGGTTGGTGCGGCCGCGCGACCCTCAGCGTTGGCCTTCGAAGACCACGGAGCCTTCGATGACCGTGCCGACGCAGTGCGAGGTGTACTCGAATGGGTCGCCGTCGTAGAGCGCCACGTCGCCGTCCTTGCCCACTTCCAGACTACCGATGCGGTCGTCGAGCCCGAGGATGCGGGCCGGCTCGATGGTGATGGCGCGCAGCGCGCGATCGAAGCCCAGGCCGTGGGCGGCGCCGATCGCCGCCTCTAGGAGCACGACGCGGGTCTTGGGGACGTAACTCTCGTAGCCGCTTTGATACGCGAACGAGATCCCCGCTTCGGCGAGCTTGGCACCGAGTTCGAACGTCGCGTTCTCGAGGTCGCCGCGGTGGCGTGCGAGCGGCGGGTGCGCCAGCACCGGGACCCCGGCGGCGGCGATGCGATCGAGCACGAGGTGTGCTTCGGCGCCGCCGTCCAGGATCAGCCGGATCTCGAACTCTTCCGCCAACCGCAGCGCGGTGAGCAAGTCCTGCTGGCGGTGCGCCGTGACCATCAGCGGTACTTCGCCGGTGAGGACGCGAGCCAAGGCCTCGTGGCGGAGGTCCAGCGTTGGTCGCTTCGCCGGATCGTCGCGCGCGCGCTTCTCGCGGTATTCGCGGGCTTCGATCAGGGCCCGGCGCAGCATGGCCACCTGCTTCGCGCGGGTGCCGGGCGCCTTGTTGTCTGGCGCCATGGCGGCGGCGCCGAGCGTGGCGGCGACCGCGGCGATCGGGCGCAGGACTGCGTCGTCGACGGTGTTGCCGCGCGTTTTGACCACCATGGTCTGGCCCGAGATCAACGCGCCGGGCGCGTGGCCAGTGTGCAGTGTCGTCACACCAAAGCTGCGGACCCAACCGATCAGACGCTCGCCGGCGTTGTAGGCGTCGAGGGCTCGGAGCTCCGGCTGCAAGGGTTCGCTCCGTTCGAGCTGATCCTGATCCTGGTCTTGGTTGAGGTGCCCGGCGAGCCCGACCACGGAGCGGCCATCGACGAGGCCCGGCGTCGCGACCGCAGCGCGCAGCACGCGCACTCCGTCGGGGATCGGGGTCGAGTCGGCCGGGCCGACCCCGGTGATGCGGCCCCCCTCGATGACCACGACACCGTCGCGCACCGGCGCGCCGGCCACGGTGTGCAGCACCTCGGCGCGCACGGCGACCTGTGCGGCTCCCGCGGCGGCCAAGGCGCCGGCGACCAGCAGTGCTGGGAACATCCGCATGTCAGTTTCCTTGGTTCTCGAAACAGCAGAGATACCACGCCTGCGGGGTGCTGGCGCCGTCGCCACCTTCGGCGTAGAGCCGGTCGTCCGGGTCGCTGCGATCGAAGACCTTGCGGCCCTCGATCCAGGTTTGCTCCACCTTGGTGTAGACGCTGAACGGATCGCCGGAGAGCACGACGAGATCGGCGTCCTTGCCGACGTCGAGCGAGCCGATGCGGTCCTCGAGCTCGAGGATCTGCGCCCCGACGAGGGTCAAGCCCTCGAGCGCTTTGTCACGCGACATGCCGGCGCGGACCGCTAGAGCCGCCATCCGCAGGAACACCCGCGAGTCGGTGATGCCGTCGTCGGTGTGGAACGCCGTGGCGACGCCGGCGCGCTCCAGCGCCGCGCCGTTCTCCAGCGCTAGGTCCTTCGCCTCGATCTTCCCGCCCGGGCTGTCGAGGACGATGATCGAGCACGGCACGCCCGCGGCGGCGATCTCGTCGGCGACCTTTACGGCATCGCTCACGTGGTGGAGCACGACGCGCAGCCCGAACTCCTTGGCCAAGCGCAGCACCGTGAGGATGTCGTCGTGCCGGTGCGTGTGGTGGTGGATGACCCGTCGGCCTGCCAGCGCTTCGACCAACGGCTCCAAGGCGAGGTCGCGCGCCGGTCGGCGCTCGGGGTCACTGGCCGCCGCCGCTAGGTCGTCGCGGTAGCGCTGCGCTTTGGTGAACAGTGCCCGCACCAAGGCGGCGGACTTGGCGCGCGTCCCGGGAAACGGCGGCTTGCGCATCGGGTTGGTGCCGTTCGCCATCTTGATGCCGCCGGCAATGCTCCCGTCGGCCAACCGGATCAGCAGCTCGTCGATCGTGCCGCCGCGGCGGAGCTTCACGTAGACCGTCTGGCCGCTGAGGAGGTGGCCGGACCCCGGCATGATGTTCAGCGTGGTGAGGCCGCCGGCACGTGCCTTGTGCAAGCCCGCGTCGCGCACGTCGAGGCTGTCGAGCACCCGGCACTCGGGCTGCAGCGGGGCCGTGCGGTCGGCACCCGCGGGGCCGCCGACGTGGCTGTGGGTGCAGATGAGGCCGGGCATGATCGTCTTGCCGGCAACGTCGACGCGAGTGGCGTCGGCGGGGATCGTGGTCGCGTCGCGGGTGCCCACCGCGATGAGTGTCTTCCCGCGCACGATGACCACGCCGTCCTCGATCGGCGGCGCGGTGACGGGGAGGACGCGGGCGCCTACGAACGCGGTGGCGGCGTCTGGGGCGGTCTCTTGCGCGGCGAGCGTGGCGGCGAGCGCAAGCAGCCCGGCCGGGACGATGACGTTCATGGAGGCTCCGTCGGCCGCGGGTGGTTGCGGCGCGGAGCACTGTAGTCGTGGATGTCGACGCCGGTCTAGGCTGGGTGTCGGGATCGACCGAGCAAGCTGATGTGGCGGCTGGCTACGCGCGCGTGGTGTTGAAGTTGCCCGGCGACCGCTTGGCCGGTGGTGCGGACTTCACCGTAGTGGCGCCACGCGGTGATCTCCGTGGCGCAAGGCGGACCAGAAGGGCACGTCGTCAGCGCGTGCCCATGTAGGCAGTGTTGCCGAGATAGCTCTGGCCGGAGCCGAGGTCCACGGCGAACGATTGGGTGAGGAGAAACTGCCCCAGACCCGGCGACAGCCGGCGGGGCACGGGGAGCGCGAACGTCACGCCACCGCCACCGGCCGGTGCAGCCAAGGCCGTAAGCGGAACCACGCCGAGGATGCCCGGCGGTCGGCCCGCAGCCGCGCTGCCGAGGGCGTTGCCGAGCGTGAAGCCCAGCGGGAACGACGCCGGCGTCGTCCCCAACAGAACGCCCGCCAAGTAGCTCCCCGAATCGGGGACCCATACGCGCACCCGCGCCAACCCGCCCGGCACCAGGACCCCTCCGTTGTGTGCCACCAGATCGATGCGGCGCGGCGTCGCCCGCTCACCAAAGAGCTGCACC
Source organism: Planctomycetota bacterium (assembly GCA_039029375.1). Taxonomy (GTDB): domain Bacteria; phylum Planctomycetota; class UBA1135; order UBA1135; family UBA2386; genus JBCCGH01. The sequence continues at coordinate 20,200 of JBCCGH010000166.1, forward strand.
TGCCAGCCGGCCCACACGGTGCCGGAAGCCCCCACGGTCGAGCCGGGAATCTGAATGCCCGGACTATCCCACACGGGAACTGGACGATTGATGCCGGGACCGAGGGCTTCGTCGACGTCCGGCACGAAGTAGGTGTCGCTCTTGACGGAGAAGAACTGCGACACACCGACGACCCACGCGAGTGGCTCACCGTCGGTGTCGTTGACGGGTGTCGGGGAATGCAGGCGAACGAACGTCGTGGACGCGGTTGACCGTGTCACGCGCGTGGAGATCGAGCTGACTACGCCCGAGTGGAACTCCCCGGCGACGAGATCGCCCGTGGGACTGATGAATGCGCAGCGGTCGACGCCCCCCTCGCGGAAGAGGACGCCGTCCACGAAACCGGCGGAGAAAACACCGGTGCCGGGAATCCCGACGATCCGCGTTGAGGTCGCGAAGCCCGCCGGCGGGCCCTGTGGCTGTGAGGGGTTCGCACGGGAGGCCCATCGCGGCCCATAGCGCGCGTCGAAAGTGGCGATGCGTCCGCCCCGGCTGATCGACAAGCGACCCTCCGGAACCGGCGTGTTGAATGCCGCCGCGTTTGCCGTCAAAGCGACGCGACCCGTCCGCCGGTCCAGGAACCCCTCGACGAGGTCGGAGCTCCCCATGGCGCCAGGGTACGAGCGTTGTGGATCGTCGACGGTGAGGCCCAGCCGGTACCAGACGGCATCGACATCCTTGCTCAAAGAACGCTTGGCCTCCACCGCGATCAGCGTCGAGCTCGCCGACATGCCGAGGCTCAGCTGCGGGTGCAGCAGCGGCTCGGCCGGAGGACGCCATTGGTGCCCGGTGCGGTCGACTGTCACGATGGCGGGCGGGACCTGTCCGCTGAGCGAGGGGCACAAAGTCGCCAAGAGGACCCATCGGAGCATGTGCTCTGACTCTCCCGCCAACCGACCGCCGTTTCAAAAAAGAGAGATGACCGGCCCGCGCGGCAAAGCCTGCGCCCGCAACATCAGAAGCTCCGCCGAACGACCCGGTGCCGTCGGCCACCGAAGCCTCGGTCTACCGCCGCGACCAACACGCGTGCCGCAACAGCCACCACCCCTTCGACCTCCAAGTCCACCACATCAGCCGCGCGCCGCCTGCGGCGGCAACGCGCCGACCAACTTGATCCTCGTCTGCGGCAATTGCCAGGCCTCGGTGCACCGTGGCTTCCTCTCGATCCACCGCAACCCCGACTCCGGCCCGCTTCACTTCACTTCTTCCGACGGC
>JBCCGH010000167.1:0-21397 GCA_039029375.1 Planctomycetota bacterium
AGTCGGCGAGCCATGTGTGCCGCTCGCAAGGCGCTGTCGACGCAGGGCTTGTTGGTGGACAAGTCGAGGAGACGCAACGCCGCGAGCGGCGCAGAGGGCCGTCGACATATGTGACGAACTTCCGACACGCAACACTAGGGCGCGCGGGCGGACGACCGGTTCGCGGCCCGTCAAAGTACCAATAGAACTTTCTTGTCGCGCGGCGGGCGTCTCAAGACGAGGAACGGGGGCTGCGCGCGCGTGGCCCTTCGTTTCCAGAGAGGTCCACACCATGCCCCGTCCATCGATCGCCGTCACCATTCTGGCGGCGCCCATCGTGTCTTTGCTCAACGCGCAGTCCATCGTGGTTCCGAACGCGAACGAGAGGACACGCGGCAGCACCTACAGCAACACCCTGGTCCGCAACGCCGGGCACTCGCGGACCTACCAGCTGGGAATTCTGGCGAGCCAGTTGTCCGGAGTGCCGGTGGGGGCCGTCATCAACGGCGTCAGCTTCCGGGCGGGCAACACGACACGCAATCCCGCCACCTGGCCCACCGCGGACGTCTCTTGGAGTGACTATGAGATCTCGATCGGGCGGTCGATCCCGATCGAGAGCTTCACCGGCACGTACGCCACCAACTTTGCCGAGCCTCCGCTCTTGGTGCGCGCGGGCCCGTTGCTCCTCACGGCCAGCACGCCGTTCGAGTCCGATCCGTCACGCCCGGCGCCGCAGCCGAATGACTGGGGCGAGTTCTACTTCGACTTCCACACGCCGTTCCTGTACGGGGGCGGCCCGTTGGCGATCAGCTTTACGCACCGCGGGAGTGGCTCGTCCACGTTCACCTATCTGGACGCGACGTCGTCGAGCCCCGTCGGCCACGGCGTGGCGTACTTTGGCTCGGGCTTTCGCTCCTTGTCGGGCAGCTTGATTAGCTACGCGGTCGCGCGCATTCACTTTGGCTATGGCGTGGGATGTCCCGGTTCCCAGGGCCGGGTGCCCAATTTGGTGCAGAACGCCAACGTCGGGAGCAGCGGTGGCACGCTCCGGTTGGCGGTCGGCAACGGCCGCCCGAGCGCCGTGGGGCTGCTCCTTTTTGGCTTGGGCGCGACATCGCTCCCGTTGCCCAACGGCTGCACGTTGCTCACGGTCCCCGCGGCGTCCGTGCCGCTGCCGCTCGACCTCTCCGGGCGGGGCGTCTTGCCGCTCCCGGTGGCCGCCGGCACGGCCGGGACCTTCAACGTCCAGGCGGCGATCGCCGACCCTGGGGCCACTGGTGGCTACACGTTGAGCAATGGTGTGACGCCGAGCGCTGGCGGTTCTTAGCCCCACGCCGTGAGGTTGGGAGGTCAGCTCAGCGAACCGCGAGTTCGACCTGGGGCGCCTTCGCGCCGTCCGGGACCACGAAGGTCGTGGTGCCGTTCCCCTCAAAGTTGGTGTGCGCGACGGCGGTATAGGCGCCCGGGGGCAGGGCGACGGCGCTGCGGACGGGATTCTCTCGGACTTGGATGCGGGTGGCGTGCACGCTGGCGCCGTTCGCATCAAAGATCTCGAGGTGGAGAGACGCGAAGCGGCCCCAGTTGTAGGCGTGGTCCACGTCCAGGCGAAACACGGTGGCAATCGTCGGCTCGACGGCGATCGCGAGTCGGCGCGTCTCGCCAGGGGCCAGCTCGACGGTCCCGGTGCGTAAAGCGCAGCTCACCCCGCCCACGCGCCAGTCGTAGCGACCGGCAGGCACGGGTCCGAGGCGCCATCCGCCCGGTACCTTCTCCTTCCCGACCCCGAAGTTGATCACGGCGGCTCGCGGTGTCGTCAGCCGCACCGGCGGTGGTGGGCCCACAAAGCCCGCGGCGGGCTGTAGCTCGAAATGGGCCCACGCCGGTGGCCGAAGCATCACGTCGTCGAGCGTGATCGGTGTGGCGGCGGTGAGCTCGAGGTCGCCCGCGGCAAACATGCCGGTGGAGTGCTGGACGAGTAGCTCGTAGGGGCCCGGCAAGAGCTGCTCGACGAGCGCGTGGCCGTTGCGATCAAGCTTGTGATCTGACGCGGCGTCGGCGTCGAGGTGCAGCAGCCGCAGCGTGGCGCCGTCGGCTGGCTCACCATTGGGCTGCCGGGCGCGGAGCTGCACGCGGCACTGCCGTTCGTCCTGCCATGGGATCCGCAGATGGCGTTGCCCAGCGCGCACGCGTCGCAGACTGCGCGGAGTGCTCGAGTCGTGCGGGAGCGTGGCGAGGCGATACTCGTCGTCGCGTACGCCGGCGAACCGAAAGTGGCCCGCGGCGTCGGTCGTGCATCGTCGCGCGGTGAGCGCGGCCGGGAAGCCGTAGCGCGCGTCGGCCAGCAGCTGCACCTTGGCGTCGGGCACGGGTTGCCCGGTGGCGTCGATCACGGTGCCGGCGATGTCGGTCATCGTGCCGAGCACCGGGCTCCAACGGCGCTCGCCGCTGCTTGCGGCCAGGGTCTCGACGAGGGCCGCCTCGCCGCCCCGTCGGATCGACGCGACCAGGGGCCCGCGCGGCAGCCCCGGCAAGGCGTAGTGGCCGTCAGGGCCAATGGGCGTGGACTGGTGCAGCACCCCGAGCAGCGCCCGTCCAGCGACGGACACCGCCGGGTGGACGACGACCAGCCCGCGGGCGGCGCTGCCGTCGGCCTCGAGCACGACACCCGAGAGCGTGGTCCCCGGCTCGACGAACACGTCGACCTGGCGCGCGAGCTGATTCGTGTGGATGGTCCGCGCCTCGGCCGCGCAGCCAGGCGCCTGGACCGCCAGCTGGTAGGGACCGGCGCCGAGCCCGCCCAAAGTGAAGGAGCCTGCGGCGTCGGTTCGGCGCGTGCGCACGGGCAGGCGCCACTCGTCGGCGAGCTTGATCGCGGCGCCGGCCACGGGTGCTCCGCGCACATCCAGCACGCGCCCGCGGAGCACCCGCGACGACGGGGACAGCGTAAACGCGAGGTCGGTACGGCCTTGCTCTTGTACGACCTTGTGAGCCGCCGGCACTTGGTAGCCGTCGGCCTCGACCCAGACCCGCATCGGCGTCCGCCAGTCGGTGACTCGCGCCGCCGCTTCGCCCTGCACGTCTGTGGCGCCCGCCGCAATGCCTGGCAGAGCCACGGCGTTGGACGTCAGCCACACCTGGGCTCCCTCAACTGGGTCGCCGTCGGCGTTGTGGACGCGCACGGTCACGGTGAGCGCGGGCGCCGCGCGGATCGTGTGGACCGTGCCGGCCACCAGCTGGAACGGCTTGCTCAACGAGCGGCCGTCGTCGAATGCGATGGCGAGTTGCTCTGCCGGGTCGAAGTGCGAGACCGAGATGAAGCCGGCCGCGTCGGTCATGACGGACTCGATCTGTCCCAGCTCGTACGACCGCTGGATGGGTTGTTGGTCGCGGTGTCGGTGGATGAGGCGGAGCGACACGTTGGCGACGCCGGTGCCCGTCCCATCGACGATGCGGACGCGGGCTGGCGCGGCCGCCACGGGTACCGCGGCGCGGCGTGTGGGCCCGGGCGGTTTCGGCCGAGGGCCGACCGCGGCGTCGCCGCGCTGGACCACGGGAGCCGCCGGTTCCGCAGCGGCGGCCGCGGGCCAGGCCAGGCGCGCGGCCGTGGCGACGCAGAGCGCCGCGCCGATGCCCGCGACTAGGCGCAGTGGCCCGTGCGGCGGCGTCGGGCCGGCCGAACGGGCGATGCGCTGCGCCGCGTTGGTGGTGTTTTGCAGGAGGGCGGCGGCGGCGGCGCCCATCGCGACCCCCTTTGGCAGGTGGGCGCGCAGCTGCTTCAAGCCCCGCGACAGCTGCGTGCGCACTGTGCTCGTCGTGCGGCCCAAACGCGCCGCGATCTCGGCAGTGTCGAGTTGGTCTTCGACGCGCAGGCGCACCACCTCGCGGTAGGGCGCGGCCAGTCGGGCGATCGAGCTGAGCACGATGCCTCGGATCTCGGCGTGCGCCGCAGCATCCTCGGGGCTGCAGGGGTCGGGCTCGGTGGTTCTGGCGCCGGCGGGAATCTCCCGCGCGCGAAGGTCACGCCGTCGTGCCTCCAAAGCGTGCAGGCGCAGAATCCCCAGCAGCCAGGCCACCAAGCTGTGGTTCGGATTGAAGGCCTGCCGCTTCTCGATCGCAGTGATGTAGGTGGACTGGACGACGTCGTCGACCTCGGCCGGCGGCACCATGCTCACCGCCAGCTGGGCCAGCGTCGGGGCGCTCCGCTCAAAGGCCGCGGCTAATGCGTCTCGGTCGCCGGTGCGGCGAAAGCGATCGAACAGCTGCTCGTCGGTCAGAGGCATCTTGTTGAGACAGGTGCCGGTGCCAGGAGCATCGACGGGAGGGCCGCGTCCTGTCCCAAGAAGTTCTGGCTCAAGCATCTGCGCTGCCGTCGCGCTGGGCGCGACGGGGCCCGGCCAGCGCCCGGCCGTGGCCCTACGCTTCGCCTTCTTGGGTCATCAGCTTGCCCTCGCGGATCGCGCCGCGGAGCAAGAAGAAGGCGAGCGACAGCAGGAAGCCGGTCATGGTGCCGCTGATGATCGTGAACACGCGCGGCGAGAAGCCGAACTTCATGTTCGGCCCGGCCGGGATCGTCGGCGGCTCGATGATCTTGACGTTGGTGATCTGTGCCTGGTCGAGCGTCTGGTTCATGCGACCAGTGCGCAGACCCATGCGGACGCGGCGCAGGTCTTCCTTCGCCTCGGCGAGCTCCAGATTGAGCCGCTCGTAGTTGATCCGCTCGCCCTCGTGGGCGTCGATCGTCTCCGAGACCGTCGTGAGCTGGGTCTCCAGCACCTCTCGCTCGGCGTCAATCGCCTGCAGCGTGGCCGTGGCCTCGACGAGCTGCTGCGTCAGGCTCGTGTAGAGCGGGTTGCGCGTCTCGACCCGGCCGCCTTCCTCGCTGACCGGGAGCTCCTCGAGCATCGCGCGCATCTCCTCGAGTCGCGTGCGCGCCTGATCGACCGGGATCTGGTCGTCGTGAAACTTCTCCTGCGCGTCGCGCACCTTCATCTCCAGCTCGATCACCATCCGCTCCACGTACTCGCGGAGGCCGTTGCGGCCCTGCGACATGGACGACAGCGACATCGGCTCGGTGGCCTCTTGCGCGCCACGCAGCTGGTCGACCCGCGCGACGGTCGAAGCGCGTCGCGCGGTCAGTCCGCGCAGGCTGGCCTCCAGGCTCATCTTCTGGCTGAGCAGGTTCTTCTGCGCGCTGGGCAGGTCGAAGATCTTGGTGCGCCGGCGGAACTCGGCCAGCTCCGTTTGCTTGTCGGCGACGCGCTGGTGGGTCTCGTCGAGCTGATCTTTGAAGAACGGGGTGATCTCGCCGTGGCTGTAGAGGGCGATGTGCTCGTCCTGATACTCGGCCAGTAGCGCTTCGAGGTTGCGCTTGGCCCGCTCGGCATTCGGCCCTTTTGCGTCGATCTGGATCATCGTCGACTTGGGCACCAGCTTGACCTGGAACTGGCCGCGGAACGCGTGGAACTTCGCGACCTCGGGGTCACGCTTGTATTCCAGGTTGAGCGACGCCACGGCGTCCTTGACGCCGCGCGACAGCACACTGAGGACGCCGCCGCTCGCCGGCTCCTCGGCCGCCTCGCCGTCTTCGGTCTCGGGCGTCGGCGTGTCCTCGGCCATGACTCGCTCGTAGACGCGCTGCAGGAGCCTCGGGCTCTTGAGGATGCGCATCTCGACGTTCATGTCCTCGGCCTTGATCATCGGGTTGCCGTAGGCGGCGCCGCCAACGGCGAGGATGTCAGGTCGAGCGCTGCCACCCTCACGACCCGCGCGGAGCATGATCGTGGAGGAGACGGACCAGATGAACGGTTGCTTGCGCGCCTTCAGGAAGCTCCAGAAGCCGCTGCCGAGCGTGCAGAGGATGATGACGACGACGGCCGTTCGGGTGAACGTCAGCGCGCGAAAGCGCTGGAGCCGGGCGATGGCATTGGACATGGCGGGATCGGTGGAAATCCTGCGCCAGTGTATCACTTCGACGGCGGGGGCGAGTCGGCGGTGTGGCGGTCAGGCATGCTCGACCACGACTTTGAGGGCATTGGGGCTGCGGGCCGTGGCAAAGGCCTGAGCAAGGTCCGTCGCCGGATACCGGTGGCTGATCAGGCGGTCGCCGAGCCGCTGCAGCGCCGGATCGGCGGCGAGCAGGGCCAGTGCCGTGGCAAAGTCGCCGCAGCGTGAGGTGCTCACGCGCACACCTCGGGCCGCCACGACCTCGAGCAGGTCCGCGCCGTCGACCGCCGCCGTAGGCCCGGGCGAACCTTCACGTGAGCCCGCCGGCGCGGGCTCGGACGGGGCGACCAGCAGCGTGCCCCGCGGCCGGACCAGCGACGTTTCCTGCGTCGGCAAGGGGCGCACGGCGGCGTCGAGGGCGGCCCCGGTGTCCACGACGGCGGCGTCGACCCGGCCCAGGCCGGCGGGGTCGGGATGTTGTGCCAGCTGGTCGAGCACGGCCGCGGCAGCACCCTCGCGTAGGTCCGCGACGGCGCGAAGTGCCGGTGGCGCTGGCGCCTCGGCGAGCCAAGCGATCACCGGTGGGCGTTCCTGGGTGAGGGCGAACCGCGCTAGCCTCGTTGGCTCGGGGAGCCGCTCGATCCGCAGCTCGTCGACCACGAGCTCGGTGACGTGCTGGAGACCGCCGGATGGCTGCCCGTGGGTCGACTTGATGTGCACCTCGCGCCGCGCCAGCGCCGCGGCCAGGGGCAGGGCCGCGGGGTTGCCGGTCGTGTCGATCACGACGTCGAACCGCGGCGAAGCCCGGCCAGGGTCCTCGTCGACGCACTCGCCGCGATCGGCGCCGATCTCCCGCGCGGCTTCGAGCATGGCCGGCCGCCGCGCCAGGGCGACGATCTCGAAGGTGCCGGGGCGATTCCGGGCCCGCCGATGGGCCGCCAGGGCGGCGATCACCAGCAGCCCCAGCCGCCGTGGACCGAGCACCGCGATGCTCTCGCCGGGGCGCGGCGCCACGGTGGTCACCGCGTGCAGCGCCGCTGCGAACGGCTCGATCAGGGTGGCCGTGTCGAGGGACAGGTCCGCGGGTAGCGGCAGCATGGCGTGCTCGGGCACCAGGACCCGTGGCCCGAAGCCGCCCGGCAGGTCGTGGATCCCGAGGACCAGGCGGTCGGGACAGTGGGTGGGCAGCCCGGCCTGGCAGAACGCGCACGCCGCGCCGTCGAGGCCACGCGCGTGGTGCGAGGCGTTGATCTCGACCACGTAGCGGCGGCCGTCGTCATCCGCGGCGACGAGCTCGTGGCCGATGACTTGCGGCAACGGGAACGGCAGGAAGTGCCGCGCCAGGTCGGTGGAGCACACGCCGCATTGCACCGTGCGGAGCGGGCGGTAGCCCGGGCCCAGCGCTAGGTGCTCGGCGCCGGCGCGCAGCACCCGCCAACCGCGCGCGTCGCGCGCAAACGTCAGCTCGACGTCGGCGAAGGTCGTATCCGCCCGGTACTCAGCCGCGGCGAAGCGGATCTCCATGCGACCGGCGGCGCGCTAGGCCGTGCGGAGCGCGGCGCGGGTGCCCGACATGCGTTCGACGATGTCCACCCAACCGTTCTCGCAGTCCTTGGAGTAGCGCGGTGCGCAGAACTGCGCCAGGACCCGGTCCTTGGCGGCCTTGCGCATGGTCTCGCGCAGCTCGACGTCCTCGACGTAGCGGCGCAGGCACGCCGCCATCGCCGGCACGTCACCCGGCGGGTAGAGCAAGCCGTGCTTGCCGTCCTCGAGCACCAGCGGCAGGTCGCCGGTCTTGGGGCAGATCACGGCGTTGTCCTGATACATCGCCTCGAGCACCGACACCGGCAGGCTCTCCTGGATCGAGGAGAAGCAGAAGAAGTCGAAGGCCTCGAGGTAGGCCGGCATCTGATCGATCGACGCCTTCTTGCCCGGCATGAAGATGCGCCCCTTGAAGGGCGGCTTCGAGATCATGTCGCGGAGCTTCTCTTCTTCCTCGCCGTAGCCGAGCAGCACGCCGTAGAGGTTGTCGCAGCCCGACTCGATCACGGCTTGGGCCAGCAAGTGGTGCCCCTTGGCCCACGCCATCCGGCCCAGCGTGCCCGTGAGTAGGGCGTCGTCGGGCAGACCGAGCGATTGGCGCAAGGCCTGCGCTTCGCCCGGCTGCGTCTGTAGGTAGTAGGGCTCGACTGCGTTCATGCAGATGCGCAGCGGCATCTTCTTGGGCAGCATCTTGCGGGCGTCGCGCCCACACGCGTGCGAGCCGGTCCAAATCTCGTCGGCGGCGCGGACGGCCCAGCGGTTGGCGAGCTCGTAGAAGCCGTAGCGCATGTCGGCCATGGTGCGCTTGAAGCCGATCCAACCGTGCACGAAGGCCGTCCACGGCACGCCCATGCCCTTGCTGCCGCCGGCCAGCCGCGCCGTCAGGTCGGTGCGCATGTCGTTGCTGGTGACGACGTCGATGCCGGCCTTCTGGATGATCTGGCGCAGCTCGGCGCCGGTGGCGCGGGCCTGGCGCAGACCCTTCCAGACGATCTCGTGGTTCTCGATCCCTTCCATCCGCGGCGACACCTGGGTGAGCGTCGGCTCGCGGTCCGGGGAGACGATGTGGCAGAGCACCGGCTCGACGCGGGCGCGGTCGAGGTGCGCGACATACATCTCGACGAGCCGCACGGCGCCCGCCACGGGATAGTCGTTGGACTTGAGAATCAGGGCTCGGAGAGCGCTCATGAGGTGTGACGGGGCTCGGTGAAACGAGGAGAGGCGGCCGCACCGTCGGTTGGTGGAAAGAAAGCGCGGGACCGGCGAGCCGTAAGAGTATAGCCGGAGCGCTTGCCGGAGCGAGGGATCGCCCCAGTGTGTCCCAGTGCTCGGTGCTCCAGTGCTCGCGCCGCCACCGGCCGGCTAGTACCGTCTCGGTCTCCCGCAGAATCCCCCATGGTGCGCCGCGCAATCATTCTGGCTGGTGGCAGGGGCCGCCGCCTCCTGCCCTACACCTCGGTGCTGCCGAAGCCACTGATGCCGGTGGGCGAGCAGCCCATCCTCGAGATCGTGGTCGGCCAGCTGCGGAAGGCCGGCTTCGACCGGATCACCATGGCGGTGGGGCACCTGGCCTCTCTGATCCAGGCCTATTTCGGCGCCGGCGAGAAGTTCGGGGTCCAGATCGACTACTCGATCGAGCGTGAGCCACTCGGCACGGCCGGCCCGCTGTCGCTCCTGGCTGACCTCGACGAGGACGTGCTGGTGATGAACGGCGACGTGCTCACCGACCTGGACTACGACGTCCTCATGCGAGACCACCGTGCCAGCGGTGCCATGGCGACGTTGGCGGTGTATCGCAAGCGCATGGACGTGTCGCTGGGCGTGCTCGAGGTGGGCGAGGACCGCCGGGTCAACGCCTACATCGAGAAGCCGGTGCACCACTTCGAGGTGTCGACCGGGATCTACTGTTTTCGCCCCGACGTGCTGCGGCACCTGACCCCAGGCGCGCCTTGTGATTTGCCGGTGTTGGTCACGCGCCTGATCGAGACTGGCGAGATCGTGCGCGCGTTTCGCATCGAGGGCGCGTGGCTCGACATCGGGCGGCCCGAGGACTACGAGACCGCGCAGGAGATGTGGGTGAACGGAGCGTTCAGTTGAGCAGCGCGGCCGCGGTCACCCCTGAGCACCGGCAGTTCGTGCACACGTTGGCCGAGGCCAGCGGCGCGGTGATTCGGCCGTACTACGCGGCGCCGGATCTCGCGGTCGAGTCCAAGAGCGATGCGACGATCGTCACGCGCGCCGACCGCGACGCCGAGGCCTGCATGCGCGAGCTCATCACGCGACACTTCCCCGGCCATGGGATCCTCGGCGAGGAGTACGGCAAGGAGAACGCCGACGCCGAGTTTGTCTGGGTGTTGGACCCGATCGACGGGACGCTGTCGTTTGCCCATGGGAGCCCGCTGTTTGGCACGCTGATCGGGTTGCTGCATCAGGGCCAGCCAGTGTTGGGGGCGATCCACCAGCCGGTGCTGGGCCAGCTGTGCGTCGGCGATGGCGTGGCGACGACGCGCGATGGCCGGCCGGTCCGAGTGCGGGCAACGGCGGCGTTGGCCGATGCTGTCCTGTGCACGACGGATCTCGGTTCCGTCGACGAGTACCAAGACCTGGCGCGCTTCGACGGCCTGCGGCGGCAGGTCAAGCTGTTTCGGACGTGGGGGGACTGCTACGGCTACCTGCTGCTGGCGAGCGGGTTCATCGACGCGATGGTCGATCCGATCGTGAATCCCTGGGACGTGCTGCCGCTGATCCCGGTTGTGCGCGGGGCGGGCGGGGTCATCACGACGTGGGATGGAGGCGATCCGGTCGAGGGGGCGTCGTGCGTCGCGGCGGCGCCGGGTGTGCATGCGCCCGTGCTGGCGGCGTTGGCTGGGGGGTGAGAGTGGCGCTTGCGGTGACGGCCGGGCAATGATCTCGTCGGCCCGCGCGAGCGGCGGCAGCAGGAGCGTCGCTGTGCGCGTGTGAAGCGTCCCGGCCTTGGTCGGGGACGGGTAGCGGCGTGCTTGGCGAGTGGTCGGTGTCTCACGCCCGGACGGGGCGTCGGCGGCGAGCGCCTTGATGTGAGACGAACGCGGTGGGTGCTGGCGGATCCGCGGATCGTGTGATCCGCTTCTTCAACGGGGAGCGCGTGCCGTCTGGGGGCGGCGCGCCTGGCGGTGCCACAACGGCGTCGTCCGAGACTGGGAAGAGCGGCGGCCGGCGCCGCGTGCTAGGGAGACATCGCCTTTGAACGCATCGACTCGTCGTCTTCTTCATGCGTCTTGTGCCGCCGCGTTGGGTGCCTCGGTGGGGCTCGCGCAGGGCACCAACCAGCCGCCGCGGATCGCCACCGGCGCCGTCGCCTTCGACAAGCTGGTGCTCGACACGACGATGGACGAGACGCACGCGGCGGAGAGCGCCGACTTCGATGGGGACGGTGACCTCGACATCGTGGCCACGGATTTTGCCAACGGGCTGGTGCGCTGGTACCGCAACGAGCTCGGTGGCGTATTCACGCCAGTCACGCTCGATCCTGCGCTCGGCGGCGCGTATCCGGTCGGTGTGGTCGACCTCGACCAGGATGGCGACGTCGACGTGCTCGCCGCAGGTTTCACGTCGGACCTGTTTGTCTGGTACGAGAACGACGGCCTGGCGACGTTCACGCGCCACGTGGTCGACGTGGTCGACGGGCCGCACTCGCTCGTTCCTGCCGATCTCGACGCCGACGGCGACCTCGACCTTGTCGCGACAAGTCAGAACGTGAACCGGGTCGCCTGGTACGAGAACGACGGCGCGATGGGCTTCACTGAGCACCTGATCGACGCGCTGGCCAACGGTGCCAAGCGGGCCGAAGTTGGCGACATCGACGGCGATGGCGATCTCGACATCGTCGCCGCGGCCAACTACGGCAACGAGATCCTTTGGTACGAGAACGACGGTGCCACCAACTTCACGATTCGCGTCATCGACGACCAGGCGCGGGGCGCCTACTACGTCGTGCCGACCGATCTGGACCGCGACGGGGATGTGGACCTGCTGGCGGCCCTGGCGCTGGACGACTCGGTGGTGTGGTACGAGCACGACGGCGGCGGTGGCTTCGTGCGGCGGCTCATCGACGGCAGCGCCGGCAAGGTGCGCACCGCGGTGGTCACCGACCTCGATGGCGACGGCTACCCCGACCCGCTCGTCGCCAGCGTCGAGGATGACACGGTCGCCTGGCACGCCAACCATGGCGGTGGCCGCTTCACCAAGCACGTGATCGACGGGTTCGCGTTCGCCGCCTACGGCGTCTCGTCGATCGATATCGATGCCGACGGTGACCTCGACGTCATCAGCGCCTGCCGCGACTCCGACGAGATCGCCCTGCACAAGCAGCTGCGCCGCCACCACATCGCGATCACCGACGGCCAGCGCCGGGTGATCGGCAGCGCGCATCTGCGCGCGATCGATGCCGACGATGGCCCGGCGGACTTGACCTACACCCTCGAGGTCGCCCCGTCGTTCGGCCAGCTGGAGCTCGCCGGCGCGCCGCTCACCGCAGGCGGGACGTTCACCCAGGACGACATCAACCAGGGCCGGGTGGCGTACCGGCACGCCGGCGCCAATGTGTCGAGCGACCGCTTGGCCTTCACGGTGCGGGATGGCGGCGAGGCCGGCGTGCGCCCGGCGCGCGGCGATCTCGAGATCGTGCTGGTGGCGCCGACGGCGATGTTGACGCACTTGCCTCTCGACGAAGGGGCGGGCCTCACGGCTTTGGACGCGAGCAGTGGCGGCAGCCCCGGCACGCTGGTGAATGGGCCGGTCTACGATGTCGACACCGCCGACGGCAGCGCCTTCTCGGTGGCCTTCGATGGCGTCGACGACCGCATCGATCTCGGCACGCTCGACCCCGGTGGGCAGCACCTGACCGTGGCACTGTGGTTCAAGGCCGACTCGCTGCCGGGTTGGGCCGGCGGTCCCCGCCTCATCTCCAAGGCGAAGAGCATCCACGACCACGAGCACATCTTGGCGTTGAGCGCCGAGCCGGTGATCGCCTGGGAGCGTTTGAACGCGCGCGTCCGGGTGGGGGGCCTGACCCATCTGCTGAAGGCGGACCGCGGCAACCTGCGCATCGGTGCCTGGCACCACGCGGCGCTCACGCACGACGGCGCGGTCCTGCGCCTCTACCTCGATGGCGCCGAGGTGGGCTCGATGCCGCTCGTCGGTACGATCGACACCGATCCGACGATGCCGATGTCCGTGGGCTCGCAGCCGGCGGGCGCCGGCGGCGAGGCGTTCCACGGCCACATCGACGACTTGCGCATCGAGGCGCGGGCCTTGGGTGGCCTAGAGATCGCGGCGCTGGCCAACGTCAGCCGCGGTCGCTTCGACGCCTACGGAGTCGGGCTCGCGGGTAGCGGCGGCGTGGTCCCGTGGATCCACGGGACCGGTGATCCGGCGTTGCAGCAAACCGTGGCGCTCAACCTCGCCGACGGCCTGCCCGGCGCCGGCGCGGCGCTGCTCTTCGGCATGACGCCCGCCGAGCTGCCGCTGTTCGGCGGCACGCTGCACCTGATGCCGCTGCTGACGCCCTGGTTCGGCGCGCTCGACGGTGCCGGCGCGGTCGCGTTGCCGTTGCCGTTGCCGAACGACCTGGACTTGGTCGGCTGCTCGTTCTTCTGGCAGGGCCTGGTGCTCGATCCCGGGGCGATCGGTGGCGTCGCGTTGACGCCGGGTCTCGAGTTGAACGTCGGCTGGTAGTCGCGGCAACGTGCCCGAACGTCGGGCCGCACCTGGCGGCCGCCAAGCGGTATCCTGCACCGCATGTCACGGGCTCGGCGAACGATCCTCCGCGCGGGCGCGCCCTGGGCGCTGGCCTGCGCGACCGTGTTCTTGCTCGGCGCGGGCCGCTGTCACTCCTACTACGACAGCCAGCACGTGCACGGCCAGTTCTGCCATAGCCACGGGAGCTTTGGCCGGCACTGCCACCCACACGCTCTGCACGTGCACCAGGAGCTGGAGCTGCGGCTCGAGCACTACCGCGAGGTGCCGAGTGCGGGGCCGGGCGCGCATCCGATCGCCCGGCTCGAGGACATCGGCAACGTCTCGGTCGGGTCGCTCGGGCGGCGCGGCGCGTTTACCCCTGACGACTTGGTCGAATGTGCGGCTCGCGTGCTGCGGGACAACCCAGAGCTGATCGGGTTGCCCGCCGATGCCGGGACGTTGGTCTACGCCGGCCTGGAGCCCGATGCGGGCGCTGGGCCCCGTGTCCGCTACCTGCAGGTGGCGCCGCCGGCGTTGGGCGGGACGGCCCTGCCGGGCGCGGGGCTGGCCTTCGAGTTCGATGCGCAGGGGCGGCTCTTGGCCATCGACGTCGACACCGTGCTGCACCCGGACCGGCCGTGACGGCGGTCCCGCGCACAATTGCCGAGTTCTTGCGACCCGGGGCGGCCCCGCGCGTCATTGCGCATCGGGGCTTCTCGGGCGTTGCGCCGGAGAACACCCTGCTGGCGTTCGAGCGCGCGTGCGACCTCGGTGTCGACATGATCGAGCTCGACGTGACGCTGAGCCGCGATGGTGAGGTGGTCGTGATCCATGACGACGTGCTCGACCGCACGACCGACGGGCACGGACCGGTCCTGGCTCGGACCCTGGCGGAGCTGCGGGCGCTCGACGCCGGGGCGTGGTTTGCGGCGGAGTTTGTCGGCGCGCGCATCCCGACGCTGGACGAGGTCTTGGCGGGCGTGGGGCGCGACACCTTGGTCAACGTCGAGATCAAGCCCGAGGCCATGGCCGCGGGGGCCGGCGATGCGGTCGCGGGTGGTGTCGTCGAACGGGTGCTCGAGTGCATCGAGCGTCGGGGGGCGATGGAGCGCATTCTGCTGTCGTCGTTCGAGCCCGACGCGCTGCGGCAGGCGCGCGAGATGGCCCCGGCGCTCGCCCGCGCGACGTTGTGGAACGAGGCGCGGCATCACGGTCGATCGCTCGGTACCGTGCTCGATGAGGTCGGGGCCACCCTTTTGCACGTTGCCGGCCACGAGCTCGATCGCGCGCTGGTGGCGGAGTGTGCCGTGCTCGGGCGCAAGGTCGCGGTGTACACCCTCGATGAGGACGACGAGCTGCGCGCAGCCGCCGCCGCGGGGGTCCACGCGGTCTTTACCAATCGGCCCGACCGGGCGCGGGCGCTGTGGTCGCGGTGACCCCGGGCGGCGACCTCGGGCGTGGCCCCGGGTATCATCGGGCGCGGTTCGAGGCATCGCGTGCGTGATCCCGGGACGTTTAGGACGTGGGTCGATCTCTACTTCGGCGATCGTCCTCTTGACGACTATGCCGAGTTCAAGGCCGCGGTCGACGGCTATGAGCGCGCGGTCAGGATTGGCGTCATCGATGAGCGGGCGCTCGGTGCCGTCGTGGAGCTGGCGATTTCGGATCGCGCCACGGCGCGCAAGCTGGGCGCTGACATGCTGGGCGAGCTGGCCGCGGTGAGCACGATGGCGTACGCGGCGGCGCGCCGGCTGCAGCAGAGCCCGCAAGCCGAGGTCCGGCTCAACGCGCTGCTGTGTCTCGGTCGCGCGCAGGAGAGCGGCGAAGCGCTGTTCGAGGTGTTGCAGCAGGCGTTGCAGGACCGCAGCGGCCGGGTGCGGCGGGCCGCCGCGGCGTTGGCGATCCATCGGGGCGCTCAGGCGCTCGAGCCGCAGCTGCGCGATGCCGCGCGCGCGGAGCGGCGCGACGCGGTGCGGGCCACGATGCTGCAGACCGCGGATCTGCTGGGGCAGGGCTGGGCCCTGAGCGACGCGCCGGGCGGCGGGCACATCCTGTCGGTGACGTTCGAGCGTGGGGTGCTGCAGCGCCGGCTCCCGGCCGGGGCGAGCCAGGCCGAGATCGACCGCGCCATCGAAGAGCTGCGCAGCGACGGGTCGTAGGCCGAAGCGTCACGAGCCGCAGCGCGCGGTGTTCCCGCCGGCGCTTGCGCCTTAGCATCGCTGCGCAACGGATGGTTGTCTCCCGCACTGCGCCCGCCAGTCAAGCTCGCACCGTGCTCGTGCCCGCGCGCTCGTGGGCCGCGCTCGATCTCGGCGAGCTGTGGCGCCATCGCGAGCTGCTGCTGTTCCTCGCCTGGCGCGACGTCAAGGTGCGCTACAAGCAAACCGTGCTCGGCGGGCTGTGGGCGGTGCTGCAGCCGGCGCTGATGATGGTGGTGTTCACCATCATCTTTGGTCGCTACGCCGGGATCGACTCCGAAGGGGCACCCTACGAGGTGTTTTCCTACGCCGGCCTGCTGCCGTGGGTCTACTTCCAGGGGGCGACCACGCACGGGGCCAACAGCCTGGTGGCCAACGCGCGATTGATCACGAAGACCTACTTCCCGCGGCTCTACCTGCCGATGGCCTCGACCATGGCGGCCGTGCTGGACTACGCGATTGCACTGTTGCTGCTGGCGGTGCTGATGGCGGTCTTCGGCGTCGTGCCGGACGCCGAGCTGGCGTGCCTGCCGTTGCTGTTGCCGCTGGCGCTGCTGGCCGCTGCCGGCGCCGGCGCCCTGCTCGGCGCGCTCAACGTCGAGTATCGAGACTTGCGCTACGTCACGCCGTTCTTGATGCAGCTCTGGATGTTCGCGACGCCGGTGATCTGGCCGGCCACCGGTGTGCCGGAGGGACGGCGCTGGCTGCTTGGGCTCAACCCGATGGGCGGGATCGTCGACGCGCACCGCGCCGCCGTGTTGCCTGGCAAGTCGATCGATTGGAGTCTGCTCGGGCTCTCGGCTGCGACCTCGCTGCTGCTGTTGGCGGTGGGACTGCTGTACTTCCGCCGCGTGGAGCGCTCGTTCGCCGATGTCATCTAGTGGGGCACCCGCGGCCATCGTGGTCGACGGTCTGGCCAAGCGCTTCACCCTCGGCGAGCGCGGCCGGCACCGCACGCTGCGGGATGCGCTCACCCTCGGCGTCCGGCGCGGTCTCGGGCTCGCGTCTCCCGCCAAGGTCGAAACGCTCTGGGCGCTCGAGGACGTGTCGTTTGAGGTTCCGCGCGGCGCCGTGCTCGGCGTCATCGGCCGCAACGGCGCCGGCAAGAGCACGCTGTTGAAGGTGCTGTCGCGGATCACCGCGCCGACGCGCGGCCGCGTCGAGCTGGTCGGGCGCGTCGGCTCGATGCTCGAGGTCGGGACCGGCTTTCACCCGGAGCTCACTGGGCGCGAGAACATCTTCTTGAACGGCGCCGTCCTCGGCATGAAGCGCGTCGAGATCGCCGCCAAGTTTGACGAGATCGTCGACTTCGCCGAGGTGGCGGCGTTCCTCGACACGCCGGTGAAGCGCTACTCGAGCGGCATGTACGTGCGGCTGGCGTTCTCGGTCGCCGCGCACCTCGAGCCGGAGATCCTCTTGGTCGACGAGGTTTTGGCGGTGGGGGACGCGGCCTTCCAAAAGAAGTGTCTGGGTCGCATGGGCACGGCGGCGGGTGAGGGGCGGACGGTGCTGTTCGTCAGCCACAACATGGCGGCGGTGCAGGAGTTGACGACGACGGGGCTATGGCTCGAGGGCGGCCGTATCGCCGGCCAAGGCCCGACGGGCGAGGTAGTGCAGCGCTACCTCTCGTCGTTTCAGGACAGCGCCGGCACCGTGCGCGACGTGGCCGACGCGCCGCGGCCGTTCCCGCAGCTCAGCCGCGCGATCGAGCTGCAGCGCGTCGAGCTCGCTGGGGTCGAGACGCCACTGCTCGCCGCGGACCGTGAGCTGGCGTTGTGCCTCACCGTGCGCTGTCGCGAGGCGGTGCCGGAGTTGCGGTTTGGTGTGACCGTCGCGCGCATCGACGGCGTCGCCGTGGGCACGCTGTTTTCGCCGGCGCAGGCCGGCCTGCGCCCAGGCGACCAGGCGAGGTTTCGCGTCGCACTGGCAGAGCCGCGGTTGGCGCCCGGCACCTACACGTGCGCGGTCTCGGTGGGGACCGGCGATGGGCAGACCCGGCGCCGCGAGTTCGACGTCG
This sequence comes from Planctomycetota bacterium, assembly GCA_039029375.1. Lineage (GTDB taxonomy): Bacteria > Planctomycetota > UBA1135 > UBA1135 > UBA2386 > JBCCGH01. Next base: position 17,398 of record JBCCGH010000167.1, read on the forward strand.
TGCGCGACGCGATGCAGTTTCAGGTCTTGGCCGGGCGCGAGGATGACGCCGACGGCGTAGCCGGTGAGTGGCACGCCAGCTGGGGCGTCGTGCGGTTTCCCGATCCGGCGATCGAGCGTCTCGCCTAGCCGCCATGCGCCCGCTGCTGCTCAGCTCGTCCCTGCTCGGCGGCGCCGGCGGCGCGACCGCACGCCTGCATCGGGGGCTGCGCGGCTTGGGGGTGCCGTCGCAGGTGCTCGTCGCGACGCCGGAGCAGGCGGCGGGGCACGGCGATCACGTGCACGGCGCCCGCTCGGCAGCGCGCGATCGGCAGCGGCGCCGCCTGGATCGTCGGCACCTGCGGCGGGGGCACGATCCGGGGCCGGGCCAGTTCTCTCTGTCGTGGCTGCCGAGCCGCGTGCACCGGACGGTGCGCCGCCTGGCGCCAGACGTGGTCAATTTGCACTGGGTGTGTGCGGCCTTCGTGCCGATTGGCAGCGTGGCGCGGCTGGGGCGGCCGGTCGTGTGGACGCTGCACGACATGTGGCCGTTCACCGGTGGCTGCCACTACAGCATGGACTGCGACCGCTATCGCCGACGGTGCGGCGCGTGTCCGCAGCTGCAGAGTGGCCGCGAGGCAGACCTGTCGCGGCGTACGTGGATGCGCAAGGCCCGGCGCTGGCGGGAGGCGGCGATCACCGTCGTGGCGCCGAGTCAGTGGTTGGCCGACTGCGCGCGGCAGAGCAGCCTGTTCAAGGCCCGGCGCGTCGAAGTGATCCCCTACGGCATCGACCTGCAGACGTTTCGGCCGCACGAGCGGCAAGAGGCGCGCCAGCAGCTCGGCCTGCGGCCCGCGGGACCGGTCGTGTTGTTTGGGGCGTGGTCCGACCAGCCCCGCAAAGGCCGGACTGAGCTGGAGGCCGCGCTGCGTCAGTTGCGCCAGGGGTCGCTGCAGGTCGTGAGCTTTGGGCCGCCGTGGCCCGAGTCCAACGCAGGTGTGCCGGTGCACGCGCTCGGCCACATCGACGACCCGGCGCGGCTCGCGTTGGCGTATGCCGCGGCCGATGTGTTCGTGATGCCGTCGCTCGCCGACAACCTGCCGACCACGGTGATCGAAGCGTCGGCCTGCGGCACACCGACCGTGGCGTTTGCCGCTGGCGGGCTGCCGGACCTGGTGGTGCCAGAGCGCACCGGCGTGCTGGCGCCGGTCGGCGACGCGGCCCAGCTGGCCGCGGGAATCGCGTGGGTGCTCGCCGAGCCCTGGCGCTCGGCGGAGCTCGGCGCGGCGGCGCGGCGGCGCGCGGAGGAAGAGCACGACCTCGCGCGCGAAGCGCGCCGGTATCGCGACCTGTTTGCGGAGGTCGGCGGCAGCGGCGCGTGACCTGATGGCGGCACAAGTCGAGTCGTTTGACGTGTTTGACACGGTGCTCACGCGCGCCGTCGGTTCGCCGCTCGCCGTGTTCGGCGCGCTCGGGCGCCAGCTGCGCGACGCCGGCGACGTGACCGACGCCGCCGCGTTCGCCGCGGCGCGCCGCCAGGCCGAGGTGGACGCCTACCGCAGTGCCAAGGCCGCCGGCCGCGAGGTGCGCCTCGCGGAGATCTACGCGCAGCTCGGCGCCACGCTGGGTTGGGACGACGTGGCGCGCGACGCGGTGTTGCGCCGGGAGCTGGACTTGGAGGTGCAACTGCTACGGCCCGTGCCCGCGGGCGTGCGCGCCGTGGCGCAAGCGCGTGGCCGCGGCGCCCGCGTGGCGTTTGTCTCCGACACGCCCTGGTCGGCGGACGCCCTGCGCGAGCCGCTGCGGGCGCACGGCGTTTGGGCTGCCGGCGACTTGGTGCTGACCTCGGCCGACGCCGGCGTCAACAAGGCCGACGGCGCGCTCTACCGTCGCTTGGCCGAGCAGGCCGCGGTGGCGCCGCAGGAGATTCGGCATCGCGGCAACCGCGCCGACCACGACGTGACCGCGGCGCGCGGCGTGGGGCTGCGCGCGGAGTGGTGCCCGCGCGGCAACCCGACGGCCCGCGAGGCCGAGCTGGAGCGTCACGGCGGCGGCGCTGGGCTGACCGCGGCGTTCGCCGGCGCGGCGCGGCTCGCGCGTTTGCACGTCACCACGGACGATCCGCACGCCGCCGCGGTGCGCGATCTGGCCGCCGACGTCGTCGCGCCGGTCCTGGTGGGCTACGTGCTGTGGATCCTGCGGGAGGCCGAGCGACGGGCGATCGATGGGCTGTGGTTCTTGGCGCGCGACGGCCAGATCCTCCTCGACATCGCGCAGCGGCTGGCGCCGCGGCTGGGCGTGGCCGTGCCCTGTCGTTACCTCTACGCCAGCCGCCAGGGCTGGAACTTGCCGGCCGTCGCTGCGGGCGCGCATGCCGATCTGGCCTGGATCTGGGACCAGACCGACGACTTGTCGGTGCGCGCCCTCCTGGCACGCCTCGGCCAAGAGCCGGAGGCGTTCGCGGCCGAGCTAGTGGCGTTGGGGCTGCATGCGGCAGCCTGGGACCGGCCGCTCGACGAGGCTGAGCGCGCGCGGCTGCGGCCGTGGGTGGCGGGAGCGAGGGTTGGCGCGGCGGTGCGGGCCACCGCCGGGCGGGCTCAGGCGCACCTCGTGCGCTACCTGGACGCCCAAGGGCTGTTGGCCGCGCAGCGCCCGGCGATCGTGGAGGTTGTCGGCCACGGCAATCTGCAGGAGTCGCTCTCCGCGGTCACGGATCGCCGCGGCGCGCCGCGGCCCGAGTGCTTCTACTTCGCGCAGATCCACGACGGCCGCCAGCGGGAGATGCAGGCGCCGGTGGTGTACCTGGAGCCGGAGTCGCCGGCCGCGGCGCGCGGGCTGTTCCCGGGGTTTGGGGTCGTGGCGCTCGAGGCGTTTTGCGCGGCGGACCACGGCACGCTGCTGGGCTTCGACGAGCGCGATGGCGGGATCGTGCCGCGGCTCGCGCCGGCCAATGCGCCGGTCGTCGAGTGGGGGCTCGGCGTCCTGCAGCGCACGGTCGCGGCGTTCTGTGACGCACTGCTATTGGATCGCACCCTCATCGACGTGACGGCAGACGTGCGGGCGCCGGTCTTGGCGGTGCTGCGCGAGATGCTGCTCGCGCCCACGGGCGCCGAGGCACGGGCGCTCGGGCGGTTTCCCTGGGAGGATGGCCACGGCGAGCTCGCGCAGCATCGCCAGCTCGCCGCGCCACACGGCTGGGGCGACATGCTGGCGGCGTTGCGGCACGGCGCGCTGCCGCGGCCGCACCGCGCGGGATGGCGTGCGGGTGCGCTGGCCGTGACCCCGCCGCTGCGGCGCTGGTTGCTGCAGCGTGCGGTTGGCGTGGGCCGAAGGCTGCGCCGCGGCGACTAGTCGCTGAAGCAGCGACCTGAGGCGCGGCTGTCTTTGCAGGGCCGGAGCAGCTCGGCCTCGGGCTCTGGGCAGGGGCCGCCCGGCCCGTCCGGCGCGGTCGACTTCGCCAGCTCGCCCCTCAGGGGGCGAGCGAGCAGGCGAAGCCGACGGTGACGGGCAGGGCGGCGCAACCGCTCTGCCTATGGTGGGGCGGGGTACGGGATGGGCGCGTTGGCTGCGGTTGGCGCGGTTGGCGCGGTTGGCGCGGCGGGCGCACGCCGCGACCGCGCGGGCGGGCAGTGGACGGGGGTGCCGTCGGCGGAGGTGAAGTGGAGCGGGCCCGGGTCGGGGTTGCCGTGGATCGAGAGGAAGCCACGGTGCACGGAGGCGTGGCAGGTGCCGCAGAGGAGGATTAGGTTGGCCGGCGCGTTGCCGCCGCCGGCGGCGCGCCGGGTGATGTGGTGCACCTGGAGATCGAAGGGGCGGTGGCAGTTGCGGCACGCGTGTTGGTCGCGGCGGTAGACCGAGGCTTCGGTGGACGACGGCACTGGGTCGTGGTTCGCGGCGCCTGTGATGTTGTGGGGGCCTCCGATGTTGCTGGGGCCGGTTCCGCTGCCGGGGCTGGCTTCGTCACGGGGGCCGGTCCGTTGAGTTGGCGGCGGAGCAGCTCTTCGATCACTTCGGTGTCGCTC
>JBCCGH010000168.1:0-21319 GCA_039029375.1 Planctomycetota bacterium
CGACTACAACGCCTTCGTCACGACCGACGCCAACAACGTCGAAGACCTGAGGTCGATGAACACGACCTGGTCCGCCATCGCCAGCTCGGAGGCCGTCAGCGCCCTCGACAACACCGGAACTCACTATTCCGCCGCCGGAGCAACCGGCGTCCCCATCTACCGGGTGGATGGGGTCCGCGTCGCCAACGACTACGGCCAGCTGTGGAACGCCACGGGCAACCACCTGGCCCCCATCGACCTGACCGGGTCGGGGCAGAACGCACTCGCTTTGGGCTACTTCGAGGCCTGGACCGGAACGACTCCCGACGGCGGGTTCTACTTCCCGCTCGGGAAGCCCACCAGCCAGCGCGAATCGGGCATCGGCCTGGTCGGCGCGACCGACCGATTCTGGAACTTCGCCAACGAGCGCCGCTGGCAGTTCGAAACGCGCCCCCTCTACGCGATCTCCGCGATCATCACCGTACCTCTGCAATCCGCTGAAGTGGTGCGGCTGGGCACCCCGCCAAACCCCCAGGCCTTTCTGCCCGGCGTCACCTCGCCGCCCATCGTCGGTCAAACCTGGGATCCGAGAATCGATCACACGAGCTTCGTTCCGGGCGCCACCGCGGACTTCGCGCTTCTGTCTGGCAGCTCCACCAACGTCCCCTTGGGCCCTCTCGGCACGCTGCTCTGCGACCTGACCGCGCACGTGGTCGTCCAGAGCCCCACGACCGGCCAGCCGTTCGCCGTGCCAATTCCCAACGACCAACAGCTGGTCGGCGCCAGCCTTTGCGTGCAGGGTTTGTCGATCGACACTTCGGCGGGACCACACCTCGCCAACGCGCTCGACATCACGATCGGCACGTTCTAACGACGCAGCGCGCGGCGCACGCACAGCTGCGCCGCAATCTCGCGCTCGCGGGGTGACAGAGCGGGATCCGCTGCCAAGACGCGGATCGCCTCGACCGTCCCGACAGTTCCGACGAGGTCGGCGACGCGATCCCGGAGGCGCGACGCGATGACTTCGTACTGCCGGCGCGCGTGGTACCGATCGGCCAGCGGCGCGGTTTCCCAGACGCGCACCGTCGTGTCGCCGGAGCCCGTGATGACGCGCTCGCCGGCGGGATCGAGCGCCACCGAATTGACGTAGTCTGTGTGGCCCGCGAGACGAGCGACTTCGCTTCCGGTCAGGGTGTCGTGAACGTGCAGCAAGCCCTCGTACCCGGCGACGAACAGTCGCCCTTGCGCACCCCAAACCGCGTCAACCGGCTCGTAGTCGACGCGAAGCTCCGCGCGGATCTCGCGCCGATCGAGGCTCCATAGGCGGATGAGGCCATCGGAGCACATGGCGAGCTCGCGACTGGTGGGGTCGAAGGCGACGTTCCAAGCGCGGCCAACGCTCAACGTCGTCACCGGAGCGGCGGTCGACGCGTCGAGCAACGCGACGACGTCGTCGGTCGCCACAGCCAGCCATCGACCATCGAGGCTGTACGAAATACTACGTCGCAGCGGGACGCCGCGTGGAAGATCCGGCCGAGCGACGACGAGCGACCAGTCGTCGGTGCTCCAGATCCTCAGGCCATCTTCCGCCTGCGCAGCCAGCTGCTTGCCGCACGGTGAGAAGGACGGCACGGCGAGCTCCGCGTTGAGCGCCGCAACCTCTACCCCCGTCCGAAGATCGAAGACCTGCAAGCCGCGGCCCTGTTGTGAAACCGCAACGAGCGTCTCGTCCGGATGGACCGCGATCGCGTCCATGTGCGCACCGGTCGTGGCCGCAAGTTGACCGATCGGCAAGCCGGTCGCCGCATCGAAGATGCGAACTCCCTGGCCCCAACTTCCCGAATAGAACCTTTCGCCGCTGCCGCCATAGCACACCGCGTAGACGAAGGCCGGAAACGAGTAGTCGGCTCTCCGTTCGTGATCAACGACCGAGAGGTCGCCGGCCGCCCATACGCGAACGACGGAGTCCTTGTCGAGCGACGCGACCAAACCAGCGCCCGGCGCGAACCCGATCTGCATGATCATCGAACCACCAGCGAACTGTTCGAGCTTCTCTCGGGGCTCCAACGACCAGAGGCTCACGACCCCGGCCGCGGTGCCCATGGCCATCTGGCTGCCTTCGGGAGAAAACGCCATGCAGACGACGCGGTGGGCCTCCACGCTGATCGACGGCTCGGGCTCCGGCGGCTGGTCGGGGCTCAGCGACCACAGCTCGACCCGACGGCTGTGACCGCCCTGCACGGCAATGCGGGTGCCGGCAGGGCCGAACACGACGCGCGGCTCGGCGTGCGAAGTCGGGATGGTCCAGGGCGATCGCGGGCGGGCGAGATCCCATACCCGCACGGTGGAGTCTTCGATCGCCGCACCCCAGCGCGCCCCGAGGTCCGTGGCGAACAACGCGGCGCTCGTGAAGGGAACCGCCAAGCGGTGCGAGGCCGACGCCTGCCGCAGATCGATCCGGTGGACAGAGTCGGAAGAGACCGCCAAGGCATGCGTGGCACTACCGGTCAGCCGATTCGGCCGAGCGGCCGCGGCCGGGAGCTCGACTTCGGCGACTCTCTCTCCAGCCATCGGTGACAGCACCTGAAGATGTCCCGGCTCGTCGATGACGTAGACGAGCTCGCGCCCCACGGACATGCCGACGCTCAGGCACGGACCGAACCGGATCGGTCGCAGCTCACATCGACTCTCGACGTCAAAGCGGTGGGTCGTGAGTTGGGCGAGCTCGTCCCCACGGGCGACGGAGCTGCCCAGCTCCGCCGACTCATGCGCAAACAGGTAGCGTGCCGCCGGGTCGAAGGCCAAGCTGACCTGGAACGGGCCCTCCCGGAGAGTCAAGGGCCAGGTCGCGAGGCTCTGGTCCAGTCGAGAGCGGAGGTGGCGCAACTCCCAATGAGGCTCTTGTGTTTGGATCTGCTCGAGCTGCCTGCTCGCCGCGTTCACGTCACCACTCTGCAGCGCCATGATGGTCGCGGAGATTCTCGCCTCGTACTCCCTGCGCTGGGCCTCCACCGCGTTCGCCTCCGCCACACTCGCCTGCGACAGGGCCACGACGATGCCCGCGATGAGACTCAGCAGGACGAGGCCCGCGGCCACGACCTGAGTCGTGTAGCGGCGCACGAATCTGCGCACGCGATACATCGTGCTCGGCGGGCCCGCGAGCACGGCTTCGTGGGCGAGATACCGCTCGATGTCCGCCGCCAGCTCACGCGGGGATTGGTAGCGCAGCTCCGGATCCTTCTCCAGCGCCTTCATGGTGATCCAGTCGAGGTCGCCTTGGAGGCACTTGTAGAGGCCGCGCATGCTAGTCCGTCGCGAGGCCGCGTGTTCGCCGCTCTCGGCTGCCTTGGAGGAGAACCGAGAGCTCGGTTTCAACGGCTCCTCCGCACGCAGCATGCGCTGGATCCCCACGGGCCCGGCGTTGCGCAGCTCATCGGACGAAAACGGTAGTTCTCCCGATAGGAGCTGGTAGAGCACGACGCCCAGCGAATACACGTCGCTGCGAGTGTCGACGTCGTCGGGATTCCCGGTGGCCTGCTCGGGCGACATGAACTCAGGCGTGCCGAAGATCATGCCCTGCTCGGTGAGCAGCGTCTGGAGCGACTCCCGCTGCGTCGCGCGAACCAGCCCGAAATCGATGATCTTCGGCACCGACCGCTGCCCCTGTCGCGAGACCAGGATGTTGCCGGGCTTGAGATCGCGGTGGATGACGCCCCTCTGGTGCGCGTGCTGCACGCCATCACAGACCCGAGCGAAGAGGCGAAGGCGCTCCTCGATCGACAGCCTCTGCTCGTCGCAGTAGCGGTCGATCTCGACGCCCTCGATGTACTCCATGACGAAGTACGGCTGCCCCGACTCGGTGCTGCCCGCGTCGAACACCCGAGCGATCGCGTCGTCGCTCATGACGGCCAGCGCCTGCCGCTCCTTGTCGAAGCGCCGCAGCACCGACGCGCTGTCGTGGCCGCTCTTGCAGACCTTCAGGGCCACGCGGCGCGCCACGGGCGCCGTCTGCTCCGCGAGGTAAACCACGCCCATGCCGCCTTCCCCGATCTTGTCGACGATGCGGTACGGGCCGATGTGCTCGGGGTGCGTCGGTCGAGTCTCTTCGTGCACGCTGTTCGCCAACGCCTGCACCGCCCCACCCCCCTCGAGGTCGTCGAACCACGCTTCGCTCTGATCGTGCTGCAGCAGGGACAGGACTTCTCTTCTCAACGACGCGTCATCGCCGCAAGCCTCGGCGAGGAAGGCCTCGCGCTCGGTGGGCGGCAGATCACAAGCGCGGTCGAAGACGCGCATGGCTTCGTCGAACCGAGCACTCTCGCTCATGGCGCCGCTTCCGTGCTCACTCCCCAAAGCACCGGCCCTTCGGTTCTCGACGCGTCGCAATTCACGATCGAATCTTACCGACGCTCGGACCATGCATCCGCAATTCAGACACATCACACCGAGGAGTCGACGCTGACGCACTCACCAGTTCACTGTGTTGAGGTAAGCAATGAGGGCGCCGGTCGATGCCTCGCAGATGCTAAGGCGGTGCGCACGGATCGAGTCGCACTCCCAAGACGCGGGGCTTGGCGTTGTCGAGTCGGTGCGGGGGGCAACCGGGCATCCTAGGCCCGGAGGGAGGCGCCGTCGTCGAGGGTTTCAACACCCGCCTTCGCGACGGTTGGGACGCTCAGGTCGTCGGAGACGGTCGCAATCAACGCGTCCGCCAGAGAGGGCGTCGTCTGCAAAGCCCAAGGCAATCGAAACCGTGGCGCAGCGTCTGCTCGAGCAAGCCGAGCTGCCCACGGCGGGGCCCCGCCGGTCGGAGCAAGGGCGGCGCGCGGCCGCCCCGGGCGTCGGCCTCACCGGCCGATCGTCGCGGTCGCGGCGTTGCTGACCGCGTGGATCCCGACGGTGTCGAAGATCACCGCCTGGTTGTGGAACGGGCCGCCATACAGCGTCGGGTCGTTCGGGATGTTGAACGAGAAGTTCAGCGTCCCGAAACCGTCGGTGGCCGCGCTCAGCGACAGGTCCGGCGAGACCAGCAGGTCGCGGTCCGCGCGCCCCATGAACGCAAGGCTCATCGGCAACCGCGAGCCCGACCACGTGGACGTCGAGGCGCCGAACAGCACCGCGCAGGGCAAGTTGGGCCGCGCGCAACCGAGCAACAGCGCGAGGCTCTGGTTCAGCCGCGGCTCGGTCCCGCTCAGCGCCGGCTTGTTGCTCGGACCCGTCGCGACGACTTCGAACTTCCACGAGTCGGTGAACGGGCCGCGCCAGCCGCCGCTCGTCGGCGACGTGTTCCAGCAGTACTGGACCAACTCGCCGCCTGCTGGACCGTCGGCGTTCGGGTGCTTCGTCCGGAAATCGACCGAGTGCACCAACACGTAGTTGCCCGACCCCAGCGAGACCGGCATCGGCGCCGAGTAAGTTCGGTGCGCGCCGATGGACGTGATGAGCGCCACCGCGCCACTCACCCGCTGGATCGGCACGAAGTTGGCGTCCGCCGTCCAGATCGCCACCGTCGCCTGGCCATAACTATCCCCTTCCGTGCGAATGCGCACCTCGGTGACGTCGCAGGGGCCGGTAAAGCCGCCGGTCGCGAACAGGTTGCTGTTGGTGAACGAGTTTTGACCGGTCGCGGTCATGTTGTGCGATTCGCCGCGGGCGACCCGGCACACGCCGACGCCGTCGCAGCCCTCACCGACCGGGCTGTAGGCGGCGATGTCCACCACGGTCAGCACCTCGGAGATCCCATACAGGGGCAGGAATTCCGTGGTCGCCCGCACATTGTGAAACGTCCAGCGGTCGATGTCGCCGGCGTTCCCCACGACGCAGCCCGAGTCCCCAAGCACGCCTTGGCTGGCCTGACCACCGGTGCTATCAGCCCCGGTCCAAACCCAACGGCGGCCGGTCAGCCCCGGCGGTTGATGCAGCAGCGGTCGTGGCAAAGGCGTCGTAGGTGGCGATGTCGGGGGACGTTCCCTGGGTGGTGCCCGGGGTCACAAACAACACGCGGTACTGCTGGCCGGGGGCGAGGTCGGTCGGCGGAAACGGCACCTGCGCCGGCGTCGTCGCGGCTAGCCCGGATCATGCGCGAGTCTTCACGCCCAGCACGCGCCAGAGCCGCTCTGGCAGCGTCAGACAGGCGCCAGCGGCGCCTGCCGGCTGATGCCGGCGAGCGACAGACTGCTCGACGGGGCGTCACCCCGCCTCCGCGGTCGGTCGCTCGTCTTCCTTGCCACACCGGTCCTCTCACGCACTGGACGCCAACCCTCGTGCATGATCCGGACTAGTGTCCTGGATCCGAAGTTCCTGCACAGATGGCACCCGTCCGGCCCCCCCGCGCTGCGTCGCACCACCTCGACGTATCCACCAATATTCCAGCGTCGGTGCTTCTTGCGAGCAGCGTCCGGTCACGCACCCTCTGCACAGGAATTTCTGATCCAGGACACTAGCGGACGCGGTAGCGCCGCGGCACGAGCGACCACCAACCAAAGCCGTAGCGACGACGACTCGCGCTGAGGCGCCAACGCTGCGCCGCCACCTCCTGCGCCGGGGTAAGCCGATGCTCCTCCCCCAGCGGACAAGCGCCGCGCGCCTCGCAACGATCGGCGCACCCGCCGGCGTGGCGATGCTGCGCGCAACTGCGCCCGTCAAACGCACTGCTTGGAAAGGCGCCACCCGAGCACGAGCTCACGCACGGCGCCTCGCAGACCAAGCACGGCTGAAACCCGGCGGACACCGGACGCGGCATTGCGTGGCCAAAGGGCTCGCCTTCGACAAGCACGGCGGCGCGCATCGCGAGCCACGGGCCATAGTCGGGATGCAGGAGGCAGCCAAGCACCGGCGACACCGTGCCCAAGCCCGCCATCTCGCCCAATGATGCAAAGTTCAACGACACGCCATGCTCGGGGAGGAGCACGCGACCGGCCACGCCCTCCGCCCGCAGTGCCTCGGCGATCGAGCTCGCCAGCGCCGCGTTCCATTGCCGCAGGGGCGCGCTGCCGCGCGTGAGCGCGGCGCGATCCCAAAAGCCGCGACCACCGCTCGCCAGCACCAAGATCGAGCCGCAGCGGGGCAGGCGCGCGCTCGCGCGCCCACACGCCGGCTGGCAGCTGTCGAAGTCGGCCGCCAACACCAAACCCATCAGGTCCGCACCGGCAGCGTGGGCGCAGTCCTGGACCCTGGCCAGGAGCGAGGGGCGCGAGACAGGCATGGGCACGTTCTTCGGCCAGCGCGCCCTCCGTGGCAACCCCCTTGCCGATGTCCCGAGGCCGCGCTACCGTCCCGGCCGTCACCCTGCTGGGGGAAGTCCGGTGCGATGCCGGCGCTGACCCGCAGCTGTATCCGGGGACGAAAGCCGCAGACTCGCAGACGCGAGGCTCGCCACTGAGGTCGGACGGTCTGAGCTCGGGAAGGCGCGGTGAGTAGGACGATCCGGGAGCCAGAAGAACCCGCGGGGCCCGACTCTCACAACCCCACGACGCGGCGCGAGGACATCGCCGCGGGTGATCAATGAAGTCTGCACAAGGCCTCCTGTGGGCCTGTGTACTGGTGGGTTCCGCCAGTGCGCAGGCGTCTGTCTCCGTTCCCTCGGGCTACGACTCGGAGATCCGCTTCGACGAGTCGCTCAATCCGTTCGGGCTCGGCAGCTTCGGCGTCGCCGCCAACGGCAACGCCTACGTCGCCGTCGACCGCGACATCTTCGAGCAGCCCCCCGGCGGTCCACGCCGCTCGATCCACCAGCTGGTTGGCTACTTCGCCGGCGCGCTGGGCGTGGTCAACGGCCTCGACCTGTACGTCACCGATGAGCTCTATGGCGAGGCCTGGCACGTCGACCTGCGCACCGGCGCCGTGACCTTCGGGTCGGCACCGGCGTTCACGTTCGACTTCGCCGAGGGCCCCGGCGGGGAGCTGCTGGCGTCGGCCGCGGCCGGCGGCTTCGGCAGCAACAACGGCATCTGGGTCGTCGACTTTGCCGGCGGCATGCATCGTGAAGTCGTGCGGCTGCTCGGGCCGTCCGGCAGCATCGCGTTCGACTCGGCCGGCAACCTCTACTACGCGACGCAGCCGGCGACCTTCTGCCCGGCCGGAGGGTTCGCGGTCTTGCGCTTCGATCGGGCGCGCCTCGAGGCGGCCATCGCCGGCGGCCCGCCGCTCGACGCCAGCGATGGCACGGTGGTGCTGTCGGGGCTCGACAGTGCCTTTGACCTGGCCTTCGACGACCGCGACCGCCTCTACATCAGCAACTCGTGCGGCGGCGGCCTCGTCCGCACCCTGCCCGGCGCCGCGACGCTCGACCCGACGCCGTTTATCGCCGTGCCACCCGGCAACGAGCTCACCCTCGGGCTGCAGTTCGTGGACGGCGGCGCCGAGACGTTCGACGCCTACCAGCCGACCGGCGGCGCGCTGTGGGTCGGCATCAACGACTTTTCCATCGTCGCGGAGATCCGCACCGTGCAGACCGAGCGCCCGCAGGTCACCTCGACCCCGGCCGGCACCGTGCCCCCCGGGCCGCTGACCATCCAGCTCAGCGACCTGCCGCCGAGCGGCAACACCGCGCTCTGTTTCGGGCTCGCCGCGCCGAGTGAGGTCATCGCCTTTCGCCGGGGCGGCACGCCAGTGTGGTTTGGCCTCGACCCGACCGTGCTGCCGATCTGCATTCCCCTGGTGGCGTCGCCCAGCGGCGATGCGCAGCTGGCGCTCACCTGGGCGGGCGGTGGGAGCGCGCCGGTGTCCTGCATGGCGCTGGGGATCGACGCGTCGCCCGCGACGGGCTTTGGCACCACCGCGGTGCACACGGTCAACCTGACTCCTTAGGCGAACGGGTTTCGCCGCGTCGGCGAGTGCCGTAGGCTGTCGCTCACCCTACACGCCCACGACTTTCCCCATTCGTCACCTACCTGCGATCGCCCTGGCGTTGGTCTTGGCCGTGCTGGTCGCGGTCGCGGCATGGGCTGGACTGATGGCGGTCCGAGGTGGCGGCACCGAGCACGGCGATCGCCCCCTGGTGGAGCCGCCGGCACAAATCGCGCCGGTCGAGCCACCGGGTCCCATGCGGACGGTGGCCTCGGTGGAGACCGCGGCACTGCACGCTTCGCCGCTGGGCGCGCTCGGCAACGGCGCCGCGCGCGTCACTGGAACGCTGCCGAACGGCTCGGGCGTCGCCGCCGCGGTGCTGTCGCCACGGTCCGGCGCGGTGCTGGCCTGGCGACCTCTCGACACCGCCGAGCTACCGGCCACGCTGCGTTTCGCCGAGCTGCCAACCGGCGACCTCTGGCTCGTCCTGACCCACAGCCGCAATGGCGCGCGCTACTCCTACTTGCAGCGCACCGCGCTCACCGTGGACCCGGCCGGCGAAGCCGAACCGGCGCACCTCGACCTCACGCTGCACCCGGTCCGCGTGTCGGTCGCCTGGGCGGAGAGCTCGGGGATCGCGCCGCGCCGGCCGCCGCCGCTCGTGCTCGCCGACGTCCGGCGCCCCGACGATCCAGACTGGGTCGCGCCGGAGCCCGGCCCGCTGCTCACGCCGCAAGCGGACGGTGGCCTGACCGCCACGCTGACGCTCGCGCCCGGCACCTACCGGATCACGCTCGACGGCGTCAGCCCGACCAGCGAAGCCCCGACGCGCGAGGTGACCGTGCCGGACGAGCTCGAGGTCAGCTTTGCGCTACCTCGTCCGTGACCGGCACCAGGTTGCCGTTCGTCATCCGATAGAGGTGCGGCGACACCGGGTGCGACGACCGCTGGCTCTGCTCTTCGTTGCGCGACATCAGGCCGGGCAAGTCCTGACCGCCGCTGCCGCCGAGCCACAGCACGTCGCGCTCAGGCATCGCCACCAGCAGGCCCTCGACCCGGTCCGGGTCGAGGAGCAACACGCGCGCGGCGTCAAACCCATCACCGGTGCGCAGTAGCACGGGATCGCCATCCGGCTCGGGCAACGGCACATCGGCCCCAGCCAGCCGGTGGAGGTTGCGGGTCGCGAGCTGGAAGAGGTCTTCCTCGCTGCGCCCCCACTGGCGCAGATGCGCCTGGCACACGAAGGTCATGCACCACTGCTCGTCGATGACGTAGCAAATCACCAGGTCTGGGGTGAACTCGCGCGAGACCAACGCGCTGTCGCCAAACAAGCCGCCGTGCTCGCGCAGCCACTCACGGCTGCGGATCTGGGGCAGGATATGGGCAGCTGCGTCGGCAAACGCGTGGTCTCCCGGCTCGTCGAGCGCGTCCCGCTCGAGCTCAGTGACGAAACGTCCGACGGTGGCGGAGAACTGGTCGGGAAACGCCATCCAGCGGCGGAACACGTGGTGCAAGGACACCGGCGTCTGCTGGCCGCGGACGGTGATCACCGCGGCGAAGCGCCCCGGCACCATGCCGCTCACCTGAATGCGCGGCTCGTGCTCACGCATCAGCTCCTGGAAGCTGTGCAGGAACTCCCGGACCTCCCGCGGCACCGAGACCGGCTTCCAGCGCCGCCTGGCGATGGAGAACAGCATCGCCGCAAGCACCGACAGCACCGCCCAGCCTGCGAGCACCCACACCATAGAACGCTCATCGGGTGCGCGGACGCCGCGGCTGAACCCGCGGCGCCAGCCGTCAACGGCGGCTGTGGCGTTTCGCAGCGGCGCCCGCGCCGGCCGCAGGACCCAGCGTCCGCTTGGCCCGGGGAAGTTCCACTTGGGCGAGGCGGGCGCGCGGTGTCTGCTGGAGAATCCAACACGCCCATGAACTCACCCATCTATCTCGACTGCGCGGCGACCACCCAGCCGCTGGAGCGCGTCGTGCAGGAGATGGCGCGCGTTCACCTCGACGCGTTTGGCAACCCGTCGTCCACCCACGGCTTTGGCGAGGCGCCCCGCAAGGCACTGGAGGACGCGCGCGAGTTCCTCCGCGGCACGGTCGGCGCCGCGCGCCTGGTGTTTACGTCGGGCGGCACCGAAGCCGATGTGCTCGGCCTCGCGGGAGCCGTCAGCCACCGAGCCCCCGGGCGCGTGCTCGTGGGGGCTGCGGACCACCCGGCGATCCTAGCGCAGCGCGACGCCCTGGCCCGCAGCCAACACCGCCTCATCGAGGTGCCGGTCGACGACGGCGGCACGATGGAGCCAGAGGCGCTGTTCGACGTCCTGGGCAAGGACGTGCGCTGCGTCGCCCTCTTGCACGGGCACAACGAGCTGGGCAGTCTCGCGCGCCTCGATGACCTGACGTCCCTGGTGCGGCGCGTTGCCCCCGATGCCCACATCCACGTCGACTTGGTACAGACCTACGGCAAGGTCTCGTTCGACTTCGATGACGCCGACGTCGACTCGGTCGCGGCCGCCGGGCACAAGCTGCATGGGCCGCGGGGCATCGGCTTTTTGGCGCTGTCGAGCGAAGCCGATGTCGTGCCAATGCTCGCGGGGGGCGGGCAAGAGGCCGGTTTGCGCGGCGGCACCGAGAACGTCGCCGGGGCGGTCGGCCTCGCCGTCGCGGCCGAACACGCGCTCAGCCACTTGGCCGAAGCGCGCGCTCACATGGAGCATCTCCTCGACGACTTGCTCGACGCACTGTGTCGAGAGGTGCCGAACGCGGAGCGGCTCGGCGCCACCGAACGACGGCTGCCGCACATCTTGTCCCTGCGCCTGCCCGGGGTGAACGGCGAGACGCTCCAACAACGCGCGGCCGCGCGCGGCGTGGCGCTGTCGATCGGCTCGGCGTGCCACGCCGGCAAAGACCAAGACAATCACGTGCTGCGGGCGATCGGGCTGCGGCGGCGCGGTGCCCGCGAAGTCGTGCGGCTCTCGGTGTGCCCCTTCACGACCGCCGACGAGATTGCCCGCGCCGGCGAGATTTTGTGCGAAGAGGCCGCAGCGATGCGCGCCATCGCGCCATCGCGCTGAGTTTCGGCTTGCTCGCTCGGCGTGGGCCCGCGAGCGCCGCCCCGGGTCCCGGAACCGCCTAGCCGGTGCATTGCTCGGCGGTGCTGGCTACGTTTGGCAGGCAATGGCGAAGGGCAGCACCGGCACCACAACGCCGGCCATGGCGCAGTTCATGGCGGCAAAACAGCAGCACCCCAACGCGCTGCTGTTCTTTCGGATGGGCGACTTCTACGAGCTGTTCTTCGACGACGCCAAGGAAGCGAGCCGCGCGCTGGGGATCGCGCTGACGTCGCGCAGCAAGGGCGACGGCGCGATCCCGATGGCCGGTGTGCCGGTGCGCTCGATGGACCACTACCTCAAGCGGCTGGTCGAGCGCGGCTTTCGGGTCGCCGTGTGCGAGCAGATGGAGGATCCACGGCTCGCCAAGGGCGTGGTGAAGCGCGAGGTCGTGCGCGTGGTCACGCCCGGCACTCTCACCGAGGACAGTCTGCTCGAGGCGCGCCGCGCCAACCACTTGGCGGCAATCGTGATCCACCGCGGCCACGCCGGCATCGCTTGGGTCGAGCTGTCGACCGGCGCGTTTTGGCTCAGCGAGTGTCCCGAGCAACGCTTGGCCGACGAGTTGGCGCGCGTCGAAGCGGCAGAGACGCTGACCCCGGAGGGCGATGAGCAGGCGGCCGAAGCGTCGCTGCAGGGCGGCGGGGTCGAGACCCGGCGGCCGCCGCACGACTTCGGCTTTGAGACGGCCCGCCGCGCGCTGACCGAGTTCTTCGGCGTGGCGACCCTCGAGGGGTTTGGCGTCGACGAGCAGCGTCTCGGCGTCGGCGCCGCCGGCGCACTGATCACCTACCTACAAGAAACGCAGCGGGCCGCGCTGCCGCACATCCACCGGCTGACCGCCTTTGAGCCGGGGCGCTACATGCGGCTCGACCGCGCGACGCGGCAGAGCCTCGAGCTCGTGGACACGATGCGGGGTGACGGGAACGGCACCCCGCTGCTCGACGTGCTCGACCGCACCCACACGCCGATGGGCGCGCGACTCCTGCGGGATTGGGTGATCGCCCCGCTGGTGGACGTCGAGGCGATCCAGCGGCGCCAGGCCGCCGTGGCCGAACTCTTCGACGGGCCGGCACTGGTCCGCGACCTGCAGGCGCGACTCGAGCAGATCCTGGATCTGCAGCGGCTGAACGCCCGGGTGTCGTGCGGTCGTGCGAGCGGCCGCGATCTCGTGGCGCTGCGGCAGAGCCTCGAGCAGCTGCCGCCGATTTGCGCCGCACTCACCGCGGCGTCGAGCGACGCCCTCGGCGCTCTCGCCGCCGGTATCGATCCGTTGTCCGACGTCACGGATCTGGTGCAGCGGGCGATCGGCGATGAGCCGCCGCCGGGCCTCAAGGAAGGCGGCCTGATCCGCGATGGGTTCTCGGCCGAGCTCGACGAGCTACGCGTGATCAGCCGCGACAGCCGCACCTGGTTGGCAGAGCTGCAAGCACGGGAAGCCGAGCGCACCGGCATCCACAACCTGAAGATCGGCTTCAACAAAGTCTTTGGGTACTACATCGAGGTCACGCACGGCAACCGCGGCGTCGAGCTGCCCGGCGACTACGTACGCAAGCAGACGACCAAGAACGCCGAGCGCTACATCACCGACGAGCTCAAGTCGTTCGAGACCAAGGTGGTCGGCGCGGAAGAGCGCGCCAACGAGCTCGAGTACGATCTGTTCTGCGAGTTGCGCGAGCAAGTCGCGGCGCAGGCGCAGCGCCTGCTGCGAACCGCGGAGCAGGTGGCCGAGCTCGACGTCTACACGGGGCTCGCGCGCGTCGCCAAGGAGCGCGACTACCGCCGACCGACCGTCGACGACTCGCGCGTGCTCAGCATCGAGGACGGCCGCCACCCGGTCATCGAAGCGACGCACGTCGACGGCACGTTTGTGCCCAACGACACCGATCTCGATCCACCGACTCGGCGCCTGGTCCTGTTGACGGGTCCCAACATGGCCGGCAAGTCGACCTACATCCGGCAAAACGCGCTGATCGTGCTGATGGCGCAGCTCGGCAGCTTCGTGCCGGCGAAAGCAGCGCGCGTGGGGGTCGTGGACCGCATCTTCACGCGGGTTGGCGCCGCCGACGACATCAGCCGCGGCGCGTCAACGTTCATGGTCGAGATGACCGAGACCGCCAACATCCTCCACAACGCGACGGCACGCAGCCTGGTCATCCTCGACGAGGTCGGCCGCGGCACCAGCACGTTCGACGGTCTCGCGCTGGCGTGGGCCATCGCCGAAGACCTGCACGACCGGATCGGTTGCCGGTCGCTGTTTGCGACGCACTACCACCAGCTGATCGATCTCGCCGGCCCCGGCAAGGGCGTCGTCAACCAGCGCGTCGCGGTCAAGGAGTGGGGCGACGAGATCGTGTTCCTACACCGCATCGAAGAAGGTGGGACCGATCGCAGCTACGGCCTGCACGTCGGTCGCCTCGCTGGTCTGCCCCGGCCAGTGCTGGAACGCGCGCGAAGAATCCTCGCAGAGCTCGAAGAGGAAGGCGGCCAGGTGCGCGAGGCGCTGCAGGCCGGTTCCGAGCCCACGGCCGCAGCGACCCAGCTGAGCCTGTTCGAGGCGCCGCGCGACCGGGTGCTGCGCGAGCTCGGCAAGATCGACCTCGAGAGCATGACGCCGCTCGACGCGATGCAGCAGCTCGGCAAGTGGGCCGAAGCGCTGCGCGACGGCTGAGCGACTCGGTAACCTAGTGGTGTGATTCAGGCAGATGGGGCCGTATCCGCGAGACATCGGCGACCCAACGCTGCGAGCGGCGCTGAGGGCCGTGGATAAGGCCCCAGATTCCTGAATCACACCACTAGGCCGCGCAGCCCGCGCCTTGCGCCACGTGGCCGCGCGACGCTGCACCCACCCTCGTTTTGCCGGGCGGCGACGGGCCGCCATGACTAGCCATGCGCCTATCCAGTTGCTCTCTGCTTGCTCTCGCGGTGCTCGCCGCGCCGGCCGCCGCCCAGCGACCCACCGCGATCGACGCGCCAGGCCTGATCTTGGACGAGCTGCGCCTAAGCGGCGGCACCGTCCAGCGTCTCGCGCTGCCACCCGATGGCCAACCCGCGTTCTCGGTCCAACTCGAGCTCGCGGGCACTCGGCGCACGCTTGATCTGCATGCGCACGACCTGCGGGCACCCGACTTCGCGCTGATGGCGCCCGGCTTGGACGGCCAGTGGCGGCCGATCGACACGCCGCCTCCCACGACCTACCGCGGCACGGTGCGCGGCCTGGCCGACAGCCGCGTTGCGGTCAGCCTCCTGGCAGGCCAGCTCGCCGGCTCGATCCACATGGGCGACGCGCTGTGGGCAGTGCAGCCGGCCACCGACGCCGCGGCCTACCTGCCGCGCACGGCCCACGTCGTCTATTCGACGGCCGACCTTCTACCGTTCTTGGATCGCTGCGCCGCGGACCAGCTCGCCCACCCGCAGGCGACCACCGACGCGCCGGCACCACGGGCCCCGGCAGGCGAAGCGCCGGACGGTGCCGCCAGCATCGCCGAGATCGCCTTCGAGCTGACGCCAGCGTACCGCGCCAAGTTCGGCTCGACGCAGGAGGCGATGAACGCGGTCGAGACGGCGATGAACAGCCTCGACCTGATCTACCGCCGCGACGCCGACATCGGCTACACCATCACCCGCATGGTCGCGAGCGGCCGGGACTACACGACCGGGCCGATCGGCACGATCATCACGGCCACACTGATCTGGAACATCTACGCCGCGAGCATCCCCCGCGACGTGACGCAGATCATGATGGGCGACCCCACCACCGGCACGGCGGGCATCGCCTTCATCTCCTCGGTCTGCACCGGCTTGGGCTACAGCGTCGTCTGGGACTACGACAGCGAGCTGACGCGGCTCATCATCATGACCCACGAGCTGGGCCACAACTGGAGCTCACAGCACTGCGCCGGGCCGGAGTGCGCGATCATGTGCCCGTCGGTGTGCGGCTGTGCGCTTGGTTGCACGCAGCAGTTCAGCGCCGTGTCAATCGCCTCGATCGTGCGGTTCCGCGACACGCGGACTTGCCTGCAGTAGACCGCCGGCGACGCGGCGGCGGCCGCGTCAGTTCTGACGGCCGGTGGCCGGGCCGGGCTCGTCGGCGCCATCCGCCGTGGTGCGGTGCTCGGCGAGCAGCAGGCGCACGTCCACGACCGGCAAGCCGGTGATCGCCGCAGCGCGTGCGACCTCGAGATGGCCGGCGTCGACCTGATCGAGAATCCACAGGATCCGCAGAACCGACGACACGTCGCGACGACGCCAGGGGACCTCGTCACCCTCGCGCTGCGCCCCTCGCGCGGGACCGTCGCCGATCGGCTTGACCATGAGCGCTTACGTTAGCGACGCGTGCCAACGAAGCGAGGCGCGAGCGCCCTCACGTCACACGGGCTCGCCGGTGCCAAACGTGAAGATCGCCCAGGTGACCGTGCCCAGCACGGCGATCAGCAGAAGCACAAACAGCCAGCCCGGTAGCTTGGGACCAGAAGCGGGCGGTGGGTTCACGGGCGTCGTCACGAGCGCATTCCTCCAAACAGCACGACGCCGAGCGAGCCAAACACGATCATCGGCGTCCAAGCCGCGACCACCGGATGGACGAAGTCGCGGCGTCCTAGGTTCTGGCAGATCAGATCGAACACGAAGTAAGCCGCACAGATCGCAATCGCCAAGGCCACGCGCCCGATCTTGCCGCCGCGCTCGAAGTGGACCGCAAACGGCAGAGCCAGCAGCAACAGCACGACGTTGGCGAGCGGCCAGGTCCAATGGTAGTGAAAGGCGATGACCAGATCGCTGCGGCCCGGGCTCAGCCGCATCAGCGCGCTCAGCTCCGAGTAGGCCAGGAGCGAGCTCATCTTGGCCTCCTTCCCCGACATCCAGAGGATGTCCGGCGTGACGTTCTCCATCCGGAGCTCGCTCTCGGGGTGCCGGACGTCGCCGACCACGCGCTCACCGCCGATCAGCTCCCAGGAGCCCGCCTCGGGGTTCCACAGCGCGGCGTCGGCCACGACCAGCACCCGATCCTGAGGGCCGGTGCCCTTGTCCACCAGGACGACCCCTTCCATCCGTTGCTCGTCCGGCCAGAACCGCCCGCACATCAAGGTCTGCCGCAAGTCATTGGACTGCAGCACGATTTCGTCGGCGGTCTCGCGCGCCTCGTCCGGGCTCAGCACGTTGCCCAGGCGCTCGATCGACCGGCTCAGTGGCGGTAGCACGACCTCCCAGGTCGCCGCCATGGCGCCGGCCGACAACAGCCCCAGCGCCACCGCCGGCCCAAAGACGCGCATGGTGCTGCGGCCGGTGAAGATCATGGGCGCAATTTCGTTCGCCCCCATCAGCCGGGCGATCGCGAACATGCTGCCGACGACGGTGACGAACGGCGCGAACGAGACGAACACGCCGGGAAACGAGATCAGGTGAAAGCGCAGCCACGCGCCCAGCACTTGGCCCAGGCCAATCCCGCGTTCGTGGGCCCGGGCCAGGTACTGCGGCATGTGCAGCAGCAGATCCATGACCACGAACAGAAAGACCACCAGCAGCAACGTCGCGGCCCACGAGGACAGCAGGGTACGGGCGACGTAGCGGTCCAGGCGGCCCATCATCATCGTGGGCGACTCACAGACGCAGCAGGCGCCAGCAGAACGGGATCCCGAGCGCTCCGACCACCATCGCCGGTAGCCAGGCGATGGGCGGCCAATTCCACTGCCGCACGAGGGTCGGCGCCAGCGTGACGCAACCGTAGAAGATGATCATCGGCACCATGCCGAACAGCAGCGCCGTCATGCGTCCCCGATCGCGGGACAGCACGCCGATACAGAAGCCGAGCGGGGCAAACAACGCCGGCATCAGCGCGAAGCAGGCGCGGCGGTGCACCGTAAAACGAGCGCCGTCGGGACGATCGTGCACCCCACGGTAGACCTCGCTGAGCAGCTGATCGCTGGTCAGGTCCTTGTCGCCCTCCAACCGCCGCGTGCCTTCGGTGATCCGGCGCAGGTTGAAATCGAAGCTGATCCCGTCGATGCGCGCGCCTTGATCACCGGCAAGCAACGTCTCGACGCCGCGCAGCTGCAGCGTGATCGTCTCGCCGTCGGGGCTGATGTCGAGCCAAGCCTCCTCGGCCAAGTAGATGTCACCGGCGCCCTCGGCCTCGGGGTCCCCACTCGGCGAGCGCCCGCGCTTCACCAAGACGCCGTGCAGGTGGCCGCGGTCGTCCTCGTTCTCCCACGCCATCGCAAAGCGGCCGAACGACATCTTGTTGCCGTTCATCCGCGTATTGATCACGAAGTCACGGATCGCCTGACTGACGACCCGGTACTTGTAGTAGTGCGCCCACGGGATCAGGTAGTGCTGCGTGTACGACCCGGCGATCGAGAAGCCGAGCCCGATCATCAGCGCCGCCACCATGGGGACGCGCGGGCTGATCCCCGCGGCCCGGATCGCGGTGATCTCGCGATCCTGCGAGGCGCGCGCGAAGCTCAGCACCGAGCCGATCAGCAGCCCCATCGACAGCAGGTGAGGGAACGTGTCCGCGGTCCACAGGCAGGTGATCAGCGCCGCCGAGACCAGATCACCGCCGCGCGCGCGATCGATGCCGCGGTAGATCGACGCGATCAGCACGATCCCGAACAGCACCACGAACGTCATCATCGAGGTGATCAGCACCTCGCGCAGGTAGTAGCGGTGGAGTTTCCACATCGCGCCCGCGCGGAGCGTACCGTGCCCGGCAAGATCCGCCAGCGCGGCGTACCTTGCTCGGCAAGAACCACCAAGACGAACCCACGCTGGCGGGGCCTGCCGCTCCGCTCGAACCCACCCTAATCTTGCCGTCCATGGCACCCACGCCCGCGGACCGACCCACCGAGTCCGACGTCGTCCACGTCGACGGCCCCGGCCTCCAGTGCCTGGTCGACGCCAACGCCGCGGACGCGCTCGGGCCCTGGCTGAAGCGCGGCGACCCCGAGGCCTGGCCCGGCCTCCGAGAGGTCAAGGCTTCGCGCGTACGCCGCGTGCTGCAGGCGGAGCTGGCCGCGGCCGCCGGTCCACTGCAGGTGCACCTCAAGCTCTACCGCGCCGTGCGCCTATCGGATCGCGCCCGCGACGCGCTCGCCGGATCGCGGGCCGCGCGCGAGTTCCACAATCTGCGGGAGGCGCAGCAGCGGCGGCTGCCATGCGTGGCGGCGCTGGCCGCGGGCCGCTTCACCGGCACTTTCGGCGCCCGCAGCTTCCTCCTCACCCGGACCGAGCCCGGCGCGCCGGTGCCGGCCGGGCCACTCGGTCCCGAGCTAGGGCGGCGCGTCGGCGGTCTGCTGCGGACCGCGCACGACGCCGGTCTACACGCCCGCGACCTGCACCCCGGCAATCTGCTACAGCGTCCGGACGGCTCGGTGGTGCTGCTGGACCTGACCAGTGCGGCGTTTGCGCAGGCGCTCGAGCTCGATGAGCGCGCCCGGGCGCTGGCATTCTTCTGTCTCGCGATGGACGGCGGCGTCCGCGATCCGGGCGCCCGCGCGCTGGTCCAGGCCTACGAGGCGTCGCCGGAGCTGGTGGAACGGGCCGCCCAGCGCGGCCGCCGCCTGCGGCACCGGGCGCTCTCTGCCTTTGGCCGACGCGCGACGCGCGCATGCCGGCACACCAAGACCGAGACCGCGCCCGGGGGCGTGCGCCGGTTTTGGCACCTGCCGACGCAGGAGTGGCACGAGCGGGCTCGCTCGTTTTTGGCGACCCCGCCGACCCCGGCCAAGAGCGGGCGCCGCGGCAGCGTGCGCCTCGACGAAGACCTGGTGTGCAAGGAGCGCACCGCCGCCGCGGCGCGCCGCTTGTTCCGCGCGGCGTATTGGCTCGACTACGCCGGCGTGCCTTGCGCGGCGCCGGTGGCACTCTGCACCGCGATGAGGCGGGGCCAAGTCGTCAGCCGCCGCGTCGCCGGCCGCACGCTCGCCGAGGAGGTGCGCGAGGGAGGGCTCTCGCCGGCGCAGCGGACACGCGCCGCCCGCCACCTCGGCGAAGCGGTCGGACGACTGCACGGGCATGGGCTGCGCAACCGCGACCTCAAGCTCGACAACCTGGTCCGCGATCCGGCGACGGACGAGGTGCGCATGGTCGACCTCGACGGCATCCGTCGCCGCGCCCCCGACGAGCGACGCGGTCAAGCGGCGGACCTCGGGCGGCTGCTCGCCGCGTTCCGCGCCGCCGGCTCGCCGGGCGGAACCGCGACCTGGATTGCGTTTGTCCGCGGGTATACTCGGGCGCGTCGTTGTCTACTGAGACCCATACGCCTGCGCGATCTCCTGCCGCCTATCGAGGCACGCGCGTCAGCGTGGGCAAGCGCCCACGCGACCACGCCCACGCCCTGACGCGCTGGCAACGCCGGATCCGCAACTTCCGCCGGCCGATCTACGGCTGGGCCGCCGCCGGCGCCGCCGCCGTGCTGCTGCGCTGCCCGTACCGCGTCCTGCGCCCGGTCTCCCGCACCCTGACGGCACCGGTGCTCCGGCTCATCTTCCGCCGGCGTGCCGACCGCAATCTCACCACCGTGCTGCCCGACCTCGCGCTCGAGCGCCGCACCAAGATCCTGGACGAGGTGTTCCGCGGGACTTCGACCCTCGCCGCCGAGTGGATCGGCGCCGCCAAGCTGGGCCGCGAGTTCTTTGAGCTCTACGTCGACGACGCGCAAGGCCGCCAGCAGATGGAAACGCTGGAGGCCAACTGGGACGGCGGCTGGATCGGCATCACCGGGCACATGGGCAACTGGGAGCTGCTCGGCCAGTGGCTGCACAACACCTCGCGCCGGCCGTCCGCGAGCTTGGCGAAGAAGCAGCCCAACCCACACCTCAACAAGGTCATCGAGCGCCTCCGCGGTCGCCACGGTCGCGCGACCATCTATCGCCACGACCCGCCGGGGAAGATCCTGCGCCTGCTGCGCGACGGCGGCAGTCTCGGGATCGCCGCGGACGAGGACGCGGTGACGATGTCGGGCGTGTTCATCGACTTTCTCGGGCGGCCCGCCTACACGCCCCTCGGCCCCGCCAGACTGGCGATCGCCGCCAACGTCCCGATCATGGTCGGCGCGATGTTCCGCCGGGGCGAGCGCTTCGAGGTCCAGCTCAACACGCCCATCTGGCCCGACCGCAAGGCGCCGCGCGATGAAGAGATCCTGCGGTTGACGCGGGCCTGGTCCGCGGAGCTGCAAGAGATCATCCGCAAGCACCCCGAGCAGTGGCCGTGGTTTCACGACCGGTGGAAGACCACACCCGAGGTGCTCGAGCGGAAGAAGCGTCGGCAGCTCTCGCTGAACGCATCCTAGTCGTGTGATTCAAGAATCTGGGGCCTTATCCACGGCCCTCAGCGCCGCTCGCAGCGTTGGGTCGTCCTCGCCGTATCCACCAATATGCCTGCGGCGACCCGCCTTGCGACCGTCACCGATGTCTCGCGGACAAGGCCCCATCTGCCTGAATCAC
>JBCCGH010000169.1:0-21038 GCA_039029375.1 Planctomycetota bacterium
CCAGACTAGGCTTTTTGCGCATTTGGAGGAAGATCGAGGCCATGGAGAATAGAAGTATCGTTCGTGCTTTCGCCCCGGCGTCGGTGGGCAGATGGGGCCTTATCCGCGAGACATCGGCGCCGGTCGCAAGGCGGGTCGCCGCAGGCATATTCGTGGATACGGCGAGGACGAGCCAACGCTGCGAGCGGCGCTGAGGGCCGTGGATAAGGCCCCAGATTCCTGAATCACACCACTAGCAGCAGCTGGTCATCGGCGGGGTCGCGGGCTGCACGGCGCAGCACGCGGAGGTCACGTCCTTGGGCCGGTCCGCGTCGGCTTTGGTGACGACGAACACCTCCCATTGGTTGCCGTCGGGGTCCGCGACCCACACCTTGTCCTGCACCGCGTAGCAGCAGGTCGTTTGCTCCTCGACCGAGGTCGCCAGGCCGGCTTGGGTGAGCCGCGCGATCGCGTCCCGAACCGCGGCCGTCGATTTCACCTGCACGCCGTAGTGGGTCGCGGGCTCGCGCTGATCGTCGAGGGCCTCGACGGCGTTCAGCGTCAGGTTGATCGACGGGTCGGTCGGCTCGAACTTCGCGTAGCCGGGCCTGAGCTTCGTCGGAGCCGCGCCGAGGAACGCCTCGTAGAAGGCGCGGGAACGCTCGAGATCGGCGACCGCGAGAGCGATGTGGACGCGGCTGCTGCCGGGGAAGTCGATGGCGGATGGGACGTTCATGGTTGGTCTCCGGATGCTTGGATCAGTTTTGACTCGGTAGACGGGGAGAGGCCGGGAAAGACGCAGCCGCGCTGCGGTTTCTGTGGGCAGGCCTTGCGCGCGGCAGTGCGGAGCGATCTCTGCCCGCGACCACTGACCGACTGGGGGCGGTCCGGCCCGGTGACGCCGTCGTGCATCCGGCGCCGCGATTTCCGATGTCAGGGTGTGGTGGGGGAATGCGTTCGACGGGTCGATGCACGACCCAGCAACCCGCGCGGTCGGGACCGGCGGAGCGGTCCCCGCCGCGCCGACTTCCTCGCGGCGGCCCCGTGTCGCTCTCTCGCGGGCTGGCCGTGCGGCCTGCCACGGGGTCCTCGTCTGGGCGTCCGTGGGCGCCGGGTGCGCGCTCCTCCCGCTCGGCTGCACCGGCTACCCCCACGCCGACAATCCCGGCCCACCGCTGGGCCAGATGGCGGCACGGTCGCGGCCGGTGTCGGCTCTGGGGCCGAGCGAACGGCGGCATCCGCTGGCTCTCGGCGAGCTCCAGGTGCGGTGGCTGCCTCCGCCCGCGGTCGTGTTCGCCTCGACCGGCGCCCTCTGCGTGCCGCTCCCCGTCGATCATCGGTGGCTCCCCGGTGTCGTGATGACCCGCAGTGTTCGGTGGGCATCGATCGGCCTGCCCATCGTCGCGCTGTGGTGGGTCGGCATCTGCCTCCGCCGCCAGCCGATCGCCCGTTGAGGGCGTGGATCGGAGAGCACCATGGCTCCTCGCGAGTACTGGGATGAGTATGGCTGTCGTTGCAACGCGTACGCGCCCGCCGCGGTGTTCGCGGCGTACGAGCGCTGGGGCTTCTTGTATCCCGCCAAGAAGCGGCGGCTGGCCTCGTTGTGGGGGAGCGTTGAAGCGACGTGGCGGGCGGCGATGACGCGTTCGGATCTAATGGCGGTGGCAACCTGCGGCGACCTGGCGGGGGCGCGCGCGGCAACGGGCATGCGCGTGCGCAGTGGACAGGGCTACGTCGGCCAGCATTGGGCCGCCGCCGATGCGCCGTCTGGGACGCTGGCGCTTACGCTGGCGGTGCTGGCGGGCGCCAGCGCCCGCCCGTTTGTGAGCGGCTTTCAACTCTCCTACCGGCCGGGCAACAGAATGCCGGCACGAGTGTTTGGCGGTGCCGTGCGCGCTGCCGGGCCCCACGGCGCCGAGCGTCTCAACACCCTGCACGCGCTGCCTCGACAGGGACGGCGTGCGCGGGAGCTGGACGTGGCGCGATGGGCGGCGCAGGATCGCGGTGTGGTTGCCGCGTTCTGCCGCAACGAGGCGGGAGTGGTCTGGACTGCCGTCAACGAGCTCGATACCGCCGACGTCGAGTGGCGGGACAGCGATCGCCTTTGGGCCGAGGTTGGTTTGCGCTACCGGCGATCCGTCTGGGTCGCGCGGTGGCGCGGTGAGATCCGCGGTCTCGCGGTGGTGCACCGCGGGCCGGTGGGGCTCAACTTCAGTTTGCTGGAGAACCGGGTTGAGTTGCTGCTGGCGCGAGACGTGGGTCGCGAAGCTCGGGCCGCCGTGGCGGGGGCTCTGCTCGAAGCGGCGACCGAAGCCGCGGACCCGAAGCTGCTCAATCGACTGCCCGTGGTCTGCGCCGCGACGGACGAGCCTGCCTTGGCCGCGCTCGGGGCTCCGGCGTTTCGGCGCTACGTCGGCGCGATGTGGGCGGGGCCGGCGGGCGTGCGGGCGCTGTGGGAGTCGGTCCATCGCCGGTTCGGTCGCGTGCTGCAGCGACTGGATCGGCAGGAGAGCGGGTCGTGATCTCACCGGCTTCCGATCGCCCACGGCCACCCGCCGACTGGAATTACTTCATGGACCATGCGGACGAAGCACGGCGGCTCGCGGCCAAGGTGGACGCGCCCGGGTGGGTCGAGCGCGAGTTGCGCGGCGAGTTGGCCGGCGCGGGGGGCGCGCCGCGTGTGCTGGATCTCGGTTGCGGTCCGGGTGTCCTGGCCGCCGCCGCTGCGCGAGCGTGGCCGCGTGCCCACGTGACCGGGCTCGACCTGAGTCGGCGCCGGCTGCTCCACGAGCCAGGGCGAGGATTGGCCTTTGTGCAGGGGCGGGCCGAGGCGTTGCCGTTCGCGGACAACACGTTCGACGTCGTCTGGTGCCGCTTCCTGCTGCAGTACCTGCCGGACAAACGCGCGGCTCTGCGAGAGATGCACCGCGTCCTTTGCCCGCGCGGGATGGTCCTGCTCCAAGACCTCGATGGACAGCTCGTGTGGCAACACCCCATGCCGGCAGCGCTGCGCGGTGAGTTGGATGTCGTGCTGGAGCATCTGGCCGCGTCCGGCTTCGACCCGCACGTCGGGCGCAAGCTCTTCACCATGTGTCAGGATGCGGGGCTCGTGGCCCCCGAGGTGCGCATCGAGCCCTACCACGTCTTGGCGGGTTCGGTCACCGAGTCGGAGCGGGATGCGTGGCAGGCCAAGCTGCGCATCGCGCAAGCTGCCGTCGCGGCGGCATTCGCCGGTGATGCGACGCGCGCCGCGGCGTTCTGTGCGGCGTTTGAGCGCAATCTGTTCGCGGCCCAGACGCTGGTCTATTCCGTGTTGTTCACGGTGCGGGCCCGCAAGCGCGGTTAGGTCGCCATTCCCGAATCCGGTGGATCCCGAACACACGGCGTGACGCGCGCCCGCAGGATGCGCCCATGACTTGCTTCGTCGTTCGGGGCGGTGGCCCGCGGGCCGCCCTCCCACTCCTTCTTACCACCTTCGCGGCCGGGCAGGCCGCGCCCGCACCGGCGGGCTTGGGCCGTCTGGAGCTCGACGCGACCACGGTCGCCACGGCCGACGGCGGCACCCTGCCGGCCGAGCGCGGCGTGCTGATCGTCCCCGAGCGGCATGGCCGCGACGGTGGCGGTTCGATCGAGCTCGCCTTCCTCCGCATTCGGTGTACCGGCGAGGACCCCGGCCCACCGCTGTTCTTGTTGGCTGGCGGCCCCGGCAGCTCCGGCATCGAGAAGGTCCGCGACATCGCGCTCCGCGGGCCGTGGCCGCTCGATCTGGGGGATGTGATTGGGATCGACCAGCGCGGCGTGGGCGCGTCGAAGCGCTGGTGTCTGCTCGGCGACGCGATCAACTTTCCGGCCCACCTTCTGCTCGACGCCGCGGACGGGCTCGACTGTGGCGCGGAGTTCCGCCGCCCGCTCGCCACCGACGTGCCGGTGCTGTTGGTCGCGGGCGATCTGGACTGTCGGACGCCGGTACGCAACGCGCGGGAGCTGCTCGCGTCAATGCCGAACGGCCACCTGGTGGTCGTCGAGAATCGTGGCCACGACTTGCCGTGGGGCCGCAAGGCGATTCGCGAGCAGATCATCCGCTTCGTGCGCGGTGCAGCGCCCACCGTCACGCACGTGACCACTGAGCCCGTCGAGCTGGCGCCGCCCCGTTGAGCGAGGCGGGGCCCGTCGAGCTGGCGCCGCCGTCTCTTGCTCAGGGAGTGTGGCGCCGCCAGAATGCCGCCGTGCGACGCCTCCTGGGTGCCGGGCTGCCGTTCGCCCTGCTGGCAGCGGTCGTCCTCGCCTTCTATGGATCGGCGATCGGTCACGCTTGGGCGCTGGACTCGCTCAGCTTTCTGCAGCACGACGCGCGGATCCACGGGCTCAGGGTCGGCGAGATCCTCAGCACGGACTACTGGCACTTCGCGCAGAGCGAGGCACGGTCCGCCGCGGCGCGACCGGGGCTTTACCGGCCGCTCACGCTCCTGTGGCTCGCCGGGTTCTATCAATGCACGGGTGCGGATGAGCTGGCGCAGCTGCGTTCGCCGCCGATCCAGGCGAGCCTGATCCTGCTCCATTGGGCGGCGGCCGGGCTGCGCTACCTGTTGTTCCACGCGCTGCTGCGCGGCCGCCCACGCGCCCGTCTTTGGGCGCTCGTTGGCGCGCTGCTGCTCGCTGTGCACCCCGCCGCTACCGAGGCCGTCGTCACGCCGGTCGGTGCCAGCGAGGGTTTGGTTGCGGCGTTGGGCACGGCGTCGCTCCTGCTTTATCTCCGCGCGCAGCGACGCCCCTCCCTCGGACTGTGGGGTGCGCACGGCGCGGCGCTCCTCCTCGCGCTGCTCAGCAAGGAGAACGCAGTCGCCTTCGTCGGCGCCACGGGGCTCTGCGCCTGGTTGTTTGGATCTGGCTCGGCGGCGCGACGCCTGGCGACGTTGGCGCCAGCCCTCATCGCGCTCGTCGTGTGGATCGCGGCGCGCTTGATGGTCCTCGGCCAGCTCACCGGCGTCGCCAATGTGACCCTAGAGGCGTTTCCGACCGTGCCGCGCCTGGCGACAGCGTTGGCGGTGATCGGCGACTATGACCTCGGCGCGATCGTTTGGCCGGCGTGGCTACACCCCAACCTCAACCTCGGTGATTTTGCGCCGGCCGCGCACTGGCTCGATCCGCGCGCGCTCGTCGGTGGCGCTCTGGTGGCGGCAGCGGTCATCGGCTTGGTGTTGCTGGTGCGGCGCGACCGCGTCGCGGCGCTCGGGCTCGGCCTGGCCGGCGGCGCCCTGCTGCCCAGCAGCAATCTCGTCACGCTGATCGGGGCTCTCGGCGCCACGCGCTTTCTGTACGTGCCTCTCACCGGCTTGGCTCTGCTGGTCGTGGTGGCGGCCTTGCGGCTCACTGCCGCGGACCGCGTCGTGCTGCGCGTCGCGGGCTGTGCCTTCGTCGCCGCGGGCTTCGCGACGTCGCTGTGGTTCGTGCCCGGCGAGGTGCGCGCGTGGCGCAGCCAGGAAGCGCTGATGCAAGCGACGCTGGTGCGCTATCCGGGAAGCGCATGGGCCAGCTACAACTTGGCGGTGAGCCACCACCGCGCCGGGCGCGTCCGTGACGCCCTGGCCGACTTCGAGGTGGCCGCCGGCGCCACCGTCCCGCAGGTTCCCGGTCGGGCGGGCGAGGTCGTCGAGGATCTGCTGCAGACCAAGTACCAATCACACATCGGCGCGGCGACGTGCCTGCAGGAGCAGATCTCGGCGCTCGCGCCCGCGAGCGTCGAGGCCGCGCCGTTGTCGGATCGGGCCCGTTCCCACTTTCGCGCCGCGGCTGAGGCGGCGCGGACGGCTGCGGCGCAGGTGGGCGACCGCACGAGTGTTCGGGATTGGGATCTCCTCGCGGCCGACGCGTTGTTGGCCGAGGCGCAGGTCGTGCTGGCGCGTGCGGCGGTCGGCGATGAAGAAGGGCGACGCCGCGGCTTGGCCGAGACCGAGGCGATCCTCGACGAGGCCGCCGCCAGCCGCGAGACGCTGCGCGTCCGCATGGGCCGCCTCGAAGTGCGCGAGCTGCGGGGTGACGCGGGCGCGGGCGCGGCGTGGGACCGTCTCTTTGTCACCGTGCGCGACCAGCTCGGCGCGCGGCCGGCCGCGCGAGAAGTGGCGCGGGCGTTCGCCTCCCGACTCCGTCGGCGCCGGGACCTACCGGCCTTCGTCCGTGTCCTGCGCGAGCTCTATGCGGCGAGCGGTGAGCCCAGCGACGGGGCCCGTCTGCTCCGTGCCGGCCGGCAGCTCCTGCGCGGCAGCAGCGCGAAGCGCCAGGAGCTGGGCCGCCAGGCACTGCGCAGCGTGGTGGAAATCGGGTCACCGGCGCAGCACGCGATCGTCGTCGACGCTCGACGATTGCTCGCGGAACGGCCGCAGGATTGATGCCTGGCCCCAGGGCCGGCCGGTCACGGTAGGCGCGGGGCTTGCCGGCGCGTTCGAATCGCCGATGCTGGTGCTTGCTGCCAACGGCGAGCGAGAACGCGTGACGCGGCGCCATGGGCTGAGTCGGTCCGGGGCGGGTGCCGGCGCCGGTTCGGCAGCGGCACCGTGACCCAGGCCTTGCCATGCTCAGAACCTTCACCCTAGCGATTGGGGGCCTTGCCTCCCTGGCGTTGGCCCAGGCGGGCGGACCGCTCCCGGCCGAGCGTGCTCAGCGCGGCGACTCGGTCGTGGCGGCTGGCGTGGCGGCTGGCGTGGGGGCGCTGACGCTCCGCGTCGACGCGTCGGGCCGTGATGGCGACGTGGCCGCGGTCACGGTGGAAGGGGCGCCCCCCGGGGCGGTCGTGTTCGTTTTCTACGGCACGCGACTGTTCGATGGCCCGCGATTGGGCGCGCTCGCGAGCCATGCCGTGGGCGCGCCGCGCCTGGCGCTGGATCTGGCCGATCCCCGCCTCGTGCACACGGCGTTCGCGAGCGCTCGCGGGGTGGCCAAGTGCCTCGATGTCCCACCGAGCGTCGGTGGCCGCTCGGCCCTGGTCCAGGCCGCGGCGTTTGGGGCCTCGTCACCGGCGGCCCCGGCGATCAGGGTGAGCAACGCGATCGCGCTGCCCGCGGGCGGCACTTCGGCTGAGCCCGACGGCTCGGGGCGCGTCGGGCCAGGCCCCGAGCGCCAGGTCGCCGACGTCCGGCGCGACCGCCTGAGCTCGATCCTCGAGGTGGCCGGCGTGCAGCGCTGGTACGATCCGGAGTTGTCGCGCTTCACCGAAGGCAGGTGGGAGGACCTGACCGGCAACGCGGATCTGCGGCAACCAAGCCCGGGCGCGCGCCCGACGCTGAACCCGACGGGCCTCAACGGGAAGCCGAGCCTGACCTTCGACGGGTCGAACGATCATCTCGTCAATGCGGCGCCGTTGTTGGCCAACCTCGATCAGTTCACGCTGATCATGATGGCGAAGGCGTCGTCGGGGCAGATCGACAAGCGCTTGGTCGCGGAGGGCTCGAGCCGGACCACCGTGCCGCTGTTTGTCCCCATCCGGACTGGCTCGCGCACGCGCACGTCATCGCCGAGCCAGCTGATCCGCAACGATGCCAACGTCTTTCTGTTTGAAGACTCCAGCGGCCCGCTGGTGTTCGACGGGAATGAGCACTTCTTTGGCGTCGCGGTGGACCGCGTGGCCGGCACGGTGACGAACTTCGAGGACGTGGAGTTCGATGACCCGGATGACTACACGGCCGAGGGCCGGTTCTCGGTCGACCGGTTCACCCTCGGCGCCATGACGCGCACGACGGTGCAGTTTCACTTTGCCGGCGAGGTCGGACCGTTGGTCGTGGTCGACCGCGTGCTGTCCGTGGCCGAGATCCGCCAGATTCGCGACTACTACGAGGAGCGGGGTTACCTCGACGCCTACCGGCGTGAGCCGGTCCTCTCGGCCGTGCCGCCCGGCTACCGGTTGGTCTACGATGAGGACTTCAGCGGCTACGCGAGCGAGGCGGAGCTGTTGGAGGATGGTCAGGCGGCGTCCGAGGGGAAGCCCTTCGCGGATAGCTTCGTCGCGTTCGGCGTGCGCTTTCTCGCCGGCAACAACGATCGTTGCTACAAGGGACTTGGCAGCGACACGGGGACCGGCGCCGTGCCGCTGGAGGCGGTGATTGGCACGAAGCCGCACGAGCTGGCGAACGACAACCTCCTGCTGCGCTTTGGCGAGATCCCGCCGGCGAGGCGCGGCGCGTTTCGCAACCGCGAGCACGGTGGCGGCATGATCAGCTCGGAGCGCGGCTTTGCGCACGGCCCTGGTCTGTTCGAGGTCCGGATGCGGGTGCGGAACATGCCACCGGGCGGTCACTTCGCCTTGTGGCTCCTGACGCAGAACACGATCCCGCACGACTTGGAGATCGATCTGGTTGAGATCGTGGGCAACAACCTGTTCAGCAAGGACAAGCCCCTCAACGCCCTGTTCTACAACGGCCACGATCGGCAGAGGCAACCGCCGCGCAGCGGGTCGCAGACGACCGAGGAGGTGAGCAACCACATGCTCAACCGCTGGCACGTCTACAGCTTCCTCTACACGCCGACCCGCTTCACGTGGTACCGCGACGGCGTCGTCGTCCGCGACGAGGAGGCCTACTTCGATGACTCCTCGCCGCTGTACTTCCTCGCGTCGTGGGAGAGCAACTTCGCCACGGCAAAGAACTTCCCGGGACCCAGCGAGGGCAACAACCCGACGTTCCCGGCGGAAGTGGAGATCGACTACCTCCGCGTCTACGCGCCGCCGTAGCGGCCGCCGTCAGGCCAGCAGGGGCCGCACCAATCGACCGTGCACGTCGGTCAGACGAAACCGCCGTCCCTGGTGCTTGTAGGTTAGCGCTTCGTGATCGATCCCCAGCAGGTAGAGCAGCGTCGCGTGCAAGTCGTGCACGTGGACGGGCGCGGCGACGACGTTGTAGCCAAACGAGTCGGTCTCGCCGTACACGCCGGGTCGGACGCCGCCGCCGGCGAGCCAGACGGTCGCGCACCGCGGGTGGTGATCGCGGCCAAAGCCGTCGGGCGTGAGCTTGCCCTGTGAGTAGCTCGTGCGGCCGAACTCGCCGCCCCAAACGACGATGGTGTCGTCCAGGAGTCCGCGCCGTTTGAGGTCCACGATCAGGGCAGCGGAAGCCTGGTCGGTCTCTCGGCACTGACGGCGCAAGTCGCGGGCGAGCGTGCCGTGCTGGTCCCAACCCTGGTGAAAGAGCTGAATGCACCGCACGTCGCGCTCGGCGAGACGGCGGGCCAAGAGGCAGTTGGCGGCGTACGTCCCGGGGTCGCGCGCGTCGTCGCCATATAGTGCGAAGACCTCGTCCGGCTCGTCCGTGACGTCACAGACGTCGGGCACTGATTCCTGCATGCGGTAGGCCAGCTCGTACTGCGCATCTCGGGACGCGATCTCCGGGTCGCCCGTCTTTGCGATTTGCAGCTGGTGGAGATCGCGTAGTGCGTCGAGCATGCGGCGGCGGAGCGGCCGCGACAGACCCGCGGGATTGCGCAGATAGAGGACGGGGTCGGCACCGGCCCGCAGCTGGACACCCTGGTGCCGCGACGGCAGAAACCCGGCACCCCAGAGCCGAGCGTAGAGGGGCTGGCCGCTCTTGTTCTTGCTCACGAGCACGACGCTTGTGGGCAAGTCAGGATTGCGGGTACCGAGGCCGTAGCTCAACCACGCCGGCAGCGACGGGCGGCCCGCGATCTCCGAGCCGGTCTGCAGAAACGTGATCGCCGGGTCGTGATTGATGGCGGATGTGTGCAGGGACTGGACGATCGCCAGGTCGTCGACGACGCGCGCCGTGTAGGGCAGCAGCTCGCTGACCCACGCGCCACTCTCGCCGTGGCGGGCGAAGGCAAACGGCGAGCCAGCCAGCGGCAACGAGGACTGGTTGCCGGACATGCCGGTGAGGCGCTGCTCGCCCCGCACGGAGTCGGGAATCTCCTCGCCGTGTCGCTCGTTGAGCAGCGGCTTGTAGTCGAACAAGTCCATCTGCGATGGGCCGCCGCTCTGCGACAGCAGGATGATGCGCTTGGCGCGCGACCGCGGCGGCTGCCACGTCGGGGCGTCGCGCGTGCCGGTCGCCACGACCCCGGCGCTGGCGACGGCGCGAGCTAGGAACGTGCGTCGATCCATGTCGGCTGGCGTTGGCATGGCGCTACCGCTTGGTCACCGCCGCATCGTGACTCATGAGCGTGCTCGCCACCACCGTAAGGGCCGCGACATCGATCGGGTCGAGTGCCGCATCGTGCACGGACTCGCCCACGCCGAGGAGCGCCGCGGCCCGGTCGGGGTCCAGCGCAAAGGTGCTCCGGGCCGCCTCAAACAGGTTGCCCAACGTCGTGCGTTCGGCGGTGTCAGGGGCGTGGCTCGTCAGCGTCCGAAAGAGCGTCGCCAGCCACTCGGTGGCAGCACGGCCGCGGCCGCCACGCACCACGCGCGCCGCGAGGGCGCGGGCGGCCTCCACGTATTGCGGATCGTCGAGCAGCACGAGCGCTTGGAGTGGGGTGTTGGTGCGCTGCCGTCGCGGCACGCAGACGTCGCGCTTGGCGGCGTCAAAGATCATCATCGACGGCGGCGGTGACGTGCGTTTCCAGACGGTGTACAGACTGCGCCGATACAACCCGTCACCGGTCGCTGGTTGGTAACGCACACCGCTCTTCTCCTGCCATAGACCGGGCGGTTGGTAGGGGTGGACCGGCGGGCCACCGACGGTGTCGACGAGCAGACCGCTGACCGCCAGCGCCTGATCGCGCAGCATCTCGGCGGTGAGTCGCCCACTCGGCCCGCGGGCGAGCCACACGTTCTCGGGATCGAAGGCTGCGGCGGGGCCGTGACGCGCGGACGACTGCCGATAGGTCGCCGAGGTCACCAGGGTCTTCAGTAGTTGTTTGACGTCCCAGCCGGACTCGACGAGCTCGACGGCCAGCCAGTCGAGCAGTGCAGGGTGGGACGGCGGCGAGCCCTGGCTGCCGAAGTCGCCGCTGGTCGCCACCAGGCCGCGGCCGAACACGATCTGCCAGAGTCGATTGACCGCGACCCGGGCCGTCAACGGATGCGCGGGATCGGTCAGCCACCGCGCCACCGCGAGCCGATCGCGGGCCGCGTTCGGCAGTGGCGGCAGGCAGTCCGGTGTGCCCGGCTCGACCCGGTCGCCGGGCGCGTCGTAGCGGCCCCGGCTGCGGACCAAGGTCGGACGCGGCTCGTCGAGCTCGCGCATCACCATGATCTCGGGAACGCCGTCGAGGAGCTGGGCCAGCTGCGCGCGATGCGTGGCGAGGCGCTCCATCCCCGCGCGCCACCGTGGATCGATCGCCGTCAGGTAGAACTCGAACGTGGGCGCCACCGACGCGACGGCGCCGGCGGCCCAGAGGATCTCGACATCCGACAACCGCCGGTCGTAGATCTGGATCTCGTCGACCGAGCCGCCGCGAAACCCGCGATCGCGGAAGCGCGCTCCGAGGGTCAGGATCAGATCGCCGCCACCGGTGATCGACTTGGTCAGCCCGTCGCGGACGGTCTCGGTCGCGGCCTCGGCGCCGTCGACGTGAATGGTCAGGCCGTCGGCGCGCGCCGACCCGTCGTGGCTGATCGCCACGTGGACCCAGCGGCCGATGGGCAACGGCGCGCGCGTTCGGATGGACGCCGCGTTGCCCGGCCAGAAGTGGATGAGCGAGAACTGCAGGCAAGCCCGCTCGATCAGGAGCTCGTAGCCTTGGCTGCCGGCGTCGGTCCAGGCCTTCGAGCGGTGCAGAATCACCGCCCGTTCTTTGGCGTCGGGCGTGCGCACCCACAGCGCCACGGTGAAGGGGTCGCAGCGGCGGAACTCGCCCGCGCCGCGCAACCGCACCGGGTCGTCGCCGGTGAGGGTGAGCGCGTTCCCAAAGCGGCCGGGCACCGCCCGCACTGCCGGCGCGACCTCGGCGGGTTGGGTCTCCGGGACTGCGTTGGCCGTCTTGCCGTCGGCGACGTCGTCCAAGGGGTAGTGGCCGCGCAGCCCCACGGGTCGGAGGTCGGTCCTCGCGTCACGGCGCCAGCGGCCAAACGCCGGTTGGCGGCTGGCCCGCAGCTTTCGCAATTGCGTTTCGGCGGTGGTGATCGCGCGCCGCGCCGCCGTGATCTGCGCTTCGACGTCCGGCGACGCCAGCGGTAGGGTCGGGGTCGGTACGGCGGCCGTGAAGTGCGAGTAGAGCCCGAATTCGTCGATGTTGTCGAAGAACGCGGTGAAGCGGTAGAAGTCGCCCTGGGAGATCGGATCGAACTTGTGGTCGTGGCAGCGGGCGCATTCGAACGTCAGGCCCATGAACGCCGTGGCCGCCGTCTGCGCCCGGTCAGCCACGTACTCGAGACGCATCTCCTCAGCGACGCTGCCGCCTTCGTTGGTTTGGCGGTGGAGCCGGTTGAACGCCGTCGCCAAGTGTTGTTGCCGGGTTGGGCTCTCGAGCAGGTCGCCCGCGAGCTGCCAGGTGAGGAACTGGTCGTAGGGCAAGTTGTCGTTGAAGGCGGTGACGACCCAGTCGCGCCAGGGCCAGACGCGCCGTTCGCGGTCGTTCTGATAGCCGTAGGTGTCGGCGTAGCGGGCCACGTCGAGCCAATCGCTGGCCATTCGTTCGCCGTAGGAGTCACGGGCCAACAGCGCGTCGACCGCGCGCTCGTAGGCGTCCGGCCTTGGGTCGGCGAGTAGCGCGTCGAGCTCGGCCAGGGTGGGGGGCAACCCGGTGAGATCGAAGGACACCCGGCGTAGCAAGGTGGCGCGGTCCGCTGATGGTGCTGGCTGCAGGCCGCGCTCGCACAGCTGGGCGCGGATGAAGCGGTCGATGGGGGCGAGCGCCTCGGTCGCGGGATCGGCGGGGTCCGGGATCGCTGGCCGCCGCAAAGGCCGAAACGACCAGTGCGTGTCGTAGGGGGCGCCGGCCGCGATCCACTCTTCGAGCCGCGCGACCTCGGTGGGGCTCACCATGAGCCCGGACGTCACCGGCGGCATCCGGGCGGCTGGGTCGGGATGCCGCAGGCGCGTCAGCAGCTGGCTACGGCTTGGGTCGCCGGGCGCGATCGCCGGGCCGCCGTCCCGGGGCGCCGTCGCACTGACGCGCTGGTCCAGGCGCAGGCCCGCCTTGCGCGCGGCATCGTCGGGCCCGTGGCACGTGAAGCAGCGATCCGACAGGAGAGGCCGGATGTCGCGGTCGAACCGCACTTGGGCCGCGGGCTCCGCTGCGATCAGCGCGGCGGCGAACGAGCAGGCGGCGAGGGCACGCAATGGAGACAAGTCGGCGATCTTGGCCGCCATCCTACCGCCTCACCGTCGGGCCCGTCACGCTTGCTGCCGGTGACGCAGATGTCGAGCACCAGATTGGCGCCCATGCTGGGATCGAACGTGTCGCGGGCGTTGGAGCCGCTCCCGCGGTAACGTCCGGGGATCTCTGACCCCGGAGTCGACACTTTGATGCGAGCCTTGCGAATCTGCACGTTGGGTGGCCTAGCCGCCGTTGGGTTGACCGTTTCGGGGCACTCGCAGAACGGCGCCGCCCTCTACGAGCTGACCTTCGAGTCCACCTGGAGCGCGACCACGCACCCGATCCAGTTCCCACCAAACCCTCACTTCTCGCCGCTGATCGGCGGGACGCACAGCGATCGCGTGCGGTTCTGGGAGGTCGGCGGGCTCGCCACGACCGGCATTGAATCGATGGCGGAGACTGGTTCGCCGTCGGCGCTGCGCGTCGAAGTCACACTGGCGATCGCCCGCGGCACGGCGGACCAGATTCTGCAGTTCTCCGGCTTGGGGACGTCGCCGTCCTCGCGGACCCAGACCTTCACCGTCGATGCTGACTCCCACTATCTCACGCTGGTGAGCATGCTGGCCCCCAGCCCCGACTGGTTCGTCGGCGTCACCGCGCTGGACCTGAGGCCGAATGGCGAATGGCTGACAGAGTCCACCGTGCCACTCCTCGTCTGGGACGCCGGCACGGACAGCGGCACCACCTACCGATCGCCGAACGCCGCCACCGTGCCGCCGGACCCCATTGCGCAGGTCACGACCACCTCCGGTCCGTTCGCGGGGCGATCCGGTCCGGTGGGGACCTTCACGATCCGCCGTATCGCCAGCAGCTTGGTCTACGGCTGTGGGGTGAACCCGGACGGCAGCCTCACCGACGTCACCGGCCCAGCCGCGATCGGGCAGACGTCGAGCGTTCGGCTGCACGATCCAACCGGTGGCCTGGGCAG
The DNA here is from genome assembly GCA_039029375.1 of Planctomycetota bacterium. Classification (GTDB taxonomy): domain Bacteria; phylum Planctomycetota; class UBA1135; order UBA1135; family UBA2386; genus JBCCGH01. Next base: position 14,165 of record JBCCGH010000169.1, read on the forward strand.
CCCGGTGGGGACGTTCGTCGCGGTAGCCGCTGCGCCGCTCCCCAGTTTCCCGTGTGGCGTGTCGATGACTGGGCTCGGCCTGGTCGCGGCGGCGACACCGGGCGAGGTCCTGATCGCGCCGCCATTCCCGATCGTGCCGGGGCCGGCCTGGAGTGGTGCGCCAACGCAATTCGACCTGTCGATTCCGTCAGAGCTCTCCCTGGCTGGGCAGAAGATCTACCTGCAGGGCGTGCTCGCCAGCCCAACGCGCGCTGGCCTGACCAACGCCGTCGAGTTGCTGATCGGAACGTAGCGTTCGTCGATGGGCGGCCGGCGCCGAGGTGGCAGGCTACGCCATGGGGTGCCGGGCGTCGGCAAGCAAGCACGTCGATCAGGCAGCCGCACGCTCCGGCCGCCTACCGTTCTCAGAGCCTGTAACGAAATCCACGATACAGGCTTTCTTCGATGCTGCTGGCGCCGCTCCGCGGCGCGTTCGGGCTTGTCGCTTCAAAAAGTAACAAGCCCTCAGAGCCTGAGATCCACGATTCAGGCTTTCTGCGATGCTGCTGGCGCTGCTCCGCGGCGCGTTCGGGCTTGTCACTTCAAAAAGCAACAAGCCCCCCGAGAGCGCCTACTGCGCGTTACCGACGATGATCACGCCCTCGTCGCTGGTGGCAACCATGCCGGGGTAACTGCTGTCGAGGCAGTGAAACTGCGCGCACAGCCTCTCGCCGATGATGTGGGGCCCGGGCGGCACCTTGAATGTCTTGCCAGAGGTGGGGATCGCGAGGAGCGAGTTGACGTAGACCTTGCAGCCTGTCGCACCAATGCCACTCAGATCGAAACCAGGCTCGACATCCCTGTTACCCACGATCAGCACGCACAGTGCCGAAGGGGGATGACCGCTGAGGCTGATCGTCACGTTCTCGCCGAGCTGGCCGCTGCCCGTGAGCTGAAGGTCCAGGTCCTGACAACCTTTGCCGTATTCGTTCAGCGACCAAGCGTCGATGTCCAGGCACCACTTGAGCGCCGCGAAGGGCTCCACCACTCCCGTGGGGAGACAGCCACCCCTAGCGACGACCCGCCACCGTTCGCCGGGGTGGAACCCCAACGAGGTGCCGCTGCATTTCTTGCTGCCGGTGACGCAGATGTCGAGCACCAGATTGGCGCCCATGCTGGGATCGAACGTGTAGGAGCGCTGCATGCCGAGGCGGCTCCACTCGCCCCCGACGCTCTTCCACTGGTAGTCGGTGGCGTCGAGCACCGTCACGACGTTGTTCACCAGGTTGTTCTGAAATACCCCCGACAGCGACGCCGCGTCGGTCTGCGCCATGGTGACCTTGATCGTGGCGTGATGGGTCACGTTGTCGCCCCTCGGGTTGCACGGGGCAAAGCCAATGTTGGCGATCGTGATTGGACCCGTCGGGTTGCCCAGATCGGCGGCAGTCGCCATCGTCTGGTAGCGCATGTCTGAGAGGGGCGACAAGGCGGGAAGACCAAACGGCGTCGTCATGCAGCCGCCGACTTGGGAGCTGTCGGGAACGTAGACCGTCTGCGCGCTTGCCGCCGAGGCGAGGAAGACAGCCGCCACGGCGGACAACAGGTTGAGCTGGAACATGAATCCCTTCAGTTTTCGAGCGGAGCAGCAACTCCCGCACTGCGCGTCATCGACGCCTAGGGAGCTCCTGGTGCCGACGGGCAACTAGTGGTGTGTCACCGAAGTTGGCTAAGGGCGCGCTAAACAACAGACCCCAGAGGCGTCGCGACAGAGTTGCGCGGGAAGCTGCTCGCAGGCCCCGGCACGATGTCGATGAGGCGCGCCAGCGCGGCATGGAGGACAAGCAGATGAGGGCAGCCGCGAGGACGAGTCGACGCGGGGCAGTGGTTGGAGACATGGCTCTCCTGTTCCCGTTGGGTTCGGGATGCCGGCGCGGCGAGAGCCGGACGGGCAAGGCTCTTGAGACTCGGACATCAGGGGCGCGAGCTAGAGGCGAAGTCGAGAATCGTTGCCAGTTCGCGCTGGGCTACGGGTCCTTCGCCGAGTCTCTACCGCTTCCCTATCCGGGCAGGCGCGAGGTCGGGCTCGAGCGTCAGTGGGTCGCGGCGGGCGTCGGCTCAACTTGGCCAAGCGGTCTGACCGCAGCGTGGTCCCGGCATTCGGCCTCACCTCTCAAGCTTGGTGCCGGAGAAGCCGGGTGGGTTCCGGGATACGTAGAAGATATCCTGCCCCCCTCGAAGTTGAGTCCACCCTTGCGCCCGGGGAAACTCGGGGACCGGAGTCGGATCGAGTTTCCGTTCGTCCTGAAGGTTCTTGAGGATGTCAATGTACTCGACGCTGGCATGCACCATACAGGCCACCTACCGGAACCGTCGGGGAACCGTGTCCCTGAATGTCCGACACGCTGACGGCGTCCGTCAGTCCGAAATGCGGAGCCGGTGGGCGACGAGGGCAAGGCCGCGTGCCACAAGGCCGCGGACAGCCGACTCGCTGCGCCCCATGCGTTGCGCGACTTGTTCGTACGGCAGCCCGAGGAGCTTGACGTAGGCGACCGCGTCGCGCTGGAGCTCGGGGAGCTCGCCGACCGCGAGCTCGAGTCGTTCGAGCTCCTCGCGCGCGCTGGCGATGCGACTCGGCGAGGCGATGGCGCCGTAGCAGCGCAGCAACTCGGCGGCGCCGTGACCGGACGTTAGGTGTTGCTCGCGTCTGACGTCTCGTCGATCCCGGCCGTAGAATTTGTGGCGATCGAGGATCTTCCGGGTCGCCAACAGGAAGAGCCAGTTGCGGAACTCGGCATCGCCGCGGTAGTCGATCTCGGCGATGTCCTGCAGCGCCTCGCGGCAGACCGACTGCACCAGGTCGCTCACGGATTCGCGCCGGCGCAGCTCGGCGCCGGCTCGCAACCGCAGGAATGCCTCGAGGGGGGGCAGGTGTTGGGCGATCAGGTGTTGGATCGCGGCATGGTCCCCGTCCCGAGCCGACAGGACGGACTCGCGCAGGCTGCGGTCGTCTGGCGTGCTCATCGCGCCAGCCGCGCCTCGCGCAAGGCTCGTTGATGGTGTTGGAGGTGGTTCTCGGTCCACCGATCCTCGGGGAGCGCCGCGCACTCCTCGAGGAGTTCGGGCGGCACACTCGAGCCCTGCGCCTTGAGCGCAAGGACCCACAGTTGCACGAGCATGCGCTGCAGGCGGAGATAGTCGGCGCGGTGGTTGTCGGTCCCCAGGGCTCGGCGGTTGGATACAGCACCTTCGCGCGCCAGTCGCTCCACCTCGGGAAGGGCGGCGCGGAGGTCGCCGCGGCGATGAATGAGAGTCCAAGCCATGCCGTACAGGGGTTGCGCGAGCTGATGGTGCACGTCGGCGCGATGCGGGTAGTCCGCGACGAGGGCGCCGTAGAGCGCTGAGGCCTCGCGGTGGGTCGCGAGCGATTGCGTTGGGTCGCCGTCGCGCTCCAGCTTGGCGAGCACGTTCAATCGTGCCGCGAGGCTCTGTCGCAGCTCGCGACCGTCGGGCTGTTTGGCCAGCGCGTGGCGCGCGAGCTCGGCCGCGCGTCGCGCGTAATCCAAGGCCAAGACTTTGTCGCCGGTTTGGCCAAGGGAAATGGCGAGCATGTAGTACGAGTCGCCCAGCTCGACCATGCCTTGGGCATCGTCGGGCCACCTTGTATGCAGCTGTTCGCGCAGCTCCCGGGCGCGCTCGGTGAGCTCCCTGCGGCGCGCCGCGTCGCCGGCCTCGTAGGCGTAGACCCCGCGATCTTCGTGCAAGTGAGCCAGCAGCCGCGGGTACTCCGGGTTGTCCGGGGCGTGACGCATGAGCCGTTCGAGGAGTGCGCGGGCGTCCTGGTAAGCCGTCTCGAGCTCTGGCGCCCGATCGTCCCAGCCGTATAGGTTGACGAGGTGGCAGCCGGCCGTTGCCAGGGCGAGCGCGACCTCGGCGTCGTGTGGACTCTCCTGCGCGAGCGACCGCAGCTCACGATGTGTGGCCTCGATGCACTCGCAGGCGCGTTCGCGCTCCCCCAGTGCCTTGTAGCCTAGGCCGAGCTCGAGCTCGACCCGGGCGGCCCGCAGGCGCAAGTCCGGATCCTCTGGCCGACGCTGCCGGAGCTTGCGGTAGGCGTTCAGCGCTTCCTCGCGAAAGCCGACCTCGAGCTCCGTCGCGCGCGGGAGCCCTTCGAGTCGCTCACGGGAGGCCCGCACCAACAGTGTGTCGATGGTGTCGAGCGCATCGCGAAAATCCGCAGCGGCGATCTGCGCTTCTTGCCGCGCGCGCTGGAGCCCGAACGCGATCCCGGACACGGCGACACTCGCCCCAGCGAGCAAGAAGACCGCGGCGCTGACCGCCAAGCGATTCCGGCGCAATGCCTTGCGGACCCGATACCATGCGCTCGGTGGCGCCGCGGCGACGGCCTCACCGTTGAGGTGGCGTTCCAGGTCCGCCGACAAGGCCTCCACCGTTGGATAGCGTCGCTCGCGTTCGGCCGCCATGGCGCGCAGCACGATCCAGTCCAGCTCACCTCGAAGCTGGCGGTGCAGCGCCTCCGGTGTGGTCCGACGTGCCACGGCGATTGGCTGCGTGTTCTCCGTGAGCGGCTGCACTCGCGCGCTGGGCGTGGGGGGATCGATGTCCCGCAGGTGGCGCGGCGAGTCACCGCCGGGTGTGCGTCGCGAGCTCGCGTCCAGCGGCAGGACACCCGTCAACAGCTCATACAGCAGGACACCGAGGGCGTAGACATCGGTGCGCGTGTCGACGTCACCCTCCCCCCAGCCCGCCTGCTCTGGGCTCATGTAAGCCGGGGTGCCGACTTGGCGGCCGTATTGGGTCAGAGGGCCGACACCGTCGGCGGCGCCGTCGAGGGCTTTGGCCAAACCGAAGTCGATGACCTTGGCGACCGGCGCGCCGTCGCGCACGGTCACCAGCACGTTGCTCGGCTTCAGGTCGCGGTGGATGATGCCCTTCTGGTGCGCGTGCTGCACGGCTCGGCACACGGGCACCATGAGGGCAATGCGCGCCGCGGTGGTCAGCTGGTGGCGGTCGGCATAGCCGGTGATCGCTTCGCCGGCGACGTACTCCATCGCGAAGTAGGGGCGACCGTGAGGCGTCACGCCGGCGCCGAAGAGCTGGGCGATGTGGGGGTGGTTCATCCGGGCCAGCGCCTGCCGCTCGGCCGCGAACCGCGCCATCACCTCTTCGCTGTCCATCCCCGCCTTGATGACCTTGAGGGCCAAATGCCGGCGGACCGGCTCGACTTGCTCGGCCAACCAAACCGATCCCATGCCGCCGCTGCCGAGTCGCCGTTCGATCCGATACGGCCCGAAGGAGGTCAGTGCCGGCGCTTCGTGGGGGCCGAGCAGGCCGGCGCGTCGGAGCTGATCGAGACTCGCCTGCACCGCGCCGATGAGCTCGGGAGCGTCGGCGCAGACGGCGGCCGTGGGCTCGCTCTCGCCGCGCTCGAGCAGGGCGATACAGCGTGCGACCCGCTCCAGGACGCGTTCGTCCGCGGGTTCGTCCGGCGGATCAGAGGATCGGAGGGTGTCGTGCTGGCGTGCCATGGGGTGATGTGGTGGCCAGGGGAGGGAGCGACGGCACGGCGGGCCATGTTCGGTGAATCGCGGGCTTTTTGCGAGGCGCCCCGAAGCCTGTCACCGGCGCAAAACTCGTTGAGCCACGAACACGCTTGGGTCACAGGTCGCTCTCACCGGTGGCGCCGCGACACCCGCGGCACAACTTGAAACGGAGAACACCATGAACATGTCTGTCCGCACCCTCCCCGTGCTCACCCTCGCCGCCCTCTGCGCTTCCGCGAGTCCGGCGTTCGCTCAATGGACGTTTGGCTCGGTTGCGACCGGATCGGGGACGTTGGGCACGCTGCCCGTCACTGAGCTGACGCGTGAGGGCACCAAGTCCGTGGATATCGGCAACCGCTATCTCGGTGGTTCGCTCACCGTCAACGGCAGGTTCTGGGCGAATCGCTACTCGACGGGTGTCGACACGGGCGGGTCGATCAGCGCGTTTGCGGTCGGCAAGCTACTCAAGGAGAGTCGGACGCTGGCGGATTTCCACATGGGCCTCGGTAGCAGTGCGTTTCGGACGGCGCAAGGCAACGCGTTCGCGCGTCTGCGATTGGCCGGCTACAGCTACCCGACTTGGTCCTACACGACTCCCGAGGGGAACCTGCGCTACGCCCCGGGCGCGCGTCAGGCGGATCTCTTTGACCCGGACCCGTCGTTCACGGTTTCGTTCTTGGTCGGCGACGTCACGATCTCCGGCAACCTCGGTGTCTACGCCGATGTGGCAATTGACACGACGATTGTGCGTGGGGGCTCGGTGCAGCTGCGGGGCTCGACCACGATCGCTGGACAGGCCGTCGGCACTGGTGTGCTTCGTGTGATTGGGATCAAGGTCGGGTCGCTTGAGGCCAAGGGTGACTTCCTCCGCAACGGCCTGTCGGTCAACGTGAACGCGGACGCGCGTCGATCGTCCGGTAGTTCGGTGCGCGTGACCGGCGTGATCGGCTACACGCTGGCGGCCATCGCGTTGAAGCTGAAGGTCTGCGCCCACTACGGGCTCGGGTCGAGCTGCTCGACCCTGATCGACTGGACCCTGGGGCGACTGAACGTTCCCAATGTCCTGGCGCTCGGGGCCTGAACCGCGCGGGGCCGTCGTTCCTTCGCCCGCCGTGATTGCATCGCAGGCTTCGATCGAGACTACGAAGATGTCGAACGTCCTATCCATCGCACCCAGGTCGTCGCGGCGTGTCGCGCTGGCCGTCCTGATCGTCACCGTTGGCGTCGCCGCATGGGGGGGGGTGCCGCGCGCGGGGGCGCCCGCGGCGCCGGTCGGGCCGCGCACGTTGCACGAGACCGGCGACGTGGCGCGGCCGGCGGCCGCCGCCGGCGCC
>JBCCGH010000170.1:0-20870 GCA_039029375.1 Planctomycetota bacterium
CCTTATCCACGGCCCTCAGCGCCGCTCGCAGCGTTGGGTCGTCCTCGCCGTATCCACCAATATGCCTGCGGCGACCCGCCTTGCGACCGGCGCCGATGTCTCGCGGATAAGGCCCCATCTGCCTGAATCACACCACTAGCGGGACGCAGCGGGCTCCAAGGACTGGCCCGTCGCCCGCGCCGACGGCCCTCCTCACCATTCTCGATCGGCGTGAGCGGGATCGGCGAAACCGCGCCACCGCGCGCGCGGCGCTGCTATCATTCGCGGCCTTTTTTGCCGAGATGAAGCCATGGAACGCACTCTGATCCTCCTCAAGCCCGACGCCGTGCAGCGCGGTCTGGTCGGCACCATGATCGGCCGCTTCGAGCAGAAGGGACTGAAGCTCGTCGGCCTGAAGCTGATGCAGATCTCGCAAGAGCTCGCGGCGCAGCACTACGCCCAGCACAAAGAGCGGCCGTTCTATGCCGGACTGGTCAAGTTCATGACCACCTCCCCTGTGGTCGCCCTGGCCCTCGAGGGGAACGGTGCGATCGCAGTGTGCCGGCAGATGATGGGCAAGACGTTTGGTTTTGAGGCGGATCCGGGAACGCTCCGCGGCGACTTCGGTGTGAGCCGCTCGTTCAACTTGGTGCACGGCTCGGACAGCCCCGACGCGGCAGAGCGCGAGCTGAAGCTGTTCTTCCCCGAGGGCTGCGTTGACTACGACCTGACGGCGTTCCGCTGGATCTACGACCCGGACGGCGAGTCCTGAGCGAGGGCCCGGCACCACGGCCCGCACCCGCGACAGGTCTCACCGCCGCGGAGCTCGCCGCGGTCGTCGCCGAGTTGCGCGAGACGTTGCGACGCGCCGTCATCGTCGACGCCTGTAAGCTGGCGCTGCGCGACGACTTGCTGATCTACCTCGAGACCGAGGCCGGCAAACAAGCGCTGCACATCGCGCCGGGCGGGCGGCGCGCCAGAGTCTGCACCACGAAGCGGCGCTTTCGCCGGGCGGACTTCGCGACCGGGCCACGCCTCGACGAGCTGCGGCGCCGACTCACGGGCACCACGCTCGCCGCCATCGAACAAGCCGCGGGTGAGCGTTGCTGTGCCTTCCACTGGACCGGCACAGACGGCGCCCGGGCGGTGACGGTGACCGTCGAGCTGTTCGGGCCACGCGGGCTGTGGTGCTTGCTGGACCCCGAGGGTCGCATAGTCGAGCTGTCCCGGCTGGCGACAACGCGGCATCGCGACCTTTCGCCCGGACACCCCTACAGGCCGCCGCCGACCGCCACGAACGCCCCCGCCCGCGCCGAGCCAACACCGCGCTTCGCCGCGCCGAGCCTCGCCGAAATCGATCGCATCTTCACCGCCGCGGACCTCGCCGAGGAGGCGGGCGCCGAGCAGGCGCGGCTCGAGCGGGCGCTTGCCAAGGCCGAGCGCAAGCTCGGCCACCGGATCGATGGACTCCAACGGCAGAGCGACAGCGCGCGTGAGGCACCCGCCGCCCGTCTGCGGGCCGACCTCCTGCTCGCGTATGGATTCGGCGTGACCAAGAAGCAAAGCGAGCTCATCGCCCCCCACCCCGAGGACCCCGAGGTCGAGGTGCGCATTCCCCTCGACCCGGCGCGCTCTGTGCAGGCGCAGGCCGAGGCGCTCTACCGCCGGGCGCGCAAGCTCGAGGACTCGGTGGCCGTGACCGCGGAACGGCTCGCCGCCGCGCAGGCCGAACGCGAGCCCTTGACGGAGCTGCGCCGCCAGCTCGAGGCGGCCACGAACGAGGACGAGGTCGCCGCGGTGGCGGCGGCACTGCAAGCCCGCGGCGTCTTGCCGCGCGAACGGCCGGCGCCCGCGGACCCCAAGCTGGCCAAGGCGACCAAGGGCGAGGGCTTTCGCCGCTACACCTCGGCCGAGGGCTACCCAATTCTCGTAGGGCGCAACAACCAAGAGAACGACCGCCTCAGCTTGCGAGTCGCCCGCGGCAACGACGTGTGGCTGCACATCGGTCGCGGCCATGCCGGCAGCCACGTGGTCGTTCGGCTGCCGCGCGGCAAGACCGCGAGCCTGGAGACCATGCTCGACGCCGCCACGCTGGCGGTGCACTTCAGCAAAGCGCGGGGCGCGCCGCACACCGACGTGATCTACACCGCCGCCAAGTTCGTGCGGAAGCCAAAGGGGCTCCCGGCGGGCGCCGTCGTCCCCGGCCAAACCAAGACGATCGCGGTGCGCTTTGAAGAAGCCCGGCTGCGACGACTGCTCGACCAGCAGCCCGACGGATGACGCGGTTTTCGCCCTTCCGCGCGGCGCCGACCCGCCGCGGCCCCCGGGCCGAACCGCGAACCCGAGAGACTGGGGGGACTATTTGCCAAAGCCCGCCCCCTGGGGGATCCTCTGCCACCGGCACCCACTGGCCATGAGCGACGACCCGTTAGCTGCGCTGCGCGAACAGCTCGCCGATACCGAGACCCGGCTCAAGGACTCGCCTGACGATCCGGAGCTGGTGCTCGAGCTGATCGATTGCCACGGCCGGCTCGGCGACATGCTGCTCGACCGGATGGACCTCAAGCGTGCGGCGGAGCACTTCCGGACCAACGTCGAGCTCGCCCGCGAACAGCTGCATCGCGATCCCAGCGGCGAGGACTGGTTGCACGAGCTCGTCGTCGCACACCAGCGCCTCGGTGATGTCGAATGGGAGCTCGGCCACCTCGACCAGGCCCTCCAAAACTACCGCGCCGCCACCGACGCCACGGTGGAGTTGCTCGAACGGAACCCGGCCGAGTCCGAGTTTCGCCGCGACCGGGCCCTGTGCCTGGATCGAATCGCCGACGTGCTGGCGCACCAGGGCTTCACAGAAGAAGCCTTGCGGCACTACCGCACGGCGCTCGAGATCGGCGACGCGTTGGTGTCGCAGTCGGACGACACCGGACCCGCGGGCGACGCCGACAGTGACGCGGACGACGTGCAGCTATGGCGCGACCAGGCGCTCCGACATCACCAGGTCGGCCATCTGCTGGCCGGGCGCGGCGAGCTCAAGTCGGCCAAACGACACTTCACGTCCTATCACGACCTGGCGACGCGGATCAGCAAGCAGCGCCCCGGCGATGCCGATGCCTGGGACGATCTGGCCGAAAGCCATCAGCGGCTCGCCGAAGCACTGCTCGACCTCGGTCAAACCGCCGACGCGGCGCAACACTGCCGCAAAGCCCTGCGCCTGCGCGAGCAGCTCGCGACGCGCGAGCCGCTGGAGCCATTGTGGCGCCATGAGCTGGCCCTGTGCCACGACGCGATGGGCGAGATCGAGCTCGAGTCCGGTGACGTGGACGGCGCGCTCGCATCGCATCGCCGCGCCCAGCGCTTGTTTGAGAGGCTGGCGAAGAGCGCCGCCGACGATCACGTCCTCGTGCACGATCTGGTGGTGTCGCGGCAGAACGTCGGCGACGTGCTCGCGCGCCGCGGCCACGTCGACGCCGCCCGCGAGGCCTTCGACGCCGTACTCGTCAGCGTCGAGCGACTCGTCGCCGAGCACCCGGCCGACCCAACCTGGCAAAAGGAGCTGATCGTTACCCACACCCGGCTGGGCGACGTCTTGATGCAGCAAGGTCGCGAAGGCCCGGCCAGCGATCACCATCGGCGCGCGCTCGAGATCGCCCAGGGCCAGGCGGCGGCGTTTCCCACCGACGCCGAGTGGGACCACGACGTCGCAACCTGCCACGCGCGGCTTGGCCACCTGGCACAGCTGGAGGGGCGGCTCGAGGACGCGCTCGATCACTTCGAGCAAGAGCTGTCGATCAGTCGCCGTCTGGCGCATTTCGGCGGCGAGAGCCCGGCGTTGCAGCGCGACCTCGCGGCGGCGCTCCGCGACGTCGGCCACGTCCTGGCCGAGCTCGGTCGGCTCGAGGAGGCCAGGCAACACTTGGACGAAGCCATGCGCTCGGCGCAGGGCCTGGTCGAGCGCGAACCGCACCACCCCGAGTGGCGCCGTGAGCTATGCCTGTGCCACGAGCGGCTGGGGATCGCCTGTCGCGCCGACGGCGATCTGAGCCTCGCGCGTACGGAGCTCCAGCACGCGTACGACCTGGGCGCCGCGCTGGTGGCGCAGGACCCGGCGAACGCCGAATGGGCGCGCGACTTCACGCTGATCGCCGAGCTCTTCGCCGACCTGTGCATCGAGGGCGACGACCGCGACCGCGCGCTGAGCCTGCTGCAGTCGGCCCTCGCGGCACTGCGCAGCTTCGCCGACAGCCACGCGGCGACGGCGCTCATGCGCCGGGACGCCGCCGCGATCCACCTGCGAGTCGCCGACCTGCTGTCCGAGTCCGGACGCACGAGCGAAGCCGAGCAACACCGCCGCTCGGCCGAGTCGCTGGACCAAGGAACCGACTGAAGGCCGTCGTTACGGCCACAGCACCACCATGACCGAGCCCACCCGAGATCTGTTCCTCGAGGCCGTTAGCCGCCTCGATCAAGCTAGCAACTACGCCAAGCTGCACCCCGAAGCCCTAGAGCGCATGAAGCACCCTAAGTCGGTGCTCCAGGTCTCGATTCCCGTGCGCATGGACGACGGCCGCCTCGAGATCTTCCAGGGCTACCGCGTTCGCCACGACGACAACCGTGGCCCCACCAAGGGCGGCATCCGCTACCACCCCGACGTCAACCTCAGCGAGGTCAAGGCGCTGGCGTTGTGGATGACCTGCAAATGCGCCGTCGTCGGCATCCCGTTCGGCGGCGCCAAGGGCGGCGTCCAGGTCGACCCGAAGAAGCTGTCCAAGCTCGAGCTCGAACGCGTGAGCCGGGGCTTCATCAACCAGATCGCCGACTTCATCGGCCCGGATACCGACATCCCCGCGCCCGACGTCTACACCAACTCGATGATCATGGGTTGGATGGCGGATGAGTACTCGAAGATCCGCCGCAAGAAGGTGCCGGCAGTCATCACGGGCAAGCCGATCGAGATCGGTGGCAGCCTGGGCCGCAACGACGCCACTGGCCGCGGCGCCTACTACTGCATCAAAGAGATCGAGAAGAAGCGCGGCTGGGACCCCAAAGCGATCACCGTCGCGGTCCAAGGCTTCGGCAACGCCGGCCAGCACGCGGCCCGGCTGCTCCACGCCGACGGCTACAAGGTCATCGCGGTGAGCGACTCACGCGGCGGCATCAAGCGCGACGCCGGCTTGGACGTCCCGGCGGTCACCTGGGCGAAGGTCAACGAAGGTCGCCTGCGCGGCGTGACCGGGACCGGCCCCGACCTGAGCGACGTCGACGTCGGTACCATCACCAACGAGGAGCTGCTCGAGCTCGACGTCGACGTGCTCATTCCCGCCGCCCTCGAAGACGTCATCGTGCAGGACAACGCTCCGCGCATCCGCGCCAAGGTGATCGTCGAGGCGGCCAACGGCCCCATCACCCCCAACGCCGACAAGGTCCTCAACGAGAAGAAAGTCATCGTCGTCCCGGACATCCTCGCCAACGCCGGCGGCGTGACCGTGAGCTACTTCGAGTGGGTGCAAAACCGCACGAGCTTCTACTGGCCTGAGACCGAAGTGCAGCAGCGGCTCCAGGAGATCATGTCGCGCGAGTTCAATGCCGTGTTCGACGTCGCCGCCGAGCACAACATCGACATGCGCACCGCGGCCTACGTCCACTCGCTGACTCGCATCGGGGCGGCGGTCAGCTCGCAGGGAACGAGCTCGTTCTTCGTGGGCAAGGGCGCCGACGCGCTCAGCGACCGGCCCAGGTAGTCGAGGGGGTCGCTCGAGGGGGCGGCGCGAGAGGCCGGAGCCAGAGCTGCACCGAAACCGGAAGCGGCTCGACATCTGGCCCCGAACGCGGCGCCGATTTCGATCAGCGCAACATCCCCGACAGGCCGAGGCCGCGGTCGGCGTTGCCTTCGCCCGCCACCTCACCGTCGATCGTCACGATCAGGCGCTCGCCGCGGATCGCGACGCCGATCCGGTGGCCGTGATACGGCAAATCCTCGACGGAGAGATCGCCGAGGCCAACGGCCAGGGGGCGGACCTCAAGCACTTCGTCGAAGCGCGGCACGATCCCCAGCGCGTGGCGAATGATGAGGTCATTGAACGTGCTGTGCAGATAGTCAGGGCATCCTTCACCGGCGCCGGACTCGCCGTCGCCATACTCGCGGAGGAGTAGCCGCGCGCGGTCGCGATCTTCGCAGTGAAACAGGGCGTAGCGCTGCAGCAGCTCGCCGAGCTTTCGCGCTTGGAACGCGCGCTGGTCATAGCGCCGAAGCACGACTGCCATGGCGTCGGCGACGACCGACACCGCGTGAGGCCAAGTCGGCCCATTCCACATGTTGGGCGCGACCATGCCTCCAGGCCCGGGCCATTGGCGGACGGCCGCGCTGTAGGCCGGCACCTGCTTGCTGCAACTCGCGACCGGCACCGTGGTCCAGAACTGCGCTGGGTCAACCAAGGTGGCGAGCGCCCGGGCGTAGCGAGCGTCGTCCGGCGGCAGGCCAAACCGGAACGGGTAGAACCCGACGATCTCTTTGCATCGCGCCGGCTCGTCGTCGCCCTCGCGCACGGCGTAGAAGAACCCGTCCTCTTCGTGCCACAGCTTCTGCAGCACGGCGTCGCGTACCGTGGCGCCGAGCGCCTCGAGACGCGTCGCGAGATCTTCGCGCTCGACATGGCGCGCTGCCGCTGCCACGGCGAGCGCATTGCCGTAGAGGTAGGAGTTGAAGTCAGGGCGCTCGAGGCGCGCCGGGGGCTGGGTATTGTCGAACTCGACGTGCGCCCAGAACGAGGGCTGGAACTCCATGCCGGTGGCGTAGTGATCACCGGCGCACAGGAGGCCATCGCCGTCGGCGTCGAACGCACGGGCCAAGCCCTCGACGTTGCGGCTGAGGGCCGGGAGCGCGTCGCGCAGCGCGTCCCGATCCGGATGCACCTTGAACGCCTCGACGGCAGCCTCGGGGATCCAATTCGTATAGCGGAAGCCACGCCAATCGACGCGGGCGTTGCGAAACACGCCGATCTCGTCCTGCGCCGCCGCGTGAGCCGCGAGCACACTGCGGAAGATGGTCGGATCGTTGAGCCACCTCGACTCGGCAATGATGTGCGGCGCCGAGAACGAGATCGCCTGGGGATACCAGCTGCCGTGCCGCCCCTCGAACACTGCGGCACCCGGCAGGTAGCCGGCGCCCGGCCGCGCCAGGTTGTGGCGCACCAAGAACCACCGGTAGGTCCACAGCCGATGCAGAAACGCATCAGCGGCGTAGAGCCGCGGGCATAGCAGGGCAAACCAAGACGTGTAGCGCTCGATGTGCGCGGTCAGCGGATCGTCGCCGGCCAACGCGGCGACCGTGGGCGCGCCAGGTGCGGCCGGGCCGGTGATCTCGAGTGCCAGATGAAACCGCACCTCGCCGTCCTCGGGTACCGCGACGCGCCACGGTTCGTCCAGCCCGCGCATCGAAAGGCGCACTTCAGTGCCGACACCAAACAGACGCAGGTGCCCGCGCCGGTCAAAGGACGCGCCGCCGGGCAACGTGCGCTCCCGCGTCGCCGCCAGCACGACGCAATCCTTGGTCAGCAGGTCGAGCTCACCTTGCTCGGGAACCAGTAGCGAGAACGCGTGATCGGCCAACGTTGCGCGGCGCGGCCCGAGACCGACCGTGCGCCCCGCGCACGAGATCTCGGCCTCCGGCCCGACCGGCAACGCCAACAGATGGAGGCGCTTGCCCTCGCCCGGCACGGGGATCGGCTCCCCCGGGCGATACACGCCTTGCGCGGCCATCGGCGGCAGGATCGCGAAGGGCACGCCATCCACGACGACGCGGCCGCCCGGCAAACGCAGCGCGCCGCGCATCGGGTCGAGATCGCGCCAGCTGCGCCGCGCCGGGAGTCGGTCCCCGGCGTTCTCCGTGCGGACCAGAAAGAATCCGTCGAAGTTGGTGTTGCCGTCGTCGGCCAGTGCTGTGACCACGAGCTCGCTGGCACCCTCCACGATCTCGCCGAGATCCAAGCGGGCGATGCGGAAGTGCTCCTCGGCCTCGCCCCAGCCTCCGGTGCTTTCGCATTCGAGCAGGCCACGGCCGGTCTCCTGCACCTGCACCGAGAACTGCGCCGGGCCTTCGGCGCCCCGGGCGTAGCGCGCCAGCAGCGTCCACGCCCCCACGCCCGTCGACATGAAGGCGTAGGCCGCCTCGTGGCCGGCGACGCCGCCGAAGCCCTGCCCGAGGACAGCCTCACCCGACGCTGCCGCCTGGCGGTCCGCGCCTTCCGCACCGACTTGCCGGGCTGGCGCCTCTGCTTCGAAGTAGATCGGGCTCTGCGCATCGCCACGTCGCAGCACGGACGAGCTCAGGACGCGTTCGGTGGCGAGCCCCCCCAGCGGCACCACGGTGTAGCGCGCCAGGTCGCCGACCGGATCACTGGCGAGCGGCGACCGCCAACGCACGCCGAACCGCGGCAAGCCGCGCACCGCGAAGCGCACGACCGCGACGTCGTCCTCGGTGATCCAGCGATGCTCCTCGATCGTCCCAGTCTCGCCCACCGAGTAGCGCAGCGACGAGTGGCTGGGCTGCCACTCCTGGCCGGCCAGATCCAGGCGCAGGGGGCCTCCCGCGCCATCGGTAAACTCGACCTCCAGCGGATCCCGCAGCTCATCGCTGTGGTGCAGGTATTGCATCTCGCCCGGCAGCCCCGGGGATGCGTCCAGGCGAGTTGCCCATAGGCGCCGTCCGGTCGGCCCGAGCGTGCCGTGTCGAGCGTCGGGACGGGCCAGCTCGGCCAACCGCGCCCGCCAATGGTCCTGCGCAGTCTCGGGCTGCTGCGGGGCAACGAGAGCCGAAGCGGTCAGCCAAAACGCGATCATGAGCCCGGCTTATCGCCCGGCCGGCGGATGGCAAGGCCGGCTTGACATCAACGGGGCAGACCCAAGACTGGGCGACGTGAGTGGTAAACATCCGGCGGGTCTGGTGGTGCACTACGTGCTCTTGCTGCCGCTGGCTGCGTGCGGCGTGTTCGGCCTATCTCAGGAAGATCGCCAGTCGCTCGTTCGCTACCAGAGCAACGCGCAGATCTACTGGGAAGGTGGCCGGCTCGACCAGGCGATGGATCAAGTGCGGCGCGGGCTCGAGCTCGCACCCGACGACTACAAGCTGCGCACGATCCGCGCCTGGTGTCGCCTACGGCAAGCCAACGAGCAACCGCAACTGGTCGACGACGTCGTCGCGGAGTTCGACGCACTTCTCGACCTCCGCGGCGACGACGAGCACGGTCCTCAGGCCCGGCTGGGCTACGCCAAGGCGCACTCGCTCCGGGGCGTCCGGGCCCTCCAGCAAGCGCGCGAGCTCGAGGCGAGCCTGACCGAGCGCCCGACCAGCGACAAGCAGATCCAGGAGGCCACGGCGCAGATCGGCAGCTGGGAAGAGGAGGCGATGGCCGACTTCGACCATTCCGAGCAAGAGCTGACCAAGCTGACCGAGCGCGGCGAAAGCCTGCTGATGGCCCACTACGATCTGATGACGGTGAAGTGGTGGCGCGGCGACTACGAGAGCGCCGTGATCGCGGGCAACGCCTACCTGGCTCGCGTGTTCGAGCTGCAGGATCGCGTGCGCCGCGAGCTCGAGCGCACCTTGATCGTCGGCTACGAAGAAGAGGAGCGCAGTCGGCTGCAGCGCTTGACCGATGACGAGCTCAACGTGCGCGCCTTCATTGCCAACATGCACTACAAGCGCGGCCACCACGACCTCGTCGTGGACCAGCTGGACGCGGTGCTCGCCAAAGACCCGGAACGGCACCACCAGTACTACAATCGGGGCCGCAGCTTCGCCGCGCTGGGACGCAGTGGCGACGCGCGGCGCGACCTCGAGCGGTTCTTGGCCACGACGCGACTGCCGCGCGACAGCACGCAAGTGCGCGACGCGCTGCGTCAGCTCCGCGAGCTGCCGTGAGCGAAGGCAAGCAGTTCGGCTTGCCGCGGAGCTCCCGCCTCATCACCAACCGCGAGTTCCGCGCGGTCTATCGCCGCGGCAGCCGCGCGCGCGGTCGCAACATGACCGTGGTAGCGATGCGCCGGCGCCAGCCGGGCCACCGGGTCGGCCTGTCGGTCTCCAAGAGCCACGGCCCCGCCGTGCGCCGCAACAAGATCAAGCGACTCCTGCGCGAGGCGTTCCGCCTGGAACGACCCGGCCTGCCGGGCAACTTCGACGTCATCCTGATCCCTCAGGCCCGTCCGCGCTACGCGCTAGAGGAGCTGCGGGAGGAGCTCGTTCGCCATCTGCGCACGTTGGCGCAGCGCCGCGGGGAGCGACGCCGCCGATGATTCGCTACGTGCTGATGGCCCCGCTGTGGCTTTACCGCCGCGTGGTTTCGCCACTCAAGCCGGCGTGCTGTCGGTTCCGGCCGACCTGCTCGGAGTACGCCCTCGAAGCCTTACGCCGCCACGGCAGCTGCCGCGGCGCCTGGCTGACCCTGCGCCGCGTGTTGCGGTGCCATCCGTTCGGCGGCTACGGCTTCGACCCGGTTCCGTAGCGCCAGCTCTTCTACTCGGTCGGCAGCCAATAGATCAGGACCGTCATGTCCTTCGGCCCGTTCCAGTTGGGCAACCGGCGCACCTGCAGGAAGTGCTCGCGCAAGAATGCGTCGGCCACGCCCCGCGGCTCCATCTCGTCGAGCTCTGGCTCGGAGATCGCGACGTAGAGCTCCACGCCACTCTTGCGCGACGACGCGATGTGCTCCTCGAAGAACGCTGTCGGGGAGCCCTGGAGCTTGTACTTCGCCAGCCCCACGACCTCGAAGCTCCCGGCGAAGGAGCGACCGGTGAAGTCCATAGGGTTGAGGTAGTAGCTGAGGCTTGGCTGGTTGGTCGTGAGCACGCGCTTCACCGCGCCGGGCCGGTGCTGCAGATAGGTGCGCACCTCACGCCACCGCGGCCGCTCGCCGTAGTTCCGCTCGAAGTAGAGGTAGCTCTGCCCGGCCATATCGAGCAACAGAATCCCGAGCGGCACGGCGCGCAGCAGGTGCCCGCGAAATCCGGCGGCGGTCACCCGGTTGGCCAAGGCCAAGACCACTGTGGCGGCCAAGAGACAGAAGCCCGGTAGCGTGTAGAACGCGTACTGGGCGGTCATCTTCATGAGCAGCGCCAACACCGCTAGCGCGAGCACGGGGACCGCGATCCACGCCAGCAGCAGGGATGCCGACGGGCTACCGCGGTCGAACAGCCAGAGGAGCCCACCAAGCGCGGCGACGATGACTGGGATGCGCACGAAGAACGCGAGCGTCTGCAGCAGGTGGAACAGCGAGAAGTCGGGCTTGTCCTTCCGCACGTGCTCCAGCAGCGGCATCAGCACGATCACGAGTGTCGCCAACAACGCGATCGAGATGAGCGGCATCCACTTGTGGAGCCCGCCGCCCGTGGCCCGATCGCCACGGCCAGGCCAACGCAGCAGCGTCAGGCCGTAGCCGACGTAGCCGGCGAGCAGGATGTAGGCCGACGGGTGGCACAGACCGGCCACCGCCGTGAGCGACAGCGACAACAGCAGCAAGAGGGGACTGCGTCGTCGCATGCCGCGGAAGAACACAGCCACCGCCAGCAGCGCAAAGAACAGCACCATCGCGTAGCTGCGGGCACTTTGGCTCCAGTAGATGTGCCAGGGCGAGAACGCCAGCAAGAGCGCCGCCAGCAGGCTCGCGCGCGGCCCGACCAAGCCGCGACCCACCAGGCCCAACGCGGGGACGGAGATGATCCCAAAGAACGCGAACGGGAGCCGCAGCCAGCCTTCGGCCGTGGGCATGCCGAGATCGACCAGCCAGCGCAGCAGCACAAACGACAGCGGATACGAGCTCACGTCCGACGACCAAAACACGTCGCGCGCGGCGAGCAGGTCACGGTAGGTGTGCGCTTCGTCCACCCAGAACGACCAGTCGCCCAGGCGGTAGAGGCGCAGCATCGCCGCCAGCACCGTGATCGCCGCGAGCGCCAGCATCTCACCGCGCTGCCAGCCCGGTCGACCTGCAGACGCGGAGCTCCCCTCGCCCAGCGCGAGAGGGGCGGTCGCTGCCGCGCGCTCAGGAGGGCGATCCACCGTCGAAGTCACTTGAGGCGACTCCGCACCCGAGCCGCGGCGTCGGGAAGCCGCGCGTTGTGCACTGTCTCAACATTCGTCACGGGGACGCCGTCGACCCAAGCGCGTCGCCGGCGTGTCGTCGTGACCGAGCCGTCCTGGTGCACATACCACTCGCAGCCCGTGGCGTCGGCCATGGTGCCAACCACCGGCGGTAAGGGTCCCAGGTGTGCCGAGCGGGTGATCGGCGGCGCCTCGAGCACGCCGTTGAGCAGCGGCAGCACGGTACCGTCGGGGCACCGCAGCCCCAGACGAAGCGCGGCGTCTGGCTGGGGGACCGGCGCGGTCGCGCGGCTCGATGCCGGCCCCGGCACGGCGCCGCGGGCGCGCTTCGCCGAAGGGCCCGTCGGGGCACTGGGCTCGCGGGCGTCCGCTAGCGCCGCGGATCCAGCCGCTGCGGCAAACACCGCGACCGCCGCCGTCAGCACCAGCCACGCTCGCATGTGCTGACAGCTTACCCCGTCCGTCCAGGTGGCGGCAGCACCGGCCCATCCCGCCGCACGCGCAGATTGCGACCCACGACCGCGTTGACGGTCTCCGCGCCTCCACCTACGGTCGTGGGGTCGCCAATGCAGCCCTCTAGGCCATGGGGAACACTTGCCGGCCGCGCCTGTGGTCTTTGGCTCAGTGCAGCGCCGCTCCTCCTCGCCCTGCCCGTTCCGGCCCAGTTCAACGACGTCGAGCGACGCAACCCCGGCGTGACGTGGTGGGAACCGATCGGGCATCCCAGCGGCAACCCCTACCCCGACCTGCGGCAGAACCCGCCGTCGCACCAACTCCCCACCGGCGTCCCGCGTGGGACCTTGAGCTACGTGTGGCTACCGCGCGAGACCAATGACGTTGACGAGGACGAAGTCATCGATGGATTCCGGGCGCCGCTGGGGCCCTCACCCGCGACGACCGTGTATCCCGCGACGATCTACTTTCCAGAGATCGCGATCCACCGGACGCGCACCGTCCTCGGCCGGGTCGAGCCGGATCCCACCCAACCACCGCACTTCAAGCTCGCAGAGTCGACGGTGGTGTTCACAGGCTTTGGCGCTTGGGAGACCAGCACCAATCTCCTGACTCCCTACACGCTGCCCAAGACGCAACAAGACGTCGTGCTGTCGCTCCGCTGGAACGCCGACGACAGCCGCGATCAGCCCGGGACGCTCATGATGTGGGGCGACGCCCACGGCGCCGCCTACCCCCTGCCAGTGTTTGGCTTCGTGAGCCCGCAAGGCCAGGTCACTCCTCAGCTCATGCTCGGGTCGCAACCGGGCTACCTCAACTTGACCTACCGCCGGCAGCGCCCAACCGTCGATGCGCGGTCGAGCTGGGGACGCAGCGGCGTGAGCCCAACCGTCACCTTCGGCTACAACGTCTCGACGTACCGCGCCCCCTTGGTGGGCGGCGGCGGCTGCCTTGGTTGGGACCTCGCGGCGGGGCCGTCGCACGCGGGCGGCATCGCGATCCCGCTCCTCAACGTGGGTCCGTTCTTCGGCAGCTCGTTCCCATTCCTGGGTCAGACGTTTGAGCTCAACCTGCTCGACCCAGCCCTCGCGGCGCTGAACAACACCGGCTTTGCCCCGATCCTCGACGCGACGGGTCGCGCCCAAGGTCCGCTGTTTCCGATTCCAAAGCTCGGGTCGAGCGCGCTCGGCCTGCGCCTCGGCGTCGAGTTCGCGGTGTTCGACGCTGGCCTCAGCGCGCTGGTCGACACCACCCAGGCGGCGTGGATCGAGATCGTTCCCTGATGCGGTCTCGGTGATCGGCCCGCATCACTGCTGCAGCCAAGGCGTCAGGCGTTCTCCCGTGGGCATCTCGACCGAGGCCCAAATCGGCATGTCGCGCGGCAGCGGCGCCGTCAGCTCGGCAAAGGTGTCGGCGGCGGGGCCCCAGAGCCGTAGCCCGCGAACGGCTCCCGGGTCACGGGCGGTGCCGCGCACGGAGCCCGCCGGTGTGACAACCCACAGGACGAACGCGCCGCGCTCTGGCAAACCAACGACGACCGGACCGTTTGCGTCGCGCGGGCGCAACGTCGCGTTGGGAAACGGGGGCGGCGACGGGCGCGCGGCCAGATCATCGCCGATCGTCTCGACGCCGTTGTCGATGAGGCGCACCCCGCGCCAACCGACGGCGAGAAGGCGCGATTCGATCTCACCGTCGGGGATCGCCGCGGCGATCCGGAGGCCGACGGTGGCCAGCGGTGGCCAGAGGCTGCGGGCCAGGGCCTGGCGCCAAGTGAGTGGCGTGTCGGCCGGCGCGCTCACGATGAGCTCGGTCCAGCCTTGTTGGAGGACGGCGTCGCGCGCGCGCGCGAAGCGGTAGGCGATCTGCTGGTCGTCCAGGGCGGCGCGGCGGGCCGTTACCGCGCCGCCGCCGACGGCGAGCGAGACGAGGGCGAGGCTGAGCATGCCGCGATCGCGGCAGAGCGGCGCGAGCGGGGCGCTCACGAGTGCGGCGACCAACGCCGTGACGGCCCCGCCCCAAGGGGTCGTCGTCGCGAGGTCGAGGGTCCAGCCGAACGCGGTCAGCACGGTGGCGAGCGCGGCAGCGACGACGATCCCAAAGGCGCCCGCGGCCCGGCGGAGGCCCCGGAGGCTCACGGCCAACAGCGCCGCGAGCAGGCCGGCAGCGGCGACGGTGAGGAATCGCGTTCCCGAGGCGGTCCAGCCTGAGAACCAGCCGATCCCCGCTTCGTAGGATCCTTGGACCAGGCCGGCGAGCACCTCGTCCGGTGTGGCCGGGCGGCGCAGGTGGGGCTCCTCGATCAACAGCGCGACCGCCAACGAGACGGCCGCGGCGAGGAGCCATAGAACGACGGGGGACCCAGGTTGGCGCGTCACAGCAAAACGAAGCCGCCCCGATTGAACCGAGCGTCGGCGGGACAGCAACGTTATAGACGTGGCACGCCATGGATCTCGTCGCCCCGCGCCCAGCTGCGTCGCTGCGCGAGCAGCTGGTCGCCGTGATGCTGGCGGCCCTGTGCGCGGCCCTGTTTCTGGGCGAAGCGCTGATTCCGGGCAAATGCCTGGTGCCATATCCGCCAGAGGCGATGGAGCCGATGCGCTCCGAGGCGTTGGCCGACGGTCGCGTGGACCTGGCGGAGATCCTGCGGGGGAACCCGTCGTTTGGTGACAAGTACAACCAGACACTGAACTGGGACCGCACCACGCAACAGGCTCTACGCGAGGGTCGGCTGCCGTTGTGGACGCGCGGTATCGGCGGCGGCGCGCCCTTCGTGCCGCACATGGGGCAGATCTACCAACCGTGGAACGCGCTGCTGTTGGCGGTGCCATCGACGGCCGTCTACGGCGTTTGGTATCTGCTGCACCAAGTGCTGTTCGGCTGGTTCGCGTATCGGTTCCTGCGGCGCATCGGGACCGCACACGAGGCCGCGCTACTCGGCACCGTCGCCGCGACGGTGGGTCTGTGGACACAGGCGCGTGTGCACCACAACGTGATCCTCACGGCGGCGCTGCCGACGTTCGCGATGCTGTCCTGCGTGCACCGGCTGTTCGTCGATCGGGGAGTCGGCGCGCGCGCGGCGGGCGGCCTGGCGCTCGGCACCGGGCTCTCTTGGTTGTCCGGCCTGCCGCAGGTGAGCTTGCTCGCGTCCTACCTGACCGTGGCCTGGGCGCTGCTGCTCGCGCTGGGTGTGCCGCGCGGGACGCGGCTACGGCCGCTGCTCTGGTCGGCGGCAGGCCTGCTGTGTGGTGGTCTGGTGTCGCTGGCGCAGGTCGGCCCGGTGCTGTTCGCGGCCGCGGACTCGGCGCGACAGCTCGGCACCACAGCCGATCTGGTCGCGCGGTCGCTGCAGCCAGGGCATCTCTTCGGGCTGGTGTGGCCGGATTTGCTGAGCTGGCCAAGCGAGATGTTCTATCGCGACTCGATCGACGTCACGGCACCGTCGTGGAACGCATTGTTATGGCTCGACCCGACGTCGGTGCTGCATCTGTCGGCGGACAAGTACCCCGAGTGCGCGATGGCGGTGGGCTCGGCGCCGCTGATCCTGGCGTTGACGAGCCTGGGGGCGGCGCGCCGCGCGGTAGCATGGTTCTTCGCGGCCGTCGCCGCGACCGGTCTCCTGATCGCGTGTATGGCCTGGCCAGTGCCGGCGCTGACCCACGTCATCCCCGGCCTCCGCACCGGCGACCCGCGGCGTGCCATCTTTCTTTGCGCGGTGGCCTTGCCGGTCCTCGCCGCGCTCGGTCTCGACCGACTGCTCCAAAGGCGGTCGCGGCTGCCGGTCGGGGCGATGCTCCTGGCGACGGTGCTACTGCTACTGAGCGCGCAGCAGCTGCTTGTGCACCGCGGCTCGGCCGAGGCCATCACCGATCGCTACGCCCCACTGCTGGCGGCGCGCTATGCCGAGGTCGGCGGCGTCGACGCCGCCGCGGCGGAGGACGCCATCCGCCAGAGCTTCAAGCCAGGCGAGGCCGAGGCCAACCGCGACCAGCTGGTGCGGACCTTTGCCCGGGCGTCCATCGCCGGTGGCGCGGTGCTCCTACTCCTGCTCCTGCCGGCGGTGCGGCGTCGGCCGCACGTGCTGGGCCTCGGCCTAGCGCTCGTCACCGCGGTCGAGCTGGCGCACGCCGGGCGCGGGCCGGTCGTCGCCGTCGACCGCGCCCGCGTCGAGACGCCGCCGCGGGTCCTCGGCCCCGCGCTCGCCGCGACCCGCGCCACGACCGGACCGCGGCCGCGCCTCCAGCGGCTCGCGGCCGAGGACGCCCCCACTCCGGCACCGTTCCTGCGCCCCAATCTCGGCGCGTTCTTCGGGCTCGAGGATCTGTCCTCCTACCACCCGCTACCGCCGCGCCGCCTCGAAGAGCTGTTCTTGGCGATCGAGCCGGACGCCCCGGGCAAGCCCAGCGTGGCGTTTGGTGGCGCCGGGGTCGACGGCTTCCGCGCCGCGTCGACGCTCGATCACCCCCTACTCGACGTGTTGGGCATCCGCTGGCTGCTGACGACACGGCAGCTGCAGCGCGACGACCTCCTGGACCGCACGCCGCCGGACGCGGCCGCGCCCTTCCGGCTGTACGAGCGGACGACCACGGTGCCGCGGGCGACGTTTGTCACCCGGGCCCGCATCGAGCCCGACCGGGAGCGTCGACTGGCCCTGCTCGCCGACCGCGCGCGCGACGCGCGGCAGGAGTTGGTGCTCGAGGATGCCAACGCGCCACGGCCCGGCGCGCCATCGGCGGCGGCGGCCGATGTGCACCTGGTCCTCCACGCGGACGAACGGGTCGTGGTGCAAGTCGACACCTCGGCGGCGGGCTATCTCCGCCTCGCCGACCCCTCTGACCCGGGATGGCGCGTGACGGTCGACGGGGCCGCGGCGCCGCTCTACATCGCCGACCATTTCCTGCGCGCCGTCTGGCTCGAGGCGGGGGCGCACGAAGTCGTGTTTTCCTTCGACGGCGCCCGCGTGAGCTGGCCGCCGCGGCTGTCGCTTCTGGGACTCCTCTTGGCGGTCACAATGATCTTCTGGCCACGCAAACCGAGCCCCTGACCCAACCATGCTGAGCTCCGATTCTCCTGTGGCGCCGGCCCCGTCGCGCCGCCTCGCGATGGTCGCGATCCTCGCGGTGTTCGTCGCGCCGCTGCTTTGGCTCGGCCCCTGCCTGCTGGGTGGACGCACCTTCGTGCCCTACGACCTCGCGCAGTTCCCCCCGGTCTCGACCAAGCTGACGGCCGAGGAGATCGGCACCGTCAAACGCGGGCACAACACGGACGTCTCGGAGATCCCGGTCACGTTCCTGCCGGAGATGCGCTTCGCCAAGCAGGAGATCGACGCCGGCCGACTGCCGGAATGGAACCCGTACGCGCGCACCGGGGCACCGCTGCTGGCAACGTCGGTCGTCGGCCTGCTGTATCCACCCAACTGGCTCGTATTCCTGCCGGACGATCCACGAGACGGTCTGAGCTGGCTGTGCTACGCCAGCGTGGTCATCGGCGGCCTGCTGATGCTGGGGTTCTTGCGCGCCCTTGGCCTCGACCCCGACGCTGCGGCGTTTGGTGCGATCGCTTTCGTGCTCAGCGGCACGGCCTATGCCAACGCCCACTTCTACCAGCGCCTCGCCGCGCTCATCTGGCTCCCGGGCATGCTTTGGGCCACGCACTGTTTGGCCCACGCGCAAGGGCGGCGCCGGCTGCGGCCGGCGGCGGCGCTCGCCGTCTGCACCGCCATGGAATGGCTGGCGGGCTTCCCATCCTTCGCCGCCGGCGCCCTGCTGGTCTGGGGTCTGTATGCCGCCTACTTGGCGTGGCCGGGCGTCACCGGCCGCGCCGCCGACTCGCCTCGACTCCTGGGTGGCCTGGCGCTCGTGATCGTTCTCGGCTTCGCCCTCGCCGCGATTCAGCTGGTGCCAATGTTCGCGTTCTTCCCCGAGTCGAACCGCACGGTCGCACCGACGCCGGATCAAATCGCGGTCCAGAGCTTTGACCCGGCCGGGCTGCTGGGACTGCTGCTCCCCGACGCCTTCGGGCATCCGAGCGCGACCGAGGCGGTGCCCTACGGGCAGTCGCCGCTCGTCTTTGCGCTGTTCGACCGGGCGAGCTGGGAGACGGGCAGGCCCTTCCTGCCCAACTACAACTTCACTGAGTACACGTTGTTCCCGGGCACCCTGCCCCTCCTCCTCGCGGTCGCCGGGCTTGTGTGTGGCGCCGGTGCGTTTCGGCGCGTGGCGCTGTTGGGCTGGGTGCTGTTGCTGGTGTTGGCGGCGGCGCCATCTTGGCTCGCCCCTCTCTATCACCTGCCGGGGCTGACGAACGTCCCGCCCATCCGGTTTGCGGCACCCAGCGCGGTCTTGCTCGCCGCCCTGGCGGGCTTTGGGCTACAGGCCGTCGGCCGGCAGCGCGAGGGCCGCTGGTGGGCGTTGGCGGCGGGCGCCGCGGTCCTCTCCTTGGCCGTTTTTGGCGTCGCCATCTGGCTGCGGGCCCAAGAGCCCGCCGCGCTGCTCGACGCGCTTCGGCCCGGACTGGCCGCGCACTATGCCGTCGACCCCAGCGTCGTCGACAGCTACCTGGCCACTACCATGAAGGCCGCGCACGGACGCCTCGCCGATAACCTCGGGTATGGCGGCACGGCTCTCATGCTCGGCGCGCTGTGGCTCGTGATGGTGCCACTGGCCCGGTTCCGCCCCGCACCGATCCTCGCGCTACGGCTGCTGGCGATCGTCGCCACGGTCGCGCAGCTGAGCCCACTGGCCCGTGGCGTGGCCGGTGGGCGGACGCTGCGTCACGATCTCGACACCGAGATCCACACGTTCTTGCGACAACAGCGCGACGCCCATCGGGGCGAGGGCGGGTTTACGGTCGCACGAGGCGCCAATCGCGAGGAGGTCCTGCCGACCGTGCTGCCGCCCTGCACGCTGGTGCCGGAACGCATCCGCGACCTCAACGCCTATACCTTCGTCGACAAGCACTCACACCGGCCGGTCGGCCAGCTATGGGGACCGCAACAGCTCCTGCGCGAATTCTGGATCCGGGCACTCCCTGATCCGCCCGGGTCACCGCAACGCGGCGCGCTACTCCAGCACCCGTACCTCGACCTGCTGGGGGTGCGCTATGTCCTGTCGACCACGGAACTCAAGCACGCTGGTTCACCAGTCGGCCCCCAGTGGTCGGGGCCGAGCGGCGAAGTCTTTATCTACGAGCGCCAAAACGCGTTGCCGCGGGCGTTCACGGTGCCCCGGCTCGATGTGCTTCCCAATGACGACGCGGTGATTGAGGCGCTGGTTGCCCCTGAGTTTGCACCGCGCCAGGCAGCCCTCATCACGCAGGCGGATGCCGCCGAGCTGGTCGATCCGGCCCCGAGGGCGCCCGAGGCTTCCAACCGTGCGGTGCGCTTCGTCCGTGACGTCCCGAATGAGATTGTCCTGGACGTCGCGGAGGGCCCCGCGGCGTACCTCATTTTGACAGATACGTATATGTCCGGGTGGACCGCAACGGTGGGTGGCCAGGCCGCGCATATGCGGAGAGTCAATCTCTTCATGCGCGGGGTCTACATTCCGGCTGGTACCACAAAGATCGAATTCCGTTACCAAACGCCCCGCCTGTTGGCCGGCACAGCGGTCACAGGGCTCGCAATGATCGCCCTTTTTGCCCTGATCTGGCTCGGTCGTCCGCACCGCCACGCGCGCGCATTCAGCCCGAGTTCTTTTGCGCCGCCGCCGAAGCCAAGGCTATAGTGCTGCGCCGCTCGGAGGCTTTTCCGCCGTCAATCACCGGACTGACAAGAGCATTCATGGCAGCCAAGAAGAAAGCCGGCGCGATGGACTTCATCATCGCGCAACTCAAAAAGAACCCGAAAGCCGAATACGCCTCCATCAAGGAACGCGCTGATAAGCAAGGGCTCCCCGTCTACCCGATCATGTATGGCCGCGCGAAGGCCCTGCTCGGGCTGGTCAAAGTGTCACCACGCGGCAAGGGCAAGAAGGCCACTGCACGCAAGGCGACCGGACGAGGGCCAGGACGCCCACGTAAGGTCACCGGCCGCGGCCCTGGTCGCCCGCCGCGCTCGGCGGCCGCCGCCGCGCCGCTCGACGCGATCCGCGACCTCGTGTCGAACATGCGCGACACCGAGCGCGCCAACGAAGACCTCCGGCGCACGCTGGAGAAGATCCGCGAGCTGATCGATCGCGCGATCTGACGCGCGACGGCGCGTCCCTAGAAATCTAGTGGTGTGATTCAGGCAGATGGGGCCTTATCCGCGAGACATCGGCGCCGGTCGCAAGGCGGGTCGCCGCAGGCATATTGGTGGATACGGCGAGGACGACCCAACGCTGCGAGCGGCGCTGAGGGCCGTGGATAAGGC
>JBCCGH010000171.1:0-20828 GCA_039029375.1 Planctomycetota bacterium
GCACACATGGCTCGCCGACTTACGCAACCAACTTCCGACACACAACACTAGTGGTGTGATTCAGAAATCTGGGGCATTCTCCGCGGCCCTCAACGCCGTTCGCAGCGTTGGGTCGTCCTCGCCGTATCCACGAATATGCCTCGGCGACCCGCCTTGCGACCGGCGCCGATACCTCGCGGTTAATGCCCCATCTGGCTGAATCACACCACTAGTGCCTTCCAGTCAACCCGCGCAGTCGCTCGGCGCTCAGCCAGGACGCCGCACCAACCCCAGGGCGTCGTAGGTCTTCGCCAGTGTGACGCTGGCGCGCTCGCGCGCCCGTTCCGCACCGGCGCGCATGACCCGCGCGAGCTCGTCCTGATCGGCCCGCAGCTCGGCGTAGCGCGTCCGGATTGGCTCGAGCATCGCGCAGACGGCTTCGGCGACGTCACCCTTCAGGTCACCGTACATCTTGCCTTCGTACTCGGCCTCGAGCTCGGCCAAGCTCTTACCACTCGCGACGCTCAGGATACTCAGCAGGTTGGCGATGCCGGGCTTGCCGTCGGGATCATGGGCGACGCGCGGCGGCTCGTCGGTGTCGGTGACCGCGCGCTTGATCTTCTTCGTGATCGACTTCGGCTCCTCGAGCAGGCCGACGTAGTTGTTCGCGTTGGCGTCCGATTTGCTCATCTTGGCCGACGGGTCTTGCAGCGCCATGACGCGCGCAGCCACTCTGGGGATGAACGGTTCGGGGATGCGGAAGGTGTCGCCGTGCTCCTGGTTGAACCGGTGGGCGATGTCGCGGGTCAGCTCGAGGTGCTGCTTCTGATCGTGGCCAACCGGTACCTGGTGCGCCTGATAGAGCAGGATGTCCGCCGCCATGAGCACGGGGTAGGCGAAGAGGCCGACGTTGATGTTCGCGGAATGCCGCTTGGACTTGTCCTTGAACTGCGTCATGCGGTTTAGCTCGCCCATCTGTGCATAGCAGCTCAACGCCCACGCGAGCTCGGCGTGCTCGGGGACATGCGACTGCACGAAGACCGTGCTCCGGTCCGGATCCACACCGCAAGCCAGGTAGATGGCGAGCGTGTCCAGCGTCGCGGTGTGCAACGACTTCGGGTCCTGGCGAACAGTGATCGCGTGCAGATCGACGATGCAGTAGAGGCACTCGTAGTCGTCCTGCATCTCGACCCACTGACGCAGCGCTCCTAGGTAGTTGCCGAGGGTCAGGATTCCGGATGGTTGGCACCCGCTCAGGACGATGGGCTTGGTCATGGCCACGGGTAGTGTGCCGGAGAGCCGAAGCCAGGAGTAGATGTCGGTCCGGGATGCAGAGTTGCGCATCGCTCCGGCCCACGCCGGAGCGACGCGCTACGCTTGGCCCGGTCCCCATGTCCTTGGTGCTCACAGCCCTCTGCGCCGCTGTTCTCAGCGCCCCCCAAGGGCCGGCAACGCCGGCGCCGCGCGACCCCGAACAGACGGAGGCCGGCCGCCAGCACTACCTCGGGCGCCGGGTCGCGCACACCATGCACTGGACCGGTGCCGCCTGGTTGATGCGCGAGACGCGCGAAGTGGAAGAGAACGGCGCACGGCTGCGCGAGTGGCTCGCGATCGAACCCGGTCAAGCCGTGTGCGACCTCGGTTGCGGCAACGGCTATCACACGCTACCGCTCGCCGAGGCCGTGGGCGCAAACGGCCAGATCTACGCCGTGGACCTGCAGCCGCAGATGCTCAACTTGCTGCGGCAGCGCGCTGAGCCCCGCGGTCTCGCCAACCTGAGGTTCGTTGAGGCTGAAGTCTGGGATCCGAACCTCCCGGCGGCGTCGTGCGACGTCGTTCTGATGGTCGACGTCTACCACGAGCTCTCGCATCCCGTCCGCGTGATGACACATGTGCGGCGCGCGCTGAAGCCGGGCGGACGCGTCGTCCTGGTCGAGTTCCGCGCCGAAGATCCGGACGTGCCGATCAAGCCGGAGCACATGATGAGTAAGGCGCAGGTCGTGCGTGAAATGGCGAGCCACGGGTTCGCCCTGGCCGACCAGTGCGACGAGCTGCCGTGGCAACACGCGATGGCCTTTCACGCCGCGGACGCTCCTGGGCCGGACTTCGCAGCGGAGCAGCTGCTGCGCGCGTTTCTCCTGGCGGCGCGCGGCGACGACGTGCGCATCGTCGCACCGTTTCTCGCGGCCGGACTCGCCGCGGACGAGCTCCCGGACCTCCCG
Organism: Planctomycetota bacterium; assembly: GCA_039029375.1. GTDB lineage: Bacteria > Planctomycetota > UBA1135 > UBA1135 > UBA2386 > JBCCGH01. The sequence continues at coordinate 2,202 of JBCCGH010000171.1, forward strand.
GCGGACTGCCGCTACGAGCTGCGCAATGGTCCCGACGGCGAGACCCTCGCCGAGCTGCAGACGGCCGCCGGTCAGCCTTTGACGCACGGCCACTCCGAGGTCGTGTTGCAACGCGACGACGCAGGCCGTTGGCACGTGGCCGCGATCAGAGCTAGGGCACCGCCAAAGCCCGCGCGCCGCTGACGGGGTCACGCCGCCGTCACTGCCGGCACCGGGCCAGCCGGTGTTCGAGGATCGATGCACGCCGAGCGGTCCGAGGCGCTGCGCGCTCGCTGAGGTCCGGCTCTCCCCCGCCTGCCCCCTTGCGCGCAGGTGCCGCCGACTCAAGTCATGATCTCCGCGACCACCCGGGCTTGCTCGACGCCCGTGAGCCGCATGGACAGTCCGCGGTGCCTCACGGACAGCCGCCGGTGGTCGAACCCGAGCAAGTGCAAGATCGTTGCGTGCAGATCGCGCACGTCGACCGGATCCTGGGCGACGTTGAAGCTGTAGTCGTCGGTGCGGCCGTGGACCATCCCGGGCCGAATACCCGCGCCGGCCAAGAACACGCTGAAGCAGCGCGGATGGTGGTCGCGCCCGGCTTCGAGGCTCTGCCAGTCACCTTGTCCCGCTGGGCTGCGGCCGAATTCGCCTCCCCACACGACCAGCGTGTCCTCGAGCAGCCCGCGGCGCTGCAGGTCGCGGATCAGCGCCGCCGTGGGCTGGTCGGTGTCGCGGCACCGCATCTTACACCAGCTCGTCAGCCGGCTGTGGTGGTCCCAGTCGGGATGAAACAGCTGCACAAAGCGCACGCCGCGCTCAACCATGCGGCGAGCGAGGATGCAGTTGGCCGCGTAGCTGCCGGCGCGACGCGCATCGGGCCCGTAGAGCTCGAAGACCTCATCGGGCTCGTCACGCAGGTCTGTCAGCTCGGGCACACTCGCCTGCATGCGGAACGCGAGCTCGTACTGCTCGATGCGGGCCTCCGTCTCGGGATCTTCGGTCTCGACCAAGTGGAGTCGATTGAGCTCGCCGAGGCCGTCCAGCTGCGCCCGCCGCAGCCGTCGCGACACTCCTGCCGGATCCTCGAGGTAGAGCACGGGGTCGCGCGAGCTTCGCAGCCGCACGCCCTGATGGGACGCGGGCAGAAAGCCGTTCCCCCAGTAGTGATCGTACAGCGGCTGGTCGCTGCCGCGCATCATGCGCGTGATCAGCACAACGAAACTTGGCAAGTCGTCGTTGATGTGGCCGAGACCGTAGCTCGCCCAACTCCCAAGGCTCGGCCGGCCCGGCAGCTGATGCCCGGTCAGAAAGCGCGTCATCGCGGGCGCGTGGTTGATTTGATCCGTCACCATCGAGCGGACCAGACAGATCTCGTCGGCGATGCCGCCGATGCGCGGAATCCAGTCCGACAGCTCCATCCCGCTCCGGCCGCGCGGCCTGAACTTCGCGCGCGAGGGCAGCACGAGCTGCGGCTTCCCCTTGGTCATGCCGGTCACCCGCTGGCCGTCGCGGACGCTGTCGGGCAGCTCTTCGCCGGCGCGATCCTGCAGCCCTGGCTTGGGGTCAAACAGTTCGAGCTGCGACGGACCACCGGACTGCGTCAGAAAGACCACGCGCTTCGCCCGCGGCGCAAAGTGCGGGCGGCGATCGGCGCCGCCGCCCGATAACGCCAGCAGACGCTCGAGCCCCAGAGTGCCGATGCCACCGAGAGCCATGCCACAACTCCGACGCAGGAACGCGCGCCGCCCCAACAGGGCCAGCAACTCGGTGCGGTCACTCACGCGTCAACACCTCGTCGAGGTTGAGCAACACGGTGGCCACCGCCGCGTAGGCCGCCAGCTTCGCCCCGTCGACGGTTTCCTCCGCGACGACGGGTGAGACCTCGAGCGGCGAGGGCGCGATCGCAGCCGCGGCGGCCTCGGGATCGCCGCGGTAGATGCGCAACGCGCGCTCGTAGGTGCTCCGGAGGCTGCGCCGTTCTGCGTCAGTCGCGGGCCGCAGCAGAACGCGCCGAAACAGCCGGTCGAGCCGCGCCTGCCGGTCGCCACCCTCGCTCGGCGCGCCACGGTACACGTCCCACGCGAGCGCGAGGGCTGCTTCAACGAACGTGCGGTCGTTGAACACCGTCAAGGCTTGCAGCGGAGTGTTGGTGATCCGCCGCGTCACCGAGCACGTACGTCGGTCGGCGCTGTCGAAGAAGAACGTCGGCGTCACGTTGCGCCGCCAGAACGCGTAGAGCGAGCGGCGATGCCGCCCTCGCCCGACCGTCGGCTGGTAGCGCATGCGCCCCATGAACATCTCCTCCCAGACCCCTTCGGGCTGGTGCGGAAACACCGACGGCCCACCGAGCCGTCGATCGAGGAGCCCGCTGCGGGCGAGCGCGCCATCGCGGATCATCCAACTCGGCAACCGAAACCGCGGCCCGCGCGCGAGCCAGCGGTTCTCGGGATCGCGCTCGCGCAATGCCTGCGAGCAGCGGCTGCTCTGCCGGTAGGCCTCGCTGGCGACAATCTCGCGCAGCACGTGGCGCAGATCCCAGCCACATTCCACGAGCTCGACGCTGAGCCAGTCGAGGACGTCGCCATGCACGGGGCGCTCGCCCTGGATCCCAAAGTCGCCCGGCGTCCGCACGAGGCCGCGGCCAAACAAGAGTTGCCAAAGCTGGTTGGCGATCACGCGAGCGGTCAGCGGGTTGTTGCCGTGGACCAACCAGCGCGCGAGATCTCGCCGGTCGGCATTGGCGCGAGCCGGCTCCACGCTAAAGAGCCGCGCGGGCGTGCGCGGCACGACCGGCTCGCCGTGCTGGTCCCACAGTCCACGCTCGAGCACTCTGGTTGTGCGTCGCTCGGCGCGCTCGCGCAGTACCGTGACCTGGAGCTCGCCGGCCGCCTTGCGCGCGCTGTCGAGCTGCGCGCGACAGCGGCGCAAACGATGCGTGGCCTGCCGCCAGCTCGGCTGTTCGTCGAGGAACTGCTCCAGCAGCCGCGCCCGCAGCGCGTCCGGCAATCTCTCGGCCGACGCGCCGACCGCCACGGCCTCGGCCAGCTGGCTCTGCGGCGTCGGCTCGAGACGACTCGCGGCATCGCCGCGCTCGCCGCATAGCCGCAACCGACCCGCGCGGGCGTAAGCGCCCTCGACACTCGAGCGGAACAACAGCACGACTTCGACCACGTCGTCGGATCCGAGAGCGAGCGGCTCCTCCAGCGCGAACACCGCGCGCGGCGATTCGCCGAGCTCGACCCCGCGGGTCGTCCATCCCTTGCGCGGATCGTCGTCGATCGCCCCGCGCACCGAGCCGACCTCCTTGTCGACCCCCTCGCCCGACGCGGTAGCGACAACCCCGCGCCAACGCCCGTGCCGTACGTCGCGCTGGTCTCGGCTTCGCGCACTGACTTTGACTCCTGTGAGAACGAACTCTCCGTCCTCGGCATCCGAGAACCGTCCGGAGGGGTCCGGCAACACCACCAGCTCCAGTCCCGTGATGCACTCGAGGCCTTCGGCGACCAACCGCATGCGGTACTCGTCTTGCTTTCGCGGTGGCCCCGAACGCGCGAAGTGCCCAGGATCGGGTGACGCGAGCGCGCAGCCTTCGCTGCTCGTCGCACTTTCGACGATCGGCAGTTGCCAACCGGCGCCGCGCGCGCGCTCGGCGCGCGTGCCCGCCAGCGCGTCGTACCGCCGCCGCAAGTACTCCTCGAACCGCTGCAACAAGCGCACCCTGAGCTCCTCACTGTGCGACTCCGCCGCTTCGAGCTCCGCAGTCGAGAGCTCGACCGTCTCCGTGGCCAACGGCGAGCGGTACACGAGAAACGGCTTGGCGCCGCCGCCAGCCTGGCCGGTCTCGTCGATGCTGTCGAAGAACGCCGACAGCGAGTAGTAGTCGGCTTGACTGATCGGGTCGAACTTGTGGTCGTGGCACTGGGCGCATTCCAGCGTCAGCCCCAGCCAAACGGAGCCCACCGTGTTGGTGCGGTCCCGCACGTAGTCGACGCGCGATTCCTCCGGGTCTCGGCCGCCTTCGCCGTTGTGCATGTGGTTTCTGTGCATGCACGTCGCCAGGACGGCCTCCGGGTCCTCCGGCTCCAGTAGATCGCCCGCGAACTGCAGCTCGGTGAAGCGGTCGAACGGCATGTTTTGCGCGAAGGCCTGAACCACCCAGTCGCGCCACGGCCAATTCGAACGCGTCGCGTCCTGTTGGAAACCGTCGGTGTCCGCGTAGCGCGCCGCATCGAGCCACCACATCGCCATGCGTTCGGCATGCGCCGGCGACGCGAGGAGCTGCTCCGTGAACCCGTGCCACGCCGGTTCGCTCGGATCGTCCCCGAGCGCCGCCAGCTGCTCGAGGCTCGGTGGCAACCCGGTCAAATCCCAACTGAGTCGGCGCGCGAGCATTTGGGTCTGTGCCCGCGGCGACATCGTCAGACCACTCGCTTCGAGGGTGCGTCCGAGCAGGGCGTCGATCGGGTGCCGATCGCCAGGAGGAAGCTCGGGCCGCCGTGGTCTGGAGAACGCCCAGTGCTTGGCCCAGGGGGCACCCGCTTCGATCCACTGCTTGATGCGGTCAAGCTCGTCCGGGGCCAACGGGCGCGCGTGCGCCGAACCCGGGGGCATGCGTTCGTCGGGATCCTCGCTCGTGATCCGCTGCCACAACAAGCTCGCCCCGACGTCGCCGGCAACCACCGCCGCACGACCGCCACGGTCGGCGACGGCGGCTTCGCGCACGTCGAGTCGGAGGCCGGCTCGGCGCGACGCGCGATCCGGGCCGTGACAGGCAAAGCAGCGCTCGGCCAAGAGCGGGCGGATGTCGCGGTCGAAGTCGACGGGCGTCACTCCGGGGCCCTGCGGCGACAGCAGGCACGGCAGCGACAAGGCGAGCAGCATGGTGACTGGCACGGTGGGCCCCTCAATCTACCAGTCCAGATACGAGACCGCGGGTCCACTCGCGGGTTCGGCCGTCGGCAGTCTTCGCTGACTCTGCAACGGTGTTCGAGCCGTTCCTGGGCCCGACCGTTCCCTTTGACATCGCCGCGACCATCATTGAGGCCAAACCCAACGGCCAGGGCGGCTACGCGGGCGACATGATCCACCAGAGCTGCGCCCCGGCCTCCGTCGTTGCCTACGGCCCTGGGTGCGGCGGCATCACGCCGCTCGCGATCGAGACCGACGACTCGCCGATGCTCGGCCAGACGATGGCGATCCGCTACCCCTCGATCCCGCAGGGCAGCACGCCCGCCGCGTTCCTCATGGGGCACAGCCAAGCGCTGCTGTCCCTGGGTGGCAGCACCCCTGGCTGCGTTCTCCTGACGAGCGCCGAGTATGTCCTCCTGACCCCCGCTCTTCTGGGCGGCGTCTACGCCGACTTCCACATCGGGGCAGACCCGGTCCTCATCGGCGCGCCGCTGACGCTCCAGGGTGTGGCCCTCGCGCCCGGCGCCAACCCGCTCGGCGTAATCTTGTCCAACGGCCTGGCCATGACGTTGGGGGAATTCTAGCCCGGGGCCTGGCGCACGTGCCCGGCGGGACGTGCGGCTACGTGACGAGGGGACGGAGGTGTGGCGCGCTCATGGTGGAGGGGACCGACCGAAGCGCAGTGGGCGCATGCGTTGGCCTTGGGAGGCGGCCCGCCGACCACCGGCCGGGAGTGGCGGCGGAGTGCCAATCTCTCGCGTGGTCGCGGTTCGCGGCTGGTCGGAATCAGCTCGATGGCCCCCCGACCTAGTGGCGACACGCCGCCTCGTGCGCTGGATCGACTTCATGCCAAGCCCCGGGCGAACCCCAAGGCCCGGTTGGCGCGCGTCTGCGCGTCCCGTGAAGAAACCTCTCGACTTGAGGAAATCCCCGACGGGCGTACCGAATCCCGACAAGCGCAGCAGGCGACGAAACCCCGGTCGCGGGCCGCCGATCATCGAAGGTGGCATCCGCCATGAGAGAGGGGGACTTGCAGCTCAGCCTGGGGGACTTGGGCGTCACGCCGATGCGGCTTGGCATGGCCGGTCTGTTGACCGGTCTCCCGGCCGCACTAGCCGTCACGCTGATGGGTGGTGGCTACGGCATCGCCGCAGCCGCTCTGGGCGCGACCGTGCTGGGATTCGCTGGGGTCACCCACGTCCTGGCTCGAAGCACCCGAGACGAGCTGCTGAACCCCATGGATTCGGCGTGCGACGCCCTCGAGACCCTCCGGCGCCGAGGTACAGCCGACACGATCGAGGAGCGCGGCGCGCAGGCAGCCCGCCATCTGATCCACCAGCTCAACCTCCTGCTGACCTCTGCGGAGACCCGCACGCAGCAGACGCAGGCCAAGCTGATGTCCGTTGAAGTCGCCTTCGAACGGATGCTCTCGGTCGTCGAGTCCCTGAGCGACGGCGTCGCTGTGATCAACGAGGCCGGCGAGCTGGTCCTGGTCAACGAGTCGACCCGGCGGATGCTGGGTGGCGGCGATCGCAGCGCGGTCCTCGGACAGCCGCTGACGCATCTGCTCGCCCCGGCCTTGGCCGAGGCCGTCCGCTCCGGCGTGGCAGACATCGACCGCGGGGTGACGGAGGCCGTCAGCTACGCCGACCTGTGGCACGGCAAGCGTGTGTTCGATCTGACTCTCGTGCGCAATCGGCGCATCGAGGACTCGGAGTTCCACGTCGTGGTCCTGCTGAGCGACGTCACCAAGGACCACGAGCTGGCTCGTCTCAAGGACGAGTTCCTGTCCTCCGTCTCCCACGAGCTGCGCACGCCGCTCACCAACATCTTTGTCTCTGCCGAGATTCTGGACGGGATTTCCCCTGACGAGGATTCGGACGAGTGGACCGAGTTCCTCGGGGTGTTGCGCAACGAGAGCCTGCGCCTCACCAAGCTTGTCGAGGACCTGCTCCTGCACATGCAGCTGGAAACCCAGCAGTTCGGGCTGATGGAGAAGGCGACCAACGCCGCGGAGGTCACGGCCGAGGCGATCAAGCGTTTCGCCGATGCCGCCGCGGAGAAGGACCTACGGATCAGCCACGACGAGGATCCCAGCGCGCCGGTCGTGCATTCCGACCCCGCCCGCATCTTGGAGATCCTGCTGAAGCTCGTCGACAACGCGGTCAAGTTCACGCCGCCCGGCGGCGAGGTGGAGATCAGCGTTTGCCCGGGTCGCGGTGAAGGGGTCGACATCCTGGTCGCGGATTCCGGTCCGGGCATTCCCGTCGACCAACGCGACACCGTGTTCAGCAAGTTCTGTCAGCTGGGCGACGTCCTGACCGCCAAGCCGATGGGTGTGGGGCTGGGGTTGCCCATCTGCCGCGGGTTGGTCGAGCTACTCGGCGGCAGGCTGAAGTGTGAGGACTCCAAGCTCGGCGGCGCGCAGTTCCGCGTCAGCCTGCCCCCACACCTGCCGGCAGCGCATCAACTCGCCGAGACCAGCTTCGGCGCGACGCTGGGCTGAGCGCCACGCTCGGTGCAACGGCGGCTACGACGCCCGCTTGCCGAGCCAGGTCGCCAGCATCTTCTCGATGGAGGTCAGGCGCACCGGCTTGGCCAAGTAGTCGTCCATGCCTGAGTCCAAGCATCGCTGCCGGTCCTCCGACATGGCGTAGGCGGTGACGGCGATGATCGGCACTTTGGCGGCGACGCCGTCCAAGGCGCGAATCGCCTGTGTCGCCTGGTAGCCGTCCATGACCGGCATCGAGCAGTCCATGAGGATCACATCGAACCCGCCGGCCCGCGCCTTGTCGTAGGCCTCCGCGCCATCGCTCGCACAATCGACGTCGCAGCCGAGACTCTGGAGCATCTTGCTCCCGAGCACGCGATTGGTGGCGTTGTCGTCGACGACGAGCACACGAGCCGCGAAGCTCGCTTGCTCCTTGCAGCGCTCCTGCGCAGCCTCGGGCGACGCCGGGACCTCGTTGGCCGACTCGAGCTCACAGGTGAAGGTGAACACCGTGCCGCGGCCGACCGAGCTCGCCGCCGACAGATCGCCGCCCATGAGCTGCACGAGCCGCTTGCAGATCGCCAGGCCCAGACCCGTGCCACCAAAGCGGCGCGTCGTACTCGCGTCTTCCTGAGTGAACGCGTCGAAGATCGTCGACAGCGCGTCTTGACCGATGCCAATGCCGGTGTCGGCGACCACAAAGTCCAACAGTCCGTCGCGTTGGCCGCGCCGCGCGCTGACCCGGACGAAGCCGCGCTGCGTGAACTTCACGGCGTTGTCGACCAAGTTCAGCAGCACCTGGCGCAATCGCCCTTGGTCCCCCACGACCGCCTTGGGGAGGTCGGGATCCAGCTGCATGCGCAGCTCGATCCCCTTGGCACGGGCGGCACCGGCCTCCAGGTCGACCACCCCCTGCACGCACTCATCGAGCGGAAAGGGGCGACAGTCGAGCTCCAGCCGGTTCGCTTCGATCTTCGAGAAGTCGAGCACATCGTTGACGATGCGCAGCAGCGACGTCGTCGATCGGTGCATGAGCTGCACGAGCTCTAGCTGGTCGGTGTCCAAATCGGAGCGCACCAGGATTTCGAGGCTGCCGAGGATGCCGTTCATCGGCGTCCTCATCTCGTGGCTCATGGTGGCGAGAAACCGCCCCTTGGAGTGACTGGCCGCCTCCGCCTTGGCCTTGGCTTCTTGTTGCTCCTTGACGGTTTGCTGCAACTCCTCGTGAGTCCGCAGCATCGCCCTTTTGCTCTGCGTCGAGACTGCCTCGGATGTAGCGGCGAGACGCTGGGCCTGCCGCACCGAGCGCTCGGCCACTTTGACGGCTTTCCGGAGCTCCTTGACCTCGGCCAGGAGCTCTTCGCGAGTTGGCTCAGCAGGGGTCATTGCCCGAGCAGGACAGTCACGCAGGTCTCATTGTGGAACTGGCTCGGCTCGCCGGGGTCGAACGGCGCGATCTCGCCAAAGCAGTAGAAGCCTGCGAGCGCGGGCTTCCACTCCCGTTCCTCGAGCGCCTCGCTGAGCAGACGGACCTCGTGCTGCACCTGCGAGCCCAGCACCCACTTGCGGGCCGCGCAGCTGAACACCAGCGCCACGCTGGGATCCCGCCCTGGGTAGCGCTTGGCCGCGTTCTTGGCCGCCTCCTGCGAGCCGGCGAGCAGCCCCTCGGGCAGCACCTCGGTCAGGCGCACCAAGGCTCCCTCGGGCACGTCCCCGGCGAAGCGAATCGAGTCGGTGGCCGGATCCGCCTCCATTGCGGCCCGCAGATAGTAGGGGCCGCTCGGGCCATCGGGGAACACCGCCAGCGGATACTCGCCGAGGCTGTCCTCGGGGACCTTGCCCCAATAGTGCCGGTAGAGCTCGAGCGCCGGCTTGCCGTCAATCGTCGAGACTAGGTGCCCCTCCGACTTGGTCACCCGGTGTGCGTCCGCGATCGGTAGCCAGCCGGAGCCGATCCCCCAGCTCACCTGCACCGACCCACCCAGCAACAGCACCGGCAACGAGTCCGCGAGGACCTGGGTGTTGCAGAACTCACGAGTGTTGCAAAACTCGCGATGGTCGCCGGTCAGGCCGCCGAGGACCGGACAGCGCGACGTCCCGAGCTTGTTCCCAAGCATGCGCACGACGTCCGAGCTGTTGCTCGTCGGGGCGAACACCGTGAAGCACACCACCGGCTGGGCCATGTCACAACCCGCCAAGGCGGCGTCGACCGCGGCCTCCACCCCTTGACTGAGGTTCGGGGCCACGCCGGCGACGGCCTCGATCCCTTCGCCACAGATCAACGTCAGCACGATCGAGTCGTCGACGAAGCCGTTCGACGAGGAGATCTCGCCGTCCGTGCTGCCGCCGATGAGTGGCAGACCGGGCCATTTCGCGGCAATCGTGTCGAGCACCTCCTGGTGCTCGTATTCGACGCTCATGAACAGGAAACCGGCCCTGGGCGTCTCACCGCCTAGCTGGGCAACGCACTGCGCGATCACTTCCCGGATCGCGTCGGTACTATCGATATCTTGGCTATGGCCGACGATCGCGCGCATCATCTCCCCCCGAAATGCAGGACGATCCCCTCCTGCATCGGATCAACCCGGACGCCCAGCTGAAGGCGATCGCAGCCGCGGCGTCTCACGCGGCGCCAAGTGTGGCGCCGCTCGACACCGGCCGAAGGCTTGCGACTCCCGCGCGTCTCGACCCGAGCCGTTAGGGCTCGAAGCGCAGCGACACGGGATTGCTGACCCGCACCACCTGCATCGAGGTCGGATCCACCACTGCGAACGCGTGATGCAAGGTGAGGCCAGCCAGCCCCGGCAGCGGCGGCAGCGCCAGGTCCGCCGTCGCGGATCCAGTCTCATCGAGCACGCCAAGGAACGACGGCAGCGCGGATCCCGCGACCGTCGCCGTGAACCGAAAATACGCGTCAGGGTTGAGCGGCACCGTCGCGCCGCCCAGCGCCACGCCCGGGCTCGTGCCGTTGGCCGAACCGAGCATCACGTAGAGCCGGTCGCGCTGAGGTGCACCGGCACGCAGGTCGAACCGGACGTTGGCTGGCGCTGCCACCGAGGTCGCCTCGCGGTCCGCCCAGAGGTCCCGCTCATAGTAGCGCGCCTGGAACACGGACACGGGGTTGCCCGCGGTCGTCGTCTCAAACAACTGCCAGACGATCTGATCGGTGGGATCGAGCTCGAAGAGCCAGCCCTGCAGCCCACTGTCGACGAGCGTGTTGCCGTTGGGCAGGCGCACGGCGTTGGACATCCCCTGCGAGTACATCGCGGTCGGCACGGCATCGGTGTATTCCCACGAGAAGTCCGGTGGCCCCCACGCTTCGCCGGGCGGCAGGTCGAACGTCGCCGGCGGCACGAACTCGCCGACGCTCGAAAAAAGCAGACCCGACCGCACGCCCGCATCGTTGTTGAAGAGCAGGATGTTGCCTGCGCCGGGGAGCCCCTCGGGGATGAAGTGGGCGCCGTGCTGAAAGAACAGCTTCTGATCCGCGGCCGCGCCGGCGCGATAGGCGCGCGGGTTGCCCCAGCGATACACGAAGTCGCCGCCCTTACCGTAGTTGCCACCGGTGTGGCCCGCCGCTTCCGCCGACGTCGTCGAATGATCGATGACGTACAGCTCCTGCTGGAACGGCGAGTTTACCAAGATCAAGTCGCGCGTCGGGTCGTAGTCGAGCGAGTTGCAGTGATTCCACTCGCCGCTCACCGTGAGCTCGGCCGGGAAGTTGATGTCCAGTCGCTCCGGATGGTCCGCGACGACGCCGAAGTTGACCTTCGTGGGGAAGCGATCCTGGATTACGTGATCCATGAAGTGCCACTCCCACACGACGTCGCCGGTCGTCGGCCCCGTCTGCTGGACCTCGAGGATCGCGTCGGGCAGCCACACCGAGTTGACCAGGAACGCCGGGTCGCGGCCCGCATCCTCGGCGTCGTCGCGACTCAGGATCTCCCACGCGATCATCAAGACGTTGCCATTCGGCAGCCGCTCGACGTCGTGGTGGATCCAGTACTGCGCTGGGTCGAACACGAACTGCCACTGCACGGTGCCGTCGAAGGCGACCCGCTCCACGACACCCCCGCGCCCGGTGCCGAAGCTGGGGCTGCCAACGCGCGCCGAGCTCCGCAGCAGCGTTCCATCCGGCTCGAGATAGGTTCCGGACACGCGGTTGGTCGGCGCCGGGGGCCAGGTGTGCAGCCTGGTGCCGGTGTTGTCCACCAAAAACGTATCACCGCGACCAAAGCCAAACGGACTGTAGAGGCGATGGCCGGGCGCCTGGGTGACGGCGGCGCTACCCAAGGCCAACGCGAGAAGAACGGGGGGGCAGACTTGAGCATGGTCTCGCTCCATCTGGACACGGAGACGCGGCGCCCGTCGGCGTGGCCGCAGACTCTCCATCGCGAACGATCGCAGCATAAGCAATCGCGCCACGTCACGCCCTGTCGTGACCGCCCGGCCGCACCCGCTCTGGACGACCTGCCGGCGGCCCCGTTACGGTGCCCACGTGATCCCGTTGCCGCTCGCCGCTTGCTTAGCCTCCGCCGGCGTGCTGGGCGGCGACCCGCCGACGTTCTCCGCCGACGTCGCGCCGATCGTGTTCCGCCACTGCGCCGGGTGTCACCGGCCCGGTCAGCCGACCCCTTTTGCACTCACCACGTATGCGCAGGTGAAACGGCGCGCCCGGATGATCGCCCGCGTCACCGCGTCGGGGTACATGCCGCCGTGGCTGCCGGCACCCGGCCACGTGGCGTTCGCCGGGGAGCGACGCCTCACGGACGTGCAGGTCGACACCTTGGCCCAGTGGGCCGCCGCGGGCGCACCAGAAGGTGACCCAGCCGCGACACCGCCGTTGCCCGAGTGGCGCGACGGTTGGCAGCGCGGCCGCCCCGACCTGGTGCTGCAACCGGAGCGCGCGTTCACCCTCGCGGCCGACGGGCCCGACCAGTTTCGGAACCTGATCATCCCGATCGACGTGCCGGCCACGCGTTTCGTGGCGGCCGTCGAAATCCGCCCTGGCACGACCGGCGGAGTGCACCACGCCATCCTGCAGATCGATCCGACCCGCACATCCCGTCGCCTGGCGGCGGCGGACAGCGAGCCCGGCTTTGCCGGTATGGAAATGGGCTCCTCCGAGCCGGCGGACGGGCACTTCCTCGCTTGGACTCCCGGCAAGGCGCCGACGGTCAGCCCACCCGGCTTGGCTTGGCGGCTGCTGCGCGGCGCCGACCTCGTGCTCCAGGTGCACATGACTCCGACCGGCAAACCGGAAGTGATCCAGCCGCGGATCGGGATCTACTTTGCCGAGACGCCGCCGACGCGAGTGATGTATCCGCTCGAGCTGTTCTCGCGGGCCATCGACATCGGCCCCGGAGTGGCCGACTACCCGGTGGCCGACGCATTCGTCCTGCCCTGCGACGTCGTTGCCCACAAGATCTACCCGCACGCCCACTACCTGTGCCGGGAGATGGTGGCCCGTGCCATCCTCCCCGACGGCAGGGAGCAGCCGCTGCTGCGCATCGACCAGTGGGACTTCAACTGGCAGGACGAATACACCTACCCCGAGCCGCTGCGCTTACCGCGCGGCACGCGGATCGAGTTCGACTACCTCTACGACAACACGGCCGACAACCCGCGCAACCCGCACCAACCGCCGCAGCGCGTCCGCTTTGGCGGGCAGGCGACCGACGAAATGGCCACGTTGCTGCTGCAGCTCGTACCGGACCGCCCAGCGGACCTAGCGCTCCTCCGCGAGGCGCGCTACCGCCACATGCTCGACAAGGACGCCGGCGACTGGCGAGCCCACACCCGACTCGCGACCGAGCTCATCGAGAGCGGCCGGGCGCCGCAAGCACTACCGCACCTCGAGACGGCGCTCCGGCTGCAGCCCAACGAAGCCGACTCGCTGTGCACGATGGGGATCGCGCTCGAGCACGTCGGTCGCGCCGCGGCCGCCGCGCAGCACTATGAGCAGGCGCTCGCGATCCAGCCCGACAGCCACGTCGCCCTGAGCAACCTCGGCCGGCTGCTGCTACAACGCGGCGAGCGCGACGCGGCGCTCAAGAAGCTGCAGGCCGCCGTCGCGGTGGCGCCGCACTTTCTCGCGGCACGCATCAACTTGGGCAACGCGCTCGGCATGAGTGGCCAAGCGGAGCAAGCCCTCGAGCAGTTCGGCGCCGCCATCGAGATCGACCCCACGTCGAAACAAGCCCACGGCAACGTCGCCAACGCGCTGCTCGATCTGCAGCGGGTCGACGCCGCGATCGAGCACATCGAGCGAGCCCTGGAGATCGACCCCGCCTACACCAACGCACGGTTCAACTTGGGTCGAGCCCGCCTCATGCGTGGCGAGCGCGCGGCGGCCATCCGCGCGTTCGAGCAAGTGTTGCGGGAGCGACCAGATTTTGCGCCGGCGCGCCAGCTCCTCGACCTGGCGCGTCGCCAGTGAATCCGCCGACCGCCCCCACCCGCGACGTCGACCAGCGACGCATCGTCAGCCTGTGGTGGCCGCTCGCCGCCAGCTGGCTGCTGATGGGCGCGGAGATGCCGCTCGTCGTGGCCGCAGTGTCCCGGCTCGCCGAGCCCAAGACCCATCTCGCGGCGATCAGTGCCATTGTCTATCCGATCTCCCTCCTGGTGGAGGGGCCGGTGATCATGCTGCTCGCCGCGTCCACAGCCCTGGCCCGCGATCGCGCCAGCTATCATTGGCTGCGGCGATTCGTGTACTCGAGCGCGGCTCTGCTGACGGCAGTGCACGTGGGCGTCGCCTTTACGCCGCTCTACGACGTCGTCGCCGGCGATTGGCTCGGTGCGCCGGCGGAAGCTCTGGAGCCCGGCCGGCTCGGCCTGCGCCTCATGACACCGTGGACGGGCATGATCGCCTACCGCCGGTTTCAGCAGGGCGTGCTCATCCGGTTCGATCGATCGCGCGACATCGGCATCGGCACCCTAGTGCGGCTCATCGCCAACGGCGGCATCTTGCTCGCCGGCCTCCTGCACGGCGGCTACAGCGGGGTCGCCGTGGGCGCGACCGCGATCGCCGCCGGCGTCACGGCCGAAGCCGCGTACGCCGCCGCCGCGGTACGTCCCATACGCCGGGCGCTGCCGGCGCGCGACCCAAACGCCCAGGCCCTGCACGCACGCTCGTTCGTGAGCTTCTACGTCCCGCTGGCGATCACGCCCGTCCTCTCGCTCGCGGCGCAGCCCGTCGGCGCCGCGGCGATGAATCGCATGCCCCAAGCGCTGACCTCCGTGGCGAGCTGGGGCGCCGTCTATGGCCTGATCTTCTTGCTGCGGTCGTTCGGCTTCGCGTTCCAAGAAGCCACCGTGCGTCTTCTCGACGAACCCGGCGGTCAACCCGCGCTGCGCCGTTTCGCGCTCCGCCTCTCCCTGGTGACCTCTGGGGCGCTGCTGCTGCTGTGGGCCACACCGCTGGCGCGCGTCTGGTTTCGCGACGTGTCCGGGCTGCCCCCCGACCTCGTTGAGGTATGCGCCACCGTGATCGGGCTCGGCGTACTCATGCCCGCCTACTCCGTCTGGATGAACTACTACCAGGGCATCCTGGTCCAAACCGGACACACACGCCCAGTCACCGTTGCCGTCGCGCTCTACCTGACGGTCGCCTCCATGGGCCTCTGGCTCGGCGTCCAAACCCAGAGCTGGTCCGGCCTGCCCTGGGCGCTGGTGTCGTTCACGGTCGCCGGGCTCAGTCAGGCGGTGCTGCTCGCCTGGGCTGCCCGTCGCGCCGCCGCTACAGCGTCCCCGGCGTGAGCCGAGCTGCATCGGAGAGCACGACCCCCAGCGGGCTCGCCGCCACGTCGACGATGGCCCACTGCAGGTGCAGCGGCACACCGACCAAGCCCGGGTCGTCGGGAATCGGCGTCGGCACGCTGATCGTGCCTTGGGCGCCCGTCGCAAAGGGGATCGTGGCGAGCGGCACGAGACCCAGCTCACAGCCGCTACTGCCGGGCACGGGGAACCGGACCTCGGCGGCGCCCAGCAACAGCACCGCAGGAGCGACAAACGGCGCGGTGCGGACCCCGAGGACCACCGCGCGGCCGACCACCGCGCGGCCGCGCGACGTGCTGCGCGGCAGGCGCCCGTCGGCGCCGGGGCACGGCGCACCATAGGAAGCGAACTGGGCCGGATCGCGGTGCACAACACTCGTGTAGACGTGCGCCGAGCCGGTATCCGGACCGCCGTCGTCGTCGTAGGGCGAGCCGCCGATGAAGTCCGGATAGTCATCGGCGTTGATGTCGTCGATGCCCGTCACCGAACGCCCGAGCTCATCGGTCGCCCCCTCGCCGTAGACCGTCTGCAGCACGCTGGCGTCGCGACCGGAGTACAGATAGATCGCGCCAGCGCCGCTGGAGCCGCCGATGTCCACGCCCGGCGCGCCAACGTAGAAGTCCGGATAGCCGTCGCGATTGACGTCACCCGCGCGACCGATCCCGGTGCCAAAAAGGTCGTTCGCCCGCGCGCCGTTGATGTCAAAGATCACCGCACCATCGACGCCGGAGAAAACCTTCACGTTGCCCGAGCGCGGGCCGTTGTCGTCGACCTCGGGGGCCCCAACCATAAAATCGGGCACACCGTCACCGGTCACGTCGCCGATTCCGCGCGACGTCTTGCCAAAGCGGTCGTCGAAGTTCTCGCCGACAAGCTCGTACATCAACGAGCCATCGCGACCCGAGCGCACCTGCACGAAGCCGTTGCCGGTCAAGGTCTCGGGTGCACCAATGATCACATCGTCGTGGCCGTCGCCGTCGAGATCGCCGAGGTCGCTCACCGAGCCGCCGAAGTGCGAGTCGGCGCGCCCGGGGAAGGCCCACATCAAGAACCCAGTACGGCCCGACATCACCCACGCCACGCCGGTGAAGCTGCCACCGTTGTACGGCACCCCCATCATGACGTCGGCGTAGCCGTCATTGTCGACGTCTCCCGCCGCGCTCACCGCATAGCCGCAATGATCGGCGTTCGCCCGGCCAAACCACTCGTAGAGCTTGGTACCGTCCAGACCGGAGTAGACCATGACCCGGCCCGCCGAGAGCCCGCGCGGATTGTCGTTGTGCGGTGCGCCGATGAGCACGTCGTCGTAGCCATCGGCGTTCACGTCCCCGGCGCCGTCGACCGCGTAGCCGAAGTCCTCTTTGACCGAGACGCCCGTATGGGTGCGCAGCAGGGAGTGGTCGGCGCCGGAGAAGATCCTCACGTAGCCGATCTTGGTCGGGCTGCGCGCGCCGACCATGTAGTCCGGCACGCCGTCCCGATTGATGTCACCGGCTGCCCCGACGCTATAGCCGTAGCCATCGCCCGAGGCCCCCGTCGTGCTCGACACCTTGTCGGAGCGGGCGTACGGCACCGCGGTCCACACGTTGGCGGCACCGCCTCCCACCGTGCGCGGCGAGCCGGCGATCCACTCGCCAAACCCATCGCCGTCGGCATCGGCGCCGCCGGCAACGGCAGCGCCGAGCTCGACCAACGCCGCCGCGCCGACCAGCCGATAGAGCTCGCGACCATCGCGCCCCGACCGCACGGACACGACGCCGGCATCGAGCCCGCCGTCGTCGGCTCCCGGCGCGCCAACGAGTAGATCGGCCACCCCGTCGGCATTCACGTCCGGTGTCGCACACACCGCAGCGCCAAAGGCATCGCCCGCCGCCGCGCCGTCCACGGTGTAGAGCAGCGAACCGTCGGCGCCCGAATGCACTTGAACCCGGCCACTGCCCGCCCCGGCCGGGCCGGCGGCGAACGGCGCGCCGGCCACGAGATCGTGCGTGCCGTCCTGGTTGACATCCCGCACCGTACACAGGCTGGAGCCCCACCGCCCGCCCGGCAAGGTGCCGATCGGGACGATCAGCGCCAAGCCGGTAGCGCCGGAGAACACCGCCACTCGGCCCGCGTCCGGGCCACCAAAGTCTGAGCCCGGCATGCCGGCGAGAAACTCGTCGGCACCGTCGCCGTTCAAGTCGCGGCCGCCAGCGACCGCCTCCCCCAGAGCATCACCGCCCAGCGGCCCGGTGCGTTGTTGCAACACGGTGCCGTCGCGACCGGAGAAGACCAACACGCGGCCAGCCCCACCGGCCGCGCCGGGCGCGCCCCCGACGACATCGGCAAACCCGTCGCGATTGGCGTCACCCGCGGCGGCAACCGCGGTGCCGAGCCGGTCGCCGGCCGCGCTGCCGGCGAGCTGATGCAAGACCCGCCCATCGGCGCCGGAATAAACGAACACGGTCCCCGAGGCTGGCCCCGCCGGACTCGCCAGCGGCGCGCCCGCGGCGAAGTCCGCGAGGCCATCCCCATCGACGTCGCCCACGCCGGCGACCGCAGAGCCAAGGGCCGTGCCCGCGGCACCATCCACGACACGCAAGACGGTGCCATCGGCGCCGGAACGAACGTAGACCCGGCCCGCACCGGGCCCCCCGAACGCCGCGTCGGGCGCTCCGATCACGTAGTCGACGCGGCCGTCGTCATTGGCGTCGGCGAGGACGCCGACCGATTGGCCAAACGACTCGCCGGCAGCCGTGGCGGCAAAGTCGTGGACCGACCGCTGGCCGGGAAGCAGGGGAGACCACAGCGCAGCCGCGAGGGCCACGCCGGCAAGGGGCGTCACGGAGTGCATGGATGGATGTCGGCGAGCCAGGGACCCGAAGCACCCCCACCGTAACCCAAGCGGGGGGTCTCCTGCCCCGCGAGCGGAGGGCCTTGCCCGCCAGCCGAGCAGCCGCCACCATCGCAGGGTGCAGAGCGCTGCTGCTGGTCGCCCGCGACCCCACCCCACGCCCCCTTGCCTCCACGCGTTGCCGGCACCCCGGCTGGCGCCCGTGGCCCGCCGCGCGACCAGTCCCGAGCGCTGGTCTTCGGCGTTCTCGGCCTCTCCATGATCGACGGGGCCTGGACGATCGCCCACCTCGAACGTGGGGGCGCCGAAGCCAACCCACTGCTCGCTTGGGCACACGCGGCCGGCGGCATCGCCGGGTTTGCCGCCCTGAAGCTCGGTCTCAGCGTGGTCGCTGTGGTGCTGCTGGCACAAGTCTTACACACCTGGAGCGGCCGCGCGCTCGCACCGCTGGCGCTGGCAGCCTACGTCGGCGTCCTAGGTATCCACGTATGCACTGAGGGCTTGTTACTTTTGAAGTGACAAGCCCGAACGCGCCGCGGAGCGGCGCCAGCAGCATCGAAGAAAGCCTGTATCGTGGATTTCGTTACAGGCTCTGAGGGCTTGTTACTTTTGAAGTGACAAGCCCGAACGCGCC
>JBCCGH010000172.1:0-20748 GCA_039029375.1 Planctomycetota bacterium
CGCCTGGCGTCGCCACCTCGATCCCGGCCATCGAGATCGCGGTGGGGTCCGGTCCGACGAGTTCGACCGCTAACCCGGGTACCGAGTCGATCATCCGCGCCGCCACGAAGCTGTCAATTTCGTTGAATCCCGGAAGGGTCACGATTGCGACGGTGGTGCGTCCTGTCATCGGTTCCGGTTCCTCCTTCTCCTCGGAGCGGCCGCTCGGGCGGGTCATGCGATGAAGAATCGAGTGCCGAACAGCCTCGATCCACTGGACAGGTCGATTCCTCGGCCCGCCAGGGTGGCCGCGGCCCCGTCCGGATCGGAGGCACCGAGGGTGAGGGCGAACAGGCCATCGATGCGCGGCCGGGCGAGCACCCCGAAGGCAAGGTGCTGCCTGGTGAGGATGACCTGCCGCGCCTGCGCCAGTTGGTCGACGAGTTCGAAACCAAGCTGGCCGAGAAGATGACGTTTTGGCGCGGCTTCTTCGCCGAGTGCCGCAGTCGCGGCGAGCGCACGGTGCTGTGGGGCTCCGGCTCCAAGGCGGTGGCGTTCCTTAACGACCTCGGCCTGTCGGACGAAGTTGGCTACGTCACGGACATCAACCCGCACCGCCACGGGATGTTTATGCCGGGCACCGGCCACGAGATCGTCCCGACCGAGGAGCTCAAGAACTACCGCCCTGACGTGGTCGTGGCGATGAACCCGGTCTACGTCGATGAGATCCGCGGCTCTCTGGAGCAGATGGGGCTGTCGCCGCGTCTGCTCGCGGTGTGACGATGCCGGACACCGCTGCCCGCGTGCAGTGCCCGGGCTGCCAGTCCGACCGACTCGAGACGTTCTTTCGCACCGGCAGCATGCCGGTGCACTGCAACGTGCTACACGACAGCGCCGCGGCCGCGCGCGAGACGCCGCGCGGCGACATCGAACTCGGCTTCTGTAGCGCCTGCGGCCTGATCTACAACACGGCGTTTGATGCGTCGCTGCTGACGTACACCGGCGACTACGAGAACTCGCTCCACTTCTCGGCGCGCTTCCAAGCGTATGCCGAGGAGCTGGCGGCGCGCCTCACCGAGCAGCACGGCTTGGACGGCAAGACCGTGCTGGAGATCGGCTGTGGCAAGGGTGATTTCCTGACGCTGCTGGCGGCGGGAGGCCGCAACCGCTGCGTCGGGTTCGACTCGAGCTACGAGGGGCACGGCGACGACGCCGGTATCGAGGTGCAGCGGACGTTTTGGGATCCAGCGCGGGCCACCGAGGTTGGCGCCGACTTGGTTGCCTGCCGTCACGTGCTGGAGCACATCGAGCAGCCGGCTGAGTTCGTGCGCAGCGTCGCCAATGCGACGGCGGGGGCGGCGCTCTACTTCGAGGTGCCGGACGCCCTCTACACCCTGCGTGATCTCGGCATCTGGGACATTATCTACGAGCACTGCTCCTACTTCGCGGCGCCGGCGCTGGCGCGCGTGTTTGAGGCTCAGGGCTTGGTGCCCCAGAACCTGACCTCGAGCTTCGGTGGGCAGTTTCTGTCGATCGAGACCGCCGGGCGGGCGACGTCGGCTGCGGGGCTGGCAGCAGCGTCGTCGGCGACGTCGCTCGACGAGCTGCGAGGCCTCGTCGGGGCCTTCGCCAACGAGCACCGAGCCAAGGTCGAGCACTGGAGCCGGATGCTCGACGATGACCTCGACGCAGGCCGCAAAGTCGTGGCCTGGGGGGCTGGGTCGAAGGGTGTGACCTTCCTCAACACAGTGGCCCGAGGTGATGAGATCTGCGGCATCGTCGACATCAACACGCGCAAGCTGGGGCGGTTTGTGGCCGGCACCGGGCAGCAGATCGTTAGCCCGGACCAGCTACCCGGGATGGGCGTCGACGTCGTCCTGATCATGAATCCGAACTACCGGACCGAGATCGAGCAGCAGCTGAGCGACCTCGGGCTTCGGCCGCGCATCGAAGTCGTCTGACCGGCGTCGTGAGCCGCTTTCGGCTCTACGGGAGACGGCCAACGTGCCGATACCATCGAGGTGAAGCGCTTTCGTTTCCCCTTGGCCAAGGTGCAGCGCTGGCGCGGTCAGCAGGAGCGCGAATCGCGGCGTGGCCTGGCGATCGCCTTGGGTGAGCTGAACCGGATCGACACCGCGGTGGCCGCTGTCCGCTCCAACCTGCAGGCGTGTCAGGCCGGCGAGATGTCGGCCGAGACGGAGCTCGCCCGCGCCATCACGGCGGGGTTTGAGCGCGCGGAGCAGCGGTTGTTGGCCCAGCGGGCCGTCGCCGAACAGGCCGTGCAGGCGATGCGGGAGCAGTTTCTGGCGCGCCGCCGTGACCACCTGGCCCTGCGTCGCCTCCACGACCGCCGTCACGAGGAGTGGCGCGCGGAGCTGGTGGCGGCGGAGCAGATGGAGATCGAAGAGCTCAGCCGTTTGCAGGGTGATGGCCGGTCGAGTCGGAGGAGGACATCGTGAAGGGAATCGTGCTGTTGGTGGTTGCCGGACTCAGTCTGTTCGTCGGCACGACGGTCGGGTTGCTCGCGATGCAGGGCCGCCTCAACCACAAGGGGACTCAGGGGATTCCGATCCTCAACTCCCTCTTCGCCCCGCCAGAAGACGGCGAGCACGCGGAGGGCGAGCACGGCGACGGTGAGAGCGCGGCGGGCCATGATGACGGCCACGGGCAGGATGCCCCCGGCGACGCCGCCCATGGTGGCGATGCGCACGGCGACGCCGCTCACGGTGGCGATGCGCACGGCGCGGGTGATGCCCATGGCGACACCGAGCCCGGCCGCCTCGACGATCTTGGCCGGGAGGAGCAGCTCTCGCACGCCGTTGGTCCGTCGGTGGCGGGCCACGCCTCTCCCGGAGTGCCGGTTGGCCGCGACCCGGCCGGCGGGCACGGGGATGCCCAAGGTGGCGACGGGCACGGCAGCGATCAGGAGTTCACCCACGGCGCTCGGTCGCTGATGGGCCAGGATCAATACCGTCGGGGGGCGCTGTTCAAGTTCCCGCAGATCGACTCGGGCATGAGTGTGGCGGAGCTCAACCGAGTGCTGGCCTCGGCGAACCAGCTGCGCGAAAGCCTGGATCGGCGGGAGACCGCGTTGGCGCAGCGAGAGGCCGAGCTGGACGCCCGTGACAACGACATTCGAGAACGCGCGGAGCACGTGCAGGAGAAGATGCGCGAAGTGCAGCAGGCGCGGACTCGGCTGTCGCAGGAGATCGAGACCTTTGAGCGCACCTACACCATCGTGCGCAGCAGCGAGATGGACAGTCTGCGCGGATACGCCGACACCATCGCCAAGATGGACAGCTCGCGTGCCGCCGAGCTGATGCGGGGTCTCTGGCAGAGCGAGGAGGGGCGCATCAAGGCCGCCAAGGTTCTCAAGCTGATGACCAGCGACGCGGCCAACGAGATCTACGCCGCGCTCCAGCCCCAGGAAGTCCGCGACATTCTCGACCGCCTCTCGACGACGGCCCTGGAGGCGTCGCCGAAATGAGACTTCCCCGCGGTTCGGCTGTGTCTCCGTTGTGCATCAACACCGCGTCTTCCGATGAAGATTTGGCCGGTTGATCAAGAGGAGGGGCAACCGTGGCTGACGAGAAGAAGACGGAGGAGCCGGAAGGCGGCAAGAAGAAGAAGGGCTTGCCACCAATCCTGCTAGTTGCGGTCGGTGCGGCGCTGGGCGGTGTCGGAGTGGTGTTCATGTCACCAGCTCCTGAGCCAGAGGAGCACGCGCCACCGGAGAAGGTCATCCGGCTGTTCGACCATCCCGACCCGATGGAGTTCACCGTCAACCCGGTCGTTGAGCGTGGCCACAAGACGGCGCTGATCACGTTCAAGTTCAGCTACAAGGCTGATGAGGTGGACGTCTACGGCGAGGCCCACGGCGAGGACGGCGGTGATGGCGGCGGCGGTCACGGCGGCGGCGGCGGTCACGGCGGCGGTCACGGCGGCGGCGAGGAGGCGGCGGCGCCGCTCGGCCCGGTGCCCGAGGCGATCAAAATCAACTGGGATCGTGCCTACTCCCGTTGCCTCGAGGTGCTGACCAACCAGAAGGCGCGCATTCTCTTGGATCCCGACGGCAAGCGTCGGGTGAAACGGCTGCTGACCGACGAGCTCACGGCAACGATGTTTCCGGACGGCAAGGCCGTCGTCGATGACATCCTCTGGACCAAATTCGTGGTGCAATGAGCGAGCTGCTCACCAACGACGAGATCGATACCCTCCTCGCGCTGTTTCGCACGGAGGGACCGCCACTCGACGTCGGTGATCACACGCTCGAGGCTGGCCCGGGCGCTGGGCCGGTCGTCTCCGAAGTCGACCTGCTGAAGCCCAATCGCTTCTCGCGGGACCACATTCGCGCCTTTGAGCGACTGTTCGAGAGTACCGCCAAGGCCCTCGGTGCGGCGATTAGCGACCGCCTACGCCTCGACATGCAGTGTGAGTGCGTGGCGGTGGAGCAGACGCGTTTTGGGGCTTGGCTCAAGCTCGTGACCGCACCGTCGGCGATCTACGTGCTGAAGGTGACGCCCTTTGAAGTGCCGGTGATGTTCACGGCCACGTCCGGCATCCTCTACAGCGCAGTCGACCGCATCCTGGGCGGGACTGGCAAGGCCTGGAAGGCGCCCGAGGATTTCACACATGCCGAGTACACCGTCGCCGACGCGTTCGTCGCTCCGTGTCTGGATCGGATCTGTGAGAGCATGGGCGAGCTGGACCAGCTGAGTTGGTCCATCGAGAACCGCTTCTGCAACCCGTCGATGGCGCAGGTCCTGCCGGCTCAGGATGTGCTCCTATCGGTGCACTTTCAGGCCAACGGCGAGCACGGGATCATGGGGGACCTGCGGTTGGCCATGCCGTTCTCGGCGCTGGCCCCACACCTCGGCAACATCGAGCTTGGACCTGGCTCGCTCTATCGCGTTGCACCCGGTTCCATGCGCGACACGACTTCACAAACCGTCCGCCTCGTGCCGATGAACCTAAGTGTCGTGCTCGGCTCGACGCAGGTTCCTCTGCGGCAGCTGCTGGCGCTCGAAGTTGGCGACGTCGTGCCCCTGCCGACGCGGGCCGGCGACCCTGTCGTCGCGCCGGTGCAGGGCACACCGAAGTTCACGGGTCACGTCGGCACCCGCGGCAGGCAGCTGGCCTTTCGGGTCGAGTCCGTGCTGAGGTAGCCCTTTGAGCGAAGAGCTGGAAACACCCGAAGCTGCAGTCGAGCCCCCGGCGCCGGCGCCAGGCCCCGCGCCCGGTCGCCCGGTCCAGCCGGTCGAGTTCGGCGCGCTGCCGGCCGGCAATCCAGGCGCGGAGGGGCAGAATCTCGATCTGCTCTTGGACGTGCAGATTCCGGTGTCGGTCGAGGTCGGGCGCGCCGAAATGTCTCTGGACGACATCCTGGGCCTGGTGCCCGGCAGCGTGGTCGCGTTGGACAAGAAGGCCGAGGAGCCGATCGACCTCCGGGTGAATGGGAAGCTCGTGGCGCGCGGTGAGGTCGTCCTGGTGGACGATACCTACGGGCTCCGCATCACGCAGATCTTGGACGGCGTCGGCCGTCTCGAAACCCTGCGTAAGTAAAGGTCGCGTAGATTCTTACCGCCGTCGTTGCGGCGGTGTGGGGAGTCCCGCGACGGGCTTGGGATCGATGCGCCCGGACGCCGATGATGCGGCGGACGCAGAAATCCATCCGTTCATCCTGATTCTATGATAACATCCTGATTCTATGATAATGTCCGGTGTCTTCGCATGACCGTGGAGACGCTTCGCCAAGCCTTCAAGACGCTCGCGGATCCGACCCGCATGCGGCTGCTCCTCCTGCTCGAGCGGGAAGAGCTCGCCGTGCACGAGCTCATGGAGGTCCTGGGCATGGCCCAGTCCACCGTTTCGCGGCACCTGGGCATCCTGCGGGATGCGGGCCTGCTGCGCGATCGGCGCGAGGGGACTTCGGTCTGCTATCGGTTCGCGCCACTCAGCGATGGGCCCTGGCAGGACGTGTGGGCCATGGCCAAGCGCTCGCTCGGCGATGACCCGACCACGGTCCAGGACCAGGCTGCGCTCGAGTCGATTCTGCAGGCGCGCACGCTGCGGACGAAGAGTTGGTTCGACGCCGTCGCGCCGGACTGGGACTCGCTGCGGCGGGTCTTCAACGACGATATTCATCGCGCCAAGGCCGTCGCCAAGCTCGTTCCCGATGGCCTGCACGTGGCCGACATCGGCACCGGGACTGGCATCTTGGCCCAAGAGCTGTCGGCGGCCGGGCTGCAGGTCACGGCGGTCGACCACTCGGACCGCATGCTCGACGCCGCGCGTTCCAAGCTGCGAGCCGCGGGGGCCGAAGGCGTGGAGCTACGCCGTGGGGATGCCGGCAACCTGCCATTAGCGGATGGCGAAGTCGACGCCGCCTTTGCCCACATGGTGCTGCACTATGTGGCGTCGCCAGCCGACGCCGTGCGCGAAATGGCGCGCATCACGAAAGCATCTGGACGCGTGGTCGCCGTGGACTTCGTCCAGCACGACCGCGACTGGATGCGCGAGCGCCTTGGCGTGCTGTGGCAGGGGTTCCCCCTGGACACGGTGCGCGAGTGGTTTGAAGGGGCCGGGTTGGTCGGCCTGACGATCGAGGTCGACGAGGGCGGCGCGCGCAACGACGTCCCGGCGACCTTTATCGCGTGCGCGAGGAAACCTAACCGCCGAGTCGAGAGATGACGACTGCTCAGCCCGTAGATGCCGAGGTTCGGCCCAGTTGCCGCGAGCTGCTGGCCAAGCTCCTGTCACGACGCATCTTGGTGATGGACGGCGCCATGGGGACCATGGCCCAGCGCCTCGGCCTCGAAGAGGCCGACTATCGCGGTGATCGCTTCCCCGATCACTCCTGCGATCTCAAGGGCAATCACGACGTGCTCGTGTTGACCAAGCCCACGGCCATCGCGGAGATCCACAACCAGTACTTGGCGGCCGGGGCCGACATCATCGAGACCGATACGTTCTCGGCCACGTCGATCGCGCAGTCGGACTACGGCCTTGAGTCGTACGCCGAGGAGATCAACCGTCGCGCCGCCGAGATCGCCGTGCGCTGCACGAGGGAATGGACCGAGCGCACGCCAGACCGGCCGCGTTTTGCCGCCGGCGCCCTCGGGCCGACGAACCGCACACTGTCGCTGTCGCCCGATGTGAACGATCCCGCGTTCCGCGCGGTCACGTTCGACGAGATGCGTCAGGCCTACGCCGACCAGGTGCGCGGTCTGCTCGCGGGCGGCGTGGACTTGCTGCTGATCGAGACGATCTTCGACACGCTCAACGCGAAGGCAGCGATCGTGGCGGTGCAAGAAGTGCTCAGCGAGCTCGATCGCGACGTGCCACTGATGATCTCGGTGACGATCACGGACCGCAGCGGCCGCACACTGTCCGGGCAGACGATCGATGCCTTTTGGGCGTCGGTCGCGCACGCTGAACCGATCTCAGTGGGCATCAACTGCGCGCTGGGCGCACGCGACATGCGGCCCTATCTCGCCGAGCTGGCAAAGATCGCGCCCACGTGGGTGACCTGCTATCCCAATGCGGGGTTGCCCAATGCGTTTGGCGAGTATGACGAGCAGCCTGACGCGACCGCGGCCCAGCTCGCAGAGTTCGCGGCGGACGGGCTGGTCAACGTCGTGGGCGGCTGCTGTGGCACCACCCCCGAGCACATCACGGCGATCGCAGCGGCGACGGCCGAACGCGCGCCGCGCACCCTGCCGAGTGCGGAGAGCACGGTGGCGCGGTTTAGCGGCCTGGAGACGCTGCTCATGGGGCCGGACACCACCTTCCTCATGGTGGGTGAGCGCACCAACGTGACCGGCTCGGCGCGCTTTCGCAAGCTGATCAGCAGCGGTGACTACAACACCGCGCTGGAAGTCGCTCTCGACCAGGTGCGCGGTGGCGCCAACGTCCTGGACGTCAACATGGACGAAGGCTTGCTCGACTCCGAGCAGGCGATGACCACGTTCTTGAACCTGATCGCCAGCGAGCCGGAGATCGCCCGGATCCCGCTGATGATCGACAGCTCGAAGTGGTCGGTCATCGAGGCGGGTCTCAAATGCACGCAGGGCAAGTGCATCGTCAACTCGATCAGCCTCAAGGAGGGGGAAGCGGATTTCCTCGACAAGGCCAAACTCATCCGGCGCTACGGCGCCGGCGTCGTGGTCATGGCGTTCGACGAGGAGGGACAGGCGGAGACCGTCGAGCGCAAGACGTCGATCTGCCAGCGGGCCTATCGCCTGCTTACCGAGACGGTCGGCTTCGATCCCAACGACATCGTCTTCGACCCGAACATCCTGGCGATCGCGACCGGCATCGAGGAGCACAACCGCTTCGCGATCAACTTCATTGAGGCCACCCGGATCATCAAGAAGACGTGCCCGGGCGCCAAAGTGAGCGGCGGCGTCAGCAACCTGTCGTTCTCGTTCCGCGGCAACAACGCCGTGCGCGAGGCCATCCACTCGGCGTTCCTCTACCACGCGATTCAGGCGGGGATGGACATGGGGATCGTCAACGCCGGCCAGCTGGTGGTCTACGAGGACATCGAGGCCAAGCTCTTGGAGCATGTCGAGGACATCCTCTTCGACCGGCGGCCGGACGCGACGGAGCGGATGATCTCGTTCGCCGAGAACGTCAAGGGCGGCGGCGTCAAGCGGGAGCAGCAGCTCGAGTGGCGCGAGGGGACGGTCGAAGAGCGGCTGGCGCACGCGTTGGTGCACGGGATCGTCGACTTCATCGAGGCCGATACCGAGGAGGCCCGACAGGCCCTGCCGCGGCCCTTGGACGTGATCGAAGGGCCGCTGATGGGCGGCATGCGCATCGTTGGTGACCTCTTCGGCGCCGGCAAGATGTTCCTGCCGCAGGTCGTGAAGAGCGCCCGCGCGATGAAGAAGGCCGTGGCCTACCTCACGCCGTTCATGGAAGAGGAGCGCGCTGGCTCCGATGCGCCGAGCTCGCAGGGCAAGATCGTGCTCGCCACCGTGAAGGGCGACGTGCACGACATCGGCAAGAACATCGTTGGCGTAGTGCTCCAGTGCAACAACTACGAGGTGGAAGATCTCGGCGTCATGGTGCCGGCGGTGAAGATCCTCGACGTCGCCGAGGAGATGAACGCGGACTGCGTTGGCCTCAGCGGCCTGATCACGCCGTCGCTCGATGAGATGGTGCACGTGGCGCAAGAGATGAAGCGCCGTGACCTGGATCTGCCGCTACTGATCGGCGGCGCGACAACGAGTCGCCAGCACACCGCAGTGAAGATCGCGCCGAAGTATGAGCACCCGACGGTGCACGTGCTCGATGCGTCTCGGGTCGTCGGCGTCGTGTCGGACCTGCTCGACGACGAGCGCAAGAAGACCTTCGACGCCACGAACCGCGACAGTCAGGCCAAGCTGCGTGAGCTCCACCGGCAGCGGCTCGAGGAGCCGATGATGCCCTACTCCACGGCGCGCAAGCAGCGGCTGCAGCACGAGTGGACGAAGGGAATCACGCCGGCGTTCGTCGGGCGTCGCGTGATGCTCGACGTCGGCCTCGAAGAGATCCTGCCGTTCATCGACTGGACCTTCTTCTTCACCGCATGGGATCTGAAGGGACGCTTCCCCAAGGTTCTGGATCATCCCGAGTACGGCACCGCGGCAAAGGAGCTCTATGCGCATGGGCAGGAGCTGTTGGCGCGGATCGTTCGCGACGGATCGCTGCGGGCGAACGCCGTGTACGGCTTCTGGCCCGCGAACAGCGATGGCGATGACATTGTGGTGTGGAGCGATGCCGAACGGACGACGGAGCTCGAGCGATTCCACTGCCTGCGCCAGCAGCGGACCTCCAGCAAGACCAAGCCAACGCTGAGCCTGGCTGATTTCGTCGCGCCGATCGAGAGCGGCGTCGCGGATCACATCGGTGCCTTCTGCGTCACTGCCGGGATTGGCGCCGACGACCTGGCGGCGTCATTTGAGCGCGAGCACGACGACTACAACGCCATCATGGTGAAGGCGCTGGCCGATCGCCTGGCGGAGGCGTTTGCCGAAATGTTGCACCAGCGGGCGCGCGTCGACATGGGATGTCCGGACGCACCGGAGACCACCAACGAGGACCTCATCGGCGAGCGCTACCGCGGCATTCGGCCGGCGTTTGGCTACCCCGCCTGTCCCGATCACACCGAGAAGGCGACCCTGTTCCGTTTGCTCGATGCCGGCGAGGTTGGTGTGACCCTGACGGAGAGCTTCGCCATGACGCCCGCGGCGAGCGTGAGCGGTATCTACATCGCCCACCCTGAAGCCCGCTACTTCACGGTTGGTCGCATCGATCGCGATCAGGTCGAGGACTACTCCAAGCGCAAAGGCATGGAGATGCGCGAAGCGCAACGCTGGCTGACGCCGAACCTCGGCTACGACCCCGACTCCTGAGCGTGTCGCAAGAGCTGGGCTCGCAGCGCTGGGCGAGCCATCAAGCCACGCCCGCGGGCGTGGGCTCCAGCTGCGAGTCCATGGGCACGTCTGCTTCGTGGGACCCGCCCCGATCCCGCGCCAGGTGCAGAATGCGCGCCCGTCCCAGGGTGTCGTAGTCAGGCTCCGGGAAGTCGCGCGGCCGGCGTGGCTTGCCGAGCTCGAAGTCGTGCAGGCAGGCGCGAATGCCGATGAGGCCCGTCAGGTCGCGTTCTTCGATCCGCCGCTGCCCGTCGTGCCGGTCGAAGTGCTCGAACAGCACGGAGAGCACGCGCTCTAAACCGGCGAAGCCGACGCCGTCCTCCACGAAGAGGAGATCGATGTCGAGGGCCTTCAGCACCTCGTGGCAATGCTGGCGGGCAGTGAGGGGGAGCACCCGGTGATAGGCCGGGCCCACGACGCCGGTCAGGAGGGCGCCGTCGGCGTGATAGTCGTCCTCGTCGATGTCACGCGTGAGGCCGATGACCCACCAATACTGCGGCGCGACCCAAAACCCGTTGCCGTTGCGATAGCTGCGACTCGTGGCTCGCGAGAACAGCGTCTCCAAGCCCCGCACGAGCTCGGCGCGGCGGTGTGCGTCGGCGCGGCGGGCAAGGACCTGCTGAAGCTCGGGCAGCGCCAGCGCGCGGACGCTGACCTGGAGCGGTTCGCGCTGCCTGCGCTGGAGCGGCGGCATGGGGGCATCGAGGACCTCGATGCGCAAGTCGGCTTCCGGATGCGGCTGGCTGGTCGCCACGGTGCGCCAACCGACGCCTTGCAGGATCGATGCGGCTTCCGGCACTCGAGTGGCGCTGCCGCCCAAGTGCGCGAGGCGCGGCTTCGGGCGCGCCGGATCGCGGAGTCGTTGGTGGCGCATCCACTGCACCGCGAAGGCGCAGCCCAACGCCATCGCGGCGGCGCCGAGCCAAGACGCCACCGCGCCAGCCACTTGGGTGACGGGCATGGATGGATCGGGCGCCCCGGGCAGGCCCAGTGCCGGGCGCCCCACGGCGGCCACGACGACGGCAACGAACAGCGCCAACACGCCCATCGCGCAGCCGATCTCAAATCGGCGCCAGTCGATGGAGCGGAGACGACCGCCGGCGCGGGCGCGCCACAGCAAGGTGACCGCAGGGCTCGAGCGCTGCATCGTCACGACGAAGAGTGTCGCGGTCGCCGCGGTCACCGCGAGCGGGACCCACGCCGGCAGCGTGAGGCCGGCGACCAGGGTGATCCCGAGGTAGCTACCGATGGAGGCGATCTCGTACCGACGGCGCGGGCTGTCGGCTTGAGTCGACAACAGCGCGTCGTGGATGCAGGCGGCGGGCAACAGGGCGCCGCCGAGCGCCACCGTCAAGAGCCCCGCCCATAGTCCGGCGAGGCCGGCCAGATATCCCAGGTACAGGACCGTGGCCCAGGCATCGCGACCCGCGGAGATCGGCGCGAGCGTGACCGCGATCGCCACCACCGCCAGGGTCACCGCGCCACGGAGTGCCAGCAGCATGACCGGGGGAAGCTCGCGAGGGATCGACGGGCGCTCTCTCAAGTCCACGCCGAGCTCGATCTGGTAGTGGCGGAGCTGGCGCATGAGTGCACGGGTCACGCCGCCGAGGCGGTGCATCGCGCGGCGCACGCCGCCCAAGGTGCGGACGTTGAGGGCGATCAGGCAAAGCGTTGCGAGCACGGCGCCGTCATGGATGTCGGAGCGCGCAAACGCGCGGCCGCCGACCTCTACGGTGAGCGCGGTCCCGAGCACGAGGCCCCAGGCGCGGAGCTCCGCGCCGCCGAACACGGTGCCCAACGCTGCGTGTGTCGGCCGAGCCAACGTCATAGGGCACTGTTATACCGACCCCGAAAGCGGCGACCAGCCACCCGAGTGGCAGCTGAGATTCTTGGCGCGAAGAGCAAGGGTTCGTTCCCAACAGGGGGGAGCCTCTCGTGAAGGCCAGAAACCCAGCGTGGAACGGCTAGACTTCGACCCCATGGTGGACACCGTGCGACGGACCACTTGCAGCCGGGACTGTCCGGATGCGTGTGGGATCTTGGCGACCGTGCGCGACGGGGTGGTCCAGTCGCTGGCCGGCGATCCCGAGCACCCGGTCACACGCGGCTTTCTGTGCTTCCGGACCAGTCGATTCGTGGCGACGCAGAACTCGCCGGAGCGCGTCACCCAGCCGCTGCTGCGCAAGGGCGGCGAGCTGGTGCCGGTGTCGATGGGCGAGGCTCTCGACTACGCCGCGAAGCAGCTGCAGCGCATTCGCGCGGAGTCGGGTCCGGCGGCGATCTTTCACTACCGATCCGGTGGCAGCCTCGGCCTGCTCAAGCTCGTCGCGGATCGCTTCTTCGAGCACTTCGGGCCGTGCGCTACCAAGATCGGCGACATCTGTAGCGGCGCGGGAGAGGCGGCGCAGGAGCTGGACCTCGGCGTCGCCGACAGCAACGCGCTGTTCGACCTCCGGCATAGCAAGCACATCTATCTTTGGGGCAAGAACCCCAAGGTCAGCAGTGTCCATCTGGTGCCGCTGCTCAAGGAATGCCGGGCGCGCGGCGCGCGCGTCACGCTCATCGACCCCGTGCGTCATGCCAGCGTGTCGTTGGCGGATCGCTACATCGCGCCGCGACCGGGTGGCGATGCGGCCTTGGCCTGCGGCATTGGCCGGGCCTTGGTGGAACGTGGCGGGATCGATCCGGCCGGGGCCGCTGCCTGCGAGAACTTCCCGGCGTGGCGCGAGCTGGTGATGAGCCGTTCGCTGGAGGAGTGGGCCGCGACGGCGGACTTGCCGGCCGCGACGATCGATGCTCTCGCGGCCGACTTCGCCGAAGGCCCCACCGCGATCTTGGTTGGCTGGGGCATGCAGCGGCGGTCGAACGGCGCCGCGATCGTGCGCTCGCTCGACGCGCTGAGCGCGGTGTCGGGCAATCTGTTCCGGCCGGGCGGCGGCTGCTCGTTCTACTTTCGCCGGCGGGCGGCGTTTGCCTCCGAGGCCGTGGCGCGTGGTGTTGAAATGGCCCCGCGCGTGATCCGCGAACCACAGCTGGCCGAGGATGTGCTGGCGGCCAAGGATCCGCCCATCCGCGCGATCTGGGTGACCGCCGGCAACCCGGTGGCGATGTTGCCGGATGCCGCGGCGGTGGCCCGCGTGTTCGAGCAAACCGAGTTCACCGTCGTCGTGGATCCGCTGCTCACCGACACCGGCCGCCGCGCGTCGCTGGTGCTGCCGGTGCCCACCCTGCTCGAGGACAGCGACCTACTCGGCGCCTACGGTCACGACTGGCTGGCCGAGTCGCAGCCGGTGGTACCGCCGCCGCCGGGCGTGCTTCACGAGGTCGAGCTGCTTGCAGCGCTTGCCGAGCGCGTCGGCTTGGGCGCCGAGCTGGCGGGCACGGTCGACGACTACAAGCGTCGCCTGTTGCGCGACGTGGAGGGCCACGGGGTCTCCCTGCCGCGGCTGCGGCGCGGGGTGATCCGCAACCCGCAGCGGCGTGAGCAGCTGTTTGAGGATCACCGCGTGGCGACACCGACCGGTCGCGTGCAGCTCATCGACGAGCTGCCGTCGGCAGCCGACCCCGTGGGCGGCGCCAACGGCGAGTACCCGCTTTGGCTGTTCAGCAACTCGACCGAGAAGAGCCAGGCCTCGCAGTGGGCGGGTCGCGGGCTGGAGACGCATACGTGGGTATTGGTGCATCCGGGCGCGGTTCCAGTCGGTGCGTGCGAAGGCGACGTGATCGAAGTCGCGAGCGAGGCCGGCGCGCTGCACGCCAAGCTACGTCTGGATGCCGATCTGCGCCCGGACGTGGCGGTGATGCCCAAGGGCGGTCACTTCGATTCTGGGCACGCGGCGAACGTCCTCATCCGCGCTCGTGCCACCGACCTCGGCCTCGGCGCCGCCTACCTGGACTGTCGGGTCCGGCTGCGCCGCCTCGACCAAGCGTCGCCGGCATGAAACGCATCACGGGCACGCACGTCTACGGGTACGCGCGCTGCGCCCACGCAGTGGCGCTGGACTTGCACGGGGACCGGGAGCTGCGCCGGCCCTACACCGATGTCGAGGAGTTCGTGCTGCGGCGGGGGCGCGAGCTGGAGGTCCGACTGACCGAGCCCTTGGGCTGGTGCGAGCCGGACTATCCCGAGCGTGATTTCGAGGCCGGCGCCGCGGCGACCCTCGCTCTCCTTCAGGAGGGCGTCGAGGGTGTCTTGCAGGGCGTGCTCGTGGGCGACGATCGCCTGGGCATCCCCGACTTGCTGCGTCGCGAAGACGGCCCGTCGAACCTCGGCGCACATCACTACGTGATCGGTGACGTCAAGTCGTCACGGCGCGCGCGCGGCGACCAGATCTTGCAGATCATGTTCTATTCCGTGCTGTTGGCTGAAGTGCAGGGCCGCGAGCCGGAGTACGCCTACCTGACGCTACGCGACGGCCGCGAGGAACGGTTCGCATGCCGCGACTTCGCCGAGTCGCTGGCGGAGGTCGACGCGAATCTGCAAGACCTCCTGCACGGTTGCGTGACCACGCGGGCGTGTCTGACGCCCGCGTGCCAAGGGTGCCGGTGGTCCACGGTGTGCCTCCCCGAGCTAGAGAAGGCCGACGACCTGTCGCTCTTGCAAGGGAT
Organism: Planctomycetota bacterium; assembly: GCA_039029375.1. Taxonomy (GTDB): domain Bacteria; phylum Planctomycetota; class UBA1135; order UBA1135; family UBA2386; genus JBCCGH01. Next base: position 15,009 of record JBCCGH010000172.1, read on the forward strand.
GACGGCGGGGTTGCGACGGACCCTCGAGAGTGCCGGCGTGCGGGGTGGTGCCGCGGCGCAGCAAATGTCGGTCGAACCGACGGCGCGGCGCACGCACGTCGAAAGCGCCTTGCTGCGTCGAGTCAAGAAAGCGGCGCAGGCGCGGGCCGATGGCCAGCCCGTCTGGGAGAAGCGGGTGCGGCCGCCCCATCGCGATTGGGCGGTCGTTCATCTTTTGCAGGATCCGTTTGTCGACCGTGTGCACTGGATCGGCCTGCTCCATCCGGAGGGCGAGGGTCTGCGCGACGTGTTGATCGAGCGCCGCGAAGACGAGCTCGAGGCGTTCTCGGCGCTGGTGGCGTCGATCCCCGAGGCGTCGGCGCTGTGGCACTACGGGGAACGGCTGCCGCGATGGTTCGAGGATGCGACGTGGGCCGTGGGCGCCGATACCCACATGGAGCGACGCTTCGTCGATTTGGCGCGGCGGCTGGCCGGCGCCGCGTGCTTCCCCGCTCCGGTGTTCGGCCTCGACGACCACGTGCGGCTGGTGCTGCAACGCGATCCGCACCGCGCGGGCGAGGCGGGTGGCGTCGGGCTGTGGCTGGAGGAGCCGGGCGGCGCCGAGCGAGTGGTCAACAAGGGGCGGCAGGACCTCGAGGATCTGCTGGGATTGGTGGAGGCACTGAGGGGGGAATCCGTTGGTCGACCTGTCGCTTGAGCAGCGCTTGCTGCGGTTTCTGGCGCGTGAGGATGAAGACGAGCGTCGTTCCGCCGAGGACCTTCGCGCCCTGTCGATCGAGCAGCGCGTCTTGGAGGGTGAGTGCATCCAAGAAGCGGTGTTTCGAGGCGCCAGCGGCGGCGAAGGGTTTGAGTTCGAAGTCGCCGAGAACCTGAGCAAGTTTCGCCGTGGCGACGCTCTCCTCGTCGGCGATGGCCGTGATTTCTCCGGCGCGCTCGGCGTCGTCTACCACGCGTATGACGCGAGCGCCAGCCGCTTGCTACTGCGGCGCAGCCGGTTTAGACGCGGTGCCGAGGCCCGGTTCGAACCCGGCCAGTCCTACTGTGTCGATCGCAAGCCACTCGGTGTGCGCGGTCGGCTGCAGGATGTCGTGCGCGAGGGCTTTGCCGCGGAGCTCGTCGCCGAGGCTTTGGCCGGCGGCACGTCGATGATCCACGATGAGTCTCGGCGGCAGCGAGCCCGTGAGTCGCTGACGGCGCGGGGTCTCAATCCATCGCAAGTGGAGGCTGGTGCGGCGGCGATTGCCGCCGAACGCCTCGCCTTGATCCAGGGTCCGCCGGGCACCGGCAAGACGCGCCTGCTGGCGGAGATTCTCAGCGCACTTTGCAACGCCGGCTGCCGTATCGCGCTCACGGCGTTCACCCACCGAGCGGTCGACAACGTGCTGCTGGCACTGCGGCGCCTCGACCGCCGGATCGATCTCGTCAAGCTCGGCACGGCCCAGGCGCGCGACGCCGAGCTGCGCGCGGCCGGCGTGCGTTTCTTGGAGCCGCGCCACGGCGCGCGGCTGCCGGCTCGCGGCGCGGTCATCGGTGGCACGTGCTTCGCGCTCTCGCGCCTGCCGCAGCGACAGGGGTTTCACTTCACTGTGTTCGACGAGGCGGCCCAGCTACCGATCCCGCACGCCATCGCTGGCATGTTGCTGTCGCAGCGCTGGATCTTTCTCGGCGATCACCGCCAGCTGCCTCCCGTCATTACCGCGCGGCACGCCGATCGGGAGGTCACCGTCTCGGTCTTCGAGCATCTGAACGCGCTGTATGGCAGCCAGCTCCTCGACTTGACCTATCGCATGAACGACCAAGTGTGCGCCGTCGTCAGCGATGCGTTCTACGCCGGCGCACTGCAGTCGGCGCCGCCGGCGGCGCCGCGCCGCATGTCGTTCAGCCCCGGCGGCGCGCTCGACGAGGTCCTCGATCCGGAGCGCTCGGCGGTCCTGGCGCGCGTCGACCACTTGCAGCCCGGCACCCGGTCGTTGGAGGAGGCCAACCTGGTCGCCGACTTGGTCGTCGAGTTGCTCCAGCGCCATGGCGTTCCGGCTACCGAGGTCGCCGTCGTCACGCCTTTTCGGGCGCAGGTGCGGGCCCTGCGCTCGGCGCTGCAGCGGACCCAGCTCCGGGAGGCGGAGGACGTGGCGATCGACACCGTCGAACGCATCCAGGGCCAGGAGCGCGAGGTCGTGATCGTCTCTCTGGCGGTTGGTGACCCCGATACCCTGAGTGCCCGCGCCAAGTTCTTCTTCTCGACGAACCGGCTGAACGTGGCCATGTCGCGGGCGCGCACCAAAGCAATCTTGGTGGCATCGCGCGGCGCGTTTGCGGCCCTCCCGCATGATCCGGAAAGCCTGCGCGCCGCCAACGTGTTCAAAGCGCTCTATCGCCGCTTGCCGCAGGTTGACCTCTCCGCGGTCTACGGCGCTCGCGTGTGAGTCTGGCGTCGCGGCCTGGCCGTACAGCGCCCCTGACCAGGTCACACGGGTTCACAGATCCGCGCGGCGGAGCCGGTACGCGTGGATCGTGGCGTGCACGGCTGCGACCTGTTGTGGGTCGCGCCACCACGTGTCGTTCACCGAAACGCAGCGCCCGCGCAGGGGCTTACTCGCATCCGAGGCGAGCCACACGGCGAGTTCGGCCGCGTCTTCTGGTGGATGGTTGCCGGCCCGCGCCGGGTGGGGCTGACCGGTGCGGGCTTCCTCCGCCTCGATCGCTGCCAGTGTCGCCGAGTCGAGGACCTTGCCGGGCTCGAGGCACAGTAGGCGGATATCGGTTTCCCAAAGCTCCGCCGTCATCTGATCGGTGAAGCGGCAGACCGCGGCTTTGGCGCAGGCGTAGGCGTTGAAGTGCTCACCGAGCATGGGGAAGAACGCGCCGCCGCCCGTGCACGCCAACACCGTCCCGCGGTTCTTGGCCCGGTAGATCGGCAGGACCGCACGCGTGCAGACAAAGGTCGTGGTCACATTGGCGCGGAAGACGGCCTCCCAGTCGGCAGGAGTGACTTCCTCAAGAGGGCGAAACGAGAGGCCGCCGCCCGCCAACGCGGCGAGGAGATCCACAGTGCCAAACGTGGCGACCGTGCGCTCGACGAGGGCCGCGACCTGGTCGGCGTCGGCCGCGTCCGTGGGCACGGCGAGCGCCTGGCCACCCGCGGCTTGGATCTCGGCCACGGTTTCCTCGAGCAGCGACGGGCGCCGCCCTGCCACGACTACCTTGGCGCCCTCTGCCGCGAAGCGCACTGCGACGGCACGGCCGATGTTCCAACCACCGCCGGTGACGATGGCGACTTGGTCGTTGAGCTGACTCATGGTGTCGGCGGGAGAGAGAAGCGGGTGCCCTTGGCGGCGCCGTCGCGCCGATGTCGAAGCTGACAGTTCGAAGGGGCCAGCCTGTTCAGGGCCGTGATCCGATCATGGCAACGCCCAGGTAGACAAGGAAGAGGATGATGCCGAGCAACCCGCCGAGGGCGAGGGTTCGCAGCAGCCAACGGGCAAAGCGCATGGATTGCTTGCCGCGGCTACGTTGCGGTGGCCTCGTCCGCTTCGCGGCCGACCAGCGCACTGAACTGCTCCTGGGTCAGGATGCGGATGCCGAGGTCCTCGGCCTTCTTTGCCTTGGAGCCGGCGCGCTCACCAATGACGACGTCGGTGACCCGCGACGTGACCGAAGGCGACGCCTTGCCGCCATGAGCCTCGACCAGAGCACGTGCGTCGTCGCGACTGAGTTCCTTCATGCTGCCGGTGAAGCAGAAGACGCGTCCGGCCAGGGGGCCGGTTGCCGGTCGCGGTGGTGGGTTCTCGGGAGCCAGCCCGGCTTCGGCCGTGCGGGCGAGGAACCGCTGATTGGCGGGCAGCGCAAAAAACGCCTGGATCGACGCCGCGACCTCGGGGCCCACGCCATCCACCGCGACCAAGGTGTCCGCATCGGCGGCGCCAAGGGCCGTGAGACTGCCCAGCTCGGCGGCGAGATCTTTGGCCGTCTGCTCGCCAACGTGACGAATGCCCAGGCCGTAGAGCAGCCGCGCGAGCGGCGGCGCCTTAGCGCGACGGATTTCCTCAGTCAGGCGCTCCACGCTCTTGGCGCCCCAGCGTTCGAGCGCCAGCAGGGCGTCGCCGCACTCGTCGAGCGTGAACACGTCCTCGACGGCGCGCAGGATTCCCGCCTCCACCAGCTGATCGACGTACTTGGGCCCGAGCCGGTCGATGTCGAGTGCGCGCCGCGAGGCGAGATGCACGATGCGTGCTTTGAGTTGCGCCGGGCAGTCCAAGTTGACGCAGTAGAGGTGGGCGCCCTCTTGCTCCGGCGGCGCGCCGCAGCTGGGGCACGTCGTCGGCGTGGCCGGCGGCTTCGAGTCCGCGCTGCGGCGATCGGTGTAGACCTCGACGACCTCGGGGATCACGTCCCCGGCGCGTTGGACCAAGACCCAGTCGCCTTCGCGCACGTCGCGTTCGCGCAGGAGTTGCCAGTTGTGCAGACTGGCGCGACGCACCGTCACGCCGGCTAGCTCCACCGGGTCGAGCTCGGCGACCGGCGTAATCGCGCCCGTGCGACCTACCTGGGACAGGATGGCGTGCACGCGCGTGTCCGCTTTGCGCGCCGCGAATTTGTAGGCCAGGACCCAGCGCGGCGCGCGCGCCGTGCGTCCGAGCTTCTGCTGAAGCTCGAGTGCGTCGACCTTGGCGACGATGCCGTCCATCTCGTAGGCGATGTCGGCCCGCTGCGCCTCGACCCGATCGTGGAATGCCAGCACGTCGTCGATCGTCGTCGCGGTCTCCCCGGGCTCGGCCAGCTGAAAACCCCACGTGCGGCATAGGTCGCGGAGGTCGCCTTGGCGGCGCGCGTCAGTGCCCTCGAGATACCCGATCCCCCAGGCGAAGAACTCCAGGCGACGGCGCCGCACGGTGCCGGGGTCGAGCAGCTTGAGCGTTCCCGCCACCGCATTGCGGGGATTGCGAAACGGTGTGTCGGTGGTCGTCTCCCCGTGCTCGCGCAGGGCGGCGAAGGACCCACGCGAAAGAATGACCTCGCCGCGAACTTCGACGCGAGCCGGCCACGGCCCGGGGCCGCCCAAGTGCAGCGGAATGCTGGGGATCGTGCGCAAGTTGCGGGTGACGTCCTCCCCGGTCGCGCCGTCCCCGCGCGATAGGCCGCGCACCAGGGCGCCCTTCTCGTAGAGCAGATTCGCGCTGACGCCGTCGAGCTTCGGCTCGACCAGCCAACGGATCGGTTCGTCGGGGAGGTCGAGATGCCGGCGCACGCGCGCTTCGAACTCGCGCACCTGATCGGGTTCCTGCAGCGACTCGATCGACAACATCGGCTCGAGATGGGCCGCGGTCTCAAAGCGACTGCCGGCGGGCAGCGGCGCGCCGACGCGTTGGGTGGGCGAATCCCCCTTGACCAGGTCGGGGTGCGTCGCCTCGAGGTCCCGGAGCTCCCCGAACAGCGCGTCGTACTCTGCATCCGACAGCTCGGGAGTGCCTTGGTTGTAGTAGAGGTCGTCCGCGCGCCGGATCTGGCGCCGCAGCTCCTCGGCTCGGGCCTGCGGATTCACAGATTCATGCTATTGGGGCGATTCAAAAGTTCGCCACATATGTCGCTGGCCCTCTGCGCCGTTCGCAGCGGGGACCCACTCGACGCTGGCGTCGAGTGGGCGCGTGTTGCGTCGCCTCGACTGTCGACCAACAAGCCCTGCGTCGACAGCGCCTTGCGAACGACACAGATTCCCGGGCCAGCTAGTGTTGCGTGTCGGAAG
>JBCCGH010000173.1:0-20717 GCA_039029375.1 Planctomycetota bacterium
CATTCCATAAGCTTGTCATATCATGCGCAGGGGGTTAAAGTTGAGGAAATCGCATCCAGGGTAGGCATGGGCTGGACGCTAGGTGCTGGTGGAGTTATTCGCGATGGCGAGCAGCAGGGCGGTCAACAGCGGCCGCCAACGCATCGAGCGCACGCTCGCGAAGCACAGCACCGCGAGCGGCGCGCACCACAGCAACCACTCGCGAGCCACCACGAGCGGTGTCTGTGCCAAGCGCATCAAGCCTTCGGGCCGACTCAGCAGAAAGCGCAACGCCCGAGCGCCGGGCACGTCGACGAAGAGGCGCAGCAGGACCGCGCTGCCGAGCGCCACCGTGGCGGCGACGACCCCACACAGGATCCCACACCACGCGGCGGCGCGCACGCGGCCCCAGCGGCTTTGCGCGTGGGGCGTGAGGGCGCCGTAGAGCAGCGCAAAGACGCCGACCATGAGCGCGCCCGTCGCGTGCAGCAGATACGATGCACCGACTGCGACGCCCAGCCAGCACGCGCGTCGAGTCGTGGGGTGGTTCAGCAGTCCGGCGAACACCATCGCCGCGACCCCGACGGCTGGAAAGAACGGCCCGTGCAGCTCGGCCACACTGGCGAAGAACATCACGGTCGGCGTCGTTGCGATCAGCGCTGCCGCCAGCGCGGACCGGCCGCGTGAGAGACCGAGCCGGACCGTGGCCCGGTGCAGCAGCGCCACGCCCAACGCCATGCCGCCGGCGCTCGCCCACGACGCGATGGCAAACCACTCGATGCCGAATGGACTGAGCGCGCGATGCGCGAGCCACAGCAGCGGCGTGCACAGCATGTGCGTCGTGTAGAACAGATCGCCGCGCTGCGCCGCCAAGATTTGCAGCCGCGCGTCGACGGAGTAGAAGACCTCTTGCCGCACCGCGGCGTACGCGGCGAGCGCGAGGAGGCCGATGACGATGCTGTCGAGGCGCGGTGCGGGCCGCGAGACGGTGGGCGCGTCGGTCACTGCTCGGCGTCGGCCAACGGGCGGTGTTGCGCGCCGTGAGGATGCGCGCGGTCGTACGCGTCGCGCAGTCGGGCGATCGACACGTGCGTGTAGACCTCGGTGGTCACCAGCCGCTTGTGGCCGAGGAGCTCCTGCAGGGTGCGCAGATCGGCGCCGCGGTCGAGCAAGTGCGTGGCAAACGAGTGCCGCAGGCCGTGGGGCGTCAAGCGCTGCCGCAGGCCGGCGCGGCGCGCGTGGCGCACGACGACCTCGAAGATCCAGCGCGACGACAGCGGTCCGCCCAGGCGGTTGAGGAACAGCGCTTGGCGGTGGGGGGCTTGTCGCGCCGTGAGCAATTCGCGGCGCCTCGCCAAGTACGTGTGCACCGCTGCGACTGCTTGGCCCCCGAGGAGCGCCAGGCGCTCCTTGCGGCCCTTGCCGCGAACGCGCGCGATGCCTTCCTCGAGGTCGACGGCGCGGAGCTCGAGCCCGGCGGCTTCGGCGACGCGGCAACCGGTGGAGTAGAGCACCTCGAGGATGGCGCGGTCGCGGGCGCCTTGAAACGAGTCGTCGAACGGCTGGTCGAGGAGATGCTGCACCTCTTCGACGGTCAGGAACTGCGGCACTTGGCGCCGATGCTTCGGCCCGCGCACCAACCGGGCCGGATCCTCGCGACTGCCGCGGTGCTCGCGGCGAAAGCGAAAGAGCGCCCGCAGCGCCGCCAGCTTGCGCCGAACCGAGGCTGGGGCGAGACCGCGCTCGTGGAGATGGGCGAGGTAGCGACGCAGCGTGAGGCGGTCGGTGCGGGTCTCTTGCTCAAGGGGTTCTGCGCCGCGGGCGTCCTCGTCGGGTGCCGCCTGGTGGGGGAGCCACGCCAAGAACGCGCGCAGGTCCGAGTCGTAGGCGCGGACGGTGGCCGGCGACGCGCCGCGCACGTGCGCCAGGTGGTGCACAAAGGCGCGGAGGTCGTCGGCCAGCGCTGCGGTCTCGGCCATGGGGCGCGGCGGCGACCGGGTCAGTCGTCGAGCACGTGAGCGAAGAGGCCGCTGCGCAACTTGGGCTCAAACCAAGTGCTCTTGGGCGGCATGACCAGCGACGCGTCGGCCACGGTCAGCAGCTGGTCGATCGAGGTCGGGTACATCGCGATCGCCAGGGCGGCGCGGCCATCTTCGACGCGGCGCTCGAGCTCTTGCGTGCCGCGGCTGCCGCCCACAAAGCCGAGCCGCGGGTCCGTCCGAGGGTCCTCGATGCCGAGCAGCGGCTCCAGCACCCGGCGCTGCAGCAGATCGACGTCGAGGGACTGGATTGGATCGTCCCCCTGAATCGACGCCGGGTCGAGCTGCAGGCCGTGCCACCGACCCGCGCCGTAGAAGGAAAACTGGCCCGGCGCCTGCGGCTGCGGCGCGGCGTCGGCGGTGAGCGAGCCGAGGCCGGCGAGCCGCTCGAGGAAGCTTGCCACCGAGAGGTCACCGAGCGAGGTGACGACGCGGTGGTAGGGCAGGATGTTCAGCTGCGTCGCCGGGAACAGCACTGCCGGAAACCAATCGTGCGCGGCTGGGCCGGCGGCGCCGGCGGCGTCGCGACGTTCGCGGCCGGCGCGCCAGGCGCTGGCGCAGCGGTGATGGCCGTCGGCGACGTAGCAAACGGGGACCGCGCCAAAGGCGTCGCGGATCGTCGCCGTCTCCGAGAGGACCCAGACGGTGTGTCGCACGCCGTCGTCGGCTTCGAAGTCGTAGAGCGGCGGCGTCGCGGTCGCGGCGGCGACCAGCGCGTCGAGCTCCGCCCGGCCACGGTAGGTCAACAGCACGGGCTCGGCGTCGGCGCCGAGGGTGAGGATGTGCCGCGTGCGGTCGTCCTCTTTCTCGGGCCGGGTCTTCTCGTGTTTGCGGATGACGTCGTGCTCGTAGTCGTCGATGTGCACGCCGCCGACGATGCCGGTCTGCGCGTGGCCGCCCGCGGTCAGCCGGTAGGCGTAGAAGCTCGGCTCCGCGTCGCGCAGCAGGACGCCGTCCTGCTGCAGTTTCTCGAAGTTGGCCTTGGCGCGCGCGTAGACCCGGTCGTCGTAGCTGCCGACGTCGGCCGGCAGCTCCAGCTCGGCCCGGACCACGCGCAGAAAGCTCAGCGGTTCGTCCGCGGCGAGGGTCGCCGCCTCGGCGCGGTCGACGACGTCGTAGGGCACCGAAGCGACGCGCGCGGCGACGTCCGGCCGCGGCCGAACCGCGCGAAAGGGAGCGATCTGCATGGGACTACTCCAGGGCGCTGAGGAGCTGGGTGAGGGTTGCGGGCTGATGGTCGCCCATGTGGCCGATGCGGAACGTCTGGTCGCGCAGCTTGCCGTAGCCGTTGCCGAGCGTGAAGCCGGCGCCAGCGGCGCGGCGGATCAGCTCACTGACTTCGCGGCCCGAGGCGCGCAGGGTGCTTACCGTCGGCGACCGCGCGGCGGCGTCTTTGACGAAGAACGCAAAGTCCTGCTGGCTCGCCCACGCCGCGACCTGGGTCTGCATGTCGGCGTGGCGCTGCCAGCGCGCTTCGAGGCCTTCGCTGGCGATGCGATCGAGCTGGGTCGACAACGCGAACGCCAACGGGACGCAGGGCGTCGCTGGGGTTTTGCCTGCCGCCAAGCCGTCGCGTGCCTTGACGAAGTCGAGCAAGAAGCCGCGCCCCTCGACGGTCGCGGCCTTGGCCATCGCCCGCTCGGAGACGGCGTAGACGCAGAGTCCCGGCGGCAGCGCCAGGCACTTCTGCGTGCCGGCAAAGGCCAGGTCGAGGCCCCAATCGTCGAAGCGCAACTCGGCGCCGCCGAGGCTGGTCACGGCGTCGACGAGAATGAGCGTCTCGGGTGCCGTCTCGCGGATCGCGGCCGCGAGTTCGCGCAACGGGTTGATCACCCCCGTCGAGGTCTCGTTGTGCGTGATCGCCACGGCCTCGTAGGGCGGCGCTTGGCGCAAATGCTCGATCAGGGTGTCAACGGCGTTGGCCTGGCCCCAGTCGAGGGAGATCTTCTCCGCCTCGCGGCCGCAGGCGGTGCTGACTTTCACCCAGCGCTCGCTGAACGCCCCGCAGGTGAGGTGCAGAATGCGCCCGCGCACCAAGTTGCGCACGCCCGCCTCCATCAAGGCCGTCGCTGGACAGTTCTCAAACAGCGTGTGCGCCTCGGAGAGAAACAGGCCCTTGAGCTTGGCGCAGATCGCCTGCACCTCGGCTTTGAACGGTCCACTGCGGTGCCCAATCAACGGCATCGACATGACGTCGCGCAGCTCGGGGAGCACTTCGACCGGGCCGGGGATGAACAGGATGGGGTGCGAGGACGCGCTCATGGGTGTCTCGGTGGGCGTGGCGCCGGGCGGGCCGCACGCTGGTTTGGGCGAGTCTGACCGTGGCTGGTAGGATTTCAATCAGCCGTGTCTGCCTCCGCTTCTTCTGTCGGCGCGCCGTCTCCCCCGAGCCCAACTCCACCGCGGGGAATTCTGGCGCCACTGCTTCTCTGGGCCTTGGTGGTCGTTGGCGTCGTGCTGATGGTCGAGGGCGGGACCCGCGGCATGCCGCGGCACCGGTACTTCGCCATCGGGGTGGGCGCTCTGATCGCCGCGCCGGCGTTCTTGGCGGTCGTGCCGATCGGGTTCGTGCGCCGGGTCGGCCGCGGGTTGCTCCTGGCTGGGCTGCCGATCGTGGTGCTGCTGCTGATCGCCGAGGGGGGGCTGCGCCTGTTTGGGATCGACTCCGTGACCCGGGCGTGCCCGGAGAGCCACCCCGCACTCGGCCACGTGCTGCCGGCCGGCGTGGCCGGGCTGGATGACTGGGGCTTTCGCAACCCCACGGTCCCCGAGCGAGCGGACGTCGTGGTCCTCGGCGACTCGCAGGTCTTTGGTCACAACATCGCCGCCGAGAGCGACATCCTGAGCGCGGTGGTCGCCGCCCGCACGGGCCGCACCGTCTACAACGCCAGTCTGGGGGGCTACGGGCCGCTCCAGTACGTCTATCTCGCCGAGCGCACCCTGCCGCTCGAGCCGGGGCATCTCGTGGTGTGCCTCTACCTCGGCAACGACCTGTTCGACGCCTTCCGGCACGCGGGATTGCCCGAGTGGCGCGAGCTCCGGGCCGCGGACGTCGACTACCCGGCGCCCAACTATGGCGTCGAGGAGAACAAGCCCGAGCCGAACCTGGCGATGGCCGGGCTGCGCTGGCTGACGGACCACTCCGCGCTGGTGGCCGTCGGCTACGACAAGGTCAGGGCGCGGCTGCGGGCCGACCAGGAGCTCGCGGTGACGTACTGGCGCGAAGAGGGGGACCCGCGTTGGCCCACGGGGCCCGTGGCCACCTACTTCACCCCGGCGTATCGCTTCGAGACGCTGGATCGGAGCCGCTTTCAGGTGCGCGACGGGCTCCGGATCACCAAGGTCTGCCTAGAGCGGATCGCGGCCCGCTGCGGCAAGGCGGGGGTGCAGCCGGTGCTCATGCTCGTGCACACCAAGGAGGCGTGCTACTACGAGGCTTTCGGCGAGGACCCCGCCGTGGTCCCGTTGGAGCCGCTGGCCGCGGCTGAGGCGTCCGCGTCCGAGGAGCTGGTGGCGACCGCAAAGACAGCGGGTTTCACCATCATCGAACCCCTGCCCGCGCAGGTGCAGGCTCTGCGGGACGGTCGGCCGCTGTGGTTGCCCAACGCCGATGGGCACCCTCAGGAAGCCGGTACCGCGTTGCTCGCCGACATGCTCGCCGCTGGCCTGCGCCTCCGCGCGGAGTAGGCCCTGTCCCGTCGGTGCTGACGAGGTCTCAGGGCATTCCGAACGTAGACACCGACTTTGCCTGCGAATAATCTCCGCGGGATGAGTGGTGGGCTCTGGTACACCTTGGATTCGGATGACCGGATTTGTGACTACGGTGGGGATTGGAGCGGGCCCGGTTGCGACGCCAGCCTCGAGCCCAGCCAATACCTCAAGCGGCCCCTCTGGGATCTCCTCGTCGGTAGCTCTTGCGGCCTGTTCCGGCTGTTGATCGGGCACGCCCGCGACTCCGGCAAGGAACTGCGGTTCGAGGTGCGGTGCGACGACGAGGCGCACCGGCGCCGGCTTCGCACGACGGTCACTCCCACCGGCGGCCAGGTGCGGATTGGCTGCGAGCTGTTGGCGGAAGAGGCCCGCGAGGTCAAGGCGCGGTTCATGGCGCGCCAGCGAGAGGGGCAGGGGAAAGTCCTAGGCCCACCCTTGCGCATGTGCTCCTTCTGCAATCGCTTGCGCGTCAACCAGAGCTACGTCGAGCTCGAAGAGGCGCTGGAACGCAACGTGCTGGCCGCGCACACGTCGTTCGCGCTGATCCACGATCTGTGTGACGAGTGTTTCGGCCGCACCAAGGCCCTGCTGGCCTGAGGGTTTGACCTCTCGCGGCGCTCTGGCAGGATGGCCAGGGCTGCGCTGGCCGTCCGTCCACGGCGCGTCAGTTCACCGAGCAGGCGGACACGGGCCGGGGCTTGTCCCACAGGAAGCCTTGCGCCCGGTCGATACCGAGCTCGATGAGCAGCTCGCGTTCTTCGGCGCGCTCCACGCCCTCGGCGATCAGCTCAGTCGCCAGCGTGCGGGTGGAGCGCACGAGGCGCTCCAGGCCGCGCCGCTTGGCGGGGTTGCGGTCCGCTTCGCTCACGAACTCGCGAGCGATCTTCACCACCTCCGGCTCTAGGACCACGAGGGCTTCGACCGAGCTGCGGCCGTAGCCGACGTCGTCGATGCCCAACCGAACCCCGGCGTCGCGCAGCTTCTTGACCGCTTCCACGAGATAGGCGGGCGTACCCAGAAACTGCTGCTCGCTGAGCTCCACACAGAACCGCGACCGATCGGTGTCGCCAAACAGCTCGACGATGCGGTCGATCGGTGTGTCCATGAGGGTCGAGGGGAAGATGTTGACGTGGATCTGGTAGGGCGCCAGGGCCTCGGCGTTGGCGACGCAGTTGCGCAGGCAGCGCAGGTCGATTTGGGTGAGCTGGCTGCGCTCGTGGCTCAGGCGGAAGAAGTCCGCCGGTCCGCTGTACGGTCCGGCCGGGCCGCGGCTGAGCATCTCGTAGCCGATCACCTCCTGCGAGGAGACCTGGCGGATCGTCTGCGCCACGACGCGCAGCGAGTCGGCCCGCAGGAAGTCCTCGATCGGTTGCTCGCCAACGACCGAGGTCGTCCGTCTCCCGCCCGCGTCGGTGGCGGCGACGACGCGGTTCTTGCCCTGCTTCTTGCTGGTCGCGAGCGACTCGCGCGTGCAGATCAAGAGCTCCTCGATCGACATCATGCCAGCCGGGATCGCGGCGACGCCCAGGCTCGCGGTGATCGCCAGGGGCTGGCCCGAGACTTCCATCGCGTGATCGGCGATGGCCAGCCGCAGGCGCTCGGCCACGGAGACGGCCTCGGCGAGCCGGGTCTCGGGCAGGAGCGCCAAGAACTCATCGCCGCCGACGCGGGACAGCAGGTCGGAGGGTCGCAGAACGCGTTGCATGCGCTGGGCGACGCCTTGGAGCACGGTGTCGCCCACGGCGTGTCCGAGACGGTCGTTGAAGGCCTTGAAGTTGTCGAGGTCGATCAGCACCGCGGTGAGCGGCTCGCCCGTGCGGCTGGCCCGCGCCTGCTCCCGCGCGGTCGCGATCTCCAGCCCGCGCCGGTTCATGAGGCCGGTCAGGGCGTCCGTCTGGGCCTGGTTCTCGAGCTCGTCGGCCAGGAGTCGCAGCCGGGTCTCCTGCTGCTTCTCCTTGGTGATGTCCTGCGCAAACCCGGACACCGACTTGATCTGTTGGTGCTCGGCGATCGGGAACCCGCGCATCCGGATCCAGCGCTCGCGCCCCTCGGGGTCGGTAAGCCGAAACTCCTCGTTCTTGGCGCAGTCGTGCTGGAGGGCGAGCTTCACGCGCTCGCGATCCGCGGGCTCGATGGGGCTCAACCACATCGAGCCGTCGCCGTAGAGATCCTCGGCGGTCAGACCCCAGAGGTCGGTAAACAGCGGGCTGACGTAGTGGAATTGCAGGTCGCCCGGCGCCTTGCTCCAAAAGACCTGGTCGAGATTCTCGACGAGGTCGCGGAAGCGTCGCTCGCTGCGCGCCGCCGACCGCTCGGCCTGACGGACTTCGGTCAGGTCGATCAGCGTCACCAGCACACCGACGCGCCGATCCGCCAGTCGATAGGGCAGGATTCGCAGGAGTCGCGGCACCCCGCGCTTGTCCTCGGCCTCCAGTTCGACCCGCTCGCCCGAGTTCAGCACTTGGCGCGCGACCTGGGGCAAGTCGACGCCGTGCAGCTCGTGCGCGAAGTGATCGACCGGTCGGCCCAGGTCGGAGGGCAGGAGCGCCACCACGTCCTGGACGTGAGGGGTGTACTTGCGCACGCGGAGGTCGTCATCGAGGAACAGCACGCCGACCTCGGTGCCGCGCATGAGGTTCTCCATGTCTCCCGCGAGCTCGGTCAGCTCCTCGATCTTGCGCTGGTGCTCGGCGTTGACCGTGTAGAGCTCCTCGTTGACGGAGTGCAGCTCCTCGTTGGTGCTTTGGAGCTCCTCGTTGGACGCCAGCAGCTCCTCGTTGGTGCTTTGGAGCTCCTCGTTGGTCGTCTCCAGCTCCTCGATCGTGGACTGCAGGCTCTCCTTCGAGAACTGCAGCTCGGCCTCGAGGCCCATGATGCGATCGCTGACCTGCGACGAGGTCGGCTGCAGCTCGGCGCGGTCGGTCATCCCGTCCAGCGTGTGACCGATCATGATCAGGAAGATCGGCTGCTGGCCCGAGCCCCGCGTCGGTGGCACGAAGCGGATGCGCACGTCGGCGACGGTCGGTGGCTCGGCGCTGAACTGCACGTTGTGGCAAGCGATCGGCTCACCGATCGTCCGCGCCCGCTCCATGGCCGTGGCGATCGCGGTGCGGGCCGCGGGCGCCAGCATCTTCATGACGTCGGCCGAGGCCTGGCCGGTGGGCACCGAGATGTAGGGGTGGCCTTGGCCGATCACCCGCTGCAGCTCAAACTGCTCGTTGACGATCAAGCACGCGCTGACCAGCTCTTCGGTCAACGCGCCGCAGATACGCTCCAGGTCGGCTTGCGCTCGCGCCCGCCTGGTGGGGGGCGTCTCGTGGCCCGGGCGGCGGGCCGGGTCGATGTGCTGCACCGCACCGAGGTGGACGTCGCGGAGCTTCTCGAACAGCTTCCACTTGCGGTCGACTTCGGCGAACTCGTTCTGCAGGTCGGCGAGCACTTCGCTGGGGCCCAAGAACAGCTTGCCCCTGGGCACCAGGGCGAAGTGCAGGAGGCGCAGCACGCGAGATTGAGTCTCGGCCGTGAGGTAGATCAGTAGGTTGCGGCAGGAGACCAGGTGCATCCGCGTGAACGGCGGATCCTTGGTGACATCGTGGTGCGCGAACACGACGCGATCGCGAATGGCTCGCCGGACGCGATAGCCGTCCTCCTGCCGCTCGAGATAGCGATTGACGCGGTGTTCGCTGAGGTGGGTGCCGATTCCGAACGGGTACAGCGCCTCCGAGGCCCGGTCGATTGCGCGTGTGTCGACGTCCGTGGCGAAGATCTTGTAGGAGTTCGGCTTGCCGTGCGTGGCCTGGTACTCGTCGAGCAGGATCGCGAGGGAGTAGGCCTCCTCGCCCGTCGCACAGGCCGCGACCCAGACGCGCAGCTCGTTGTCTCCCGCGAGCTCGACCAGCGCCCCGAGCTGGCTCTCCACCGCGTGAAAGCCCTCGGGATCGCGGCAGAACTCGGTCACCGAGATCAGGAAGTCCTGATACAGCTGGTCGATCTCTTCCTGCGACGAGGTCAGCAGGCTCCGGTAGCGCGCGAGATCGTTGACCTGCAGTACGCCCATCCGGCGCCGCAGGCGCCGCGTGATTGTGCGCGGCTTGTAGAGCGAGAAGTCGACGCCCTTGTTGCGGCGGAGGACCTCAATGATGTCGCGCATCGGCTCCTGCTCCTCGAGCGCTGGCAGCGCGCTCGAGTGCGTGAGCGAGGGTGCGGCGAGGCAGATCTGCAGGCGTTCAGCGAGGCCCGGTGGTGCCAGGACCATGTCGGCAGCACCGCTCGCGGTCGCCGCCATCGGCATCCCGTCGAATTTGGCGCTGGCGCGATCCTGCACCATCACCAGGCCGCCGGCGTCCTTGATCGCGACGACGCCGCGGCTGCCGTCACTGCCGGTCCCCGACAAGATGATGCCCACCGCGCGCTCGCCCACGTCGCGGGCCAGCGAGTGAAAAAACACATCGATGGGCAGCGGCACCTGCCGGTCGGTCCGCTGGTCGGAGAGCCACAGCCGCCGGTCGCGGATTTGCAGGTCGCGCCGTGGCGGGATCAGGTAGATGCTCTCGGGCTCGACCCGCATCCCATCCTCGGCCCTTTGGATGGCCAGGTCCGTGTGCCGCGCCAGCAGCTGGTCCATCAGGCTCTTGAAGTCCGGCGACAGGTGCTGCACGACGACGAACGCCGCCCCCGTCCCTGCCGGGATGTGGTCGAAGAGCTGCTCGATGGCTTCGAGGCCACCCGCAGACGCGCCGATACCGACCACCGGGAAGTCGGTCGCGGGGTCGTCGAGGCTGGAATCGACCAAGGCTAGAGTCCTCCTGACGTGACTAGTGGCGGTGGCGCTCGGTGGGTTTGGCCGACGGCGTCACGCGCCGTGAGGGGGCGCGACGACGCGGTGACGCCAAGCGCGGTGATGCCAGGCGCGGTGATGCCAAGCGCGGTGATGCCAAGTATCGGGGGAGCGTCATTCACGGGATCAGGACCCGCTCTCGCTCCGCACCAGACCGCACCGTCCGCTCGCACTTTGCGCACCCTTCCTCGGGGCTGTGGCAACCGCCACGGCGCGTCGTTGTGCACCGAACGCGGTTGAACCCACCGGATTGCAGCGACTGACCGCACGCTGCATGCCGGATCCTAGCGAGGGTGCTTTGCGGCGCAAGGACGAACGGATGCGCTGACCCGTCAGTCGACGCGGTGGGCTTGCGTCACGCTGTCGAGGCTGCGCAGTCGCTCGACCGCGCTCTGGCTCAACCTCTGGCCGAGGTTCCAGATGCCCAAGGCGGGATCGCCCTCGCCGAGCGGGGCCGCCAGCTGCAGCCGGGACACGTTGATGTCTTCCTGGCCCAGGACCGTGCCGATCGCGCCGACCACGCCCGGCGAATCGCGGTGGAACGTGAGCAGCAGGGGACCCTCCGGGATTGCGTCGAGAAGGAAATCGTCGAACTCGATCATCCGTCCGTGGTTGTGGCCGAGGACGGTGCCGGTCGTGAAGTGGCGCTCGCCACCGATCAGCGCCTCGACGCGGATCAAATGCACGAAGTCTCGCTTCAGCGTCGACACCTCGGTGTGTTGGCGCACGTCCTCGCGCTGGGCGACGGCCTCGGCGTTGACCTGCGTGACCGGGCCTTCAGTGCGGTGCTGCAGCGCGCCGGCCAGCATCGCCGCGGTGAGCGGCCTGGCTGCCGAGGCAGGGAGCTCGCCCTGCAGAGTGAGCCGCATGGACTCGATCGGGCCGGCGAAGACCTGCGCCAAGAAGGAGGCCAGGTTCTGGCACAGCGTCACGAACGGCGAGACGCGCGCGGCGTCCCCCGGCGCGATGCGCGGCACGTTGACGCCGTTCAGGGCGATGCCGCGCTGCAGGCACGTCACGACCTGGTTGGCGACATCGAGGGAGACGTTGCGCTTGGCTTCTTGGGTGCTGGCGCCGATGTGGGGCGTCAGCACGAGGTTGGGGGTCGTGAGGAGTCGGTGACCCTCGGCCAGGGGCTCCTTCTCGAACACGTCCAGCGCGGCGCCGGCGAGGTGCCCGGCGTCGAGGGCGTCGCACAGCCCGGCCTCCTCGACGATGCCGCCGCGCGCCGCGTGGATGAGGCGCGCCCCTTGCTTCATCGCGAAGAGTCGGTCGCGGTTGAGCAGGTGGTGCGTCTCGTCCAGCTTGGGCACGTGCACCGTCACGAAGTCGCTCTCCGCCAGGAGCTCGTCGAGCGAGGCCATGCGGACGAAGCCCGGCGCCCGCGACGCATCGACGTGCGGGTCGTAGGCCAGCACCTGCATCTGCAGGCCGCGGCCCCGCTCGGCCACGACGCGGCCGATCCGGCCGAGGCCCAGCACCCCCAGCGTCTTGCCGGTGAGCTCGACGCCAACGAAGCGGCTCTTCTCCCACTTGCCCTGCTTCATCGAGGCATCGGCGGCGGCGATGTTGCGCGCCAGCGACAGCATGAGCGAGATCGCCAGCTCGCCGGTCGTCGTCGCGTTCGCCTCGGGTGTGTTCATCACCACGATGCCACGCGCCGTTGCCGCCTCGACGTCGATGTTGTCGACGCCAATGCCGGCCCGGCCGATGAGAGCGAGTTGGTCGGCGAGCTCCAGGCTGCGCGCCGTGACCTGGGTCGCGGAGCGGACGACCAGGGCGTGGAAGGACGGCAGCGTCTCGCGCAGCGCGTCCTCGTTCATGCCGGTCTTCACTTCCACTTCGCCGGCGGCGCGGAGGATCTCGAGCCCTTCGGCCGAGAGATCGTCCGCGACCAGGATACGACGCTGCTTCACCGGGCCCCCTTGCCGAACAGGATCACGCCCACCGTGCGCAAGATGATGTTGAGATCGAACACGATGCTCATGTTCTTGATGTAGTAGAGGTCGTAGCGGAGCTTCTCGAGCGCGTCTTCGACCGACGCGCCGTAGGGGTGCCGCACTTGGGCCCAGCCGGTAATGCCCGGCTTGACGGTGTGGCGCAGCGGATAGTAGGGATTCGCCTCGGAGAGTTGCTCGACGAAGTAGGGGCGCTCTGGGCGCGGGCCGACGAACGACATGTTGCCCGCGAGGACGTTGACCATCTGCGGGATCTCATCGATCCGCATGAGGCGCAGGATGCGGCCGACCCGGGTGACGCGGTTGTCGTTTGTCGCGGCCCACACGGGCCCCGTGCTCGCCTCGGCGTTGTGTCGCATGGTGCGGAACTTGATCACCGAGAACAGGCGGCCGTCCTCGCCCACCCGATGTTGGCTGAAGAAGATCGGCCCGCGGCTGTTGAGCTTGATCGCGATCGCCGCGACCACGCAGATCGGCGCCGCGACGACGAGCCCGACGGCCGAGACCAGCACGTCGATCGACCGCTTGAACGCCAGTGCCATGGGCGGCTTGCTGAAGCCGTGCCCAAAGATGAGGTAGGACGGGCGCAGGCTCTCGACCGCGATCTTGCCGGTCACGCGCTCGTACATCGCCTCGCGCTCCTCGACCAGGACGCCTTCCATGCGGCATTCGAGCAGGCCCGGAACCGGGAGGCGGCCGCGGCGCTCCTCATAGCAGGCAATGACGATGGCCACGCGATTGTCGCGGGCCAACGACGGCAGCTGCTCTTCGTTGCCGAGGACCCGGAGGTACGCTGGAGCGTCGGGCGGGCTGGGCTCGGAGCCGACGAGGCCGACCACCTCGTAGCCGGACATTGGGTTGTCCTCGATCAGCGCCGCGATCCCCCGCGCCTGCTCCCCGGTGCCGAGGACCAGGACGCGCTCGCCGAAGTTCCACTTGTAGAAGAACCAGTGGAAGCCCTTCCGCCAGGCCCAGATCGCCGCGAAGCCGAGCGACAGCAGCAGGATGAGCTTGTAGGTCTCGCGCGAGACGTCCCGCAGCCCGGGGAAGTGGAAGAGCTGGGGCAGCAGGAAGACCAAGAACGCCAGCATCACCAGCGCGTAGCCCAGGGAATGCACCAGGCGGTTGGGCAGCTCGGCGCGGTTCTGGGAGACCTTCCAGTCGTAGAGGTCGTTGTACGACAGCGACGCCTGCGCCAAGATGGCGATGGTGACGCAGGATAGGACACCGCGCAGGGTGTCGTCGCCGGGGGTGGCGTCGACCCGGCTGGCGAGCGGTGGGAGCGAGGTGCCGAAGTACAGGATGCCGGCGAAGATCGCGGTTTCGGACGCGATCAGGAGCAGCTTGCGACGGGGGATGATCTGCTCGAGCAGACTCGGCATCGGATCGGACGGAAGTGGGGAGGCGCCAGGATCTCCATCGGCCCAGGCGGTGTCGGGTCTTCCGCAGAAGGGGCCATCGCAGCGCCTGCGACGGCTTTGGCCCTCCCGTGGATGACCCTTTCATAGCTGCGGGGACCGCGAACGCGAGTCCTCGCCGCTGGGAGGCGGCTCGGCCTCGCCCTCGAAGTGGCGGACCTCGGGGCCCTCGGGGCGCAGCCGCACGGCCACCACGTCGATTCGGAGCTGGCGCGGCCGCGGTCGCAAAGTGGGCACCAGCGCCCGCAGCGCGCGACGGAGGCGCGCCGTGGCTTTGGCGTCGACGGCTTGCTCAGGCGCTGGGTCGAAGCTCCGGGTCTTCACTTCGACCGCGACCCAAAGGCGGCGGCGGCGGACCAGAAGGTCGATCTCGCCGAGCCGCGTGCGCAGGTTGCGCGCCTCGACGGAGAAGCCAAGGGCCTGTAGGTGGCGCGCCGCCAGGCTCTCACCGAGCGCGCCGCGTTCGAGGCTTGGACTCCGAAGCGGCCAGAGCCTCTCAGCCGGCTTCTTTTTGCGCGGGTTGGTCACCGTCGCTGGCGACCCGGGCGATGTTGGCGCGGTCGAACGTGAGCTTGAGCTTCGGGTCGACCCGCAACGTGACGACCTCGTCGGTCAGGGTGGAGACCTGGCCGTGCATGCCTCCCGACGTGACCACGCGGTCGCCGACCTTGAGGGCTCCCAGCATCTCGCGGCGTGCCTTCTCCTGCTTTTGCTGCGGGCGGATCAGCAGAAAGTAGAACACCGCCGCGATCATCAGCAGAAACGGCAGCTGCTCGAGGCACTGCTGGGTGGGCGCGGCCTGACCGGTGGAGCCGGGTTGGCCCGGGGCCGGGGACCCGGGGACGCCGGGATCGCCAGCGCCGCTCTCTTCGGAACGGCGCACGATCGGCTCGGCACCGCCCTGCGGGCCCTGGACGGTGGCACGAAGGCTGAGGCTGTATTCCAACATCTTCGACGGGCGAAGCGTGCGGCGCGGGCGCCGCAAAAAAAGGGCGCGGCACTATAGAATCCGTGGCCCGAATTCCCAGGCTGCGACTCAGTCCCCGCCGCAGCCCGCCCCGATGCCCGAAGTTCCGCCGTCGCTCCCCGCCAACCGTCGCCGCCGTGTCCTGGTGGCCCTCTCCGGCGGCGTGGACAGCAGCGTGGCCGCCCTCCGTCTGGTGCAGGCCGGGCACGAGGTGATCGGGGTCTTCATGCGCAATGGCGTCAGCGGTGGCGCCAACGCGGCGGCCCGCGAGCGGTCGTGCTGCTCGGCCTCGGATGCCCGCGACGCCGCCGACGTGGCCGACCGCCTGGGGATCCCGTTCTACTCGCTGGACTACGAGCGCGAGTTTTCGGCGTTGATCGATCATTTCGCAGCGGAGTACCGGCGGGGGCGGACGCCGAACCCCTGTGTGTTGTGCAACCAGCACCTGAAGTTTGGCCACGTTTTGTCGCTCGCCGACGCACTAGGGGCCAGCCAGGTCGCGACCGGGCACTACGCGCGGATCCACGACGGTCGGTTGCGCCGGGCGGTCGATCGCGACAAGGACCAGACCTACTACCTGTTTGGCATCGACGCCGGCCTACTGCCGCGGATCTGCTTCCCGCTCGGCGATCTCGACAAGCCACAGGTGCGGGCGATGGCCCATGAGGCCGGCCTCGTGACCGCGGCCAAGCGCGAGTCCATGGAGATCTGCTTTGTCCCCGACGGCCGCTATCGCGAGGTCGTGCGGACCCGTGGTGGCGCCGGCACGGCGGGCGTGTTTGTCGACCGCGAGGGCCGCGTCCTGGGCGAGCACGACGGGGTCGATGGCTTCACGGTCGGCCAGCGGCGCGGATTGCCGGCGCTCGGGACGCCGCACTTCGTCACCCAGATTCGCCCGGCCGACGGGACCGTCGTCCTGGGCGAGCGCGCCGCCCTCGAGGCAACCGAGGCCCTGGTGCGGGATGTGAACTGGCTGGCCCCGCCGGCGACCCGGGCCGCCGTGCAGATCCGCGCCCGCGCGAAGCCGCAGCCCGCGCGCGTCGAGGCTCTCGACGCCGATGCGACGCGGTTACGCGTGACGTTCGCCGAGCCCGTGAGCGCCGTGACGCCGGGCCAGGCTGCCGTCTTCTACGACGGCGACGTGGTTCTGGGCGGGGGCTGGATCGACGGCCCGCCGTAGGGGCCCTGCCGTAGGGGCCCTGCGGTGGGGGGCCCTACAGACCGCCCTTGAGGCCCTGGCCCGGGCGGAAGTTCACCGTCGTGCTCGGGCCGACTTCCATCATCTCGCCGGTGCGTGGGTTGCGGTAGGTGCGCGGTGGCCGCTCCTTCACCAAGAAGGTGCCGAAGCCGACCAGCTGGACGGTCGCGTCCTGCTTGAGCCCTGCACCGATGGAGCTGAGCACAGAATTCACAGCGCGCTCGGCGTGAGCCTTGGAGCACTCGTTGCCGAGTTGACGCTGTACCTCATCAATGAGGTCGCCCTTGTTCATGGATCCCTCCGTGTCGTTCGTGATCGTGATCGTGATTGCGATCGCGGTCGTGGTCGTGAACGCCTAACCGCCCGGTCAGGCTGTGCCGGGATCATACCCGCTGAGCCCTGTCGAAGGCAGAGTGTCCACGTCGTGGAAAGTCTGCAAAACCCCAGGTGGCGCGGGTCTTAGCTCGATGCAGGGGCAAGCCTCCACAGGGCGATTCGCGGTTGTGGGCGGTTTGTGGACAAGCGCGTCGGGCCGGCCTCGAGCGCCTCGCCTCAAGGCGGGCTCGGTCTCGAACCGATACCCCCCGCAGTTGGCGACCGGCCGCGGACCCTCCGCGCCCGGACATACGGAACCGACGCAGGAGATATTGGATCGATGAGGCGCCTGGCCTTCCCTCTCGTTGCCTTCGCGATGGTGGCATGCGCCACGCAAGAGGGCAGCTCGAGCCGCTTTTCCGAGCCGAACGCCCTGATGGGAGAGGAGATCCGCAATCGGATCGAGCAAATCCCCTTCCAGCATCGCGAGGAGCTGTTCCACAACCTTCTTTGGCTCGCGCAGGCGGGTGAGCAGGCCATCCCAGACCTGCTCGCGGCGTTGCGCAGCCAGGATACAAAGGTTCGCTCCAACGCCGTGTGGGTGCTGGGGCAGATCGGCGACCGCCGGATCATCCCCGATCTGCGGCGGCTGACGCAGGACCAGGACCGCACGGTGCGGCTGGAGACCTCCCGGACGCTGATGCTGCTGGGCGACATCCAGCGGGCGCCGACGCTGATCGAGGCTCTCGACTCGGACAAGGTGCAGGTGCGCTACCTGTGCCACGAGGCGCTCAAGACTGCGACCGGCCAGGACTTCGGGTTTGACCACTTGAACGACGACCTGAGCCAGCGCCGCCGCTCGGTGCTCGAGTGGCGCGAGTGGTGGACGTCGATGTCCGGCGACTCCGGGTTCTCAACCCGGTACGCCGCGCGGCATGGCTTGTCCAACGGCACCCGCGGTGTCGAGGGCTGGGCCGCGTCGCCGTCGCCCGCGCCCCTGGCTGGTGCCCCGGCGCCGGAGCCGACGCATCCGCCGGCGGTGCCGATGACCGAGATCGCCGCGCCCGCCATTGAGACCCCGCCGTCGAGCACGGGGACGCATGCGGCGACGCCGCCGGAGACCCACGGCAACGTGCGGCCGGGCTGGGAGTCGCAGCCGCCGCAGCCGCGCACCCGCCCAGATCGGATCAGCCCCGAGCGGATCAGCCCCGAGCGGACCAGCCCCGAGCGGACCAGCCCCGAGCGGACCAGCCCCGAGCGGACCAGCCCCGAGCGGACCAGCCCCGAGCGGACCAGCCCGGAGCGGACCAGCCCGGAGCCGGAGAGTCCGGCGAGCCCGGAGGGAACCAGCCCGGCGCCGGCCAACCCGTGGCGGCCCATGCCCCAACCGCAGTCGGAGCGGCCGCAGATGCCGGACGTGCGCCCGATGCCCGTGGCCCCGTCGACGATGGCGCCTGCGGCGGAGCAAGGGCACGACGTGATCGATTTTGGTGCGCCGCCCGCGAACGAGCCGGAGCACGCCGAGGGCGAGCCCCACGCGTCGGCCGAGAGCCATCGTGCGGACTCCGGCCACGCCGCGGGTGAGCACCACGAGGCCGGGCAGCCCCACGGCGAGAGCCTGGGCCACGCGTCGGGCGAGAGCCACGAGGCGGGCCAGACCCATGGCGAGAGCCACGAGTCGGGCGAAGGCCACGGCGCCAGCCACGAGTCGGGCGAGAGCCACGAGGCGCCAGACCACGCCGAGGCGGAAGGCATCCAGCACCACGAGAGCGAGATGCCAGAGAGCCCTGCGCCGGCGCCGACGACCGGGTGGCGGACCCCGCACCAAGGGCACTCACGCGTTGAGGTGCCCGGCGAGCACCAGCCGCCGCATCGCCGGTAGGGGCGTTGGGCGCGCGCCAAGCGCGCCCAGGGCCGCCACTGCGGTCCGTCAACGCCCGTCGACCAGGGCCGCCGGGAGGGGTTACTTTCGCCTGGCCTACGCTAGGATCGGGGCTGCCCCTCTCTTGCATAGGCTCTCGCAAAGGTCGCCATGAGACGTTCCGCCGGCTTCACCCTCATCGAGCTCCTGGTCGTCATCGGCATCATTGGGCTCCTCGCGGCGGCCCTGCTGCCCAACGTGCTTGGCGCGAGCGTCGCCGGCAACATCGCCGCCGACAAGGCGAACCTCGACTGGCACTACAAGGAGCTGCTGCGCTTCAAGAACCGCGGCTCCAGCTGGCCCAAGGAGGGCGGCTGCAACTTGGTGCTCGCACCTTGGGTGAGCGGCCAGATCGAGAAGACCCCGGAGAACCGCGACCGCTACTTCACCCCGGGCCTCGACGATCCAGTGGTCGACGGGCTGCGGCTGGAGGATGTCACGCAGCTCTGGACCAACTACGGCGAGGTCAACTCGGAGAGCACGCACTACGCAGGCCGGGCCCGGGATCATCTGCGCGGCAACTGGTGGGGCAAGAACGCCGAACCAGTGATGTCGAACGACAACGAGTTCGGGTCGGCGTTCGCGGACGGGACCGTCAACATCCTCATGGCTGGCGGCGCCGTGCGGACGCTCTACCGGCAGAACGAGAACGAGCTCAAGCAGTACTGGGACGACGACGACCCGGACTTCTACATCGAAGTCGGGTCGAGCTCGCCGGTGCCGGAGCTGCAGAAGCTGTCAGCGCGCTGAGGAGCGTGTGAATGGGGTGGCGGCCCCCAAACGCCGCCGGTGGGTCAAGTGGTGTGGGCCACGACTAGGTGGTCCGCCATGGGGCCGCGCTCCCAGCTTGTCGCGGACTGCCGCCCGGAGCCGTCCGGCCGCATGGTGGACCGCAGCCGGGCACTGTCCTTAACGAGCAACGCCCCGACGCCGAAGCGCCGAGGCGTTGATCCAACCAGTCAAAGATAGGGACAGCCCCGAAGGGCCGCCCGTTCATCTCACGTGTGGTTGGTCCAGATGACCAGGCCACCCGGGTGCGGACCCTCGACGGCGTCCGTCGCGGTCGGATCGTAGGACCAGACGCGGCCGATCTTCGGCTTGTCCGGGTCCGGCTGCACGGTCAGCTCGACGGCGCGCGTCGCGGAGACGTCGGCCTGGCCGGGGAAGCAGCCGACGCATGGCTGGAAGCCCTGGAAGACCAGGGTCTGGCCAATGAGGCCGGGGTCGTGCGGCAGAACCAGCGGCCCGAAGGTCGCGCGGCCCGTCGCGTCGGCGGTGCCAGCCGGGATGGCGGCGCCGACCAGCGCGTGCAGCGTGGTGCAGAAGGCCGAGCTCGTCAGAGCGCGGTCCTGGCTGTCGATGATGAGGGTGACCGGCGCGCTCGCGACGCCGTTGAACACGGTGTTGCTGAGCTCCAGGAAGGTGCCGTAGTTCTTGATCTCGGGCGCCAGGCCGGCGTTGCCGAAGGTGGTGGCGCAGCCGGTGCTGATGACGTTGCGGAACGCGGCGGCCGAGGTCGGGATCGGCGTGCCGAACTTGCCGTTGCGGGTGACGAACTCGAAGTCCATCGGGTAACGGGTGCCCGCCTGGTCGTTGCTGTAGACCTTCAGCTCCCAGAGGAGGTCGGTGCCGCCGCCGGAGCCGTTGTAGCTCCAGATCTGGTCGAAGAAGAGGGTGTTGGTCGCCGTAGCCGCGAAGCCTTGCGGCAGGGTGTAGTCCTCGAACGCGACCGTGACGCGGTTCATCACGGTCATCGAGTTCGCGGTGTAGTTGCTGTCGAACGTGGTCGAGATGGCGTCCAGATCGGACTCGGCCATCACCACCTCGACTTCGATGTTGCGCGCACCGTACTCCGTGCTCGAGAGCACGTGGGCGTCGCGCCGGAACGCCAGACGGTTCCGGTTGCTCATCGAACGGGTGTTCGTGGAGTCGATCTGCTGGTAGCGCAGCAGGGGCTGCGTGCCGATCAGATCGTCGCTGTGCGAGTTGCCCTCGAGGAAGTCATAACCTTCGGGGCTGGTGGTGAAGTGATCGCCCTGAGCGGCGACGGGAACCGCGATGACGAGCAGCGCGGCCGGAAGCAAGAGCTTTTGCATGGATAGGGTTCTGTCCAAACCTAGAACCCGGGGTCGCGCCCCGGTGGTGGAAAGGGGCGGAATGTCCTGAGGCGAGACCGAGGATATCGTTGAGTTGCACGTGCGCGCAAGAGGTCGAGATCGTGTCGGCGATGGGGCTAGTGGTGTGACTCAGGAATCTGGGGCCTTATCCACGGCCCTCAGCGCCGCTCGCAGCGTTGGGTCGTCCTCGCCGTATCCACCAATATGCCTGCGGCGACCCGCCTTGCGACCGGCGCCGATGTCTCGCGGATAAGGCC
>JBCCGH010000174.1:0-20551 GCA_039029375.1 Planctomycetota bacterium
GGCCTTATCCGCGAGACATCGGCGCCGGTCGCAAGGCGGGTCGCCGCAGGCATATTGGTGGATACGGCGAGGACGACCCAACGCTGCGAGCGGCGCTGAGGGCCGTGGATAAGGCCCCATCTGCCTGAATCACACCACTAGCACGGACGCGGCGCCGAGCCCCTGCGGGCCGTGGCGCTGGAGATTTCGACACACGTCGAGCCAGGGTGGCTGCCGATAACCACGGGGTAGCGTGCCTATGGTGCAAGCGGTCCAAAACGAGCCACTGACCGAATCCGCGTCTCCGCCGCGGCGGCGTTCGGGGGCTTTCACGGTGCAGTGGCGCAACCCAGAGCGGACGCTCGTCGACTACGTGTCGGCGGTGTGGTCGGCGAAGTTCGCGGTGCTCGCGGCGGGGCTGCTGTGTGGGCTCGCCGGTCTGGTCTACGGCCTGACGAAGCCCAACACCTACGCCTCGGACGCGCGGCTGATGGTGCACGGCACCGAGCGATCGGGCTCGGCTGCCGATGCCGCCGCCAACCTGCTCGGGACGGGCCGGATCTTGCCCGACCAAGTGGTGACGGCGGTCGAGATCATTCGATCCCGCGTCGTGCTGGCGCGCGTCGTCGATGCGATCGGCTATGAAGCCATCCTCGCGCCCTACCAGCCGGTGCGCATGGCTGGGGAGCGGGCTGGTTTGGTCGACCGCGCGATCGACGTGCTGCACGAGGTGCAGCAGCGCTGGCTCGTGGGTAAGCGCATCGACTTCGCGCGGTATCACCCCGCGGTGCTGCGCGACACGGCAATCGAGGTGCTTGATCTCAGCCTCACGGTGATCCCCGCCACGCGCGGCACCACCATGATGTTGAGCTACCGGCACACGAGTCCGACCGGCGCCGAGAAGATCCTGCGCGCCATCGTCGACGAGAGCATCCGCCGCTACAGCGAAGTGGTCGCGCCGCCAGAGGGCAAAGACTGGCTGGACATCAAGGTCACTGAGGCGGCCGAGGAAGAGGCTCGAGCCCGCACGGCCCTGCAGCGCTTTGCCGACGACAACGGCACGACCGATTTCTCGCAAGAAATCACGACTCTCACCAAGTCGCTGGCGAGCTTGATCGCGCAGCAGCGCGGGGCCTCGATCAGCGTGAGCACGAACGAGGAGATCCTCGGTCGCCTCCGCGAGGAGATTCAGGATCTCGATCCCACGATCCGCGAGGTGGTGCAGGAGGTCTACGCGGCCGACGCGCTGCGCAGCAACGCTCTCCAGTCCTTGGTTCAGCTGCGGGTCAAGCGCGCGGCGGAGGACGCTGCGGGCACGCCCGGTTCCCCCCTGGCGCGGCGCCTGGACTTGCAGATCAAGGCGATCGAGCGCGAGCTCGACGAGCTGGGGCCGGCCGAGCCGGCGCGTACCGTCGCGGTGCGGGCCAATCCGAAGTATGCGCTGCTCGATGACAGCATCCGCCGCCGCGAGCTGGAGCTGATCGGTGCCCGCACCGAGATCCCCATGTTCGATGAGGCGGTCTCGGACCTGCAAAAAACGCTCGAGGCCAAACGCGAGTTTCAGCGCGACGTCGACTTGCTCCACGATCGGCTCAAAGAGGCCGAAGCCCAACACAAGCGGTTGCGGCAGATCAGCAAGACCTATCAGATCAACAGCGAGCTGGACACGCGCGGCCTCACCAACTTGCGGACGGTGGAGCCGGCGACCATGCCGAACCAAAAGGAAGGGCCGCATCGCGGCAAGCTGCTGATCGCCGCCGTGGTTGGCGGGCTTGGCTTGGCGGTCACGTTCCTGCTGGTGCGGGTTCGCCTGAGCCGCAAGTTGATCCGGCACACCGACGTGTCCTTCGCGGTCGGCCGCAGTGACGTCGTGAGCTTGCCGATGCTCACGCCGCGCAATCTGGAACGCTTTGCCGAGGCTCGGCGGAGGGGCTGGGAGTGACTGTCGCCGAAGCATCCTCGCACTTCTTGATGTGGCCTCGTGGCAACGACGAGTGGGAGGACAGCCTCCATGCATTGCTGCCGCACGCCGAGGCGCTGTGGAGCCGCGTGCAGTTCACGGAAGCCCCGCGGACCCACGGGTCGACGCGGGTCTGCGCGGTGACCGGCATCCTCGAAGGCGACGGCGCGTCCACCACGGCCGCAGCCCTCGCGTACTATCTGGCCCACGGCCTCGGCGTGAGGACGTTGCTCGTCGAAGCCGACCTGCGCAATCCGAGCCTGCGCCGCCTCGGTGTGGTGCCGCGCTGCCCCGGCTTGGCCGGTACCTTGCAGCGCGAGGTGCGGTTGCGGCACGTCGTGTTCGAGCTGCCGCGCGTCGGCTTCTTCGTGCTGCCGGCAGGGCGGGCTCTGCCCAGCCCGACGAGCCTGGTCAACCAGGGCCTGATCTCGCGCATGCTCAGCGCGTTGGGCCCACACTTCGAGGCGATCGTCTTGGACTGTCCGCCGCTCAACATGGCGCCCGAAGCGCGCTTCTTGATCGGTCCGGCGGACACGACGATTCCCGTGCTGCGCAGCGGTCGCGTGTTGCCGGAGAACGCCGCCTATTGGTTCGGCAAGGTGACCGAGTACGGCGGTTCGATCGGCGCGGTTTGCCTCAACGGCGTCGAGTCCGTCCTGCCGACCAAATTGCGCTCCTGCCTCTGAGCCGGGTCCAGGCCACTAGACCGCCCAACTAGGGCCGGTGTGGCACGTCGACCACGTAGACCTCTTGCAGATCTAGGTCATACGTGCCGTCGGCCTGCAGCAGCCGCACCTCGAGCTCGGGTACTCGCCGCTTCGGCAGCGGCCCGAGCCACGCCGCCAGCGCGTCGCGCGCCGGCGCCAGATACCGCTCCGCCGTGGCCCCCCTCGCCTCTTTGAACCACAGATAACGAAAGCCGTGCGGGAAGCGCGGGTCGGCGCGTAACGCCTGCAGCAGGGGCACCTGCAGCATCGGCTCCGCGACCACGAACGGCGAGTCCGAGTAGTAGGCGTAGAGCGGCAGGTTGGTCATGGCCAGTACCGGCTGCGTTGGGTCGGCCTCGTTGTGCGTGGCCTCCACCAGCACGTCCCCGGCGTCGCGAAAGAACGTCGTCGCGTTCTGCTGTACGACGGCTTCGCTGGTTCGCCAGGCGATCGTCGCCACCACCGCCAGCGCGCCGATCCCGAGCCACCGTCGCGCCCCGGTGGCGGCGACGAGGCCGCTGGTGCCGAGTGCGAGCGCCGCTCCGGTGTAGCAGAAGAAGTGGACGTGGTTGCTCGCGTGCTGGGCGAACAGCAGCGGCTGGGGCACGCCTGCCGCCAGAGCCGCCAGTGCCAGGCGCGGCCGGCGGCGAGCGAGCAAGGCCATGCCGAGGAGCCCGGCCCCGATGAGTGGCAGCGTCGCCGCCTGGCTCAAGGAGTGACCCGCGCCGCGCAGGTATTCGGTGAGCACCGGTCGAGACGCAATCGTGGTGTCCCAGAGGGTGCCGATGGTGGCAGTCGCGGCCTGCGGTCCGAGCAGCGGCGTCTGGAGTGCCCATTGGCGCCAGATCAGCACCAGCCCGACGCCGGCGAAGGCGGCGGTGGCGGGGACGGCGAGTCGTCGGGCGGTTTGGGCGAGGCGTCGCGTTGCTACGAGCGGCACGAGCCCCGCGCAGAAGAACACGAAGCTCCAGTCCATCCAGGGGCCAAGCAGCGCCGTGAGGATCTGCACCGCGCGCCAGCCCGTGCGGCCTCGCGGCGTCGGGTCGGCGTCCATCAGGGACAGCGTGGCGTGCCACATCCAGAAGCCGTGGGCGAGCACCAAGGGCTCGTAGCTGACCTGCGTGAACAGGTTGAGCGCTGGCATGCCGAGAAAAGCGGCGCTGGCGGCAAACGCGCCCAGCGTGCCGCTCGCGCGGCGCAACAGGACGAACAACCCCGCGGCGGCGAGCGCGGCACCGATCACGGTCGGGATGCGCATTCCCCATTCGGTCGAGCCGATCGCGCTGAGCCAGATGATGCCGGGGGGATGGTTGCGGTAGGCCCAGCCGCCCTCGGCGACGTCCGCCATCAGCTGTGGCCCGACCGGGAGGCCGTGCAGCTCGAGAAACCCGTGCGCCCGGTAGTTCAGGGCGAACACGCCGCAGTAGACACCCGCCGTGGTCTCGCCGAGGCCGAAGGGACGGTCGAGCTTGGGCAGGTGGAACGCGGCGGCGAGGAGACTCAGGAGCAGGATCGGGGCCAGCGATTTGCGCACGGCGTAGACGTACCGCAAACCCGCGAGGCGCGCTGCCCAAGAACCGGCGAAGAGGTCGGTTCTGGATCAGCCGTAGCGCAGGACGACGTTGCGGATGGGGTTCGCGGCGAGCGAGTCTTCGTCGGCGTGGCTTCGAACCGAGCTCAGAAGGCCTAGGACACCGCCGCAGATGAGGTAGTGGGGCGCGCGAATGAAGGCGTCGCCCCAGGCGCCGAAGATCAGCCAGCCCAGGATGGGAGCCAGGCCGGCCGCCACCTGTTGGAAGACGTGGCGGCGTGGGAAGCAGCGCTGCCCCAGTTGCCACGTGAGGGACAGCCAGAAGGCCGACAGCAGCAGGGCGCCGGGGTAGCCGAAGTGCAGCGCATTCAGCAGCAGCTCACCGTCGATGATCTGCCACGCCTCGCGCTTGAACGACTCGCCGTGGCCGAAGATGGGGCTCGCTTCGACGAGCGGCTTCCACGTCTCGATCTGCAGGAAGCGGAAGAACAGGGTTTGGCCGCTCTCGCTGTTGGCGTCCACGAGCGCCATGCCCGCGAGGATGCTCGAGCCGGCCGGGCTGAGCATCCACACGAAGAAGCCGACCCCGGCCATCCCAAGTGCGCACGACGGCAGCCCGGATCGCCGCATGAAGAGCGGCACGAGGAGCACCGCGAGCAGACTGAGGATCGGCCCGCGGCTCAGCGACAGCATCACGCCCATCGCGCCAGCGAGGATGCCGAGGACCAGCCAGCGACCGCCTGCTTCGCGCACCTCGTCGTCGGAGCGCCACACGGCGATCATGAGCAGGGTGAGCAGCACCAGAGTGTGGCCGAGCTCGAGCTGGTTTTGCGCGAATACGATGGGGCGATACAGGCCCATGCGCGGCAACCCGATCACCTCGCTGCCGTAGAGCCAGTTCTGGATGCGCGGATACATGCGCGCCTCGAACAACATGAGCCCCAGGTAGACGATGACGAACGGCGCTGCCATGCGCGCCAGGCGGACCACGTCGCGGGCTTGTTGGACGTAGAGTCGGCCGGCGAAGTAGGGGATCGCGACGATCGACAGCTGCTTCAGCAGCATGGAGGTCGCGGCCCAGATCCCCTGGTTGACGGCGACGCAGAGCACCGACCAGGCCACGAACGCCAGCAGCAGGGCGTCCGCCCAGACGAAGCGGAAGCGCTGCCAGCACTCGCGTGGCGAGAACATGAACAGCACTGCGGCGGGCAGGGTCACGGCCGTGAGCCGATCGAGGGGCGGCAGGCCGGGCAGGTCGTACTGGGCATACGCCGGCAGGAAGAGTGGCCCAAACAGCAGCAGGACCGGGACGATGCGGCGAGGCCCGAGCACGAAGCCACCCCACAGGGTGACGCCGAGGGTCGCAAAGAGGACCAGGATCGCGAAGCCGGTCGGGGTGCCCACGGTGCTTTTCTGGCGGCGTTGCCGCCTCTTCAGGTTGTTTCGGCTCGTGGCGGCTGCACTCTCAACCCGCTCCGTCCGACTGGTCGAAGTGACGGCAATGACCGATTTGCGCGTCCCTCCTGCGACTGATTCGCGCCGGGCGGACGGTGTTGCATCGAGCAGCACCGGAAGGCACGGCGAGACCGGCAGTCCGGTCGGCCTCCGTGTCGCGTATTTGGTCAATCAGTATCCGAAGGTCAGCCACAGCTTTGTCCGGCGCGAGATCCGGGCCCTGGAGCGTCTCGGTTGCGAGGTGGACCGGGTGTCCATCCGCCGCTGCACGGATCCGTTGGTCGATCCCGCGGATCGCAAAGAGGAAGGACTGACCCACGTCATCCTCGAGCGCGGGGCGCCACAGCTGTTGCGGGCGGTGGTGGCGGCGTTGTTCTCGACGCGCGGTCGATGGCTGCGGACGATCCGGTTCGCCTGGCGTCTGGGCCGCCGCTCGGACCGTGGTCGGCTGCGCCACCTGGTCTACTTCGCCGAGGCGTGTGTGTGCCTGCCGTGGGTGAGCGAGCTGCGCATTCAGCACGTGCACGCCCACTTCGGCACCAACTCTGCGATGGTGGCGATGTTGCTGCGTGAGCTCGGCGGCCCGACGTATAGCTTCACGACGCACGGCCCTGAGGAGTTCGATAAGCCGCAGTTCATTGCGCTCGCCGAGAAGATCCGCCGCGCGGCGTTCGTGGTGGCGATTAGTGACTTCTGCCGTAGCCAGCTCTATCGCTGGATCGACTACGCCGACTGGAGCAAGGTCGTGACGGTGCGGTGTGGCATCGACGAGCGCATCGCCAACGCGACGTTTGACCGCGCCTCAACGTCAGGCAAGCTGGTTTGCGTTGGCCGGCTCTGTGAGCAGAAGGGTCAATCGCTGTTGATCGAGGCCGCCGCGCGCCTCGTCGCCGATGGACAAAAGCTCGACCTCGTCCTGGTCGGCGATGGGCCGATGCGGGCGGCGCTCGAGGATCTGGTCGCTCGCGCTGGTCTGCGCGGCTCGGTGCGCATCACCGGGTGGATGAGCGAGAGCGAGGTCCTGGCCGAGTTGGCCACGGCGCGAGCGATGGTCCTGCCGAGCTTCGCCGAGGGACTGCCGGTCGTGCTCATGGAGTCCATGGCCGTGGGCCGCCCGGTCATCAGCACGCGCATCGCTGGGATTCCGGAGCTGGTGCGGCACGGCGTCAACGGTTGGCTGGTCACGCCGGGCAGCGTCGACGAGCTCATGCAAGCGATGCGCGAGGCGCTCACGGCGCCACCAGAGCTCCTCGAGCGCTACGGCGCCGCGGGCCGCCGGGCCGTGGCGGCGCTGCACGACATCGACCGCGAGGCGGGGCGACTCCTCGGGCACATGCAACGCGCCGTCGCATCGACCCCGTAGCAGGCCGTTGCAGAAGTCATTCAGCCATCCGGCCGGCGCTTCTGGCCCAGCTCGACCCGCGAAAGCCTCGCCGAATCCCTAGCCATGGAGCGTTGGGTGATCGGTTTCCCTCGTTGGCTCTCGTTCCGCGCGCGGCATGATGAGGGCGCCTTTGGAAGGGACCCCCATGACCCCGTCTGATTCTGCCCGCCAGCTCGAGCAGCGGCTCACCGACCGCAGTGCCACGATTGCCGTCGTGGGCCTCGGGTATGTCGGTCTCCCCCTGGTGCGCGCGATGCACAGCGCCGGGTTTCGCGTCCAGGGTTTCGACACCGACGTGCAGAAGATCCGTCAGCTCCAGCGCGGCGAGACCTACCTGCACCACCTTGGCACCGAGCTGGTGACCGAGTTGGCGGCGTCGGATCGTTTCACGCCGACGGCGCGCGCCGAGGATCTTGGCGAGGCCGATGTGATCATCCTGTGCGTGCCCACCCCTTTGGGCGCGCACAACGAGCCGGACATGACCTACATCGCCAGCTCGACCCGCATGGTCGCGGGCGTGCTGCGCCCCGGCCAGCTGGTCACGTTGGAGTCGACGACCTACCCCGGCACGACGCGCGGCGACTGCCTGCCGATCCTCGCCAGCACGGGCCTCGAGTGCGGCACCGACTTCTTCTTGGCCTACAGCCCCGAGCGCGAGGATCCCGGCCGCGAAGGCACCTCGACCAAGACCATCCCGAAGCTGGTCGGCGGCATCGACGACACCAGTGGCCGGCTCGCCGAGCAGTTGTATCGTGCCGGGGTCGACCAGATCGTGCGGGTCGAGAGCGCCGAGGTCGCCGAGGCGGCGAAGCTCCTCGAGAACATCTATCGCGCGGTCAATATCGCCCTCGTCAACGAGCTGAAGCCGGTGCTGTCGACGATGGGCATCGACATCTGGCGCGTGATCGACGCTGCCGCGACCAAGCCGTTTGGCTACCAGGCTTTCTATCCCGGACCCGGGCTTGGGGGGCATTGCATCCCCATCGACCCGTTCTACCTCACCTGGAAGGCCCGTGAGTTTGGCCATCACACGCGGTTCATCGAGCTGGCCGGTGAGATCAACAGCTCGATGCCTCGCTACGTGGTGCAGCGCACGGCGTTTGGCCTGAACCAGTGCGGCAAGCCCCTGCGGGGCGCAGACCTTCTGGTGATCGGCATCGCCTACAAGCCCGACGTCGACGACGTAAGGGAGACGCCGGCGGCCGAGATCATCGAGCTGCTGCTCGAGCAAGAGGCCAAGGTCAGCTACCACGATCCGCACGTGCCGCACCTCTCGGGCATGCGGAAGTACGACCTCAGCATCGACTCGGTCGACCTGACGGCCGAGCGCCTGCGGGAGTGCGATGCAGTGGTCATTGTGACGGACCACAAGTTGGTGGACTGGAACCTGATCGCTCGTGAGGCCGATCTGATCATCGACACGCGCGATGCAATGACCGCCTGCCCTGAGATCAAGGGGCGGGTCGTCAAGGCTTAGTGGGCCGCCCGCTCGCCGCGCCGAGCGCCTGGCTACGCGCCGCCGCCGCGCACGACCTCGCGCACGGTCTTCGCCATGATGCGAAGGTCCATGGCGAGCGACCAGCCGTCGATGTACTGCATGTCCAGCTCCATCCAGCGGTCGAACGAGATCGCGTTGCGTCCCGACACCTGCCAGATGCAGGTGATGCCCGGTCGCACCGAGAGGCGGCGGCGTTGCCACCAATCGTATTCTTCGACTTCGGACGGTAGCGGTGGGCGCGGCCCCACGAGGCTCATGTCGCCGGTCAGTACGTTCACCAGCTGCGGTAGCTCGTCCAGGCTGTAGCGCCGCAGGACCCGCCCGATGGGCGTGATCCGCGGGTCGTGCTGCATCTTGAACACCGGCCCCGACTGCTCGTTCTCGGCCACCAGCTGCTCGCGGAGGCGTTCGGCGTCGACGACCATCGAGCGGAACTTCAGCACCTGGAACGGGCGACCGTGCAGGCCGAGGCGGGTCTGTTTGAAGAACACCGGGCCGCGGCTGGTCAGGCTGATGACCAAGGCGATCGCAGCGAACACAGGCGCCAGGAGCAAGAGCGCGACGGTGGCGCCCAGGACGTCCACGAGGCGCTTGATCGCCAGCCAACGGGCGCCGCCGAAACCGGTGTGCACGCTGTAGGTCGGCACGTCGGCGGTCATTGAGACGGACGTGCGCTCCAGTGGTACGCCCATGAAGTCAGGCGCCACGCGGCAGTTGAGCCCGGCGGTGTCGAGGAAGCGGAGCACGGATTTGACCTCGGTAGCCCAGACGGCGTCCGAGGGGCACACGAGAACCTCGTCCACCGCGTGCTGTCGCAGCACGGACTCGAGATTCGCGACCGGTCCCCAGCTCTCGACACCATCGACGCCGGACCGGGTTTCCTCGCCGGAGAAGTGCAGCTCGCCGAGGATCTGGATCCCGTAGTGCGGGTTCTTGCGATAGTCGTCCGCGATCTTCTGGCTGGCGCTGCCCCTGCCGACGAGCACGATGTTGCGGGTGTTGCGCCCGCGGCGCCGGAAGGCCCGCAGCGCGCCTCGCACGGCGACCCGGGTCGCGCCCATGGGAGCCATCGCCGCCGCCGCGGCCACGGCGACATTGATTCCGCGAGGGTCGCCGAAGCTGGCTCGGACTAACGTCACCACGCCCAGCGCGAAGATCGTCGACAGCGCGAGGTCCCACATCTCGGCGGCGATCCCCGCGGTGCGCCGGGATGCGTAGAGGTCGATGCGGGCTGCGAGCCAGGTCCACGCCAGGGTTCCGACAGCGGCCTCGGCCGCGATGACGGGCGCGCCTGGCAGCTGGCCGGCGACGTACAAAGTTCCAACGATCGCGCCGCCGTAGAGGAGCGCGAGGTCCAAGCCGTAGACCAGGTTGGCAAAGGCTCGACGGTGTTCGAGCAGCATGATGGGAGGTGACCGGATCGATCGTGACTCTCCGGTTATCGGTCTCCACCGGCCCCTTGGTGACGTGGTTTTTGGAGTTGGGCCGGGTTCGCGCCTTGCCCTCGGGCGGGACTCGTTGGATCGCGGCCTCGGGGGCGGCGGCGGTTGAGGTCGGGTCCGCGGCCGGATAGTGTCCGCCGGTTCGCGCGCCACGTGTCGCCCCGCGGGCGCGTTCCCGACCCCGCGCCCTCAGGCGTTCCATGGAATCCCCACCGCCACCCAGCCCGCCGGCCAACCCCGCGATGGCTGCGGCCGAGTTCGAGGCTGCGCTCACGTTGCCGCGTGACGCCGATCGCAGTGGCCGCGACCTCGGGGCCGAAGAGCTGGCCTTGTTGGCCGAGGTGGTCCGGTCGGGGACCCTCAACTCGACCGCTGGCACCGCCGTCGCCCGCTTTGAGCGAGCCTTCGCCGGCCGCTTTGGCGCCGCCCATGCGGTGGCGTGCTCCTCTGGCTCGGCCGCGGTGCACGCCGCGGTTGCCTCGCTCGGACTCGAGCCGGGGGACGAGATCGTCACGACGCCGATCACCGACATGGGGGCGGTGATGCCGCTCGTCTACGAGGGTGCGGTGCCGGTGTTCTGCGACGTGGATCCCTGCGTCGGCAACGTCACCGCCGGGACGATCGAGCCACGGCTGACGTCGCGCACGCGGGCGATCATCGTGACCCACCTGTTTGGCCAGCCGTGCGACATGGCGCCGATCCTGTCGTTGGCGCGGGCCCGGGGCCTCACCGTGATCGAAGATTGCGCGCAGGCGCCGCTCGCCAGAGATCGCGTCGGCCCGGTCGGCACGCTGGGGCACTTGGGTTGCTTTAGCCTTCAGCAGAGCAAGCACCTCACGACGGGCGAGGGCGGGATGGTGATCTCCGGCGCTGCGGAGGACCACGGTGTCGCCACGACGGTGCGCTGGTTCGTCAACAAGGGTTGGAGCTACGGCGCGTCGGAGCCCGATCACGAGCTGCCGGCTCTGAACTTCCGCATGACCGAGCTGCAGGGCGCCGTCGGGTTGGCGCAGCTGCGCAAGCTCGAAGGGGTGGTGGAGCGGCGGCGGGCGACGGCCAAGCTGCTGCGTGACGGCATCGCCGAGGTGCGTGGCGTGGCGCTGCCGCCGGCGCCGGCGGCGGGAGTGCTGCACTCGTACTGGCGCGTGCCACTGCTGGTCGATGCGGACGTGCCCGGTGGGCCGGCGGCCGTCGCGCGGGCGCTCGCTCCGCTCGGGGTTCGTGCCCAGCCCCACTACATCCGCAAGCCCGCCTATCGCTGTCGGGTGTTTCGAGAGTGGGCGCGGTTCGCGGTGACGCGGGCGGTCTTCGAGCGTGCTGGCCGGGGACCCGAGCCGCCGGCGGAGCACGCGATCGGCGTCGAGGCGTGGCTGTCCCGGGTCTTGGTCCTGCCGTGGAACGAGCGCTACGAGCCGCGCCACGTGCAGTCGATCGTCGCGGCATTGCGTGAGGCGAGTGATGGCGGCTGGCGCTGACGAACCGTCCAGCGGCGCACCATTGCGATTGGGCGTGGTCGGTCTGGGCCGCATCGCGCAGGACTATCTGCGCGCGCTGCGCGATGTCGAAGCACTCGAGCTTGTGGCGGCGGCTGATGTCGACCCGGTGGCCCGCGAGGCGGCCGAGCTCGAAGTGCCGAGGTTCGAGTCGGCAGCGCAGATGCTCGAAAGCGTTTCGCTCGAAGCGGCGCTGGTCCTGACCCCGCCCGCGACGCACGAGTCGGTGTGCTTTGAGCTCGTCAACCGCGGGATCCACGTGCTGTGCGAAAAGCCGTTGTCGACCTCGGCGGCGTCCGCGCACCGCATGCTGCAGTCCGCGAGTCGGGCCAAGGTCCTGCTCATGATGGCGTCGAAGTTTCGCTACGTGCCGGACATCGTTGAAGCGCATCGCTTGATCAACGAAGGCGAGCTTGGCGATCTGGTGCTCTACGACAACGCGTTCTGCTCGCGCGTCGACATGACGGAGCGGTGGAACGCCCAGCATCCCGTCTCGGGGGGCGGAGTCATGATCGACAACGGCAGCCACGCGGTAGACGTGGCGCGCTACCTGCTCGGTCCGGCCTCGCGTGTGCTGGCCCACTTCGGTCGCCGTACGCAGCCCGTCCGGGTTGAGGACACGGTCCGCATCTTGTTCGAGTCGGTCTCGGCGACCATTGGTGTGCTCGATTTGTCGTGGACCGTCGACAAAGGCGCCGACTACTACCTCAACGTCCAGGGCAGCCGCGGCACGTTGCAGGTGGGCTGGCAAGGCTCCCGCTATCGCTTGGGCGAGGACGAGGAGTGGCGGCCGTTTGGGACCGGCTACAACAAGATCGAGGCGTTCCGACGCCAGTTGGGCAACTTCGCCGCGGCGATTCGTGGCGAGGACCGGCCGCAGGTGACGTCGCAGGACGCGCTGGAGTCGGTGCGCGTGGTCGAAGCGGCCTACCGATCCGCGCGGATCGGCCGTTGGATCCCGGTGCACACCTACGACGGCGCGCCCTAGTGTCGGAGACGTGCATCCACCCCACGGCGATCGTCGAGGCAGACGTTTGCCTCGGCGCGGGCGTCGTGCTGTGGGATGGTGTGCACGTGCGGGCCCGAACGACCATCGGCGCCGCGACTACGGTGGGCGAGAAGACCTACATCGCCTACGACGTGCAGATCGGTGCGCGGGCGAAGATCAACGCCCACGTCTACATCTGCACTGGCGTCACGATCGAGGACGGCTGCCTCGTCGCCGCGCACGTCGTGTTTACGAATGACCGCGCGCCGCGCGCGACCGACCCCGAGCTCGCTCGCATGCTGCCGTCCGAGCCGACGGCGGCCACCGAACGCTGCCGCGTGGCCCGAGGCGCGAGTATCGGCGCCAACGCCACGATCGGCCCCGGCCTGACGCTCGGCGAGTACTGCATGGTGGGGATGGGAGCCGTGGTCACCGACGACGTCCCCGCGCACGGTCTCGTCGTGGGCAACCCCGCCCGGCTAGTCGGGCTCGTCGCGCGTGACGGAACCCGCGTGCTGCGCCTCGAGCGAGGCGAGCCGTTGCCCTCGTCCCAGCGCGTGCCGTGTCCGGGCGACGGCGTGCTGGTGGTCGAATCCGGGCGCGTGCGCCACGAGCGGGCGGCGGCCGACGGCTAGCCCGGTTCGGCGCCGCGCGTCAGGACGTGCTCGAGTGCTGTCGCCGCGGCTCGTTGTCCAAACAGCCGGCCGCTGCGCGCCTGGAGCTCGGCCCGCAGGGCGTCGCGCGCCGCCCGGTCGGTCGCCAGTCGAACGGCTGTGTCGACGTAGTCGGTGGCGCGGTCGGCCGCGACGTGGGAGAGCCCCAGCGCCCGGTACCAGCTCAGCGTGAGCCGCCCGCGCAGCAAGCGCGACGGCCAGGTGATCACCGGCGTGCCCATCGCCAGCGCTTCGAGCGTCGTGTGGCCACCTCCGAAGTGGATTGGGTCCAGCATCACGTCGCCGGCGGCGAGGAGCGCGAGGTAGCGTTGGCGCGGCATCGGCGGCAGCCACAGCAGGCGACCGCCGACACCGGGGCGCACTGCCTCTAGCCGTTCCAGGAAGGCGTCCCGCCAGGCGGTGTACTTGGGTTGCAGCAGCACGACCACGCCGCGTGGGTCCCGCCCCAGAATCTCGGCCAGCAATACATCGAAGTCGGGGTGCAGCTTGAACAGACTCTGTGGGCACAGATACAGGTTGGCGTCGTCGGGGAGGCCCAGCTCATCGCGGCGGAGCGGCGCCTCGAGCGTCGGTCGCGGGTAGACCACCGTCGGATCTGGCAGCCGCACGAGGCGCTCGGCGTAGTGCGCGTCGGCGCCGTCGATCTCCGTCGCGCTCGAGAGGAAGCCATCGACCGTGTCGAGACCCGTCGTCACCGGGTGCCCCCACGAAGCTAGCTGCAAGGGCGCGAGCCGGGCGTGCGCGAGCAGGTAGCTGAAGCTGCCCATGCCGATGTCGAGATACACGAGCGCGTCGAGCTCGGCTCCGGCGATGTGCTCTCGTGCCTGATCGAGCTCGAGAGGCACGTCCAAGCGATGCGCCACGGTGTCGGCGATCGACGTGGCCACCGCGTCGCGAACCCCGCCGAGGAACAAGGCCACGGTTTCGAATCGCCGCGGGTCGAGCCCGGCGATGAGGGCGCGGTTGAGATGGCCGATCGTGTGATCGCGGAGATGCTCGGAGGCAAAGCCGACGCGCAGCCGGCTGTGGCGCGGTCCCGGCCCAGCGCCGGCCGCAGCGTGCGGCGCGACAAACGCGAGGCTTGGGCACGCGCGGCGCAAGAGCTGGCCGAGCTTGCGACGCAGCGGCAGGTCGTTGGCCCCGTGATAGGCGTAGTAGAAGTCGAGGCTCGGCAACTCGATCGCTGGGTCGTCGATGCGGAGCGGCGCGGCGAGCAGCGCGTCGAAGTCGCGCATGGTGCGGGCGCGGTCGGTTTCGATCCCGGCCCGGCCCTGCATGATCGACGGCACCGTCAGTGCCCGGCGCACGAGGAGCGCGTCGTTGCCGCTCAGGTGGTGGGCCTGCGCAAGCGCTTCGCGGGCCGCGGCGGCATTGCCGAGCTCGCGGTCGACGCTGGCGCGGCAGACGAGGAGTGCCGCCGTCTGGAGGGTGGCCGGGATGTGGTCGAGCGCGGTGCGCGCGCCGTGCAGATCTCCTGCCACGGCGCAGCGCTGGCCCCGCGCCAGCTGCTCCGTCAGCTGCGAGATCGTCGTTGCCGTCATTGCGCCCCCATGGGCGCTATCGACGCACCCGCGACGGCGGGTTGAGGGCGGCTGCGCCGGTCGCCTACTTGGCGCCGACGATCACCTGGGCCGCGTCGGACACCACCAAGCCGGCTGGGTTGACGCCTGGCGCGGGCACGATGGCCTGGTCGTAGAACGTCGCGCCGAGCAGCGCCGGGCTCATGCCGAGCTGCACCTCCCAGGTGGCGCGCCCCGCGGCGTTCGCCAGGACCGGCACCGCCAACTCGATGCTGCTGTGCAGCGTACAGCCCAGCAGGCCGAGCCCGTCCAGGGCCAAGGGCAGCGGGACGCCGCGCCACGACGTCGACGACAGGCCGAACAAGGCGAGGGCCGGCTGGCTCGCAGGCACGCGATCAATCTCCAGAATGTACCGGTCGCCGAGCCACGGGAGCTGCAAGGCGGTGAGCCGGGAAGGCGCTCCCGCCGTGCCAGCACAGCCGGTGCCGATGGTCGCGAACCGCGCTGGCGACGTCGGCCCGTAGTGCCAGGTGGCGTCGTTGGTGTCGAGCCACAGAACCTGGCGGAGCACCGGATCCCAGGCGGAGCGACGGAGCACCGGAGACAAGGGCGTCGTCGTCGGTTGGCGTTGTTGCCAGTCGGCGCCGTCCCACTCCCAGGCTGTGGTGCCAAGCAGCATCACCAGTCGCCGTCGGTCGGGGTCGGCCACCAGATCGAGGCCGACGGCGGTCGGCGTGTTCGGCGGGAACAGCCGTGTCCACGTGTTGCCGTTCCAAGCCCAGGTGTCGCCCAGCACCGTCGTGCCGGCGAAGCCGCCGAAGAGGATTGTGCGCCCGCTCCAGGCCTCGTGCGCCAGAAGCGCACCGCTGCGCGGCACCGGGGCGACCGCGAGGTAGTGCTCCGTCCAAGTCACACCGTCCCAGGTCCACGTGTCGCCGAAGACGTTGAAACCCCCTTGGCCGCCGAAGAGCACGCTGTGTGCGCTCGGTGCGTGGAACGCCAGCCCGGCGTCAGAGCGCGCCTGGGGCGCCGGGCTGCCGGCCCGCTGCTGCCAGGTGGTGCCGTCGTGGGTCCAAGTCTCCGCGGCCCCGGTGTAGGCTGCCGGCGCCCCGCCCACGGCCACGGTCTGGTCGCGGGCTGCGTCATAGCAGGCCGCGGCCGCCTCGCGAAACACGCCCTGACCCGCCGAGCCACCGCCAGTCGAGGCCGGCGCGCTGAGCAGCCGCCACGTGGCCCCGTCGAACGCCCATGTATCGCCGACGGGAAACGCCGAGCCCGCGTGACCGCCGACCATCAGTACGCGGTGACGCGTGGGGTCGGTCACGAGCACCTCGCCCTGTCGCTGGAAGGGGTAGCTCGCCGCGCGTTGGGACCACGGCAACACGAGGGTGCCGCTCCAGGTCCAGGTCTCGGCGTGGAGCAAGGTGACCGATTGGCCGTCGTCGTACTTCGACTCGCCGCCGTGGAGCACCATCTCGCCGCGCTCCGGATCGAAGGCCAGGCCAAAGGCCGCGCGCCCGTCGGGCAGCTGCACCGACAAGCGGCTCCAGGTGCCGGTCGCGCCATCGAACTCGTACATGCTTCGCGAGTGACTGGACGAACAGCAGTCGCTGCCGCCCACGACGGTCACCCGCCCGCGGACCGGATTGAACGCCGCGCCGAAGGCAGCCGTGCCGACGTAGCCGCCAACTCCGGTGCGGCGATCGACCCAGCGCACGCCGTCCCATTCCCAAGTCTCCCCAGGGCTCAGGCCGCCCGGGGTGTCGCCCACGAGGACACACACGTTGCGGGTCGGGTCAAACGTCAGCCGACACGACCGTGTGAACGGCGCCGGCGGCGAGACGCTTGGTTGCCAGCGCTGCCACAGCGACCCGTTCCATTCCCGGATCTCGTTGGCCCTCCAGTTGTCCCACAGCACGATGCGGTCGCGCACGGCGTCGTAGGCCGCGTCGGCGACGTCAGAGATCCTGGGCTCGCCGGTGATCACATCGAGGCGGGTCCAGTCGTTCCCGTCGTAGGACCACGTCTCTAGTTCTGGTCCCCCCACCATCATCACGACGCGCCCGCGCCGCGAGTCGTAGACCATCGGGCCCTCGAACACTGGCGCGTTTTGCGTGGTGCGTCGGCGCCACTGGGACCCGTCCCACTCCCAGGTTTCCGGGAGGGCGCCACGCCGGCGAAACATCACGACGCGCTGTCGCCCGGCGTCGTAGACCATGTCCCGCTGGTGGCTCGCCGTGGGCGCGTCGAGCCGCGACCAGGCCACCTGGGCAGCGATGGGATCGACCAGCGCGACTAGCACCGCGCTGCCGGCGATCGACAAGACTCTCATCCCCGCACCATAGCGCGGGAGCCGGCCGGGGTTTCGCGTTTGCGCCGCCGTCGGGCCTGGCGGGCTGGGGCCGGCCGCTACTGGTTGCCGATCGGGATCGCCGGGCCGGCGACTTGGAACGGCAGCAGGCGGCGGATCCAGAGCTCGACCCAGTTGCCCACGTCGGCGATGCCGGACGTCTGCGCCCAAACCACGTCGCCAGGCAGCAACGGCACATCCGG
This sequence comes from Planctomycetota bacterium, assembly GCA_039029375.1. GTDB lineage: Bacteria > Planctomycetota > UBA1135 > UBA1135 > UBA2386 > JBCCGH01. Next base: position 17,185 of record JBCCGH010000174.1, read on the forward strand.
CTCGCGGCTCTTCAGGACTCCCCAGACGTTCACCCGGACGGTGCGCGGGCTGCCGTCGGCTACGGGCCGTACGAGCAGCACGTCGGAGTCCTTCGCGGTGATCTGGAAGCCACCCGCCGCGGCGACGGCCATGGTGATCGTCAGCTGCGAGCTCCACGGGACCGCGCCAGGTCGGTTGACCTCGCCGGCCACGAAGACGCTCTTCACGTTGGGCTTCTTCAGGTTGACCGAAACTTCGACTGACGGCAGCAGCTCGGCGTAGCTGCTCTCGACCGCGGCGCGAAACTCGGCGACCGGCCGACCCGCGGCGCGGACGGGGTTGGCGAGCCGTGTGAGGCTGACGCTGCCCTCGGCACTCACCGTGACCTCTTGGGTCAGCTCCGGCTGCTGGAACGCGCTGATCGTGAGGACGTCGCCTGGCACCAGGAGGTGGTCACGATTCATGAAGGCGGCCCACTCTTGGACCATCTGCTCCACGGGGACCGGGGGGGCGCCAGCACAACCGACCAGCAGCGGCAGAACCGCCAGGACGACTCGCTTCATACGTTGGCCTTCGGAGTGCGGTGCCGCGGGGCTTTAGGCGCGATGCATGGATTCCCCCATGCCAAGGGGCGGCGCTACCATGCGCGGCCCCATGACGTCTCCAGAGCGCATGCCGAGCCGCGTGTTTGTCACGCGGCGGATCCCCGAGCCGGGGCTCACGCTCCTGCGTGACGCGGGCGTCTCGGTCGCTGTAGCGCAGAGCAACGAAGAGGCGGGGGTGCCCCGCGATGATCTGCTGCGAGGGGTCCGCGACGCCGATGTCCTACTGACCCTGCTCACCGAGTCCATCGATCGGGAGGCCCTGGCCGCCAACCCACGCCTTCTCGGCGTCGCGAGCATGGCGGTGGGCTACGACAACGTCGACGTCGGAGCCGCGACCGAGCTCGGCCTGCCCGTGAGCAACACCCCAGGTGTGCTGACCGAGACCACCGCCGATCTCGCGTTCACACTGCTGCTCGCGGTGGCGCGACACGTGCCGCAAGCGCATCGGTATCTCGTCGAGGGTCGCTACCAGATCTGGGGACCCAACCTCTTCCTCGGCGCGGACGTCGGGCCGGGCCCCGATGGCCGCCGCAAGGTGCTCGGCATCATCGGCTACGGCCGCATTGGTCGGGCGATGGCGCGACGCGCGAGCGGCTTTGATATGGAGGTGATCGCGCACCACCCGCGTCCGTGGTCCACGCCCAGCAACGTCGAGCCGGCGGCGCAGTGGGCCGCGCTCGACGAGCTGCTGGCGCGCAGCGACTTCGTCAGCTTGCACGTGCCGCTTGGGCCGGCGACGCACCATCTGATCGGCGCCGCCGAGTTGGAACGGATGAAGCCGACTGCCTACCTCATCAACACGGCGCGCGGCCCCGTTGTGGACGAAGCCGCACTCGTGCAGGCACTGCGCGCGCGGACGATCGCCGGCGCCGCCCTGGACGTGTTTGAGGCCGAGCCGGCGCTCGCGCCTGGCCTAGCCGAGCTGGACAACGCCGTGTTGCTGCCACACATCGCCAGTGCCAGCGTCGACACGCGCGGGGCGATGGCGCGCATGGCGGCCGAGAATGCGTTGTGCCATCTGCGCGGCGCGCCGGCCCCCAACGCGGTCAATCCGGAGGTCTACGGCACGGCGGCGTATCGCGCGCGACGGGGCGCGTGATGGACGCTGGTCTGCGTGGGGCGCGGGTGTTGGTGACCGGGGCGTCGGGTGGCATTGGCGGTGCCGTGGCGGCTGAGCTCGTCGCCGTGGGCGCGTCGCCGATCTTGCACTACTGCCGGAGTGAAGGGGCGGCGCGCGCGCTGCAGGCGCGTCTCGTTGGCCGCGGTGCCGCGGCGCCGCCGCCGCTCGCGGGTGCGGATCTTCGCGACGAAGGTCAGGTGGACGCGCTGTTTGCGCAAGTCACCGACTCAGCGCCGCTCGACGCCATCGTCGTCAACGCCGGCATCTGGATCGAGGCACGAGTGCCCCTGCATCACATGAGCTTGGCGCAATGGGAGGAGACCATGGCGGCTGACCTGCGCACCGCGTTCCTCACGTGCCGCGGCTACTTGCGCCACCTCGAGGCGGCGCCGCGTGAGGACGCGGCAATCGTCTTCGTGGCGTCGACCGCGGGGCTGTTTGGTGAGGCAGGCCACGCCGACTACGCCAGCGCCAAGGCGGCGATGGCGCACGGGCTAACCGCGAGCCTCAAGAACGAGATCGTGCGGCTGGCGCCCCGGGGACGGGTCAATTGCGTTTGCCCGGGATGGACGCGCACGCCCATGGCCGAGGGGGCCCTCGGCGATTCCGAGCTCGTCGCGCGCGCCCTTTCGACGGTCGCGTTGCGCAAGGTCGCCGAGCCCGAAGACGTCGCTCGCGCCGTGGTGTGGTTCCTGTCACCCACCTTGTCCGGCCACGTGAGCGGTGCGGTGCTCCCGGTCGCCGGCGGCATGGAAGGCCGGCGACTGCACTGACCTGCCCGCTCCGGAATTGGTGGGAGCGATCAGCGTGGCTCGAGCGCCCGCAGGCGTTCGGCGAAGTCGACGTCGCCTGGCGCCAGCTGGTTGGCCACCTTGAGCAACGGCAACGCCTCCTCGGGGCGCTGTCGCTTCGCTGCCAGGTCGGCCAAGAACCGGAACAGGTCCAGGATGTCGGCCTGCAGGCCCTCCATGCACAGGTATAGGCCGCGCGCCTCTTCGAGCTTGCCTTGGGCGGCGAGCTCGTAGATGAGTGAGCCGGTGAGCATGGAGCTCGAGTAGATCGGGCTGCGGGGCTCATCGCCCATGTGCTTGCGCAGGATGCCGCACGTCTCCTCGATCGAGTGTGACGCAACGATGCGGCGGTACTGCCGCGGCGTCGGCGGGGTCTTCTCGCCGTCGTGGTAGGGGTCGGGGTCCCTGACGCCGGTGGGGACGACTTCGGCGTGGAGGTGGTCGTCGCCGAGCTGCGTCGAGTGGTACTCCAGCGTGTGCGCCTCGAAGGCGCTGCGGTCACCGTTGAGGCTGGCGTCGAGGAAGGTCCGCACGTAGCGGCAGAGCACCTCGTAGCGCGAACGCACTGGGCGGATGCGGTTGGCGCCCTTGGGCTTGGGACCCTCGGGGTCCAGCTCGACGAGCCAGTCGACGATCTGCAGGCGCAGGATGCCTTGCGAAATGAACTCGTCGTGCTCCAGCAGCGGCACGGTCAGGTAGAGCCGGTCCGAGCGGTCCAGCGTGTCGCACAGCGCGAACATCGCCTCGGGTCCGGCCACCGCCAAGATCGGCGCGACGACGTTTGTGCTGCCCCGCGCGATCTCGTCGACGAGGTCGCGATAGGTGGGCATCTCCAGGCTGTAGTAGTCCTGGGTGGTATCGAGCAGCACGA
>JBCCGH010000175.1:0-20208 GCA_039029375.1 Planctomycetota bacterium
CGCCTGGAACCCGTGGCAGCGCGTGTTCTTCCGCGCGCTCGGCTCCGTCCGTTCGATCTCCTGAGGTCGTCGCCAGTTGAAGCCGGGGTACGGATGCCCTGGTCCGCGCGGAGCCACAAGAGTCACGGGAGCCAGCTCCACTCAAACCACATCGCCGGCCGCCGCCAACGCCAGCCACCCAACGCTGGCGCGGAAGCGGTCTGCCTTCGCGGATTCTTGCCGCGCGACCCCGGGGTTAAGCTCGTTCGAGGACTAGCTCAGCGGGCCAGGTCGAAAGTCAGGGCCAATCCGTTGGTGCTCTGCAGCGTGCCGCCGAGCCCAAACATGGCCTGCGCCCGGCCGCGCAGACCCTCGAGCGCCGGCGCGCTTGGGAGGGGCAGCGACACGTTCCAGGGGCCGCCCGTCCCGGCAAAGCCGGCGAGGACCGCGAGGTCAGGCCCGAGGAAGATCTCGCAGCCGAAGATCGGCGTGGCGCCATACCAGGGCCCACCGACCAACAGCGCCCCGACACTGCCCGTCGGCGCTCGGTCGCCCGTCAACGTCAACACCGAGCCGAGGACCGGATCGTCGCTCCACAGGCGTGGCGCAGGTCCGGGCGCGCAGCCGGCGCCGATGGGGGACGTTGCCGCGCCGAGCTGGTCGAAGACCCACAGCTCGTCGCCGAGGTCGCGATCGCGGGCGTGGAACAGCAAGCGTCCATCGCTCACCAACATGTCGGCCGGGAAGCTCGACTCGGCCCCGGGATAAAGGTCGGCCACGCGCTGCGTCCCGGCGACGGTCCCGTCGGTGCGCCATAGCTCGGTGCCGGCGGCGGGATCGTCGGCGCGGAAGTAGGCCGCGCGGGGTCCGATCGAAACGACGTCGGCGTAGGTGACGCTGCCGCCGAGGTCCTTGAGCAAGAAGGTGCCACCGGGTGTGCCATCGCTGCGCCACAGGTCGCGCCCCGAGCTAGTGACGAAGAGCAGGACGTTGCCGAGCGCCGCTTGCGGCCACGCGGCGAAGCTGCTGCCGGGCCCCGGCGTCAGATCAGCGGCCAGGCGCGTGCCCGCGACGGTGCCGTCGGTGACCCAAAGCTCGTAGCCGGCCACGCCATCCGAGGCCATGAAGAAGAGGCGGTCCTGCGCGACGAAGAAGTGGTCGGGAGCACTGCCCGCCGATCCCGGTCGCAGGTCGACGAACATCCGTGTGCCGCCCGGCGTGCCGTCGGTCACCCACGGCTCCTCGCCGTGGACGCCGTCGTTGGCACGAAAGAACGCTTGTTCGCCGAACGCGGTGAAGTCCTCGGCCTCGGACGACCAGGTGCCCGGTCGCAGGTCGCCGAGTGCGACCGTTCCCGCGGTGGTACCGTCGGTGAAGTACGGCTCGGCGCCGGTGTAGAGCCCCCGGAACCGAAACAGCAGCCCGTTCCCAAACGCGGCCTGCCCGCCGGGCACGATGCTCACGAGTCCCGGTAATCCCCGGGTCAGCGCCTGCGTGCCGGCGACCGTGCCGTCGGTGACGAAGAAGTGGCGGTTCGCCCCCGCGAAGGCCGCGAAGTAGACGTTGCTCTGCGCCGCGATCAGGGCGCTGGGGTTCGAGCCGCCGCTGCTCAAGACATCGAGGACGCGGGTGCCGGCGGCAGTGCCGTCGGTGACGTGGACCTCTCTCCCGGTCGCGGTCGTGTAGGCGGTGAAGAACACCTGATTGCCGACGTGTTGAAAGGTGCCGGGCGACGAGCTGCCGCCTGGCTCCAGGTCCACGACCATGCGAGTGCCGGCGGGAGTGCCGTCGGTGCGCCACAGCTCGTGGCCGTTGATCCCGTCGTCGGCCGCGAAGTAGGTCACGCCGAGCACGTCGGCGAAGCCGGTCACTCGCGAATTGTTGGTCACTCCGCTGGTGTCATAGACGTTGGCGATGCGCGTGGTGCCGCCGGGCGTTGCGTCGGTGGCCCAGACTTCCTCGCCGACGATGCCGTCGTTGGCAGCGAACAAGATGCGACCATCCGCCAAGCTGCCGCCAAAGTGCTGCGGGCTCGAGCCGGTCGGACCCGGCCAGAGATCGGCCACAAGCGTGGTGCCGCTGGGCGTCCCGTCCGACGCATAGAGCTCGGTCCCCAAGCCGGCGGTCGACCGGTTGGCGGCCACCAGGAGTCGGCCGTTGATGGTCGCGAAGCCGGAGCGGGTCGTCACACTGGCGTCCTCGATCAGGCGCACGGTGCCGGCACTGGTCCCATCCGAGATCCAGGCGCCGGTCGCGAACCCGCCGGAGTCGAACACCGAGAAGGCGACTTGGTTGCCGAACGGTGTCATGCCGCCCATGCTGGAGCGCCACGGGATCGCGGGGATCGTTGTGATGCGTCGGGTGCCGCTGGTGGTGCCGTCGGTGACGTAGAGGTCGAGCAGAACGGCGAAGTAGACTTGATTGCCTACCGTCGTCATCTGGGATGGGTTGCTCGGGGTCAAAGCGACAATGCTGGTCCCGGCCGCGGTGCCATCCGTCTCCCACAAGTAGCGGAAGCCGCTGGCGTCGGCGGCGCCAAACAGCAGCTTGCCGCCCAGCACCGCGAAGTCGTCGGGGTAGCCGTTGGCGCTACCGGGATTGAGGTCGGCGACCAGCTCGGTGCCGCCGGCCGACCCATCCGTGCGCCAGAGCTCGATGCCCGTCGTGGCGTCGCCGGCGCGGAAGAAGACGTGCGCACCAAGCACGGTGATCTCGGTCGGCAGCGATTCGAATTGGCGGAGCAGCGTGGTGCCGCTGGGCGTGCCGTCGGTGCGCCACAGGCCCTGACCCGCAGCGAAGTACACGCCGTTTGGACCCAACGTGAATTCGCGCGCAGACGATTGCGTTGGCCCCGGCACCACGTCGTAGAGCGGCTGGGTGCCGCCGGCGGTGCCATCGGTCACGAACGGCTCGTAGCCCCAGTCCGGATCATTGGCGCCGAACACCACGACGTTGCCGTACCGGACCATCCCGCCGGGATTGGCATCCGTGGGCCCGGGCTGGATGTCCGCGACGAGCCGGACCGCGCCGGTGGTGCGGTCCAGCGCCCACAGCTCGCGGCCGAGAAGGCGGTCGGTGGCGGCGAAGAGCACTTCGTCACCCAGCACGACGTGGTCACGCGGAGTCGAAGATTGCTCGGCGAGCTGGGTGGCGTTGATGTCGACTAGCACCGACTGGGCGATGGCGCCGCCGGTCCAGGGGCTGACGACGAGCGAGAGCAGGACAAGGGAGGTCGATCGGATCAAAGGGATGCTCCGCAGTTGGGCCAGGACGGCGCTCGGCCGCCAACATAGGTGCTGTACCGGGAAGCGTGCCGTGGATGCGGAGTCTCTCCCTGATGTGGGCGTCGCCCTACGGGCGTAGGTCGAGGGTCAGCGAGCCCGGGGACAGGTCGTCCGCCGGGATCTGAAACTCTGCCGCGGCGCGGCGTCCGGCGGCACTGCGGACTTCGAGGCGGTAGGCGCCCGGCGCGAAGCACTGCACGATGCGCGCTGGCAAGGGCGCGCGCCAGTGGTGCTCATCGTGGCACAGCACTTGGCCGTCCCCGTCGCGCCAGGTGATCTCGAAGCAGAGCGGCCCGCCGTCGTCGGGGTGGTTGAGGGTGAACTCGCGCCGGGCGCCCGCGGGCAGCCGCAGGCGGCGGCGCGTGACCTGACCCGCTCGGATCTCGAACGGCGTGGCCATCTGCGGCAGGTCATCGAGCAAGTGCAGCACGTAACGGCCGGGCGCGAGGGGCCGCGACCATCCGTAGCCGTCATTGATGACGAGGACCTGTTGCTTGAGGCCCGCCGCCGTTTCGATCGTGGCTCGGCCATCGCCGGCCGGGTCGCCGTCGCGGCGGCGAAGCTGGAACTTGAGTCCGCCTGGCTGCTGCACCACGAGGTCGCCGAGGTTGGTGACGTTTCCGGGGGCGAGGGCGAAGGGGCGGGTCGGGATGGTCATGCCGCGCGGACCCTGCACGTCGATGCGGTAGCGATCCCGAACGCGTGGCAGCGCTTCGAAGCGGAACGCCCCGGTCCGGGGATCGCTGGACGCGGTGGCGAGACCCGGCGCGAGGGTGTTGAGGACCAACCGCGCTCCGATCGGCTGGCCTGCGCCGTCGACGACGCGTCCCTCGACGGTGACTTCGGTCAGGCGATGACCCGGCACGATGAGCTCGATCGGGGCTTGGGGATTGGCGGCGGGGGCGGTCGCCAGCGGCCCGGTCCAGCTGCTGGACGGGTCGGTCACCTCGAGGGTGTAGTCGCAGTCCTCGCACCCTTCGACGGCGAACCGACCCTGCCGGTCGGTGGTGGCTGCCGACACTGCTCGCCGGCCCGGCGGTGCTTGTGCCGTGACCCGATGGCCAGCCAATCGGCCGCCGGCTGTGGTGCGCACCACGCCGGTCAGGGTGAGCGGCGGTTGCAGCGTCATGTCCCACGTGCAGGGGCCTTCACCCGCTGGTTCGGTGGCGGTCGCAAATCTGCCATCCGGCGCTTCAGCGAGCAGGTGCAGCGGTGTGCGCGGCAAGTCGACGACGCGGAACGCCCCGTCGGCGTCACTCCAGCATTCGGCGGCGGCCCAGCGCGGCGCGTGCCGGGCGCCGGTGGGGGCGGCCGCGCGCACGCGGATTCGCACGTCGGGCACCGCTGAGCCCGACGCGGAGCGCACGGTCCCGGTCAGCACTCGGCCCGGGGATAGCTCGATCGTCCGTTGCTCTTGGGCGACATCGAAGCGGATCACGTCCGACCATGGGGCGTGGCCGGCGGCGCGGACCCAGACCAAGGTGCGGCGGTCGAACAACACGAGCCCGTCTGCCGAGAACGCGCCGGTCGCGTCGGTGTGGCACAGCAACGCTGGGACCACGCGATCGGTGCCGAGGTGCTCTGGGTCGAGGGGCACCTCGAAGGCGTTTGCTTCGAGGCCATGCCCGACCCGCACGAGTGCGTCGGGGATCGGTTGGCCTTGGCCGTCGACGATTCGCCCCGAGAGTCCGATCGAGCTCTCGTCGGCCGTCAGGTCAAGGTCGATCGGGATGGTGTCGCCGGGCCGCCCGGCCACCGGCTCGAGCGGGCGGGGCGCGCAGCCAGCGGCCAAGATCGTGAAGGCGCGGTCCGGCGTGACGTCCCTTAGCTCGAAGTAGCCCGCGGCATCCGTGCGCGTGGCTTCATGGCCTTCGTCGAGGTTATCGCCGCGCGTCAGCCAGATCACCGCGTTGTCTGCCGGTTCGCTGCTGCGGCGCAAATGCCCGCGCAGCACGACCCCGCGTGGAATGACCAGGCGGCGTCGCGTGCGGCCGCCGCCCTTTACCGCACACGAAAGGTGTCCGCCCCGAGCGGTGGTGACGCGGTATCGACCAGGGGCGAGTCTGTCGTAGGCGGCACGCCCGGCCCGATCCGTGCGGAGCCAGCGCTCGTGGAGCACCGCGTGGGGCGTTCGCTCCGGCATGACGCTGATCCACACGTCCGGTGCCGGCGCGTCGTCGTGCCACACCACCGAAAGGTCGAGCCCGCCGGGGCCCGGGGCGGGTGAGCGTGCGGGTTGGGCCCGCGCCTCGGGCGCCGCCGCCGGCGAGCCGGCGGGCACCGTCGTTGGTTCCGCGGTCGTGGCCGGTGGCAGTGCCGGGCGATGCGCGTCGGCCCCGCGCGGTCGGGCGATCACCAACCAGGTGGCCGCGATGGAGAGGACCAACGCGGCCGCGACGATGCCAAACAAGCGCGGTCCTGGTTGTAGCCAACCCGAGCGAGCCGAGCCGGCCGTCACGTGGCTGGTGGTGTTGCCCGATCGCAGCCGTTGCAGCTCGTGCGCACGCGCCACGACGCGAGAGCGCATCGCCGCGAGACCGCCGCCGGTGCCGAGGGCCATCAGCGCGGCGCTGGCAAAGCCGACGGGCAGGGCCTCGCGGAGCAGATCCTGGCCGCGGCGAAGCCGGGCCTTGATCGTGGCCGGCGAGATCCCGAGCGTGTGGGCGATCTCGACGGCGCTGAGACCGTGCACCCACCGCAGAGTGAGCGTTTGGCGATAGTGAGGCGGCAAGCCCCCCAGAATGGCGGCGAGCTGTGCGGCGAACTCGGCGGCCTCGGCGGCGTCGGACGGATCAGGTGGCGGGCGCCATGGCAACCGTGCCGGATCCGGCCGGCGCTGCTCGCGGCGATGCTCGAGCCGCGCCTGGTTGATCAAGATGCCGATCAGCCACGCCATCAGCGGCCGCTGCGCGTCGTACTGCTCCGCCTTCTCCATCGCGCTGAGAAACGTGGCCTGCACCACGTCCTCGGCTTCGACCGGGCTGCGGCTCACGTGCGCGGCCACCAAGAGGAGCTCTGGCGCGACTGTGTCGTAGACGGCGGCGATCGCGCGCGGATCGCCGGTCGCCTGAAAGCGGCGAAACTCGGCCTCGACCGCCTCGGGGCTCGGCCGCCGGCCGAGGTCATCGGTGTTTGCGCCAGACGCGTCCATGGACTCGCGCGCCCGGCGTCGCCGAGCGGGATCCCTATACCCGAGGCGGGGCCGGGGATGCGGAAGTTCTCCGGAGTCGGCGGAGAACGGCGGCGCCGTCGCGGCCGGGGTCCGGCCGCGTCAGAACGTCGTCGACAACACCGTCAGCATCTGGCCGCTGCCGGCGAGCACACCGAGCGCGGGGTCGACGGTCACGCCTTGGGCGAACGCGGTGGCCACCTGCACGCCGGCTGGCAACGTCGGTAGCGCCACGTTGCGAACGAGAACGCCGCTTGCGGGAACTGGGCCGAGCGGTACGACTTGCAGCCCTACCGCGTCGATGAGCAGCGGCCCCAGGGGTAGCGCCGCCGGCGAGGGCGCCGCGCCCAAGAGCAGCCAGGTCGATTGGCCGGGCGTGCCCGTCGTGGTGAACGTCAAGACCTCGTCGTCACGGACGGGCGTGTTGGCCTCGAGCTTGGGCGGGGTGCCCGCCAACGCGACGATCTGGCCCTCTAGAACCAGCGTGGGGGAACCGCTCGAGCCGTTGGCGCAGCCCACGCCACCAGCGCCGGCGCCGCCGCCGCGCGGGGTCGTGTCGAGGAGCTCGACGACCGAGCCACGGCCCGACAGGAGGATGCCGTCGCCGCCGCGACCGCCGCCCGAGCAGCCAAAGAGAATCGTGAACCCGCGCCCTCCAGTGCCGCCGATCACCGTCGAGCTCTGCACGTGGACTTTGGATGAGGTCACGTTCAGCCCGGCGCCGCCGGTGCCGCCGGGCACCAGCAGCTGCCCCGGGGTGCCCGTGCCACCTGCCAAGGTGGAGTCGAGCACATAGACCGTCGAGTTTGACGCGGCGAGGCCCGCCGCGGCGGGGGTGCCCGATCCGGCGGCGGCGCCGCCGCCGGTCACACGGCATCGCAACACGGCGACTCGCGGTGAGTCGATGACCGCGACGCCGTCGCCCGTCGAGACGGGGGCGGTTGGGCCTTGGATCGTGCTGTCCTCAACCCAGACCGCTCCGGCGCAGCGAGACACGACGAGGGCCTCGCGCGGGGACCGCAGGAGCAGCCCGTGCAGGCCGACCGACTGGCCTGGCGCCAGGTCGCTGATGCTCACCCCGTCACGAATCGTGGCGGCACCACCTTGGTCGGCCACCAGGCGGAGCGACTTACTTGCGATTGAGACGCCGCCGTAGCTGCCGGACTTGATGAGGATCGTGTCGCCACTCGCCGCGGCATCGACGGCGTGCTGGATCTCGGTAAGAACTCCCGCGCCGCCGTCGTCGTCGACGACGAGCACGCTTTGAGCTCCGGCGCACGCGACGGCGATCATCGCCGTCGAGACCGCCCGCAGAGCGCCTGCAACGAGATGCAGGCGATCGGCTCTCGGCGATGTTGCTGGCGCCGCGCCGCGGCGCCTTCGGGCTGTGACTTGGACCGAGTCACAAGCTCTCGGAAGCGGATGAAGAGCTGTTGCCATCTGGGTTTCTCCTCTCGGGGTGGCGAACGCTACGCTGCCCCGGACTCGGGGTTCCGGGGCAATGACCCGATCGCGCGCGCGGGCGCGCGCATGGGTCGCGCTCGTCGCGCCGGTGCGCGAAGAGTTGCACGCGTGGCGGGCCTAGTGGTGTGATTCAGAAATCTGGGGCATTCTCCGCGGCCCTCAACGCCGTTCGCAGCGTTGGGTCGTCCTCGCCGTATCCACGAATATGCCAGCGGCGACCCGCCTTGCGACCGGCGCCGATCCCTCGCGGGTCATGCCCCATCTGTCTGAATCACACCACTAGTCGCTGGCCGCGGGCGCTGTGCCGATCGCGCAGCGCTGGCGCTACGGTGTGCGCGTGTACTGCAGGGTCAAGCCCAGCCCGAGGCCGGCCCCGGGCTCGCCGGGCTCTTGCTGTTCGGTCCATTGCAGCGAGTCCTCGCCGCCCGGCCCTGGCCCAATGATGACGCGGCGCGCATGGTCGGCGCTGGCTGGCTTGAAGCGCAGCGCCCCGCTGTCGAGTCGCTGACCTGCCCAACGGGTGAACCGTCGTTCGGCCGCGTGCAGCGTCCAGGCTTCCCACGCTTGTGCTGCGGGCAGGTAGCTCGCGACCCAGAACTCCCGCGGCTCCCAGCGATCGCCGGCGCGCCGGTCGACCGCCCACGCGATGAGACGACGCTCGCCGAGGAAGGTGGCCCGCAGGCGATGCGCGCCGCCGGGTGCGTCCCCCGCCGCCCAGCGGCCGACGGCGAAGTCCAGCCACCGCGCCTGCGCATGCGGCGACGCGTCGCCGCGCTGCCACGGCTCGGCCATCACACGGTCGAAGTTTTGCGCCGCGGCGGCCCCCGTGCGGGAGAACTCCATGATCCAGTCCGTGCGCCAGGTGACGCCGCCGTCTCGCGAGCGCGCCTGATCCCAACGCACCGTGGTCGGCAACGCATCGCTGAAGGTGTAGCGCTCCATGACCGTGCCGCCGCCAGCTTCGGTCCACTTGTTCTGGAACTCGCCGCGCCCGTGCCGGAACCCACCGCGCATGCGCCCGAATGAGCTGCCGCCGTTGGCCGACCAATTGAGCAGGATCACCCACTGGTCGGCGCCCGGGTCGAAGGCGCGCAGGCTGAAGCCACTCATGCGTTGGCCGGGTTGCATGGCCCCGCTCCACTCCTCGAGGACGGCGTTGCCGCCCAGCACTGGGGTGATGCGTGCCCGGGTCGAGCCGCCATCGCGCCACTCGCCTTGGGCGTTCAAGTGGCGGTTCAGCACCGACTACGCGCCGAGCCAGAAGTCGAACTGATGGCTGGCGGCCGTCGCCGTCTCCTGCTCCTGGCTGGCGGCTTTGCCGCCGAGGATCGAGCCTCCGACCAACGTCAACACCACGAACGCGCGCAAGGACAAGCGGGTCTCCAGCATGAGTCGCCCGTCACTGTAGGTACCGGCGTTGCCCGAGGGCCCCGGAGTTCCGCCCGCTTCGCCGCCGAGCGGTCGTGCCTATTTCGCCTGGGTCCAAAGGGTGTGGGGATCATCCAAGCGCGTCATCTCCGCGACGAGCAGTGCCTCGAGTTCGGCGCGCTGGTCCGCGTAGCTCGGGTCGTCACTCAGGTCGACCTGTGGTGGCGTGGGGTCGTCGCCGGTGCGCGCTTCGACGACGTCGACGTGATGCTCGATCAACAGCTCCAAGGGGTTGGTCGCCAGGTCGAAGAGCTGAGTCCGACGGACCGCGCCACCCAGCAGGTCGTACTGAATGAGCTTCCAATCACCGCGGCGGACGCAACGCATGCCGGGTTTGCTGCCACCGGCGTAGACGCCATACAACACCTCGCGCACCGTAGTCGCGCGCCCTTCGAGCAAGGCCCGCGCGCTGCGCCCTTCGACCGTGGTGGGAATGTCGATCCCGGCGAAGTCGCACAGCGTCGGCAGCACATCGAGAAGGTAGACGTTCCCCTGGACGCGCCGCCCGGCGGGGATGCCGGGGCCGCGTACCACGAAGGGCACGCGCCACGTGTGCTCGTAGAGGTTCTGTTTCCCTTGCAGGCCGTGCCGACCGATCGCCATGCCGTGGTCGGCGGTGTAGATGACGAGCGTCTGGTCGAGTTCGTCCATCGACTCCAGTCGGGCGAGCACCCGGCCCACCTGCTGATCGATGCTCTCGTTGCACGCGTACTGACGCGCGATCTCATTGCGGATCGTCGCTTCGTCGCGGCGTCGCTTCACGCCCTGCACGTTGACTTCGTCGCGGAGGCCGGGGTGGCCGTGGGGGAACGGATGCGCTGGGAGCCAGTTCTGCGGGAGCGGCGGCGCCTTGGGATTCTCGCCCGGCGGCGGCCCGTCGTTTGACGCGCCGTAATGCGCGAGCAGGTGCTGCGGCGCGTGCCGCGGGTCGTGCGGGTGCGAGAAGCCGAAGTAGATCAGGAACGGCTCTTCGTCCCCGGTCTGCTCGCGTGCGGCGAGGTACTCGAGCACGCGTTCGGCGTGCCACGGCGAGCCCTGCTCCGGGTTGGCGCGCCGGCGGGTCTGCTCGTGGACGACCTCGAATTGGGCGTTGGCCAACTTGTAGCTGTTGCCCTTCTTGCAGGTTCGCATGGTGCCGTAGCCGGCCCGCCCGAACACCGCGCCTAGCGTTTGCTCGGGCAGATCGGCCGGACAATGCGGGTTCTGGCGCTCGCCTTTGATGCCGCGCCGGGGCAGATGCCACACCGTGCGCCCGGACATGATCATGTGGCGCGACGGAGTGCACACGGCGCCGGACCAAGAGCCCATGTGGTAGGCCCCGTCCACGACCGTGCCCTCGGCGGCGAGTCGATCGATGGTTGGTGTGCGGCACGGCGAGCTGGGGTCGTAGATGCGCAGGTCGAAGGGCGACTGATCGTCGACGACCACGAGCAAGATGTTCGGCCGCTGCTGGGCTGGGCACGTTGCTGCCAGCGACACCGTCCACACCGCGAGCGACAAAGAGAATCGATTCATCGGTTGGCGCACGTTAGCGGCAACGCGAGACTGGCGACGACACCTCCCCGCGAACCTGCTCGTCATGCTGAAGATCCCGACGCCGCGTCGCGCGGCCGTGTTTCTTGCCGCGGTCTCGGTGCCGATGGCTGACCGCGCGCCCGCACAAGCGCCCACGGGCCGGCCCAACATCGTGCTCGTGCTCACCGACGACCAGGGTTACGGCGACGTCGGGGCGCTCGGCAACGAGATGATTCGCACGCCGCACCTCGACCGACTGCATGCCGAGTCCGTGCGGCTGACGAACTACCACGTCGATCCGACGTGCTCGCCGACGCGCAGCGCGCTGATGACGGGTCGCTACTCCACCCGCACGGGAGTCTGGCACACGATCATGGGCCGCTCGTTGATGAACAGCGACGAGGTCACGATCGCCGAGGAGCTGCGCGCGAACGGCTACCGGACCGGCATGTTCGGCAAGTGGCATCTGGGCGACAACGCCCCGTGCCGGCCGCAGGACCAGGGGTTCGAGCGCGTGGTCTGGCATCACGGGGGTGGCGTCGGCCAAGGGCCCGACTACTGGGACAACGACTACTTCGATGACACCTACGACGTCGATGGCGAGTGGCGACCGTTCGCCGGCTACTGCACCGACGTTTGGTTTGCGCAGGCGAGCGAGTTCATCCAGCGCGAGGACCCGCGCCCGTTCTTGGTCTACCTGGCGACCAACGCCCCGCACGCGCCCTTCCTCGTCGACGAGGCGTATTCGCGGCCCTACCTCGAGCAGGGTGTGCCGCCGACGATGGCGAAGTTCTACGGGATGATCGAGAACATCGACGCCAACGTCGGTCGGCTCCGGCAGCTGTTGCGCGAGCGGAACCTGCTCGACAACACGATCTTCGTGTTTTCCACGGACAACGGTACCGCGGCGGGAGATCGTGCCCGGCCCAAAGAGGTGGGGGAGTGGCGCGGGTTCAATGCCGGCATGCGTGGCAAGAAGGGCGCCGAGTACGACGGCGGTCACCGGGTCCCGTGCTTCGTGCATTGGCCGGCCGGCGGCGTGACCGGCGGGCGCGACGTCGATGCGTTGGCCGCGCACGTCGACGTCCTGCCCACGCTGCGCGAGCTGTGTGGCCTAACGACGGCCGTTGGAACCGCGCCGCTGGATGGGGTTTCGTTGGCGTCCGCCCTGCGGGGCGAGGCGCCCGCACCCATGGACCGCACGCTGTTCGTGCACAGCCAGCGCGTCGAGCACCCGCGGATGTGGCGCAAGTGTGCGGTGATGACCGCACGGTGGCGGTTGGTGAATGGCCGCGAGCTGTTCGACATCGTGCGTGACCCGGGGCAGCGACACGATGTCGCTGCGCAGCACGAAGACACCGTGGCCACGTTGCGCGGGGCCTACGAGGGATGGTGGCAGTCGCTGCAGCCGGTGTTCGACGGCTACGTGCGGATCGAGCTCGGCGGCGCCGAGGAGCCCGTCGAGCTGATGTCCCACGACTGGCACACCAACGACCAAGGCACTCCGTGGCATCAGGATCACGTGCGCCGCGGCTACGTGGGCAATGGGCCGTGGGCCGTCGAGGTCAAGCGGGCGGGGGACTATGAGATCACGCTGCGGCGATGGCCCGAGCGGTTGGCGCGGGCGATGGACTGGGTCCACGCCGCCGTCGAGATCGGTGGGCAGAAGCTAGAGCGCGAGGTCGATCCTGCGGCCACCGAGGTGCGCTTTCGGGTGCGGCTCGAGCTCGGGCCCGCCATGCTTTTCACGATGTTGCGGCGTCCCGACGGGACGGAGCACGGCGCCTACTTCGCGTCGGTTCGATCGGTCGACTGAGGCGCGGGGGAGCGCCGGGCGGCGCGACCCGCGTTTCGGTTCCCGTTCGCGCCGGCGTTGGACGTTCACAGAGAACGGTGCGGCTGCCGACCCGGCCGCGGGGCGCGTGAAGGAGGTTGCGGTGTAGGTGTGGTCCTTGGCTCAAGTCCCAAGCCAAGCGGTGTTGCCAAGGAAGACGCGCTGGTCGGCGAGATTGACCGCGAACGACTGGCAGATCCACCGCGTCGACGACACCCTCGATATCGGCGGGAAGGAGCGCGCGTGGCCCCAGATTCGCAACTACCTCGCCAGTCTCGACGCTTACCGCACCAACTTTCGGCGGTGAATAGGTATGGTGCCTAGGCAACCCAGCGCACGCTGGACGACGCGCGGCCGGAGCGGCTTCGCCGACGCGCCTCCGTCATGACCGAGCCGCGACAAAACCCGCTGCATTGGACCCGCGGGTAGACGCCGCGGCCTTTGCCCTCGGGGCGATCGCTGCGGCCGAACGCCCACAACCTGGCTGGCGACCGACCCGGCCGGCGCGGGGCCGGCCGGGGGCGCCGTCGATCAGAACGTGCCGATCTTGACGTCGAGGGCGTTGGTGAGCCGCACGTCGACCGCGTCGGCCGAGGCGCCCTGGATCGTCAGGCAGGCGCCGACGAACGCGCAGCTGTTGGGGATGTTCAGTGGGAACCGGGTGCCCGGCGGTGCCGGCACTAGCGGCAGGCCCAGGCTGCCCAGCAGCGTCCCGAACGGCGCGATCGGCTGGTTGACGCCGTTGGCCGAGACGATCAGCGCATCGATGACCGCGGCCGGCAAGAACGCCGAGTGGTCGATGAACGGCGTCCAGACGCTGTTGATCACCGGCGGCGCGCCGATCGAGCCACCGGACCGTAGCGCGTTGGGGTTGGCCGGCACGCCGAGGCGCGGCACCTCGAAGTGCCCGACCTGGCGGCACGCCGTGCACTGCAGCACGAGCTCCAGCATGTTCTTCCACAGCTGAGTCCCGCTGCCGTCCTTGAGCCAGGTGGCGCCGGCTTCGTCCACGGCGAACGTCGCGATGGTGCGGCCCTGGTTGCCGAGCACCTTGACGGGCCGGCCGCCAATGTCGGCGAGGCCCATGGCCGAGCCGAGCGTGCCGAACTCGTCGCCGTCGTCGGTCCAGTTGTCGTTCCAGTCGGAGTTCGGCATGGAGACGCCGCGGAACAGGCAGCGCGAGAACTGCGTGCCCGAGTCGACCAGGGTTTGGCCGTTGAGGCTGATCGACGTCGCGACCTGCACCTCGAACGCCGGCGGCAGGTTGGGGTCGCCCTGGCCCGAGTCATTGTCCCAGTCCCAGAACGACATCACCGCGCGGCCGCCGCGGCGGACGTAGTTGATCGTCGGGTTCCAGCCGCCGCTCGGGGTCGTGCTGGGGCAGTCGATCGCGACGACATCCCAGGTCTCCGAGCTCAGCAGGGCGTTGAACGTGTTGGTGTCGGCCACGACGGTGCCCATCGAGTCCGTGGCCATCGCGGCCTGCGCGGCCAGCGCATTCACGCTGCCGTCGTCGTAGACGAGGATGTCGATCACCTCGCACACTTCGCGGATCATGTTTTCCCACAGGCGCACGGCGCTGCCGTCGCCGAGCCAGGTGGCGCCGGCTTCGTCGATGACAAACGAGGCGATGGTGCGGCCGCAGTTGCCGAGCACCATGTTCGGCGTGCTGATCGTGCCGAGGTGGGCGAGGCCCGGGGTCAGCGGCACGAACTCGTCACCGTCGTCGCCCCAGTTGTCGTTCCAGTCGGAGTTGGGCATGGTCACGCCGTCGAAGACGTCGCCGGCGCTGGTGCCGATCAGGGTCTGACCGGTGAGGCCGAACGTACCCGAGAGCGCCATCTCGAAGGCGCTGAACAGCGCCGGGTCACCCTGGCCCGCGTCGTTGTCCCAGTCCCAGAACGACATGGCCGCCCGGCCGCCGCCGCGGATGTAGTTCACGGTTGGGATCCAGCCACCGCTGGGGATTGTGCCGGGGCAGTCGACCAGGACCACGTCCCAGTTCCGCGTCGGCAGCAGGCCGTTGTAGTCGGTGCTGTCGGCGACGGTCACGAACGACGACAGGTTCATCGCCGCTTGCTGCGCCAGGTTGTTGATCGAGTTGTTGTCGTAGACCAGGATTTCCTTAATTCCGCACAGGTCCTTGAGCATGTTCTCCCACAGGCGCACGGCGCTGCCGTCGCCGAGCCAGGTGGCGCCAGCCTCGTCGATGACGAACGAGGCGATCGTGCGGCCGCAGTTGCCCAGGACCATCACCGGTCGGCTCGTTGTGCCCACGTGAGCAAGTCCGATCCCGCCGCGCCGGGTGACGAACTCGTCGCCATCGTCGCTCCAGGCGTTGCCCCAGTCCGAGTTCGGCATGGTCACACCCCGGAACAGGCGGGACGAGTCGCTGTCCTCCAGCGTCGTGCCGGTCAGCGTGAAGCCGGCCGTCGTCGCGGCCAAGACGTCGAACGTGGTCGCCAGGGTCGGGTAGCTGGCGACGTTGTCCCAGTCCCAGAAAGACAGGGCGACGCGGCCGCCGCCGGCCACGAACGCCTCGAGGTCGGCCCAGCCGCCGGTCGGAATCAGGCCGGGGCAGTCGACCAAGACTGCGTCCCAGGCGGTGCCCGAAGTCAGCAAGCCGTTGAAGGAACTCGCGTCACCCACGACCGTCCCGAACGGATCGAGGTTCATCGCCGCTTGGGCAGCGAGGCTGTTGTTGGAGTTGTTGTCGTAGACCAGGATGTTCTTGGGCGCGAGCAGCTTGCGGATCATGTTCTCCCAGAGCCGCACGGCGCTGCCGTCGTTGATCCAGGTGTTGCCGGCTTCGTCGATCACGGACGAAGCGATGGTGTTGCCGCCGTTGCCGAGAACCATGACCGGGGTCGACGGGTCGCCGATGTGACCGAGGCCGACGGCGCCGGCGTTGGGGATGAACTCGTCGCCGTCATCGGCCCAGTTGGTGCCCCAATCGCTGTTGGGCATCGTTACGCCCGCGAAGCAACCCGAGCTGCCGCTATCAAAGAGCGTCGCGCCGGTCCACGAGATCGTCGCCGAGACAGACACGTCGAACGCGGCCGAGAGCGTTGGGTCGACGTCCCAGTTCCAGTAGGAGAGGATCGCCTTGCCGTCCGCGTTCACGTAGTTCTGCAGGTCGGTCCAGCCGCCGCTCGGGATCGTGTTCGGGCAGTCGACCACGACCAGGTCCCAGCTCTGCGACGTGAGCTGTGTGTTGAAGTCCGCCGCGTTGGCGACCACCGTGCCGGGTTCGATGTTGAAAGCGGCGGTCTGCGCGAAGTTGTTGATGGAGCTATCGTCGTAGACGAGCACGCTGGCCACGGCGCGATCTGCGAACATCGGGCCGGCACCAGCCCCGCCGGTGCTGTTCTCGCCGCCGCCACTGCCGTGGCGCACGAGTCCGCTGCCCAGGGCGCGCGTCGGCGTGCGGTCACGCCCCGTCGGCGCGCGGTGCGGTGTCACGCCGTCGTTGGCGTTCCCGCCCGACCGACCGACCGGCGCGTCGCCCGACACGGTGGACCGCTTGCCGAGGCGGTAGCGGATGTTGCGTGCCGAGCGCTCCACCGCTTCGGTTGAGATCTGCACGGCGCGGCGCGGCGCCGCGGTACCCTCGCGGTTGACGTGGTCACCGCCCGCGGTGGCGGCGGGCGCGTCGACGTCCGGCGTGCGCGGTGCGACCGCGGCGGTGCCGGTGTCTTGGTTGGAGAGAGAGGCTGCGTGCGGCTGCTGAGCGAGCAATGGCGCGCTCAGCAAGCCCGCGCCGAGGAGCGAGACGAGGAATGGGTATTGCATGGCTGTAGGTGGCCGCCGTTTCGGCGGTCACGCCGCACGGTAGGTGCGACCAGGAGGCCCGCAAATCCCCCCACAGCCGGGCCGGTCACTTGGCACCGATGGTATCGACCCCATTTTGAGAGAGCGATTCGAGGCGGCATCGCGCAGGAGGCAAGCCGCACTCACCGCGGCGGCCGCGGTGGTGCCGCTCACTCGGGAGCCGGGAGGCGATCTCGGACCCGTTTGCAACGGGGGTCGGAGAGTCGGTTGCCGTCTCTTTGGCGACGCGTGTCGGCGGCAGCGATGGGCGATTTGGATGGAGACGGCGACCTCGACGTCGTGGTCGCCCGGGATGCTGTCGCCAGTGTGGGGTGGTCGGGCGATGTCTACTGGAACGATGGGGAAGCGCGCTTCGATCCGGAGTCGGCCATTGGGGTGCCGTTCGAGTCGGCGGTCTCGGCTGACTTGGTTTTGCCGGAGTGCGGGACAGAGACTCGAGAAAACGCATTCAGTGACGCGGCGCCGGTCGCACCGGCGGGGGGCAGATGCAGTGTCGGCTGGGTTGTGCGAAGATGGGGTCCGGTCTCGGCGCGTCGGCCGAGCGCGCCGCTGGGAACTGAAGGTCTGATTGCCATGTACAAAGCTCGCCCCCTCGCCGCTTGTCTTGCCGTCGCCGTCTTTGGCGCCGCGCCAACTCCGGCGCAGTCGCCGGTGCTGGTCAAAGACATCAATGCCAGCGGTCCGCCCGAGTCCTCCTCGGATCCGCACAACTTCGTGCAGGTCGGGGCGGACGTGTTCTTCGTGGGCAGGCGGCCGGATGTGGGCACGGAGGTCTTCAAGACGCGGAGCCAGCCGGGCACGGTGGAGTTGCTCGCCGACATCTCTGCCGGCCGCGGTGGTTCGTCCCCCGTTGGGCTGACCGAGGTCGGCGGCCGGCTTCTGTTCATCGCCGACCGTCCGGTCGGCTTCGGCGCCGAGCGCAGTGCGTATCTCAGCGACGGCACGGAGGCGGGCACGATCCGGCTCGCGACCGAATACCCATACAGCAGGGCCCAGGTTGTTGGCTCGGGCCCGTGCGCCTACTTCACCATGACCGAGTTCGGGGTGTGGAAGACCGACGGCACCTCGGCGGGGACGTCACGCTTCCGGAGTTCGCGGGCGACCCATTTGATGGCGTTCGGCGGAGGTGTGCTGTTCGCGGATGGCTCGCAGCTGGTGCTCAGCGACGGGACTGCGGCGGGCACGGTGGAGCTCGCGGCGTTCCGCGACGCGCCGGTTCCCTTTGCCGTGGCCGGCGGCTGTGCCTACGTCCGCGGCCGCGACGCCGCGACGGGCGCGCTTGGCTTGTGGAAGACCGATGGGACGGCCGCGGGAACCGTAGCGGTGTTGGCTCCCTTCGCCGACATCGAGACCGACGCCCGCCGCGTCGGTGTGCTGGCGGGTGAGCTCTACTTTGTGGCCGGGGACGCGCCACGCCAGTTCGGCCGCGAGCTGTGGAAGACCGACGGCACGGCCGCCGGCACCCAGTTGGTTCAAGACATCGCCTCGGGTCCCGAGGCGTCGGCGCCGATCGACCTGACCCCGCTCGCCGGCGCGTTGCTCTTCGCCGCCGACCCCGATGGGCAGGGCTACGAGCTGTGGCGCACGACGGGCACCGCGGCGTCGCGCGTCGCCCCGGGGGTCGGCGTCGGCATCGACGTCACTCGCGGCCGGGCGGTGGAGGCGGCGGGCACTCTGGCATACTTCGCCGGGTGCTCCGCGGCGTCCGGCTGTGAGCTGTGGCAGACCGACGGCACGGCCGCCGGCACGAAGCGGTTCGTCGAGATCGTGCCCGGGCTCCGGGGCTCTGATCCGCACGATCTCACGGTACTCGGCGGTACGCTGTACTTTGCCGCCAATGCCGGCGAGCCGCTGGTCGAGCCGTTCGTCAGCGACGGCACCGCTGCCGGCACGCAGCTGCTGGCCAACCTAGGCTTCCGGAGCATCAGCTCCGATCCCAGCGAGCTGACCGAATTCTACGGCGTCACCCTCTTCGCCGCCGATGATGGCCGGACGGGCCGCGAGCTCTGGCGCACCGACGGCACGACGACCGGCACGCAGCGGGTGCGCGACCTCGTGCCTGGCCGCATCGGCTCGAACCCGCGCGGTTTGGTCGTGGTCGGCGATCGCGTGCTGTTCTCGGCGGACGATGCAACGGGCACACCCGGGCTGTGGTGCACCGATGGCACGGCCGCCGGCACCACGCTGGTGCGACCGATCGACTTCCTGCACGGGCGCGGCACCGCGGTGACCGGCGACACCGTGTTCTTGGTGGCGAACGACGGCGCCAGCGGCAACGAGCTGTGGCGCTCGGACGGCACGACGGCGGGCACGACGCTCGTCGCGGACCTGACGCCGGGGGCGGTCGGTAGCTCCCTGCGGCTGCTCGACGCAGTGGCCGGCCGGGCGTTCTTTCGTTTCGACCCGCTGGTGACGCGCTCGGAGCTGTGGGTCACGGACGGCACGGCGCTCGGCACCCAGCCGCTCGCCGAGACGGTGGCGTGGGCGCCGCACGCCGCGTTGGCGGGAAAGCTGCTCTTCACCGGGACCAACCCGGCCAGTGGCACGGAGCTGTGGGAGACCAACGGGACACCCGCCGGGACGCGGCCCGTGGTCGATCTCCTCCCCGGACCCGGCGGCTCATTCCCCGACCAGTTCGCGGTGGCTGGCGACACGTTGTTCTTCCAGGCCAAGGGCTCCCAGCTGTGGCGGTCGGACGGGACGGCGGCGGGCACCGTTGCGATCGTGGATTTGACCGGAAGTCCAGGCACCCGAGGCCCCGTCGACTTGCAGCCTTTCGGCGACGGGATCGTGTTCAAGATGATCCTGGGCGTGGACCACCAATTGTGGCGGTCGGACGGCACAACCGAGGGCACGGTGCAGGTGCGGAACCGCTACTTCGGGATCAGCGGCCTGAGCACGTTCGGCCATCGCCACGTGTTCTTCGCCGGCGACGAGGCGATGGGCGGCAGCGGCTACACTTACGCCTACGAGGGTGACGAGCTTTGGGCTTCGGACGCCACCGCTGCAGGGACGCGCATCGTCGCTGATCTCGCGATTGGCAGCGCCAGCTCGACGCCCCGCGCGATGCTCCTGTCGCGCGGCCGCGTGTTGTTCTCCGCCGACGACAACTTGCTAGGCCGCGAGCTGTGGAGCGTCGACCCCGGCGCGACGGCGCAGCCGGTGGGCGCTGCCTGCGGCGGGGGGGCGCCGCCACAACTCGCCACCGACGATCCCGTGCTCGGCGGGATCGTCACCGTCACGACGCGGGCGCCGCCGACCTCGGCCGGGGCGGTGCTGCTGGGCCTGCCCGTGCCGGCCCAGCCGTTGGGCTCCGGTTGCTTCCTCTACCTTGCGCCCGCCACTTCGACCGTGCTCGCCCCGGTGCCGGCCGGGCCGTCGAGGCGGAGCTTCGCGATCCCGCTGCCTCAGGCCGTGGCCTTGGCAGGCGTGCGGGTCAGCCTCCAGGCGGTGCTGGCGCCCAGCACGGCGCCGCTCGGCGCCGATCTCAGCAACGCAGTGTGGTGGACGCTGGGCCGATGATCGCGGGTGGCGGCCCGCGCTAGTGGTGTGATTCAGGCAGGTGGGGCCTTATCCGCGAGACATCGGCGCCGGTCGCAAGGCGGGTCGCCGCAGGCATATTGGTGGATACGGCGAGGACGACCCAACGCTGCGAGCGGCGCTGAGGGCCGTGGATAGGGCCCCAGATTCCTGAATCACACCAC
>JBCCGH010000176.1:0-19945 GCA_039029375.1 Planctomycetota bacterium
CCCCCCCGGAGCAGGAACTCTGGCGAGCTTCGTCTCAGCAGATCCGAGGGGACATTCCGGCGTCCTTGCAGGAATCTCAGAATCTCCTGGAAGAGGTGTCGCGATCAAGCGCTTTCTTGCGTTGATCGGATGAGTGGCCTTCCGCCACGGCAGCAGCACCTGTGTACATGGGCATAGAGGGGCGACCGGCATCCGGCGACGGTAGGCTGCCCCGTTTCTCCGACCTGCCAAGACTCGAAGTCTGGCGATCGGTCGCTGCCGAACGTGGCACCGTCACACCCCTGCCCGGAAACGGTCTGCAGTCCGCGGACATGCTCGTGGCGATGCTCGATGACATCTTCACGCAGCACGAAGAAGAGCTGCGTGGATACCGGGAAGTCGCGGGGAATCGCCGACCAGCACGGGCGCCGTCGCGCCTGGTGACCCGTTCACTCCGCCATCTGGGCTCTTCTGTCCTTTTCGCCTGCACGCTGGACGGGCTGCTGCGCCGGATTCACGCGGAGACGCAGGACGATGGCAGCACGCTGGCTGGGCACGCCCTGCAGTCCAAGCCCGTATGCAAGACCGAGGGGCGTTTCGGCGCGATTCTTACACTGCGCAACAAAGTCTTCGCTCATACTGCCTATGCCGAACCGAGAAAGGAAGATGGCCCAGGGCTTCGCCTGGAGTCGATTGGCATGTTGTCCGGACGCGTGGCTCCAAAGGACCGTGATCTGCACTTTGGTGGCTTCAAGCTGGGACGCGATAGCCTTCCCGAAATCTCAGTAGGCGACGCCGCAACCATCATCAGCACTCACATGCACCGCTGGTGGGATTGCCTGCTCGCCCTTTCGCAGCAGCTGACGCGCATTACGACGGTACAAGCACGCATCGCCGATCCCTCCATCAGCGAGGTCACGACGCAATGATCACCTGTAGACCAAAGCGCCCGGGGTGATCGCATTGGCGACACCTTGACGAGCACGATGGCGGCACGGGGAACCTCTGCGAGGCCCCCTTTGAACATCCCCGGCCACGCCGTGACCGTTCCGCCTCACGTCAGAAGGGAATATCCCCGTAGTCGACTGTGTTCGTGTTCGGCTCCATGCCAAGCGCCTGCGCGACAGCCTCTAGAAATGCTGGTAGCACCTTCACCGCCCGCAGCCGCACGTCGGCTTTTGTTTCAATCAAAGGCCGGCGTTCCAACTTCTGCTCGACACACCAAACGGGATCTGGCCCCCCCATGGCGAGGTGACCCTCCGCGCGCGAGCGGACATACATCAGTCGCCAGCGTCCTCGCTCCCGCTGAAACACCAGATACTCAAACTCACCCGTGATGTACTCGCCGCCACTGAAGCCGCCAATCAGTCCCTGCTGCTGGTCCAACTCCGGGCAACTGGCAATGCCACCCGACAACTCGTGAACAAGGCACTCCTGCACGTAAGTGCCCAGATACGCCTCGAGCTGTGTGATATCCGCCGAAGCCGCGTCGAGTCGCCCTTCATAGCCCTCGATAACGGGGCCGCACCGCGCCATCGTCTGCTGGAGGCGCGGATCGTTAAACTCTACCATTTCTGTCGTTCCTTTGCCGATACGTCGAGCTAGCGCTCGCTCGTCCGCCCGATCAGGGGCCGGTGCTCGTCAGGATCGCGTTCGCATTCGCTTTGGCGATGAGGTTCTCGTTGGAGGAGTCGAGGGCTACGTGCAATGCAGCAAATACGTGGCGCCCCAGCAACACATTCGATAGGTTTGCACCGGAGAGATTTGCGTTGCGGAAATCGGTGCCGATCATTATCGAGAATCGGAGATCGGCCATCCGAAGGTCCGCATCCCGGAAGCAGGTTCCCGTCAGCATGGCGCCCTTCAAGCTGGCCGCGCGGAGACTAGACCCAGTGAGATCCACGTTGCAGAAATCCACTCCATCGAGGTTCGCGCCATCGAGCTGAGCACCGGCCAAACTAAGCAAGGCTGGACCCAAGGCAGCCACCCTCTGGATCTCCGAAGCGATTGCTGCGGTCAACCTCGAAACCCTGAGCTCGTCCATCTCAGCCTCCGTTCTCCTAACCCTGTCGTGGGTGCCGCAGCTCAGCGGGCCGGTGTGAGTCGTCGACCTCCCGCGAATCCGCGGCAAGGGTCCTCGGGTAGGATGGTGAGCTTCCGGAGCTGATTGGGTGAAGATCGGAGGGCTCGCGCCCAAAGACCGACCGCGTCACTGCGCAATTCTCGACCTTCGCCCTGCATTTGTTCGCGGGCGCATGCAACAAGGACTCGGTCGCCATGGTCCACCTCCGGTCTCGCGAGTGTCCCCGGGCGTAAGGATGGATTCAACTTCGAGGGGAGGAGGATACGCTTACGTAGCAGGTTGAACGGGGCCACCACATCCAGCGAGGGGTGCCAGACCACTTGCCGAACAGATTCCGATGGCTCCGGCCTCGTGACGTAGGCTACGTCACTTCCGGCCGATTACGTCACCAGATACGCCTCCTGAGGCCCGTTTCGCACAAGCCGCCCAGCTTGCCCTTCGCTTCGGAAAGCGCTACCGTCGCGAGCGATACGTCAGATCGAAGCCCGCTCAGGGCGGTCGACCTGTTTGGTCGGAGCAACTTTGGGAGCCAGAGATCGGAGTTCAAATCCTCTCGCTCGGGCCACACGCACGCCCGGAGGCCGACGGTCAGTGATTGCAATCTAGGGTTTTGGCTTCCTTCCGCGGCCGAGTTAGCTGACGGGCTTGGAGGCTGGGCGCGATCGAGGCCTCCGTGTGGCTCTGGCGAGTCATGACGCCCAACAAGGCAACAAGGCGCTTGCTTCGCCAAGGCGCGGGCCACTCCCGGTCAACGCAAACCGGGCTCGATGATCTGGCGCAGCTCTTCCAAGTACGGCGGGCTCTCCAGCTCCCGCTCTTCCGCGAAGGCCACGCCGTCACTCGCCCAAGAGACGCTCGCTTCGGCGTCATCTGCGAGCTGAGCCAGCTGCACGCCCGCGACGTACACCTCGTAGCGCTCCAAGTCGCTCTCCGCCCGTGGTCTCGATGGCGGGCTGCGGCGCCATGTGTCCAGACACGCGCGTGAGCGCGGCAACGCGTCGGCTGGCAGCGCGTCGGCGCGCTCGGCGACGAGCCCGGCGAGGAGGCGGTTCGCCTCGCACCATCCAGGATCGACCTGCACAGCCCGTAGCGTGTGCGAGAGCGCCTGCGCGGGGTCCTCCATGCACAGATCGCGGGCAAACATGTGCAGATCGCCGAGCAGCTGCGGATTGCGCAGCGTCGACACTCGACGCTCGATCTCGGCCAGGACCTCCGCCGAGCGACCGGGTGGCCAGTCGCCGGTCTCCAGGTCGATGTACCACCCCATCAGTGCGGCGTACCCCCCCATCCACGGCGTGTGATCACAACGCAGCACGTGGCGAAACAGCTCTCGCGCGGCGTCGCGGCGCTCCGCCGCGACGTTCGGGGCAGTCGCGTTCGCGGCACAAGTCCACGCGTTCTGTCCAGCCCGCAGCGCCAGCGCGGCGTCGTCGGGCCAACGCCCCGGCGCCCGCGCCACGGCCAGTCGCCGGCCGGCCTCATCGAGGTCGCCGGAGACCTCCGCGATCTCGCACCACACCACAGCGTCGATGCGGTTGCGCGGCACGTGGTCCGCATCGAGCAACATGGCCATGGTGCGGTCAGCAGCCTCGAGATCACCCGCCAACATCTGCTGCCGGGCCCTATTGCGGACGGGCGTCGTCCGGTCCGGGCGAAGCAGACCCGCGGCCCACCACAGCGCCAGCGCTTCCTTCTGTCGACCCGCCTCGCTTTCGATGTTGGCCAGCTCGAAGTGCAGGCGATAGCTGGTCCGCGTCACTTCGTCGAGCGGCACCAAGCGGCCGCGCGCGGGAGCCGGCACGCCCGCGAGGCGCAATAATGTGACGGACGCGAGGCGATCCTCGGCCGTCGCCGGCACCGGACCATCGGGCACGGGAACCTCGCCCGCCAGCAGCGCCCGCGCCAGCCTGGCTGCGCAAGGCAAACCACGCTCGAGCACGGTTCGGGCCCGGGCGTACTCGCGCTCGGCGATCTCCCGGTCCTGGACAAGCAGCGCGAGGTAGAGGCGCGCCATGGCGACTTCGTCCGGCCAGAACTCGACGGCGTCACTGCCATCCAGCTGCGCGAACAGTTGGCGGTGCCGTTCAGGCGACCGCGCCTCCTGCGGTAGGTGCACCGTGTTGAGCAGACGCTCGAGCTCGCGTCGAGCCTCCAAGCGACGGCGCGTCTCGTGCACCGCTGGGGCGGCGGGGTAGCGCACCTCCCACGCCGCGAGACGCCCCTCGCTGCTGGCGAGCTCCGCGCCGTCGATTGAACGTCGAATGTCGGCGAGCGATGCGATGAACACCGCCCGGTCTCGGACGTAGTCGCGCGCCCACCACCCGGCGATGGCCAGGAGCCCGACCAGCAGCACGGCCGACGCAGCGGCCACTCGGGGATAGCGTCGCGCGCGCCGGACCAACCGGGCCGCGGTGCTCGGGCGCTTGGTCTGGACGGGCTGTTCGTCGGCGAAGCGCCGCAGGTCTTGGGCCAGCCCCTCGGCACTAGGGAAGCGGTGCGCTGGGTCCTTCGCGAGCGCTCGCAGCACGACGTGCTCCAGGCCTCGTGCCCCGCGCGGGAGGCGAAGCGGTCGCGGGTCCTGCTCCAGAATCAGGTGGATCAATCGTTCGGTGGACGCAGCGCGAAACGGCGGCACCCCCACAAGCGCTTCGTAGAGCGTCGCGCCGAGACCGTAGACGTCGGAGCGAGCGTCGGCCGTCGCGCCATCCTGGCGGAGCAGCTCAGGCGCCATGTAGGGCAGCGTGCCCAGCGCCGCGCCCTCCCGCGTGACCGCCGTCTGCTCCTCCGCGCGAGCCAGGCCAAAGTCGAGCAAGTGCGGCACGCCGGCGTCGACCAAGATGTTCGCCGGTTTGACGTCGCGGTGGACCACCCCGGCCGCGTGCGCGGAGTGCAGAGCGTCGGCGAGTGCGGCGCCGGCCGCGGCGATCTCGCGCGGCGAGCGGTCGCAAGCCCAGGTCGCAAAGGTCGGGCCACGCAGTGGCTCCATGGCGATCCACGCGACGTCGCGCTCACTGCCAAAGTCGAGAATGCGAACGATGTTGGGATGCGCCAGCGCGGCGGTGATCTCAGCCTCACGACGAAACCGCAGCCGCGACAGAGAGTCGCCCAACCGCTGCAGCTTGATCGCCGCGCGCGAGCCGCTTTCGTGCTCGGCGTGGTACACGCGACCCATGCCGCCCTCGCCTAGCTGCTCGCCGAGGACGTAGCCGCCAATGACCGAGCCAGGTCCAAGCGTTGGCCGCAGCTCCTGGCGCAGCGCCGAGAGGGCTCGGTCGATGCCGCTGTCCTCGCCCAGCGCCGCGCGCACGCGCGACACGAGAGCGGCGTCGCCGCCGCATAGCGCATCGACGTCAGGTCGAGCGCCGGCGTCAAGTGCAGCGTAGGCCGCGGCCAGGATGCGCTCGAGCCGGAGGTCGCCCGAGTTGGTCACTGCCCTGGGTCCCGATAGACCATGGGCCCCCAGAAGGCTGGTGTCGACGCCCCGTGCAGGGTGCCAAAGCTGTTGATGATGTCGATATAGCTATCGTGCGCGACGTTGGGCGGGACCCGCACTGCACCCACGCGGGGGCCAACCTTGATGACGGGCTGCTCCCGCTGCCCACCGCCCGCGAGCTGAAAGCGAATCCGCGTGTTGGTGGTGATCGCGCCGAGGGTCAGCAGCGTCTGCGCGCCGGGCGGCACCAGAATGTAGGGGCCGAGGTCTGGCTCTAGCGCCGTGTTGCGGCCACGCGTGCAGGGCGTAATCGGGACCCTGATGGTGCGGCGGTCGCTGACCTTGATCGTCGTGCCGCCTCCGGTCCCCAGGCCTGGCGTGGCCGCGGCGGTCTGCGCGAAGCCGCTGCCATCGCGAAACGCGAAGGCCTGCACATCGACGAAAAGCCCGACGGGGATGCCCCACTCCAAGGCAGCGCCCGTCAGCATGTCCTGGCCAATCTGCTGCTGCACCGCCTCGTCCAGCATGCCACTCAAGCAAAACAAGTCGAGCGAGCCGTCGCTGTTCCAGTGAATCGCCTGCCAAGTCTGCAGGTAAGCCGAGTCGTCTTCTGGGATCGAGCCGGTTTGGTCGATGGGCGCGCCGAGCCAGTCGTTCGAGTGCACGGCGTGGGGATCGGTCCCCGGCGGAGCAAGGATGGGCTGACCCCACCGCAGCTCGTCCGTGCCACCTGTGGGCAGGAAGATCTGATTGAGCGTCGTGCGCATGATGTCGCTGCGGATGTAGATCAGGCTCCCTTGGAGCCCGCTCGTCTGCAGCACCAGCCCCTGCCCTCCTGGGAGGTTGGTCGGGTGGTTGGCCACGTAGGTGTCGAGGGCTTGCTTGGCATCCAACGGGACCTCAGGCCAAAGCCCGAACTCGTCGACATACGACGCGCTCCCGTACGTGTACGCGTGGAACATCAGCATGATCCACCACCCCGGCTCCAGCTCGACCTTGAACGCCACTCGGGAGTCAGGAGGTTCGACGACGCTGGACGAGTCGTCCCAGGTGATCCCTCCCTGCGCGTTGGGATAGCCGACCTCCAGGATC
Organism: Planctomycetota bacterium; assembly: GCA_039029375.1. Lineage (GTDB taxonomy): Bacteria > Planctomycetota > UBA1135 > UBA1135 > UBA2386 > JBCCGH01. The sequence goes on from JBCCGH010000176.1 coordinate 6,588, forward strand.
GGCTGCTGCGCGGGCAAAGCGGTGGCGAGGACGACGGCGGTGGCGCTGCTGGCGAGAAAGGTGTGGAGGGCGGTCATCGTGCGTGTGCTTGGCAAAACGTCGAACAGCGCACCCCGCGGTGCACCCGACGGGCGGAGGTGCGAGGGGATCTAGAGCGTCACGCCATTTTGCCGCCCTTTTGGCGTTTTTTTGACACGCGGGCCGGGGCGCCGGAGGGACGCCATGGGCCCGTGGTAACCTCGCTTCATGGTCGAGTCCCCCGACGACCCACTGCAGCGCGCCCGCGAGGGCGACCCCAAGGCCCTGGAGGCGCTGCTCCACCGCTACGAGGCGCGGCTGACCGAAATCGCGCAGCGCAGCCTCGGTTTCGATCTGCGCGCCCGGCTCCACGTCTCGGACGTCGTGCAGAGCGCGGCGGCCGATATCGTGCGGGACATCCGCACCTTCCGCGGCGACGACGAACCCGCGTTCCTAGCGTGGGCCACACGCATTCTGGAGAACAAGGTCCGGGGCAAGGGCCGCTACTTTACGACCCTGCGGCGCTCGGCGCCCGAACAGTCGCTCGACGCGCTGGACGAAACACCCGCCAACGAGCAGCGGACGCCCAGCAGCGAGGTCGGCCGCGGCGAAGAGATGGCGCGCGTCGCCGCCGTCATCCAGCGTCTTCCCGACGACTATCGCGTGGCGCTGCTGCTCCGCGCCGTGGACGGCAAGAGTGCGCGCGAGATCGGCGAGCAGCTGGGGCGTACCGAGCAGGCGACCCGCATGTTGCTACACCGCGCGCGCGCTGCGCTCGCCGCCGAGCTCGCCAAGGACGAGTCATGACCGCGGCGCAACCACGACCTCAGGGCTGCTACTGAATCACTCGTCGCCAAACAAGCGGGTGACGACGCCGTGTGGGGCCGGCTCCCAGAGGGCACGCGGCGTGACCCCGGCGCGAAGGCCGACCTCTCGTTTAAGTTGTTCTTGTTGGGGTGCCCCAGACTCGCAGCCGACTCTCGTTGATCGCGTCCTGCAGAGCATCGATCTGCTCGCGGCTTTCGAAGCGCCGGCCGGAGTCACCAGCCGTTGTCTCGGAGATCGCTCTCCTTCAGGGCGCTGGTTCAGCGACTAGTTTGGCAGACCCCTTGCTCTGGCGGCGCTGTCGCGCCGATTCTCGAGGCTGACACTCAACGAGAGGGTCCGCCTGTCACAGCCTGTAGCTAGATCGACGATACAGGCTGTGATCGATGCTCCTGGCGCAGCTCCGCGGCGCATTCGGGCTTGTCACTTCAAGAAGCAACAAGCCCTCAGGGGAAGAGCGTGAAGCTCGTGATCTGCGAGAAACCCGTGCCGGTGAAGCCCGGCACGCGGAACAAGAACTGCGCGTAAATCGCCTGGCCCGCCATCGCGATCGGGCTCTGCGCGGCGATCGGGTTGAAGTCGGTCTGCAGCGTGCCGGAGCAAGCCCCGGCGCCGCCGCCGGAAAAGAGGGGCCCGGTGCGGACGAACGGCGTGATGAAGCAGACCCCGTTGATCGGCGTCGAGGTTTGCAGCCCGTAGATCAAGATCCCGGTGACGTTGGCCGGCACGTCGGTCGCCGTCACCAGGAATGGCTGCTGGCTCGACATGCTGGCGTAGGCGCCGCTGGTTGCGATCTGCCCGGTGCACCCCAGCGGGTTGGGCAGGCCGTTGCACACCACAGTCGAGGCCAGCGGCCCGCAAACGTCGGCGAAGCCGTCATTGTTGCTGTCGAGATCCGACACGCCGGCGAAGATCGCCAAGTCGGCGGCGTCTTCCCGGCCGTTCGCCAAGCAGTCGAACAGTGGTTGCGGCGCAATCGACATGGCGTCAAGGTCGTCGCTCAGGCCGTTCGCACGGTCCGCGAACAGGCCGAGCGCCTCGGCCGGGATCAGGACGATCGGCAGCGTCCCGGGAAAGCCCGCGAGCAGCACGTCGCCCGGCAGGATGATCGTCCCGCTCGCGTCCGGCTGGCCGATGAGGGCGCTCGCCGGCGTCAGTGAAAAGAGGACGGTCTCGTTGCCGTTGTACATCGTGTCGTTGTCATCGACGATCAACGCGTCGATGTCGTTGACGCCGACGCCGATCCCAAGCTGCGCGGAGGTTGCGTAGAGGTTCGTCGTAAGCAGCGCGCCACCGGCACCGCCGATCCACAGCACGTCGCCCGGCAAGAAACCGTTGGCGGCGGCAGACGGCGGATCGAGCGACAGGAACAGCGCGGTCGCGCCGTTGATGCTGACGCCCACCGAGATCGCGTCGAGGTCGTCGATGGCCCCGCCCGGATTCGCCGCCGTCGGCTCCTGCAGGCCGCTCGCCGGATAGGTAAACGCCGAGCTGCCGAGCAGCCCATCCGCATCCAGCGCGCCGGTGTGGCCGACGGGCGCCGCCGCTGGCGCGATGGGCAGCGCACCGAGGTCGAGGTCGACGAACGCGTCGGCCGCGGCACCTTCCATGACAGCGTTCTCCGCCGCGATCTCCGCGTTGTTGCCCAGCGGATTGCCGAGCGCGCCCGGCGCGACCGAGAACCAAAAGCTCCCGGGCGCCAGCGGCTGGCCCCCGTTCCACGCGTCAAGGCCGTAGGACATGGCGTCGATCTCCGAGCCCGCCGGCAGCGACGGCGGCGGGAACGCCACCTGCGGCGCGGGGGCGGGAGCCGCCACGGGCAGCGAGCCGGCAGTGGCGAGGATCGTTGCGCCGTCAAAGCCGCCCGCCGTCGCGGACGGGCTGGCGTTGGTCACGGAGAACTCGACGTGCTGAGCCAAGAGGCTGCCGCTGAGCATGCACGACGCGGCGACGAGGACAGTGGTTCGATGAAGCGACATTGCGAGCACCTCGCGACGCGAGGCCCGTAGGGTCTGAGAAGCGCGCCGCCACGGGGCGACGCACCCTCACAGGTGGCGGACGCGCGACACCGTCACGCCAACGCAATGCGCTTTTTGGCGACGCGCCGCGGCGCGCACCTTGCGGAGCGCGCGCCAACCAGGCGGGCTTGATGCCGGCGCTCCCGACAGCCGTGGATCGCTGCGTGACGGCGAGCGACATCTCGGTACTCATGTCCGACGACATCTCGCCGGACGGCTCCCCCAACTGGGACTATCGCGGCAAGCACTCGGTCTCAGCAAACGGCTCGATCGTCGCGTTCGACGCTGCGCCAAACAGCGGCGGCACCTACAAGATCTACTGCTGGTCGCCCACCACCGGATCGGTGCTCGTCGCGGCGGGCAATGGCAACTCGACCTAGGCGAGAGTGAGTGACGACGCCAGCTACATAGCGTTCATCTCGTCAGCCACCGACCTGGTGAGCGCCGCGGGCGCCGTGGAAACCGGCGCGCAGCTGGACGACGTGTTCCTGCAGAGCCTGGTGTCTGGCGAGCGCTGGCTCTTGTCGCCGAACACCAGCCGACTGTGTGGCCCACCAGACATTGCAAGTCTGCTGCCCAACAACCGTGTGCACGTGGTCTTCCCAACCAACTCGTGCGATGCGGAGATGGGGCCGTTCGTCGACAACTGCGACGGCTGCGGGACCCCAGCCGGGTGGATCTGCGGCGATTGCGCCGCGTTCGCCTTGGCCAAGACCGGCGCCGCGTTCGATCCGTGCCACGACGTCTACCGAGTCAACGTCCAGTTCCTACCGTTGCCGCGGTAGGGGCCGGCGGAGAACGCGAGAGAACGCCCCGGAGGACACACGACGGGCCAGTTCGACCCAGGTTGGAGTCCAGCCGCCGGGCGCACGAGTCGGATCCGCGTCCTAACGGGTCGGAGACGCGGCCCGTCAGCCGCGCCGCGGGCCCGTCGACGACCGCGGCTTGCGCCACGAGTGAAGGCCGACCAGTGGCGCAGGCGGGAGGCACGGACCCCTCCCACCCTCCGGCCGAACGCGCCAGCCGAGGTGGGCGAGAGTGCGTCCCACGGATTCGGGCGTGACGCGCGCGGGCACCGGGCACCTCCAAGCACACAGTCTTGGAGATTGCCCATGATACAGCCCCCCGTTCCGCTTGTGATCCCCGGCGCGTTGCTCGGGATCGGTCTCGGTGTCGCGGCCACGGCCGCCAGTGCCGTCGCGCAAACGTGGATCCAGAAGACGTCCCCGCACGGCTACTTCCGCACCACGCTGGCGTGGGATCCCGCGCGTCAACGCCCAGTGCAGTACGGCGGCGCCGGCGCGAGTCCTTCTGCGGAGATGCTCACCTTCGACGGCGCGCAGTGGGTCGACCTGCCGGCGGCGGCAAGCGCACCAGGCCCGATGACGGACCACGCCATGGCCGCGGATCCCCTGCGCGGCGTCGTCGTTCTGTTTGGCGATGGGGAAGGCTCTCGCGGCAATGAGACGTGGGAATGGGACGGCGCCACGTGGCGCCAGGTGGTGACGGCCCTGACGCCGCCCGACGGCCGGAGCTCGGTGCTCGCGTACGACGAGGCTCGCGGCATCATGGTCTTGGTTGGCACGGCGTCGACGTGGGAATACAACGGCGCCACTTGGTCCGACCGCTCGCCGGCGCGCATTCCAAGCGCCGCTCCGGTCGCCGCGACCTACGATCCGCTCCGTGGACGCACCCTGCTGATCGCTGACGACGCGAGCACTTGGGAATGGAACGGCACCCAGTGGCAGCGACGCGAGCCGCCTGGTGCACCGACCGCGGCCCAGCTCTCATTCGGCGGCGGTCTGGCGTTCGATCGGGCGCGGGGCCGCGCCGTGCTGCTCACCTCGACGCACTTCTCCGCGGCGAGCAGCACCTGGGAGTGGGATGGCAACACGTGGACGGCCGCCGGCGCCCCGTCGCCGCCGGCGATGTGGAGCACCGGCTGGGCGGTCTACGACGAAACGCTCGGTCGCGTGCTCATTCGCGATACCGACGAGGCGACGCAAGTCTGGAACGGCACGATCTGGTCCGAGATCGCCGCGGGGAGCGACCGGCCGGGCCGGGTCATGCTCGGGGCGGTTGCCTTCGACGCGGCGCGGCAAGAGGTGGTCCACTTCGGCGGTCTGACCGCACAGGCGATCTCCTCGGATGAGACGCACCTGTTTGACGGCGTCCGCTGGCGCCGCCACGGCAGCGGCGCGCGGCCGATCCCGCGCGGATCGGCGGCGATGGCGTGGGACAGTGCGCGGCAACGCGTCCTGCTGTTCGGCGGCACCAACTACTCCATCGAGATGAACGACACCTGGGAGTGGGACGGCCAAGCGTGGAATCAGCTTGCGCCCGCGAACAGCCCGAGTCGGCGCTCCGACGCCGCGCTTGCTGAGGACCCGGTGCGCGGTCGTCTGGTCTTGTTCAGCGGGTTTGGCGGCACCGACGACACCTGGGAGTGGGACGGCACCGACTGGCTCCAGCAGTCCCCGGCCAACCGGCCACCGGCTGGCGATCGGCACGCGATGGCGTTCGACCCGGCGCGCAACACGGTGCTGTTGCACGATGGTCGCAACGTCGCCACGTGGGAGTGGGACGGGACCGACTGGACGCAGCTGCAGCAGGGCAACGGGCCGACTGGCACCGCGTTAGATCTGGTCACGCAAGCCGGCACCGGCAAAGTCCTCGCCCTGGACCGCACGAGCACATGGGAGTGGGATGGCGGCACGACCACCTGGCGCGTCGTCACCAGCACCGGGCCGACCAGTCGCTTGCGGCCGAAGCTCGCCTATGACGAAGTGCGGCAACGCGCTGTGCTGTTTGGCGGCGGTGGCGGCGGCTACGCGTTCTTTCCGCGGGACACCTGGATCTACGGCACGACCAGCGCCGCCTCGAGCGCGACCTACGGCAGCGGCTGCACTGGCGCCGCCGGCGTGCCACTGCTGGCGCCGCTCGGCAGCCCGATGCTCGGCAACGACCGCTTTGGCCTCGACGTGGCGCGGGCGCGTCCCGCGGCGGCTGCGGGTGTGCTGCTCGCCGCGAGCGAGGCGAGCTTCCCGCTCGGCTCGTGCACCCTGCTCGTGGCGCCGCCCTTCGTTACCCTCGCCGGGCTCACCAACGGCTCGGGTCTGCTAGCGCTGCGCGTGCCGATCCCCGACGACGCGGCCCTCCTGGGCGGCCGGCTCGCCGCGCAGGGTTTGGTCGTGGACGCGGCCGGCGCGTTTCCGCCGCTGGCGATGACAGCGGGCCTGCGCCTGACCCTGGGCGAGTAGGCGGGCCGGCGGCCCGGATTCGCGCGCGTTCTGCCGGCGACTGGGTCGCGAAGGGGAGCCACGCATCACCAGTCGACGCCTCCTACATGCCCACTTTCTGCAGCTCTTGAAGCAGCTCGCCGAATGGACGGTCGGCGGCCCCCTCGAATCGCAGACGGACATCCCCATCGGTCGGAGTTCGGACCGTGATGTAGAAGTCTTCGAGCGTGGTATCGCGGTGCAGGTTGACCTGCCTGACTTCAAGGTCCGGGTTGGCCTCGATGCGAGCGAGGACCCGGTTGAACCGCCCGTAGTAGCCGAACGGGAGGCCTAGGTTCGGCCCGATGCCAATGAGGTCGACGGCGACGAAGAACAGGATGGACAGCGCCACAACGAGCGTTGCCAGACCGAGCCAGAGCTTGCTCTGCGTTTTCATATCAGCCTCGTGCGCCTCACGTGCACGCCGCGGCGGAGCGGCGAGTTGGGCAAGATCCTACCACGGTCCGCCGAGGCGTGCCGCCGGGAGGCTGGATCCACGCGCGCCAGCCAACCCCAAGGCTCGAGGTCGCCCACAACGCCATCCTCGAGAAGGCGGCGCTCGTCGCCCTTGTCGTCAGGACCGAGGCAAACGGCAACCGAGACCGGGAACCGCACGCGCGCTTCCTACCTTCCCCGGATCGCTGAGAGAACGGCATGACCGCTGCGGTCTCCGGCCACGAGGGATCACCGACAACATCCCAGACCAACAGTTGAGCCTGAGTAGGCCCGTTTGGGTCCATTTCGAGCCTGCCGTGAAGGGGGCCGCCTAGCCCATGACGAACGAAATGAGTGTCTCGCACGCGCGACTGAGCGGGGGCAAGACCGCAAAGCAAGACGACGGCAAGTAAAGCTCTCAGTTGCATGATCCGCGGCACCTCGCCATCACCCTTCGTCTCAAGTGCGCCAACTGCCGAATGCATGGGCTCCAAGCTTACCCCCGCGTCGGCCTCTCTCGTCAGGCGTATCAGCCGCCACCATCCAAGCGCACCAGGTCGGACGATCCGGTCCGGTCCACGCTGGGTCGTGACGACTGGCGATCTCCTGGTCCCCGGTGCTGATGAAGTGGTTCGTCAACAGGTAGAAGCGGACCTTGGGCTTCTGCGAGCTGGAGCCGTTGTTGTCGTAGCTCATCTCGAGCTCGATGCGGTCGCCGCGCCGCACGTAGTAGATGGGCGCCGGCCAGTTGTCGCATTGGGCGGCCTCGTTGCCATTGATGAAGACGGTTGGTCATCGCCCTTCGCTGATGGGAGGGTCGCGCCCCACGTGACAACAAAGGTCCGATTTCCTGGGCCCCGTGGCCGGGCCCTCCAGCGACCGGCTTACATCCGAGGTTCAGTGCCGCGGTCAAGGTCGCGGATCCGACGCTTGTAGAGCTCGGTGGCGAGCAAGACCGCCAGGAACACTCCGAACACCGTCGCCCACTCGCCAATCTCAGGCGCCTCGGTGTGAAACGCGACCTGCAGAAACGGCAGGTGAATCGCCGCGATCTGCAGCGCGAAAGACGCAATCCAAGCCAGGGCGAACCAGCGGTTTGAGAACAGACCGACGGACGCGAGTAGGCCACGTAGGGACCGGTAGTTCCAGGCGTTGATGAGCTCGCCGACGACGATGCCCGAGAAGGCGATCGAGCGCGCGTGCTCAACACTCGAGCCCCTGGCCAGCCAGATGTGGAACAGCGCTAGGGTTGCAAGGCCGATGAACGCTCCCTGCACTAGGGTCACGAGCAAGCCAGCGCGGTCGAGCATCGGGGCTGTGGGAACACGAGGCGGGCGCTTCATCACGTCCCGCTCGGCCGGCTCAACACCGAGCGCTAGCGACGTGAGCCCGTCCGTCACGAGGTTGATCCACAGCAGGTGCGCGGGTAGGAAGACCAACGGGCCCCCGATCAGCACGGCAGCGAAGATCGCGACGACTTCGCCGATGTTGGACGACAAGAGCCTCGTCGCGACGATCTCGATAGTGCGGCTCGGGGAACGACCCTCCCGTGAACACTCGATCCTGGATGTCGAGCGCCGCGATCTCGCAGGCGCGCACGCCGAGGAACGCGTACCGCGGAGCGGCTTCGGGCTCGTCAACCCGCTCGAAACCGTGGTCGCGGCGCCGGAGCCGCCAGAGCCGCTGCGCCGCGGGAAAAAGGTACTTCTTCCAAGAGTGCGGGCCGACGACATAACCGAAGTAGGCGGCGTCCGCGCGCTTCTTGACACGATAGTGGCCCGGCGCCTGCTCGTCCGTCCAGCCCTGCGGGAGATCGGCCGCGTGACGGACCCGGTCGTACACGATGGCACCGTCGCGGAGCGTCGGTCCGACGCACGTATACCCCCGCCGATGCAGCGCCTCGAAGAGCGTGTCGAGCTCCTTCGCGGGAAGTACCAACGGCGCATGCACGGGCACAAATTTATCGATCCCCGCAGCACCACGCCCCTGTCGACCAACCGACACGCCGGTGACATCTACGGGCATCTTCGAGGGCCGGGCAAAGAAGGTCACAAGCACGACAGATCTCGTGCGCGTTGAGCCGCTGCCCGCGCGCCCACGACGCCTGGCCTTCGCCATCGTGGGCGACGTGCTCGGTCGCCAGCCCTCACACACACGTGGCGAGCGCCGTCTTCGCCAACACTCTCGGAAGAGACAGGGTCGTCGCGGCACTTATTCGCTCCGCCCCGAGGAGGCCCTACCGCACGATGCGCCACAAGGCCAAGCTGTGCTGGCGGCCTGGCGAGCGCGCCGCGAGGGGCTCGAAGCTGCGGATCCTACGGTCGCAGGCCGCCTGCAGCGCGGAACGCGAGTCGGCTGGGTCATGCGGGGAACGCACTCCCAGGACCTCCCCGGCGTGCCCGCGACCGGGAAGCCGTTCCGCATCCGGGCCAGCCCGTTGATCACGCTGCACCCCGACCGAATCCGCGAGATCGTCGACATACTGGAACCTCGACGATCTAAGGAACCCCGCCGCGGCCAGCGAGAAGCACCGCGCCACTAGCCGCCAGGCGATGCTGGGCAACGGAGCATTGCGCTTCAGTCGGTCATCGACGCCAACTTGGACCGCCCCAGTTTCCACGGGCGCAGTTTCGAGCGGCGCGGTTTCGAGCGGTGCCGTTCCCAACCCGTCATGCAGCCCGCCTCGGAATCCCACAGTTTGAGGCCGAAGCATCGCCGGATGTCGGCAAGGCGCAGCGAGGTCATGCCTGGAGCCTGGAGCGCGACGATCTCACGCATTGCCTCAGGCAGCCGGTAAAAGGGAATGGCCGCGTTGACATGGTGAACATGGTGGAAGCCAATGTTGCCGGTGAACCACCGGGCCAGCCGCCCCATGCGGATGAAGCCCGAGGTTCTCAACGCCGCCGCGCAGTAGGTCCACTCGCTGCGCGGCAGCACGACGACGCCTGGGAAGTTGTGCTGGGCGTAGAACAGGTAGGCACCAAGGGCGCCGGCGACGGTCATTGGCAGTAGCACCACAAACGCCATCAACGCCGGGCTGACCATGGCAAGGCCGATCAGAACCGTGGCGTGCAGAGCCAGGGCAACCGCCGAGTCGACGTGCTTGCGCGGGTTGGCAAGCAACGAGCGCAGGCACATCCCATACAAAAAGACCGTGGCGTAGCCGCAGGCCACCGTGACCGGGTGGCGAGAGGCGGCGTAGCCCCAGCGCTCCGCACGAGTTGACGCAGCGTAGGCCTCCGTCGTCATCAACGGGTAGGAGCCGATGCTCGCCCCAAACGCCTTGCCCACGTTGCGGTGATGGTGGTCGTGGGAACGCTTCCAGATGCTTGGCGGGTTCAGCACGAGCAAGCCGTAGCTGCACAAGAGCCACCGCGCCAGGTGCGAGCGTCGCAGGATCGCGCCGTGCAGAAAGTCGTGGTAGAGGATGAACATCCGCACCACCACTAGGCCGGTGACAAGGCTCAACGGCAGCCGGATCCACCACGCCTCGGCGACGCACATCCCTGCGACCAAGCCGGTGAGAATCGCAAGAGTGCTGAGCAGGTGCCACCAGCTCAGCCAGCGGATCTCAGCGGCGAACTTGCGGCTTTGACGGAAGATGGCATGTTCGCTCGGCAGCATAGAGTCGTGGGTGGCAGCGGTCCTGCCGAGTAGATCAGGCCTCCACACTCTAACGGCCGATGGCGCCACTACACACTACGGCCGATGGCGCCGTTCGAGATCGGTAAGCGCACTTACTTGCCGCCGTGCGTGACCAACACAGCGCACGACGTTTGCTCGCCAGCCGTCGGCGCCACTTGAACGTCTTCGGAACGACCGCCGCCACGCCACTGTGTCGAGCTCTTGCCGAGCGCTGGCCGTGCTTTTCGCGCGCCAGACTGCCGCTCGCTGGTGCGCCCGGCCTTGGCTCCGTGTGGGACGCCCGAAGCCTACAGTGCCGTCGGTTCGGCCTATGGAGCACCCGCCAATTTCAAGCTCGAGTGCAACTTCCTCAGATTTGGCGCGGTGATCGGGCCCATCGCCACCTAAACTCAGCGGTGTCGTCGCGTTGAGTTCGTTCTCAACGGATGGCGTTGCAGCTTGATCGATTTCGCGTGCGTATGAGGCGGCGTCGGTGAGCCCTTGAGGCTTGGTGACGCGTTCGGTTTCGTCCTGAAGAGGGGCTAGTCGAGCCGCCGGGGATGACCCGGCCCCTGTGCGGAAAATCCGTTGCCTTGTTTGCACCGGTGCACGAGCTCGACTTCCGCAAACCCTTGAGAGGAACGAAACCCATGGGCACCAGGCTCTTTGTCGGCAACATCTCTTTCGACTCCACCGAAGACTCGATCGCGCAGGCGTTCGCACAGGACGACCGGCGCGTGCAAAGCGTGTCGGTCGTGACGGACCGTGACACGGGGCGGCCGCGCGGATTCGCGTTCGTCGAAATGGGATCCGAAGCCGACGCTCAGGCGGCCATCGAGAGCCTCGATGGGACCGAGCTCGACGGCCGCACGCTGCGCGTCAACGAAGCGCAGGAGAGGCAGCAACGCTCTTCCCGCGACCGCAACAGCTGGTAGCACCCCCAACCGATCCGGCCCCCGGCTTCGAGCTCGCTCGAGGATCAGCGCTGGTGACGGCGGAACACTTTGTGGCCTTGGGGGAACACGAGCTCGAGGGTCACCGGCAGGTGTTGCCGGTCGAGGGTGAGCGTCCCGCGTGTCTGGTGGCCACCCAGGTCCAAGCGCAACGCCAAGACCCGCACCGGGACCGCTTCACGCAAGAGGCGTCGGGTGCTGTCGCGCCGGCGCTCGACGCGCAGCAGGACCCGCGAAAGCTCGAAGACACCTTCGACCTCGGGCGTGCGCAAGTCGATGGTGCGCGCCTCGCCGACCGTTAGGTCCGCGAGCGACGGGGCCAACAGCATGGCATGCGCCAGGATCCCGGTCGCGAGCTGGACGTCGGACCCGGCTGGCTCGATCGCCTCGATCGGATTGCCGCCGAGCACGCCGTGGGCTCGCAGGTGGTCGGCGTCGGTCGTCACGCGGAGCCGCCCGCGCACGGGGCCGGCGCGCACGGGGCCGGCACCGCGCACCTCGAGGTAGAGCCGCGGGTGCCGCCCTGGCAAGCACTGCCCGGCGACGCGTGTGATCCCCGCCCGTCCTTGCATGGCCCACTGCGCGTGCAAGGCGACCGGCACGGAGCCGGCACGGCGCAGCGCGAACCGCTCGGCGCCGATCGGCTGGTCATTCCACGTCACCACGTAGTCGAGGCGCTCGCCAGCCGGCAGCGGCGGCAACGTGGCAAACCAGTCGGGCTCCTCGGCGTCGGCGCGACGGAGCCGGTCGAGGCGATCGCGAAGCTCGGTGGCGGCGAGGTAATCCCCGCGCACGACGACCCCGACACGATCTCGCGTGTGCGCGATGTCAGCCAGCGGCGACGCGCGCAGCAACAGCAAGTCGGCGACCTGGCCCACCGCGACCGTGCCCTGCCGATCGGCGCGGCCGAGAAAAGCGGCGGCCGCGACCGTGCCGGTGCGCAGCGCGGCATAGGGCGACAGGCCGGCGTCGACGAGCAGCGCCAACTCCTGGTGCGCCGAAGCGCCAGGCACGACGAACGGGTTGGGCGCATCGGTGCCCAGCAGGAGACCGGCGCCGGCATCGTGCAGCAGCTTGGTGATGGCACGCAACCGCGCCATGCGGGCGCGGTGGCCCGCCCACAGCGCCGGCGTCATCGTGCGGTGACCGGCGAAGCGCACATCGCGCTGCGGATCCCAGGTCGCGCGAACGCTCGGCGCGACCCACTGCACGGCGGGGCGCTGCCGCGCCGCGTCGAGGTCGCGCAGCGCCGACCAAGGCAGCTCGTCCACGACCAGGGTGACGCAGTTCCAAACCCCGCGCTGCACGGTGCGCGCGGCGAGCGCGGGCCAGTCCTCGGGCGCGGCGTCACGGTAGCCACGCAAGTGCTCGATCGACGCCTGCCCCGCGTCGAGCACGCCGGCGAGGCCGACGGCGTTCGGCACATGCCCCACTACGGGCAACCCGACGGCGCGCGCTTGATCGACGATCGCGGCATAGACGTCGGCGCTCAGGGCGTCGTAGACCTTGAAAGCGTCGTAGCCCGCGGCGCGCTGCGCCTCGACCGCGCGGCGCGCCGCCGCCGCATCCCGCAGGACGCCGCTGCCCGGCCAGCGTCCGCCGGCGCCATCCATGATCGGCCCTGTCGTGACAATGGACGGTCCCAGGCGGTCGCCGGCGGCGATCGTCTCGCGCAGCGCCAGAGTATCGGGACCGCCCCACATGTTGCGGACCGTGGTGACGCCGTGCGCGATGTAGAGCAACAAGTCGCGCTCGTGCGCGAGGTGCACGTGCAGGTCGCACAGGCCGGGCAGTACGAACGCGCCAGCGACCTCCGGGCGCCGCGCGCCGGCCGGCACCGCCACCTCACCCGCGGCCCCCACCGCCGTGATCACGCCGTCCACCGCGACGATCGTCTGATCCCGCCACACGACCTCCTCGTGCATGGGCACGACGTCGACGTGCTCGAGGACGAGCACGGGCTGCGCGCGAGCCGCCGACACGGCGATTGCGAGCGCCAGAACCACCTGCCAACGATGCACCACGCGGCCCCAAGCTACCCCAGTCACGCGCCCGGCGATGCACGACCTAGTGTTGTGTGTCGGAAGTTGGTTGCGTAAGTCGGCGAGCCATGTGTGCCGCTCGCAAGGCGCTGTCGACGCAGGGCTTGTTGGTGGACAAGTCGAGGAGACGCAACGCCGCGAGCGGCGCAGAGGGCCGTCGACATA
>JBCCGH010000177.1:0-19931 GCA_039029375.1 Planctomycetota bacterium
GCCCGGATCATGCACGAGGGTTGGCGTCCAGTGCGTGAGAGGACCGCTGTGGCAAGGAAGACGAGCGACCGACCGCGGAGGCGGGGTGACGCCCCGTCGAGCAGTCTGTCGCTCGCCGGCATCAGCCGGCAGGCGCCTCTAGCGCCTGTCTGACGCTGCCAGAGCGGCTCTGGCGCGTGCTGGGCGTGAAGACTCGCGCATGATCCGGGCTAGCGCCGCCTGCCGCCACTGCCCTCGGCGGCCGGTGCCGCCTCGGCCTTGGCTGGCGGCAAGCTCGTGGCGAACTCCAAGACCGCTTCGGCTTCCGGCTCCGGCTCGGCCTCAGTTTCTACCTTGGGCTTGGGCCCGGCCCAGGCCTCGTGGTAGTCGTCCGCGACGTAGCGCAGCTTCTCCGCCTCGCGCTCCGCGTGCGGCACCCCTTGCTTCATCCACTCCGGCGCCGGTGCCCCGCGGAGGTGGTGATCGAAGTACTCGGCCATCCGCCGGGTCCAGTCCTTCTTGTTCTGCCGCTTGCGCAGGCCGTGCTCCTCACCTGGGTAGTTGAAGAGATACGTCTCTTGGCCCAGCCGGCGGAGCGCCATGTAGAACTCGATGCCGTTCGTCCACGGGACCGCGCCGTCGTTGTCGTTGTGCAGAATCAGCACCGGCGTCCGCACCTTGTCGGCAAAGAAGATCGGCGAGTTCTCCCAGTAGCGCATCGGGTACTGCCAAAGCGATCCGCCGATTCGGCTCTGCGTCATCTCATACTGGAACTGCCGCGAGATGCCGCTGCCGTAGCGGATGCCGCCGTAGGCGGAGATCATGTTGGACACCGGCGCGCCGGACTCGACCGCGGCGAAGATGTTGGTGCGCGTCACCAAGAACGCGGTCTGGTAGCCGCCCCAGCTGTGCCCGGCGGCGCCGATCGCCGTCTCGTCGACAAAGCCCTGATTGATCAGGTGCTGCACGCCGGAGACGATGCACTTGACGGCTGATGGTCCGGGGTAGCCCTCGTCGTAGATGATGTCGGGCTGAAACCACAGGTAGCCGTTGCTCACGTAGTAGCTGCTGACTGGCGAGGTGCCCGGCGACGGCGTGCTGTAGCCGTGTAGGCGCGTCGAGGTCTTCTCGTAGAAGTAGACCATCAGCGGCCACTTCTGGTTTGGGTCGAAGCCATCGGGCTTGACGAGGATCCCCTTGAGCGGCTTGCCGTCCGCTGAGGCCCAACGCACCTGCTCGGCCTTGCCCCAACGGAACTCGGCCTGTTGCGGGTTGGCGTCGGAGAGGCGGCGCAACTCGGTGAAGTCGAGGTTGCAGGTCCACAGGTCGGGGAACTGCGCGAAGGTCTCGAGGGTGAAATACAGCCGGTCGGCGTCCTCGGCCTTGGTCAAGCGACCGACGTTCTGTTCGCGCCAGAAGCGTTGTTCGGGCTTGCCTATTTCCTGCAGTGAGTCGCAGTAGAACCCCTCGGCCATCGACTCGGTGTCAAAAGCCGAGAGCCACAGCTCGGTCGACAGGTGGTCGGCGTCCTCGTCCAGTCGCACCACGCGAAAGCGGATCTTGCGCTCGCGGCCCAAGCCGTCGGTGACGCACACCGGCGCGGCGGTTGGCTCGGTCAGGGGGAAGTGCCAGAGATCGAACTCGTCGTAGACGACGACACCGGTCTCGCCTTCGGTCCAGCCGGCGATGCCGTACGACGGGTCGGGTGCCGGACGATCGTCGTCTTCGCGCTCGAAGTGCACGGGGAGGTTGTCGGAGGGCGTGTGGATGGCCAGCGAGAGCACGTCGAGGACGTGCCACTGGTAGTCGCCTTCGCTGCCAAACCACGCGAGCCAGCGTCCGTCGGGTGAGCTTTGGACCCGCGACCGCGTCTCTTCGAGGATGCGCTGGCGAGCGCCGGTGAGCGTGTTGATCAGATAGACGTCGCGGTAGCTGCCGTCCCACGTCTCGCGCTTCTCGTATGGGGTGGTGTCGCTCGCGAGTGCGCGACTGCCGTCCGGCGTGATGAGGCGCGCGCTCGGCACCTCGGTGTCGCCAAGCACCACCATGCGGGCGTCATCGAGGTGCCAGACGCAGGTCCACGCGGGGTTGTCGAGCCGGTCCTTGCGTTTGGCCTGGGCCGGTTGAATGACACCGTCGTCCCAGTGCCAGAGGTCGAGCACGACCTTGTCTTCGGGCAGTACTTCGCGGGGCTTGGGCTCGTGGTCCTGGATCCCAAAGCGCAGCACCGAGCCATCCTTGGCGAAGCTCAGCCCGTTCTTGGCCACGTGCTTGCCTGCCGGCATGCCGGGTGTTTTGGGGCCGGCAACGCGACGTGCGGCGGGCGAGGATAAGTCCCACAGATAGAGGTCGCGCCGCGGCTCGTCCGCCGCGTGGTCTTCCGCGGTGCTGGTGAACGCCAGGGCGGTCTCCTCTTCGTCCATCGTGACGCCGTCGAACGCGCCCTCGCCGGCCAGCAGCGTGACCCGGTCGCCGCCCTCGACCCGCACGGCGTGCAGACCCCAGTCGTCCTTGCCGGATTCGTCTTTCGTCGAGCAGTGGAACCACAGCCATCGACCCTTCTCGCTGAGGCCATAGCTCACCACGTGCTCGAAACGTCGCTCCGCGCCCGAGCGCAGATCACGCAGAACCAGCGCGGTGCCGTCCTTGCGCTTCTTCTTGTCCTTCTTCTTGTCGCCGCTCTCCTTCTCGGTCGGCTCTTTGGCGGTCGGCTCCTTCGATTCGCCTTCTTCCGCCTCGGCCTCGTCGTCGCCCTCCTCGTCGTCCTTGTCCTTCTTTGGCGCGGCGAGGTGGTAGGCGACGAACGGCAGCTCGTCCGCCACGTCGAAGCCCTTGATCCGTGGGACGGTCTCCAGCGCCCCGCTGCTCAGGTTGATGAGTCCCAAGTCTGCGGGGTTGTCGTCGTCTTTCTTCTTCTTCGGCGGTTCGCCCTTCTCGCGTAGCTCGGCGAGGCGTTCGGCGCGCTCCTCAACTGCGGACGGTTCGATCTTGAACGCGACCCAGCCGGAATCGTGAGAGAACGCCGGGCCCGCGCCGCGCGCGTGCCGATGCACGGCGCCGCCGGCGGCTTCACGCACGATGAGCTCGCCGTCACCCCACTGCGGTTGCACCGCGTAGGCGACCCAGTGGCCGTCGCGTGAGTAGGCCGTGCCGCGGAGCGACTTCCACTGGTCGTAGTCGTCGTGGGTGAGCGGGCGCGTGGTCGGACCCTGCGCCGGCAGCGTCGCGCCGACGGCCAGGAGCCAGCAAAAGGCAAAGCGGCATGGGCCGCCTGAGGAACGGGCTTGGGTCATGATGGGTTGGCCGGGGCGTGGGCGAGTCGGTGGAAACCGACCCGAAGACGGGCGATCTTACGTTCGTGGCCGCGCCGGCGTGGGCGCGGACCGCGAAAGGAACCACGGCGTGATTCCGCGACCGCGGTCTCGCCCAGGGGCTCCCCACCGGTGTTGGCGGCCGCACCGCCGCCGTAGACTCGCGGGCCGTGACTGCGTTCCCCCAGGCGCCCCGGTGGACGGGGCGGTTTTGCGTTCTCTTGGCCCTGCTGCTCGGACTGCTCGCCCCGGCGTGTCAGGTGGCGGGTGACCGCGGCCTGCAGCGCTACCCCCTGCACGAGACCGGAGCCGGCGGTCCACGGGTCCTCGGCGTGGTGGCGCATCCCGACGACGAGGTCGCATTCGCGGCGACGATGTATGCGACCGCGACGCTGCTCGGCGGCAGCTGTGACCTCCTCGTCATCACGAACGGTGAAGGCGGCTTCAAGTACTCGACGCTGGCTGAGCCGATCTACGGCATGAAGCTCACCGATCCGGACGTCGGGCGCCGGCATCTGCCGTCGATTCGTCGGGACGAGCTACTCGACGGCTGTGACGTTCTGCGGCTGCGCCAAGTGCTCATGCTGGCCCAGCGCGACTCTGGCTACACCCTGGAAGTGCAAGACGTGCTGGCCGACGACGCCGACGTGTGGGATCTGGGGCTCGTCGCCGCGACGCTCGATCGCGTGCTGGCGGAGGGCGACTACGACTTCGTGCTCACGCACCTGCCGGTGCCCGAGACCCATGGCCACCACAAGGCCGCGACCCTGCTGACGCTGCAAGCGGTCGAACGCCTGCCGGTGGCGCAACGCCCCGTGGTTCTCGGCGCCGGGCCCACGGGGCCGGCTGGCGCCGGTCGACCCGCTGGTGGCAGCGAGCCCACGGCCGAACGCGCACCGTTCACCGAGCTCGCCGGTTACCCGCGCTCGCGTATTCGCCGCGACGCCGGCCCCTACGCCTTCGACCGGACCACGAAGTTCGGCCACGAGGGGAAGCTCGACTATCAGATTGTGGTCAACTGGGCGATCGCCGAGCACAAGTCCCAGGGCACGATGCAGCGCGCCATGAACCTGTGGGACAAGGAGGTGTTCTGGCTCTATGAGCTGCCGGTGCCCCGCGCGGCTCAGCGCGCCGCGACTTGGTTTGGCCGGCTGGCGGCTGGGTCGCCGTAGCGGCATCGCCTACCAGGGCGACAGGCCGCCGTTCACGCAGAGCGTCTGCCCGGTGACGAAGCCCGCCTCGTCGCTCGCCAGATAGAGCACGGAGTCGGCGACGTCGCGTGGCACGCCCCAGCGTCCGGCCGGGATCAGCGCGCGATAGTCGTCTTTCATCTTCTGTGGGTCGCCCTCGTGTCGTTCCACTGGGATCCACCCCGGTGCGACCATGTTGACCGTGATGCCGTAGGGGGCGAGCTCCTGGGACATGCTGCGCGACCAGCCGATTTGCCCGCCCTTGGCGGCGACGTAGGCGCTGAACGGCGCGACGCTGCGGTGGTAGACCTCGCTGGTGATGTTGACGATGCGGCCCCAGCGTTGGGTGCGCAGGTGCGGGAGGGCCCGGCGCGTCAGCAAGAACGGGCTCTTCACGAAGAAGTCGAGCATGCGCTGATAGAAGGCCCAGTCGTAGTCGTCGATCGGTCGCAGCGGCTGCTCGCAGGTGGCGTTGGGCACGACGACGTCGACCGGCCCGAGCGCACTCTCGGTGGCGGCGAAGAGGGCCTCGACGCCGTTCTCGGTGGTGACGTCGGCGCGTGCCAGCACCGTGTCGATGCCCGCGGCCCGGTACTCGTCGAGCGCTTGGGAGGCGCGCGCTTCGTCGTTGTAGAAGTTGACCGGCACCTTGGCCCCGGCAGCGCCGAGCCGTAGCCCGATCTCCTTGCCGAGTCCGGTGCTGTTGCCGGTGATCAGCGCGACGCGACCTTCGAGAGAGAACGTCATGTGGGGCAGTGTGCCGAGCTCGACGACGTGGCGCACGTGATCCCGGCCGGCCACGTCCCGCGTCTACGGATCCTCCACCTCACCGATACCGACACCTCCAGCCGAAGTGATCGGCGGCAACGTCGGATCGATCGCCGGTCCGGCGACGCGCGAAGTGCCGTGACGCGAAGGAGCCCTTAACGAGATCACGCCGTCATCCCGCGTGATGGGGAGGACGGCGTGGTCTGACGAAGCGAGGTGTGTGTGGAGCGATCAGCGGACGAGCGGGACGCGCTCGCCGCGGATGAACTCCTGCTCCTGGGGCGAGAACTTCTCGACCAGGTCCACCGCCTTCTGACGCAGCTCGTAGTCGCCGCGCACCCGGATCGCCTCGGCGACCATTGGGCCCAGCTTGTCGCCGGTGATCGGCTTGACGCCCTTGTCCATGGCGCGCTTGACCTCGCGCTGCATTTGGCCGCCGTCGATCTCTTCCGGCAGGCCTGGCTTGCCGAAGAAGATCGGCGTGTCGGTCAGCAGGAAGTTGCCGGGCACAATCGCGACCAGGTGGCCGGACTCGTGGGCTCCCGGGTTGATCCGCTGCGCGGTCTGAGCACCGACGTAGAGGACGGGCTCCCGGACCTGACGCGGATAGACCAGGTCAGACGGGACCTTGAGGACGAGCAGCCAGCCCGACTCGAACTGGTGCTTGTCGGCGCGCCACTGGTGCACGGCCGGCGTGTCCAGATCGAACCGCTGCGCGTGGACGACCTCCACGGGCATGCTGTAGGGATCGCTAGGGATGGCCGGCGGGACGCCATCGTTCTGCTGCTGGTTGGCGAGGGCGGCGCCGCCGGCGATGGCGGCCGATGCGGTGAGGCCCAGCAAGATGATGTTCAGGGATCGCACGGTGCTTTGCTCCTAAGACTGTTGCCGCGACGACCACGTCGCGGTGCCGGTCTCCCTGCGCATCTCCGGATCGACGAGGTTCGACACGGGACGGGAGGCTGACGGCGGTGAGGACAGCATCACGATCCCAACCCGGACTTTCAAGCTCCCCCGGCGTTGGTGATGGATGCCGGCGGGGTGGGCAGGATTCCCGTGTGGTGCGGATCGCTCGTCGGTGCCGGGGGTTGACGAACGCGGCGTTGTCGATCCGGCTGCTGGCAGACCGCCGAACCGGCTCTCGGGGGCCTTCCCGTTACGCTGTCGCCACGCCCGGCCGCGGCACCGGCGCCGATCGGGTTGCTCACGCCCTTGGTCCACTCCTTGCTCTGGCGCGGCGCGTGATGGCCACCAACAGACGTACTTGGTCCTGCGCGGCGGCGGCGGTCGCCGCGCTCTCCTGCTGCAGCGGCGTCTCGGCGCACGGCGGCCAGTTTCGCGGGCCCTCCTCGATCGTGCCGGTCACGAGCAGCAGCGCCGGCTCCCCGGCGGCCCCGGCGACGCCGAGCGCGCCGCCCGGGCCCAGCACCGGCGCGAGCGGCGGGGCGGGCAGCACGGGGAGCCTGAGCCCTGGCGCGGCGCCCTCGGCGACGGCGCCGATGGGGCGGCAGGGCCCGAAGGGCGTGTTGATCGGCGATGACCTGACCCGCTGGCAGTACTGGTGGGAATGGAACAAGGATGCCTTCCTGCGGCTGAAGACCGCAGTGCACACCTCGCATGTCGCGCGGGCGTCGGCCGAGGAGTGGATGGCGCACCGGCGCCGCAACGACGCCCTCGACACGCTGCGGCCGACAAGCGCGCAGCTCGTCGAGGATGTGTTGCCCAGCCTGCGCGCCGCGTTGGAGCGCGATGACCAGCGGGACGTCACCTCCTCGTGCCTCGTCGCGCTCGCCAAGATCGGCCGCGACCACCCGGACTTTCGCATTCTGCCGCTGATCCGCGCGCGCTTGCGCAGTCGCGACCAAGAGATCCGCGAGACCGCGGCCCTCGCCCTGGGGATCGCGCGGCGCCCGGAGAGCGTCGAGACCCTGCTGGCTCTCGCGCGTGACGACGATCAGGGGCGACAGCTGTGCGATCGCTCCTCGGTCGATGAACGCACCCGTGCCTTTGCCGCGTACGGTCTGGGCCTCACGGCGTCCAGCGCCTGGGCGCGCGATCGTCAGCGGGCGATGCACGCGCTCACGAGCCTGCTGTTCGAAAGTGACGGAGGTCGCAATCTCCACGTCGCGACGATCCACGCCGTGCGCTTGGTGGCTTCGGCGGCTCAGGGTTCGGCGGCCGAGACCATGCGCCGCGATGCGGTGCGCGCGTTGTGGGCGTTCTACGACGATGATGACCGACCGGGCCTGCAGGATGTGCGCGCGCACGTGTTGCCGTCGATCGCCAAGATCATGCGCCATGGCAGCGCGGCGGCGGCCGCCGAGCACAAGGGCCGCTTGGCGGATGAGCTCCGGAATAACGACGAGATCGCCATCACGCAGGCCGCGGCCACCGCGCTTGGTCTGCTGTGCGCATCGGGGGAGCGCCGCGCCGAGGACCGCAAGTACTCTGAGATTCTGCGGCGTCAGGCCGAGCGGAGCTTGGATCAACAGACCCGCTCCTTCTGTCTGATGGCACTCGGCCAAATCGGTGGGAAGGCGAACCGCAACGAGCTGCTCAAGATGCTGCAAAGCGGCAACAAGGCGATCGTGAAGCCGTGGGCTGCGATGGCGCTCGGTGTGTTGGCGTGGCGCGGCCGTCAGGCCAGCGGCCACGTCGATGCAGAGATCGGCGCCGTGCTGCAGGCGCAGCTGCGGCAGGTCAAGAACGACCAGACCATCAGCTCGGTGGCGGTCGCGCTCGGGCTTTGTCACTACCGCCCGGCCAGTGACGAACTGCGCACGCTGCTGGCGGGCAACGCGCATCGCGACGAGTACGCGGGCTACCTGTGCCTGGGCCTCGCTCTCATGGGCGATCGGCGCTCACGCGACGATATTCACCGAGTGGTGCTGCAGTCGGCGCAACGCCCGCTGCTCCTGCGTCAGGCTGCGGTGGCTCTGGGACTACTTGGCGACAAGCGCGCCGCGGACCTGCTGGTCGGCATGCTGCGCGACGGCGCGAGCAGCTTGGGTTCGCTGGCGTCCATCTCCATCGCGCTGGGGCAGATCGGCGATCGGCGCTCGATCGATCCGCTTGTGGAGCTGCTGCACAACGAGGATCGACCGGGTCTCTCGCGGGCGTTCGCCGCGGTGGCGCTTGGCGGTGTCGCCGACAAAGACGTGCTGCCGTGGAGCACCGAGCTGGCGGCCGGCATCAACTACCGCGCCGCGGTCGAGACGCTGACCAACGGCGTCTCCGGGGTGCTCGACATCCTGTAGTGGGGGCGATGCGTCGTCGGCCCGGCCTCAGGCTTGGTCGATGAGAGCTTCGATCGCGGCCTGGCGCCGGTTCTCCGGCGTCACAGCGGGATCCCTTCTCGATCGAGGTCCGCAGCGAAGCGCCGTTCGCGGGCTCGCAGCTCGTCGAGCCGTTCTCGTGTGATGACGGTCGGTGCCAACAGGACCGAGTGGCGCAAACCGATGTCATAAGCGCAATCGGAGACCTCATACCGGCGCGAGCGTCCGGTAGGCGTGACGATGACGGTGAGGTCGAGGTCCGAGTCAGCCGTCCCTTCGCCGCGGGCCCGCGATCCAAAGAGGCGGATTTCGTGCAGATCGTCCCCGAGCAACACACGTGTCGCGGCGACAAACTCGCTCACCGCCAGGTGCTCGGCCGGCGTGAGTGTCAGGGATGGGACAGGTCCGCCCACTGCCGCCAGCGTAGCCGGCAGGGAGCCGCGCGACCAAACCCAGCTTCGTGTGGCGTATCTTCTGGGGCCTATGTCGGCCTCGCTGCTCGTTCGCCGGGGCGCGCTCGGCGATACCGTCTTGGTCGAACCGCTGCTGCGGGCCATGCGCGCGCACCGCCCGGATGCCGCACTGCACGTGGCTGGGCAGCTCGAGCATGTCGAGCTCCTCGAGCTCTACGGCGTTGCTGACCACGCGTTCTCGATCGAGGACTTGATGCTGTGGGCTCGGTCGAGCCCGGCGCGCGCCGCGCCGGTGCGCGAGCGCCTGGACGGCTACGAGTGGATCGTGGCGGATCAGCCGTTGGGGGCCAGCGTCACCGCGAAGGTCACGGCCGTCGATCCGCAGCTCGACGGCGAGACCCGAATCCCCGCCGCGGCCGCCCTCCTCGAGCGGCTGCGGCGCGCGGTGCACGAGCTGCCCGCCGTGGATCCGGTGCCGCGGCTGCGCCCCGCGCGTCTCGACGCCGTCGCGCCCGCCGAGGTGTGGCTGCACCCGGGCAGCGGCGGTGAGCGCAAGTGCTGGCCGTTGGCTCGATTTCTCGCCGTCGCCGCCGCGCTTGCCGGCGCGGGTACGCGGGTCGTGCTCGTGCTCGGCCCTGTGGAGTCGGAGCGCCGCGGCGTTGCGGATGCGGCGTTGCCGGCCGGCGTCGACTTGGTCCGTGGGCTGGCGCTGCCCGAGTTGTGTCGCGGCCTCGAGCGCGCCGCTTGCTTTGTCGGCAACGACGCGGGCGTCACCCACCTCGCCGCGGCCCTAGCGGTGCCGACGGTCGCGGTGTTTGGGCCCACGCGCGCCGACGTGTGGGCGCCGCAGGGGCCGCACGTGCGGGTCGTGGGGCGACCGACCGAAGGACCACCGGACGCATCGGTCGACGAGGTTCTCGCCGCGGTCGAAGAGCTTGTGCCCGGGCCACTCCGTGGCGGATGATCGACGCATGCAGCGGATCCTCTTCGTGACGCTCTTGGCGTTCTCCGCGGGCTGCGTCAACTTTCACGCGGTCGAGCCGGATCGCGTTTACCGCGTCTCGCAGCCGAAGCCCGAGCAGCTCGACCACTGGATCTGGCGCCACGGCATCAAGACCGTGTTGCGGCTGCGCGGCGGCGAGCCGGGTCTGCCCGAGTTCGACGCGTCGTACATTCCCACGGTGAAAGCGGGGATCGACTTCGTACAGATTCCGATGTCGGTGCAGCGCTTTCCGCCGCGCGAGACCTTGATGCAGCTGTGTGAGGTCTTCAGGACCGCCGAGTACCCGATCCTCATGCATTGCAAGGCCGGCGCCGATCGCACTGGGTTGGCGAGCGCGATCTACGTGCTGCACACGCAGGGTGACCTGACCCGGGCGCGCGAGCAGCTGTCACTGCGCTACTTGCACACCGGTATTGGCAAGGCCGGCAAGCTCGACGTTGTGCTCGATCTCTACGATCCGTGGCAGGATCGGATGACGTTCTGCGAGTGGTCGCGTGAGGTCTACGAGCCGCCCCCGGGCGATCTCGTCACGCCGGAGTACCTGGAGCGCATGGGCGTCCCGCCGAAGGCGGACTAGCCCCGCGGCAGCGTCAGCGCGAAGACGGCCCCGCCCGAATCCGCCGGCTCGAGCCGGAGGTTGCCGCCGAGCCGGGCCGCTAGCTCGCGGGCCAGCGCCAGGCCAAGGCCGAGCCCCGGTTGCTGGTTGTTGCCCGTCGCCGCGGCGCCGCGGGCGAACGGCCGAAAGACCTCGCGCGCTTCGGCCGCGGCGATCCCAGGGCCCCAGTCGCGGACGCGGAGCTCGACCCGATCGCGATCGACAAGGGTCTGCAGCTCGACGCGGCCGCCGCCGCGCGCATAGCGGCACGCGTTGTCGACGAGCGCGACCAAGATTCGCGCGATGGCCTGGGGGCGCGTGCGGAGTCGCGCGTTGTCGCCGCCCGACGAGAGCCACGTCATCTCCGCCTGGGCGGCGCGCTGCCGCAGCAGCGGCGTCACGTCGCGCAGCACTTCGGCGAGCTCGATGTCCTCCGTCGGTTCGGTGCTCCGGCCCCGCTCGATGCGGGCATAGGCCAGCACGTCATCGACGAGCTTGCCCAATCGCTGGCTCTCCTGTTCCAACGTGCGCAGGTAGGAGGCGCGCTGCGCGGAATCGATCAACTCATCGCGGCGCAAGAGCTCAGTGTAGAGCTGGAACGTGGTCAGCGGCGTGCGCAGCTCGTGCGTGACCGCCGCGGTGAAGCGCGCTCGACGTTCGGCGAGCGCCAGAGTCGCACGGAGGATCCAGGCCAGCGTGAGCAGCGCGACGGTTAGCGCGCCCCACCCGACCGCGAGGCCCGTGTGCGTCGGGGTCCACCGCGTCGGCGGGGCAGCCGCGGTGCCGGTGATGAGCGACGCGGGCAGGGCAGCGAGGCGAGCGCGCGGCCTGCCATGTGGGGCGTCGATCAGCGGCGCGAGCCGGACGGCCTGTCCCGCGAACAGATCGGTGACCTCGTCCACGAGCTGTTCTTGCAGCGTTGGCCATCCGAGCAGGACCCCCTCGTAGTGCGCGTTCGTCGGCGCCGCGGTCCGTCGCAGCAACGTGAGCAAAGCGTCGCCGTCGGCTCCGTCGCGACCAAGCCACAGCGGGAAGAGCGGCCCGGCCCGCGATGGGCTGGGGTTGATGATCTGCCGGTTCGAGAGCTGGGCACGTTGCTGTAGGTCCAGCCGAACGTCCGCCGCAGGCTCGCGCTGCGCGAGGCTCGCCGACGTCGCCTGGGCGGCGGCGAGGCGCGCCGGCAGGTCGGCCGCGCGCAGCGCTGCGTCGAGCGCTTCCTGTTGTGCCGCGTCGGGTAACGCATGGGCCAAGCCGTCGCGCGCACTCCAGCGAAACCGCTGCCCCAGCGGCGTGGCCGTGCCCGGCGGGCTCGCGGTCAACAGCTCGGCCTCGCGGGCGAGCTGCGGGGTGAGCCAAGAGTCGATGCGCCACAGTGCCGTCCGCAGCGCCGCGGCGTGCTCGGCCTCCGCGGTCGCGGCTTGCCGGGCCGCTTCGAGGTGCAGACTGGTCTGGGTAATCCAGGCGAGTGCGGCGATCAACGCGACGGCGCCGAGGCCAAACCCAAGCCAGACCCGTCCTCGACCCGCGCTCATCGGCCCGCCGCGGGTGGGAGCGCGAGCATGTAGCCGCGGCCGCGGACCGTGACGATGATCGGCGGAACGGCAGGGTCGCCGTCGCCCAGTTTGTCACGCAGGCGCGCGACCAGCATGTCCACGGTGCGCGTGCGCAGGCCCGTTGGGTCCAGGCCCCAGACGTGGCGGAGCAGCTCTTCGCGGCACACCGCGCGACCGGGGCGGCAGGCCAGATAGCGCAACAGCTGGGCCTCGCGCTCGGACAGGAGGGTGCGGCTGCCGTCCGGCGTCTGAACTTCCTGCCGTTCGAAGTCGACCCGGCGACCACCGGGGATGTCGGCGTGTCGCAGGTCCAGCGGTCGCTCGGCCGAACGGCGCAGGACTGCCTCGACGCGGGCGAGGAGCTCGGTGGCCGAGAACGGTTTGACGACGTAGTCGTCGGCACCGCCGCGGAGGCCTTGCACCCGGTCGGCTTCCTCGCCCCGCGCGGTCACGCAAATCACCGGTAGCGCCGGTCGGCTGGCGCGGATTTGGGCGAGCACCTCAAACCCGCAGCCGTCGGGCAGCATGAGGTCGAGCACGACGAGATCGAGGGCCGCGCCGAGCGCCGTGCGCGTCCCATCTTCGGCGTCGGCGCTGGCGAGGGTGGCGTAGCCGGCCAGGTGCAGCGCGTCGCACAGTCCACGTTGGATCGCCGGGTCGTCTTCCACCACCAGGACGGTCCGGCGCGCGGCAGCGGGTCGGCCCAGGGGGTGTTTGGGGCTAGAAAGGTCGCTTGGCATGGGCGAGTCGGCGCCCGCCGTCGCCGCTGGGGCGGGGGCCGCGCCGTGAGGCCGGGAAAAAGAGCAGGACGCTTCCGGCGGTTTGGAAGCTTCGCGACAACGACATTTTAGCCTGCCCAGATGGTCTCCGCGTCCCAAGCGCTCACCGCCGACGGTGGCACCGCTCCCGAGGATCTTCTCCTCGTGCGGCGGGCCCTGCAGGGCGACTCGCTCGCTGTGGACCAGGTTCTGGAACGACTCTCATGCGTGGTCCGTTTTGTTTACCGGCTGAACCGCTCGCTCGGCTACGGGCTTCCACCCGAGCAGCTCGAGGATGTCGTGCAGCAGGTCTACCTCGCGGTTTGGCCGCGGCTGCCGGACTACGTCGGCTCCGCGGCCTTGGAGAGTTGGGTCTTTGGGTTCTGCCGCAACTGCCTTCGCGCCGCAGCCCGGCGCCGGGCGCAGGCAGCGCAGACGACGGTGGGGTTGGGTGCGGACGGCGAGCTGGGCGGAGCGGTGGATGCGCTGCGGCCCGGGCCGGAGACCAACGTCGAGGAGACCGAGGGGCTGGACGCGCTGCAGGCGGAGTTGGAGCGCTTGAGTCCGGCGGAGCGGGAGGTGGTGGAGTTACGCCATCTCGAGGGTTGGAGCTTCGAGCAGATCGCGCGGCAGCGCGACTTGCCCGCGAGCACCGTCAAGGATCGCTGCTACCGCGCGCTGGTGCGGCTGCTGGAGCGACTGGAGAGGCGGCATGTCTGTGAGTGATGCGAAGGAATTCGAGCGTCTGGTGACCGGCTTGGCCCACGGCGAGCTGTCGCCGGCCGAAACGGCGCAGCTGCGGCGGCTGGCCGCTGCCGACGCTCGGCGCGAGGTCCAGGTTCACCAGACCGAGAAGCTGCTCGGCCTGCTGGGGCGAGAGCGCGAGGTCTATCAGCAGGCCGCCGCGCCGCTGGATCCAAGCGAGGACGCGGATCCGGTGGTGCAGCAGTTGCGGCGTCGCGCCGCCGAGATGGAGCTGCGGCTGCGCCGCGAGGCCGTCCCGTCCGGGCCGGCCGCGCGTGGCATCGCTTCGCCCGGGCGGCCGGCGGCGAGCCGCTGGGACCGTTTCGGATGGCGGGCATCGGCGGCCGCCATGGCGGCGGCGCTGCTGGCTGCGGTGCTCTGGTGGGCGACGGGCACCAGCGGCGATGACGTCGCCGGGCCGGTCGATCCGCGCGAGCTTGGTGGTCCGGCGGTGCAGATCATCCTGCTCGACCAGGTCGTGAGCCGCGACTCACCCGAGATCTCGTGGCAGGCGGTGCCGGGCGCGCGGTCGTATCGCGCGACGATCGTGGACCCCAGTGACGCGATCGTGTTGCAGCGCGCCGCGGCTTTGGCGCGGGGCACCCGCTGGGCGTTGCAGGAGGCGGAGCTGGAGCGGCTGCGCGCCGCGCCGTCACCACTGCGTCTGCGGGTGGTCGCGCTGGACAGCGGTGAGCTGGAGGTGGCGACCACCGGCGACCGGACGCTCAGCGTTCGATAGCGGGGGGCGTGAGGCGAGCGAGCCGACCGACCATCTGGTGAGTAGAGCGCGATCGCGCGACACTACGCGCGCCATGTTCGGTCGCGTCCATCTCGGATCCGGGTCACGAGCCCTTGGCCTCTCGGTCGTGGTGTTCGTCGGCGTCGTGCTCTACGCCGCGCGGGTGCTCCCCGAGCGGGTCGCGAGCCACTACGACTTGGCCGGTCGCGCCGACGGCTTCAGCGACCGGGGCACCTACCTGGCGACTCTGTCCGGCGTGTGCTTGGCGCTCGTCGCGCTGTTTGCGTTGGTGCGGTGGCTGCTACCACGACTGCCGAACGACCTGATCAATCTGCCCCACAAGGACTACTGGCTTGCCCCCGACCGTCGGGCCGCCAGTCTGCAGCGGATCGGCAACTGCCTCTCTTGGATCGGCGTCGCCACGGTCGCGCTGATGACGGCGATCCTCGGCCTCACCATTCGCTCCCATCGCGGCGACGAGCCCCAGAGCATTGGCGCCGGTGGCTGGGGCCTCACCAGTGCGTACTTGGTCGTCGTGCTGGCGATGGTGATCGCGATGGCGATGTCATGGTCGCGGCGGCCCGCCTGAGGCGTGGCGTGGTCGGCAGCGGCGACGATCGCTGATCGCCAGGCGCGGTGGCCGCGGTACCATGCGACGATGGCGCCGCTCGATGCTCGTCCCCTGCGCGCCGCGGTCGTCGCCTTGGCGCTAGTACCGCCCCAGGATCCCGTGCGGGAGTTTGGCCGCGCCTTTACCGCGGCCGTGCGGCAAGGCGCCGCTGCCACCAACGCGGCGCAGCAAGCGGCGGCGCGCGACGCCTTGGGTACCGCGGGTGCGTTGATTCCGGCGTTGCCGGCGGGGCGGCGAGGCCGCGCCCGGTTCTTTGTCGACGTGCGCGGTGCCGAGCTCGAGCTGCGGGCCGGTGACCCGGCAGCGGCGCGTCGGACGGCGTTGGCGGCGCGTACGCGGGCGCGGGCGGCACCCGACGAAGATGGTCAGCCGGTGTACCGCGGCACGTATCGCGTGCTGCTGCTCGTCGTGCTGTGGCAGAGCGGTCTGCCCGAACATCGCCTGCTGGCGTTGCTCGAGGACGAAGGCGAGGCGGACTTTCTCCTGCAGGATGATGTCGCGGCCGAGGTCACCGCGCGCTTGCCGAGCCAGCGCGTGCCCTACGAGCTGCTCTGTGGCGAAGTGCTCAGCGGGCGCGGCCGCGATGAGGAGGCGTTCGCGAGGCTGCAGCGCCTGGCCGAAGTGGTGGTCGGGGACGAGGCCACACCGGTCGCCTGGCGCGACGAGACGCTGCTGCGCTTGGCGTGGTATTTCGCCGAGCGCGCCGACTACGACCGCGCCGAGATCTACCTGGAGCGGGTCCAATCGGACCGCGGCTGCGCGCCGCGAGCGATGATCGCGCTGCGTCGGGGCGATGCCGCGACGGCGCTACGCGAAGGGCGCGCGTTGGCCGAGCGCGACGCGCGCCAGGCAACACTGGTCGGCGAGGCGCTCGAGCTGCTGGGCCGCTACGAGGAGGCGCTCGCCGAGCACTTGCGGTCCGAGCAGGCGTACGCCGAGGCTGGCGAGGAGCTCGATCGGGCGCTGCCCTTGAACAGCGCCGGCGATTGCCTGGTGGAGCTTGGCGATCTCGATCGCGCTGAGCGCTACTACCGCGACGGTCTGGCGCTGTTGTCGGCGGGCGATGCCAAGCACGTGGAGGCCGAGCGGGCCAACGCGCTGCGGGACCTCGGCCGGCTGCATGAGCGGCGCGGTGAGCAGGCGCAGGCGGCGGCGCGCTACGCCGAGGCGCTCGATGTGCTCGAGGAGGGCCGCCGCGACATTCCGCTCGATCTGCTGGGGAGCGCGTGGCTGCGTACTAACTGGGGCCACGAGCTCACCTCGATCGATGGCCTGCTGCGGACTGGCGCGGCGCCGCTCGACGCGCTCGCGGCGATCGAGCGCGGCAAGGCGCGGGGCTTGCTCGACTGGATCGATCGACCGCCGGTCGCCGCCGCCCAGGTGGCGCGCGTGCGCGCCGCGGTGCAGTCGCTGGCGGTGGCGACGGACGCCGAGGAGCTGGCCGAACGCCGCCGTCGACTGGAGCGTGCCCGCGCACTGTCGCAGCGCGCTGGCCTGCGCAGCTCGCGGGCGCTGACCGCCGTCGAACTTGGCGACGTGCTGCGCGCCGAGCCGGACACCCTGGTGCTGTCCTACTGGGTGGGCGCGGAAACGGCGTGGCTGGTGTGGGCGCGCGGTGCGGACGTGCGGCTGGAGGCGTTGGGGCCGCGGGCGGCGGCGATCGGTGCCCTCGGGCGGGCCTTTGCGGCGGTGACGTCAGGCGCGAAGGCGGCGCGCGGTGCCGATCCCACCGAGGATCTCGCAGCCGCGGCGCAGGTGCTGCTGCCGGCGAGTGTGCGCGCGGCTCTGCGTGACGCGGCTCGGCTGGTGTTCTCGCCCGACCCGATTCTGAGTCGCCTACCGCTCGAGGCTCTGCCTTGCGAGGGTGCGCCGCTCGGTACCTGGTGCGTCGTCGAATGGGCGCCGTCCTTGTCGGTGCGGAATGCGCTGGCGCGCCGCTCGGGCGACGGCCGTGGCGCGCTGGTCGTCCACGACGTCCACGCCGGTGCCGATCTCGAGCGAGACCTGGGAGTGGACGAACTCGGGCACTCGACCATCGAGGCTGAAGGGGTCGCCGCGCCCTACTTGGGCGCCGTGCCGGTGCGGCGGGTGCACGGTGCCGAGGCGACGCTCGAGACCATCCGCAGCGAGCTCGTGCGCGCGCCGGTCGACGTACTCCACGTCAACGCGCACGCGATCGCCAGCCCCTATGTGCCGTCGCAGTCGCTCCTCTTGCTGGCGAGTGGCCCCGAGGCCATGGCGTCGCTGCTGACACTGCCGCTGCACGGCGCGGTCGTCGTCCTGAGTGCGTGTCGCTCGGCCGGCGGCGAGGAGCGCGGTGGCGAAGGCGTCGCCGGCTTGTTGTGGGGGCCCATGGGCGCGGGGGCGCGTTGTGTCGTGGCCTCACTCTGGCCGGCCAACCAGGAGTCGACTGCGGCGCTCATGGCGCGTTTTCATCGGCATCGCGCCGAGGGGCGCGGCGAGGCCCAAGCGTTGCAGCTGGCGCGGGCCGAACTCGCGGCCATCCCGCGCTACGCGCACCCCTACTACTGGGCCGGCTTTGCCGCGTTTGGGTCGCGCGATGCGAACCCCGTGCTGCGTGCGCCCGTGAGCACCTTCACCTGGCCGTGGTGGGGCGGCGGCGCGGTCGCCGGCGGGGTGCTGCTGGCGCTAGTGTGGGTCGGCAGCTCGTTGCGTAGGTCGGCGAGCCCTGTGTCTTGCTCGTAAGGCACTGTCCACGCAGATGCCTCACCTTGACGCCGTGGCTCACGGTCGTGAGCCATCCCAAACCAACCCGGATGGCGCGTTCGCCATCCGAGTGGCTTCTGGACGGTGGCGCGTCTGCTGCAGCTACGCGGGCTATCGCGATGCAATCCAAGATGTCGACATCACGGAGAGCTCGCCAGCACTCAGACTCGTGCTTCAGCGTGAGGGCTAGGAGCTGACCTGAACTTCGGCCGCGTCACTCAGGCGCAGGCCGCCTGCCGCCAAGTCGCTGATGATGCCTTGGTTGTAGAAGGTGATGCCAGCGGTGGACGCCGGTAACTCGAGCGACCACAGACCGGCGCCGAGCACGTTGGGGATGGGAAACACGCTGTCCGCGCTCACGAGCAGATCGCAACCTACGAGGCCGATGATCCCCAAGGGGATGCGCATCAACGAACTCCTACTTCGAGACGAGGGACTCACGACGCGACGGGAGCCGTGATCGTCTCCGCGCCACATCTCGTCGGCGCATCGTAGCGCCTCCGCGATCCCTGCATCGCCGCGCGAGCCGACCAAGAATGCCCGGCGCGAGCTGCCTCGGCCTTACGTGAGATGCGAATGTGAACGTGAACGTCGGCGCGCCGTCACACTTCGATGTGCTCGATCTCGAGCAGGCACGGGCCGTTGACCGGGTCGAAGCGCAGTCGGCGCAGGCGAGCGTGGCGCGGAAGCGCGGCGCCGAGGTCGACAGCGTACTCGTAGCGTTCGCCGTCGTTGACGACGGGGAAGGTGATGCACTGTTCCGGGGTGAAGTTCGTGTCGCCGGCGAGGAGCCAGAAGAGCTCGGCGCGGCCGTCGTGCACGCCGAAGTCGGGGTTGTGCAGTCGCATCCGGATGCGGAAGACGCCGAGTTCCTCGGCGGGCAGATCGAAGTCCGGGCTCACCAGCGCCGGGTCCTGGCCGATCGAGCGCAGGCGGAGGGCGTCGCCTCCCTCGAGGGGTTCGAGGTGCCGCAGCGGCTGCCAGGCAGCGCGAGCCTCGGGATCGCGCAGGTCGAAGACGCGCGGTGTCGCGAGGCGCGCTGGTGCTGGCGGCTCGCGTTTTTGAAAGACGATGTTGAGGAGGCGTCGCGTGAAGGCGCGGTGCTGTTGGACGCCGCGCAGCGCGAAGTAGTCGGCGAGGAGCTGGTCCTCTTCTTGCCCCGGGTACACCGCCTCGGCGAGCGGCTCGAAGCCATCGGCGACGACGAGGTCGCTGACCGACCGCTCGAACGCGACTTCAAAGTCGTGATAGCTGACGCCCCGGCCGGCGCGGGCGATCTCGAGCTGGCGGTCACCGGCACCGCGGATCCGGCGCACGAAGTCGAGGCGCGGGGAGCGCTCGTAGTAGCGTTCGGCGAGCTCGAGATCGAGCAGGTGGAAGAACGGCAGGTCGGCGGTGTGGCGGTCGAAGTAGGTGAGACGGTTGGGCGTCTCGATGACCACGAGCGCGCCACCTTCGCCGAGTGCGCGCCAGCCGGCTTGCAGGCAGGCGACTCGCTCGGCAACCGTCATGTGCTCCAGCACGGCGTAGAACAGCAGCACGTCGTCGGGGCGCAGCTCGTTGACGAGCACGCGCGGCAGCTCGTCGGGCGCGATCACGTGAATCTCGGCGTTGGTCACGTCCAGGATCTCAAAGCGCTGCTTCGCCACCTCCACCGGTTGCGGCTTGATCTCCAGGCCGATGACGCGATCGGCGAGGGCGGCGAAGCCGGCGGTGCTCGAGCCCGAGCCACTGCCGATCTCGATCACCCGACGGCCGGCGAGTGGCACGGCCCGATCCACCCACGGCGCGAGATTCTCGAGCGCGCGGCGGTAGCGCAGGTAGCAGTGCTGTTCGAACAGGAACTTGCTGCGGCCGCCGGCGAGCTCTTCGTCGGTGAGATTGTGCAGGACTTGGGTGCGTACCAGGTCAGCCAGGCGCTGGAGCTGGTCGGGCGTCAGGTGGCTGGGCGGTGCGGTGTCAGCGGCAGGCACGGCGGCCGAGTGTAGCGGGTGAGGGTCGTGCCTCAGGGCCTGCCACGAAGTCACAAGTTTGGCAGGCCCCTTGCTCCTCGCGGCGCTGTCGCGCCGATTTCGAGCCCGTGACTTCGAAAGAATCACACGCTCCTAGTGTTGTGTGTCGGAAGTTGGTTGCGTAAGTCGGCGAGCCATGTGTGCCGCTCGCAAGGCGCTGTCGACGCAGGGCTTGTTGGTGGACAAGTCGAGGAGACGCAACGCCGCGAGCGGCGCAGAGGGCCGTCGACATA
>JBCCGH010000178.1:0-19904 GCA_039029375.1 Planctomycetota bacterium
GCATTAACCGCGAGGTATCGGCGCCGGTCGCAAGGCGGGTCGCCGCAGGCATCTTCGTGGATACGGCGAGGACGACCCAACGCTGCGAACGGCGTTGAGGGCCGCGGAGAATGCCCCAGATTTCTGAATCACACCACTAGGGCGCCGGGGCGCGCATACGCCAGCTTGCGAGCTTCGGGAAGGCGCGGCCGCTACGCTGGCCGCGTTCTCCCTCCCTCATTGAGGCTGCCCCCATGCGCGTTCTCTCCACCAGCCTACTCGCCCTCGTGGCGACCACCGCGACGCTCGCGGCGCAAACCGACGTGTTCGTGCCCGCCATCACCGCCATCGAAGAGGGCAATGACCTCTCCGACACTCGGATGTTCAGCCGCGATGCGTTCCGTGCCCAGCAGATCGTCGCCTCGTCCTACCTCGCGCCAACGTCCGCCGACCTGACCGCGATTGCCTATCGCATCGACAATGACAACAGCAGTGGCTCTGTCGCCACGACGTTCGACAACGTGACCGTCGACTTGAGCGCCACCAGCGTCGATCCGGGCTCGATGAGCACCACCTTCGCGAACAACATCACCGGTGCGACCACGCAAGTGTTCTCCGGCTCGGTCAGCGTGCCGGCCTACGCTTCGACGCCCGGCGGCATCGGCCCGTTCTTCGCGATCCCGCTGGCGCAGTCGTTTACGTTGACGACCGCCAACGGCAACCTGCTCATCGACATCACCGCCAACGGCGGCGGCAGCTCGGTGCAGGTGACGCTCGACGGCTCGCTGCCGGGCGGCACCGCGCGGTTCATCGGCACGACGGGGCCGACCAGTCAGTTCAGCCGCCTCGACCTGCTCGTCGCCGGCAACGGCAGCCAAGGCCGGTTCAGTGGCCTGATTCCGGATGAGAGCTTCGTGCTCTTTGCCCAGTCCCAGGTCCAGTACTCGGGCGCCATGCTGCTCGGCGCGACCGAAATCGCGCCGACCTTTTCCCTCAGCGGCCAGGGGATGCCGGGCAACTTCCTGTACCACATCCCGTCGGTGGCGACGCCGTTTACGATGACGTTCTCACCGATCGGCGGCTGGCGCGCGGTCTTCAACCTCAACATCCCCGACGACCCGCTCGTCGTGTTCGCGACGCTGTGGGCGCAGGCCGTCGTCGTCGACCCGCCCGCCAACCCGCGCGGCCTCGTACTCACGCGCGCCCAGAAGATCACGTTCGGCGAGGAGCTGCCGCACCCACTGAACCAGGTGAGCTCGAGCGACCCCGCAGCGACGTCGGGCTTCGCCCGCTACACCGGCGGCATCCCGGGTGGCGCGGTGCTGCGCGTGTCAGGGACGTTCCAGTAGCTCGCCCGCCCGCGACCGGCGCGGCGCCGATTTCGTGAGACGAGGCGCACGGCCCGGCCAAGGAGCAGGCATGACCCGCTTGCTCCCACTCGTGCGACTCCCTGAGCGATCCTTGGGAGTGGACCGGCTCGCGCTGGCGGCAGCTCAGCACGGGTCTCTCACCGGTTGGGCACACCGACCACGCGGTCGCCGATGACACCACACGCCGCTGCGCGATCTTGTTGAGTTCCCGACCATCCTCGTGGCCTCGAGGAGGGCCGGGGGGCCCACACCCGGCGGCGCGATCCTCGGGGCATGAGCCCACGGGTCGAGGCCTCTACGTTCGGTGAAGCGCGGCGGCTGCGGCACCGTACCAGGCTGGCATCCGGCCGCATCACCCGAAGACACCCTGCATGCTCTCGACGGCGACGACGATGGTCTCGGCGACCTCGCACCGCGTGTCTTCCCACCCGTCCTCGAGCCGCAACAGCGCCAGGTCGGCGGCGGGGAAGACGGCGTGGGGTGCCTTGCCGATCTCCCAGCCGACCCCGACCTCGTGCGCGATCGCGTCGGCAAGGCGCAGGATCGACAAGCTGTGCTCCTGATCTTCGGGATGGTGATGTTGGCGCAGGTGTGTGACCAGCGCCGGTCCGAGCTGCCACTGCTCGGCAATACGCGCGCCGACCTCGGCGTGGTCGATGCCGAGTCGCTCGCGCTCAAGTGGAGTGACGTCGTCGCGGTACTCGAGTGGAATGTCGACGTCCGCCATGAACTCTCCGGTCACCATCTTGCCGACGTCGTGCAGCAGTCCCATCACGAACAGCTCTTCGCGCTCACGGGGACTGCGTCGGGCCAACCGTGCCAGCGCCCGCGCCGCGGCCGCGACGGCGACGGAATGCAGCCAGATCCCCTTTTTGACGTGACCGTAGCCGCCGACATCGGTGCCAATGTGGGGCGCCAAGCTGGATGCCAACAGCAGACTGCGGAGCCCGGAGAACCCGACCATCATGATGGCGTCGGGGATCGTGTTGATCTCGCGGTTGGCGCCGTGGAACGGAGTGTTGACGAGTGACAGGAGCTTGCCCACCAAGATGGGGTCCTGGGCGAGATGTTTCTCCAGCTCGGGCGGCTCCGTGTCCGGGTGCTCGAGCAAACCAAGCACGCCAATGACCACATCGGGCAGGGCGTCCAAGGACGCACAACGATCGATGATCGTCTGTCGGAGTGGTGCGGATGCGACAGCGTTTCGGACGGCCATGGAATTGACGACGGTGAGATCGTGCAACAACCTTCGGCAGTGGATCTCGCGCAGACCGCCTTCGCCTGCAGAAAGAAAGGCCCTAAGGCCCTTCGCCTACTCGCATTCGTCATTGGGAGAAGGTCCAGCGGGCCACATCGCGCGCGCCGGTCGCGTGCCCATGGCCGGGTGAGCGGGGCCGCGGAACCGAATCGTCGAGCCCAACGAAGATGCGGGTGAGTCAGGGCAGCCATCGCCGGCGAACGTGCACTGGCGCCCGCGGCCGATTTCGACGAGCGCCTAGTGGAAGACCAGCGGTCGCGGCGCGGTCCTCGGCCGCACAGCGTGCCAAAAGCGACCTCGTCGCGACACGTTCACGGCTCACCTCGCGAAGCCCAAAGTTGGACAAACAGGTCGGCCCCACCCGGGGCTGGAGGTTTGGTCCATGACTCGTGGACCCGGGGTCTGCGGCTGCGGATCGACGACGAGTGCCGGGGCGGAAGGTCGATCAGGGCAGCACGCGGACGCGCAAGGCGTTGGTGAAACCAAAGCCATGCGTCGAGGACACCGCCACGCCTTGGGCGATCAGCTCACCACCCAGCAACGCCGGGGACGCCGCGACGGGCAACGTCCATGGAGCAAGGCCGCTGCCGGGCGTCACGATGAGGAGCGCCGTCGCCAGAGGCCCCGCGGGGTCCACCTGAAGCCGACCGCGAAAGAACGGCACCGCCAGCGGCGCGGCCAACTCGCGAGCGGCCAGCAAGCCGACGAATCCGCTCCCGACCGGGGCGACGCCCGGATGCTGCACGCCCTCGAATTGTAGAACCCCACCGAGACGGGGCGCCCTCGTCACGCGCAGCTGGCGCCGGTGATTCCACTGCACGGAGCCGTCAAACACCACGTCGACGTCCCCGTCTGCGTCCAGGTCGGTGGCCGCCGCCGCACCGTTGAACGACGGGACTTGCTGCCACTGCGCCGCCGTCGCGTCGACATAGTTGCCGTTCCCGTCGTTGACATAGAGCCGCTGCTCGCCGATCTGCTTCACCAGCAGGTCGCAGTCACCGTCCTCGTCACTGTCGAACGACAACAGGTCGAGAACCTGCGCGGCTCCGGCCGGCCACGCCGGCAGCTGCGAGCCCGTGCGTTCAAGAAAACGCGCGGCGCCATCGTTCACGAAGAGGCGCGGCCGGTTGTCCGGAACCGAGAACACCAGAACGTCGAGGTCGCCGTCGAGATCGACGTCGTCGAGCTCCACGCCCCACGGGACCTCGCCCCACGGCAACGCGCCCGCCGGCGCCAGGCTGAACGCGCCGGTCCCGTCGTTCAGCAGCACGTCGCGGCCACCGGCAGTCCCGGTGGGCGCGACCACGTCGAGATCGCCGTCTCCGTCCAGGTCGCCGAGCGCAAGCGCGCAAGGACCGGACGTCGGGCCGCTGGCCGGCAGGAAACGCGGCGAGCCAAAGCCCCCGGCGCCGTCATTCAGGTGCACCGACCCGGAGCAGGCCGTCACCAAATCCGGATCGCCGTCACCGTCCACATCGCCGAGCGCGGCCGCGGCGCCAGTGCTCGTGGTCCCAAGTGCCGCCAGCCCACCCGCACCATCGTTGGCGTACACCCGCACGAACCCGGGGCCGCGCGAGGTGCCCGCTTCGACGACGTCCTGATCGCCGTCGCCATCCACGTCCACGAGAGCGAGGGACAGCGTCGTCTCGGCGGGCGGCAAGTCGAGTCGCACGCCGCGGAAGCGCTGCTGGCCGAGGTTGAACTGCACGCTGAGCGCGCGCGGCAGGTTGTTGCCGTTCACGATGAGCGCGACGTCGCGGTCGCCATCCCGGTCCAAATCCCCAACGGCCACCGGAAAGAGCGGTGGCGCGTCCAGCTGGAGCCCGTGGTCGACGTGCGGGTCGAAGAACAGGCCCGCCGCCCCACCAAACGCCGCGACGACGACATCTCCGCTCGCCGCGTCCCAGCTCGCCAACAGATCGTCGAAGCCGTTGCCGTCGAAATCACCCGCTGCCAGCCCGAGGCACGGATAGCTGCGGTCAAAGACCGATTGCGGCGCCGCGAAGGCGCCGGCGCCGCCGTTCCGGTGCACGGCGACACGACGACCCGCCCGCGTCGCGGCGTCCAGGGTACCGTTGGCGTCAAAGTCGCCGATCGCCACCTCATCCCAAGTGCCCGTAAGGCCCGGCTCGGCCAACAGCGCACCGCCAACATTGCGCAGCAGACGCACGGCACCGGTGGTCCCTCGCGCCAGCACGTCCTCGTCGCCGTCGCCGTCCGCGTCCAACACATGGAACGCCAGATCGCTCGCCCCACCGGGCAGCACGCCGGCGCGGGGTGTCAGCGTGCCACCGCCGTCGTTCTCGAAGAACTCGGCCGGCCCCGGCGGCTGCGCCACGAGCACGTCGAGATCGCCGTCGGCGTCGAGGTCGGCCAGCGCCGGCCGCGGCCCCACGCCCGTGGCGATCGTCGCGCCAACGGTCAGCGCCCCGGCGCCGTCGTTGGTCAACAGGTACAGGCGCGAGCCCACCGGAGTGCAACCACTCGGCACGGTACAGGTCGCGCCAACCACCACGTCTTGGTCGCCGTCGCCGTCCAGGTCGCCGGCGACGATCCCCAACAGCTGCTCCCCGGTCCAGAGCACCTGGCTAGTCGCAAGGCTGAAGCGACCAGCACCGTCGTTGCTGTAGACGGCCACGGGGCCCGCGACCGAGAAGCTGGTCGAGCCCGTGACCAGATCGGGATCGCCGTCCCCATCCATGTCGGCGATCGCGTAGTGCTCCGCTCCGACGATGCCTCGGTCAATCCACCCCCCGACCGACAGCTGCAGGTGCGCCGTCAACACCCGGCCACCCGAGATCGCGTCGGCCCGACCGTCCGCATCGAGATCAACGGCCGCCAACCGGTCGCCACCAGGGACAAACAGCGACACCGCGTCACGGCCGCCATCGGGAGAGAACGCGCGCTGCTGGGTCATCACCGGCGCGGACGAAGACAGAGCGCACAGAGCCGTCAGGGCGACAGCAGTCGAACGAAGCATGACAGGTCCCTCGGGAAGACATCGGCGTAGGAGCCGGTGGCGATCGTACCGCGGGCGACGGATGCGTGACGAGTCCTGTCATCAACTGCTTCACGCCGATACGACGCGCCCCAATACGAACGTACGGAGCCGCGACCATCACCACCGCTTCAGGCCCGATAGGGCGACCGAATGCGGGGGGCGACCGAATGCGGCGGTTTTTGTCGCGGCTCCGTACCGCCGCTACCGCACGATCCGCGTCGTGCCCAATGGCGTGAACGTCAAGCCGCCCGGCTCGGCCACGGCCCACTGAAACGGCAGTGACACGCCGATCAGGTTGCGGCTCGCCGGGATCGGCAACGGCACCGTCGCCGTGCCGATCGGACTCGTCACGGCCAGGACCGAGGCGGCGAGGTTCTGGTACAGCGTGCACCCGGGATACCCGGCGACGCTCAGGTCCAGGGGCAACGGCAACCCGAGCCAAGACGTCGTGCTGGTGCCGAGGAACATGACCGCCGGAGCGCCAGGCGGTCCGTTGTCCACCGAGCAGGCGAAGCTCCCACTGCCGAGCGCCGCCGAGCCCTGGGCGGAGATCGCCGGCGGGTTGCCCGACGCAGAGCAACCGGTCCCGGTCACCAAGAACGCGCTCGTCACGACCTCGTCGATGAGCACCAACTCGCTCAATCCCGCCGCGTAGAGCTCGAGCCGCGACTTGGACTCAATCGAGCCCGAGCTGCTCTCGGCCAAGATGCGCAGCTCATCGCCCACGAACGCGGCGCCGTTGACCAAGAAGCTGGTCCCGGCGTCGTGGCACGACACGAAGCACTCGGTCCGGCCGCCCAGCTTGCCCAGCTTGTAGGGCCAGCTCGACGACGAGATCATCGGCACGGTCAGGCCGCTCAACCGCGTGACCAGCGCGCCCTGACTCAGCACCTCGACGCGCTGTGTGGTCGAGCCGATGGCGCTCAGGTCGGCGACCACGTCAAACGACGCCGGCGACTGCTTGGTGATCGTGAGCTCGCCAAGCGAAGTGCCAGATACGCCACTGACGGTGCCCTCGACCCTGAGCCGCATCGACGCCCCCAGGCCCGCGATGCCGGCGGGATCGACCGGCTCGAGCACCGCATCCACGGACTCGGATTCGCCCAGATCGATCGAGAACCCGTCGCAGCCGCTGCTGCCGAGGTTGCTGATCTTCAGCCTGCCGCCCTTGCTCTCCGGCTCGATCACGGCTTGACCCAGGGCAGCATGAGCGCGGCCGAACGTGACGACCGTCTCGTCGTCGAGCCGCATCTGCGCCACGTTCGCGGCACGGCTATCGACGGCGGAGCACAAGGTCACGGTCTTCGTCGGATTGACCGCGTAGAACCGCACCGCGTCGACGTCGGGTAGCGAGATCCCCAGCTGCGGGACATCGATGATGATTGGGAAGCAGTGCCGCGCGACGCACGTGTTGTCCCATTGCACCTCGAGCGGCATGAACGGGCCAGGCGGTAGATCGAACTCATACGCCACGCCATTGCCGATCAGACCGCTGAACACGACGGAGCCGTCGGCCCGCAAGAACGTGATGTCGAGCTGGGTCGCGCCCATCGCGCTGCTGTCATGGACGACCCGCAGTCGCGGCCCGATCGGGCCCTGCACGATCTCAAAGCGCTCGCTGAACGTGGGCTGGTCCGGCACGCCGTCGACCTCGCCGCGCCTGGTCCACTCGCGATACGAACCCGGCGGTCCGAAGCCGTCCGCAATGGTGAAGCCAAAGCCATTCGACTCCCCGAGGTGGACGCGCACGCCGTCTTGGCCGCTTGAACCGAGGTTGGAGACGACGAGGTTCCCCTGGCCGTCGAGCGAGACGTGAGCGTTGCCCAGTGGGCTATGCGCGAGGCCATCCTGCACCGCCAGGATCTGGCCGCGAATCTCGCCCGCGGGATGCGCTGCGCTGTGCACGTTGACGTAGCAGAGCGCGTTGAGGAGGTCATCCTGGTCGGCCGGCGAGACCGCGGCGGCGCCGGACCAGCGGGTCGGACCACCGGCCAGCGGAACGGCGACCGGACCAACCACGCCCGCGGCACCACGGTGGATGTGCGCCGCAGTGCCAACGAGGCCCGCGGTCTCCAACGAGTAGCTGAGGGCTCCGGTCGCAGGGTCGAGCGTCAAGAACGTGCGGCCCGAGGCCGCGGTGGCGACGGGCGGGACCTCGCTCGCCCCGTCCAACCGGGCGAGGAGCGTGGCGGAACCCTGAGCGGCCGTCCGAGCCGCCAGTGGCAAGACGAGACAAGAGAGCGCGACGCGCGCTGGCGTGAGGGAACGCATGGAAAGTCTCCGGGAGTTGGCAACGGCCGCAGAACAGCGACCACGGCCACCTCCTGCCCAGGGGCCGACGCACCGGAGACAAAAACCCAGGAAAGGGGCTGCGCCGCGAGCGAGCGAGCGAGCGAGCGCGCGCGCGCGCGCGCTAGAGCCGCACGAAACGCACGCGCTTGGCGTGGTAGTTGGAGACCAAGAGCTCGTGGACGACGCCCGCGGCGTTCCGCACGAAGTGGATGTCGTAGCCCAACCACCACGGTGCCCCCTGGTTGAAGTGGTCGTGAATCACCGGCCGCAACGGCGCGGGCTCGCGGCCGGTGCTCTCCACCTGAAGACGCCCGTCACGCACGCGGTAGGCGTGCGCGACTCGTAGCTCGGGGCTGTAGTACACACCCTCATACTCGCGCAACCGTTCCGCGCCAAAGCTCCCCGGCTCGGTGACCGGCACGAAGCGCTGCGGCGGTTGAGACTCGACGTGGAGCAGCAACTGGCCGTCCGCCGCCGCGCTCGGCGCCAGGGACAAGATGGCGCGCGGGCGGCTGCCCTGTAGGAGCAACCGGCCCGAGCCCAAGGGCACCAAACGCTGGCGAAGACTGGGACCCTGCCAGAACAGCTCGCCCCACGTCCAGACGACGCGGCGCGTGTAGTTGCGATCAGCGTTCCAATACTGTCCCTCGAGCGCGCGCAGCTGCGAT
This sequence comes from Planctomycetota bacterium, assembly GCA_039029375.1. GTDB lineage: Bacteria > Planctomycetota > UBA1135 > UBA1135 > UBA2386 > JBCCGH01. The sequence continues at coordinate 8,569 of JBCCGH010000178.1, forward strand.
TCCGTCAGACCGACCGCCGCCGGTGTCGCCGCCACGGACTCCGCATCATCGGTTGCGGCGTCTTCGGTCTCGGCGTCGTCAGCCTCGTCCGGGCCGGCCTCGCTGCCCCCGGCCAAGTAGAGATCCGCAACGTCATCGGCGAGGACCGCCGGATTGAGCAAGGGAGTCATCGGGTAGCCGTTGCAGAGCACCGCGACCCCGACGCGCTGATCAGGAAAGTACGCGACGTGGCTGAGGTAGCCGTTGCTGCGGCCGCCGTGCGACCACCGCTGGCGGCCGCGGTAGTCGTCGATCGAGAGTCCAAATGCGTAGGGCAGGACCTCTCCAGAGGACAACCGCCCCCGCTCCGGCATCCGTTCGATGACCGCGTCGCCCCCCACTCGTCGCGTGCCGAAGTTACTGAGCCAGCGCGCCAGGTCGCCGGCCGTCGCGTAGACCCCACAGCCGCCGACCACGCCTTGGGTGAGCGGGCTGCGTCGGAACGCCCCCCGACGGCCCTCGTAGGCGTAGGCGAAGTTCGGGATCACCGTGCCTGCGTCGTGGACGACGATCGACGCCGACATGCCGAGCGGCGTGAACACTTCGCGCTCGAGCCATCCTCCCAGCTGCAGGCCACTGACGCTCGCGACGACCTCCGCCAGCAAGAAGTAGCCGGTGTTGCTGTACTCGTAGGCCGTTCCCGGCGCGAAGTTCAGCTCGCGCTGGTTCTCGATCAAGTTCCAGTAGCGGGCCGGGGAGAACACGTCGCGAAAGTCAAAGCCCGCAAGGAGCATCAACTCGACCGCGTCGCGGAGACCGCTCGTGTGGTGCACCAAGTGTCGCAGCGTGATCGTGGCGCCAAAGTCCGGAACCCGGGGGAGATGGTCACGCACGTCGTCATCGAGCGAGAGTGCCCCCTGCTCGGCGAGCATCGCCACGGCAAACGCCGTGAACTGCTTGGACACCGAAGCGATCGGGAACACGGTCGCGGACGTGATCTTGGCGCCGTGCTCGAGGTTCGCCATCCCATAGCCCCGCTCCAGGACAACCGCTCCGTCTACGGCAACCGCGACCGCGGCGCCGGGGCCGGTGGGCCCCGCCCATGGAGCAAACAGCCGGTCGACCGCCTCTTCCCGCGCATCACCCAACGGTGGCACCATGACCCTGCCGATCGCGTCAAGCAGCGCTGCCTTCCCTTCGAAATGCGCGTTCCCAAGGAGCACGACGACGATCTCGTCGTCGAGATACCACCGCAAAGCGCTCGAGAAGCCGTCGCGCGAATGGCCGGTGTGGGACACCCCGCGGCGCGGCTGCGACTCGGATCCGTAGGCGAAGCAGCGCCAGCCGTAGCCGTAGTCGTCGACTTTAGCGGAGAGCAGTTGATCACGGCTGCCGGCGAGAATGCGTCCGGTCTGCACGGCGCGGCACCACCGCCACAGATCGTCAACGGTCGACCACACCGACCCCGCGCCCGTGACGTAGGACTTGTCCTCCGCGCGACGCGCCCGGAGCTCGCCATCCGCCCATACGTGGCCGACCGCCCGCGCCGCGTCGGCCATCACGCTCTCGTCGCCAGTGTCCACCATCTCGAGCGGCTGGAAGAAGTGCTCGTCGAGCACCGCGCCGTAGGACCGGCCGGCGACCGCCTCGAGCACGGCGGCGCAGAGCACGTAGCCGAGGTCCGAATAGGCAAAGCGCGCGCCGGGCTCGGCGACAAGCTCGACGTCGGCACAGAGGCGAACGATCTCCGCCAACGTGAAGCGGTGGTGCGGCCCCTTGGCGGTGAGCGCTTCGACGCCCCACGGCAGACCTGCAGTGTGCGTCAACAAATGGTGGAGGGTCACTCGCTCACCCACCGGGCCGCGGAGCTCGGGCAAGTACACGCCGACGGGCTCATGCAGACGCAAAGCCCCCGCCTCCACAAACCGTAACACGGCACTCGCCGTCCACTGCTTGGTCAGCGACGCGATGCAGAAGCGAGTGGCGATCGGGCTCGCGGCGCGACTTTCGTCACCGGGTGCTTCGTCATCGGGGGCTTCGTCATCGGGTGCTTCGTCATCGGGGGCTTCGTCATCGGGGGCGCGGTAGCGTTCACGGAAAACAATGCGATCGCCCTTCGCGACGAGAATGTCGCCCCGAAACGGGGCCTGGCTCAAGTGGCGGTCGATCACTGCCTCGACGCGCTCGGCGAGGAAGCCCTGCGCCAAAGCCGCGGGAGCGAGGAGGAACGAGGCGGCGAGACACCGCCAGGCGGAGATGGACTTCACGGGTAGGCGCTCCTTGCGAAGGTCGAGCGGTGATCAGCGGCGCAGCAAAGCATCCGGCCCAAAGAGACCGTGCGGGCCGAACAATGGGCCGGCTCCGCTCGCATCGCGGCTCGGCGCGTGGGTCTGCGGTGACGCAACTCCCAAGGACCCCAGCGCGAGGCCGACGAGCACGACGGCGCTGACCACGCGAACGCACTGCTGGGGTCGCCACGCCAGGCCGCGCGCTTCGCCTTGCACGGCGCGCAATACGCGGTGCCGCAGCGACGGAAAGCCCGAGGACGCCAGCGCAATGTGCTGCTGTCGCGCGGCCTGCACGAGGTCGCCGGCATAGCGAACCCCATGGATCCCAGAGGCCATCGCCCGGTCATCGCAAGCCCACTCCTGATCGCGGACGCATTGGCGATACAGGATCCAGGCCAAGGGGTTCGGCCAGTGTACGAGGAGAGCCAGGGCCGACAGTCGGCGCGCGGGCCAATGGCGCATGCGGATGTGGGCACACTCGTGGGCCAGCACACTCTGCAGAACGTCGTGGCCCCACCGACTCGCGGTGTCGGGCAAGTGAATCCACGGTCGTCGCCAGCCCGCGGTGAAGGGCGAGACCCGTCGATCACCGCAGCGCAGCGCCGGAACGCGCGCCAGCCGCTGCTCTCGCGCGCACTGCGCCAGGAGGTCCAACAGCCGCGCATCCACGCACGGCGACGAGTGACGCCAGTGCCGCGCCACGAGCCAGGACGAACGTGCCAACGCCGCTAGCCCCACACCAACCCCGGCCAGCCAACCGACGGCCAACCAACCGGCGGCCAACCAACCGGCGGCCAACCAACCGGCGGCCAACCAACCGGCGGCCCGCCACATCACCGCACCGAGCGAGTGTTGGCTCGGCGCAGCCACACCGGGCCAGCGGCCCAGTTCGGGCCCCCACAAGCACGCGATCGGCAACAACACCAACGCCGCGGCAGTGCCGAGCCACAGGGCGCCTCGGCCCTCCGGCGTCCGCACCCAGCGCCCGACGCAGAGCGTCACCACGAGCAAGGCGATGCCCTTCCCCAACACCTCTGCGACCGTGAGGGTCATGCGCCCTCACGCGCCTTGCGGACGATGGTCTCGAGCTCGTCCAACTCCTCACCCGTCAGAGTGTCGGCGTCCTGCAACGCCGCGAGCGCGGCACGAGCTGCGGACCCGCCAAAGAACACTCGGATCAACCGGCTCAGGGCCCGACGCCTGGCCCGCGACCGAGGCACGGTGGGTCGATACACGAAGCGGGCCCCGTCACGGCGATACGTGACCAGACCCTTCGCTTCGAGCCGCGACAGCATCTTGCGCACCGTCGAATTACTCGGCGGGTCCTGGAGGCGGCCCTGGATGTCCACGGCAGTGGCCGCGCCAGTGGCGAGCAAGACGTCGAGTACTTCACGCTCGCGCGGCGCGAGGTCGTCGGGCTCGATCGCGGGGTTTCGAGAGTTCATGAGTTTGACTGCGACAGGTGTCACACTATGCGACACCTGTCACACTTGGTCAAGGGCCCTCCGCGGCCCTGATCCGGCGGTACGGAGCCGCGACAAAAACCTCCGCATTCAGCGGTAGCACGGCGGCAGCTGTCCCGGCGGCAGCAGGCCCGGCCGCAGCAGGCGCGATCGACCGGACAGTGCAATGCGGAGGTTTTTGTCGCGGCACCGTACGGTCGGATTGCGATGATCGGGTGCGTGATGGGTTGGATGCGGGTTGCCACGATCGTTGTGGCCGCCATGGCGGCGGGTTGGCTGTTCGCCTTCGTGGCGCACCGCGGGCCGATGGTGGCGCCCGATCCGGCGGTGCGGGCGCCGGCAAAGCCCCCACCCGCGACCGAGCCCACCGAGCCGCTCACGGCCACCGCGCGCGAGGCCACGTCGCCGCGCGAGCCCGCGGTGCCACAACCGCCGCGAACCGTGAGCCAGCCCGGCGCCGCGGCCGAGCCCGGCGACGCACTGGTGCTTCGCCGGGCTCGGTTCGAGGCCGACTTCGGTGCTTCCTTCGAGAAGGCTGCCGGGCGCGCACCTCCGGAGCACGTCGTCGACCGTGAGTGGATCCGGCTCCGCGACGTGTTGGCGCAGATGCCAGCTGGGCTGGGCGGCCGCGAAGGGTTGGCCGACGCCGAGCGCCGGCGCACGATCGAGATCGACGGGCGCGACGACATGCTGGCGCTGCTCGCTGATCCCGAGCGACAGCGGGACCGCGCGGCGCTGCAGTCAGATCCCGAGGCCCTGGCGCGTCTGTTCGCCCACCGAACCGAGGGCCCCGTGGTCGACGGACCCCACCGCTTGTCGGACTCGGAGCCGGTGCCGGACGGCACCACGCTCCAGTTCGGTCCGGGAGTGCACCGCGTGTCGTGGGCGGCGATCGGCAACGGGGGCACCCACGCGCCACGGGACCTCACGATTCGCGGCGCGGGCATGAACGCCACCCTGCTCGAGCTCTCGGACTTCTCAACGCGTGACGTACTGGTCAACCTGCACCTGCGGGACTGCACGATCGACGGCAACAACGACGGCGCCTTCGACCTGCGCCGCGAGGCCGCCAGCGTGCAGGCGGATCGAGTGCGGTTCGTGCGGTTCGACGCTGGCCACGGCGGCTGCTACATCCTCAGCGCGGCCGGGGGGGCGTTCTACGCGCGAGACTGCATCTTCGCGGGTGGGTACGGGAGGAGCCCCGGGCTCGGCCACTTGCTGCGCAACATCGATCTCGCCCGCTACGAGCGCTGCACGTTCGAGCGCCTCCGCTATCTCATCCTCGATCAGGCCCCGGCCACGTTCAGCCAGTGCCTCTTTCGTGATTGCCCCAGGGACCAAGCGCTCCTGGAGTCCGAGGGGCAGTCGAGGGTGCCCCGCACTGCAGTGGTCGAAGGATGCACGGTCGAGGTCACCCTGCCCGAGATGAGCACAGGGAACGAGACGAACTTCCGCCGCAGCCTGACCGAGCTCTTCCCGGACGCGCGCTAAGGGCCAGCCAGCAATAAACCGACTTCGGGCGTCACACGCCCCCCCGCTCCAGGTTTCGGCTGCAGGAGGCTCCCCAAGCCTCTCCGGAACCACCCCTATGCTTGCAGAACCTTCCCGCGTCCCGACCCTGGCCGCCGCGACTCTCCTCGCCATCGCCGCGCCGACACAGACCCAGTTCGCCGAAAACGTGCACGCCGCCATGCCCGCGGCGCGCAACCCGAGCTCGGCGCTGGCGGCGGCGGACGTCAATGCCGACGGGCACGTCGATCTGTTGGTCGGCAACACCATCGTGGTCGCGGGCTGGCAGAACGGCCTCTACCTCGGCGACGGCACCGGCCACTTCGTCGACGTGACCACGACCCACCTGCCGGCGGGCCGCTACCGCACCGAGGGCGCGGCGTTCGGCGACGTGGACGGCGACGGTGATCCAGACCTCGTCACCGCGACCGACAGCGGCGACCAGAACCAGCTCTACCTGAACGACGGCACGGGCAAGTTCACGCGCGCCACCTTCGGGCGCCTGCCGACCGACGCGACGTCGTGCCGGGCGCTCGTGCTCGCCGACTTCGACGGCGACGCCGATCTGGACGTGGCGTTTGCCTCTTACCGCCAGGACCTTCTCTACCTCAACGACGGGACTGGCGTGTTCACCGACGTGACGTCGACCAAGATGGTGCCCAACGCGACGAGCTCATGGGACATCGTCGCGGGTGACGTCGACGCCGACGGCGACCTCGACCTCGTGCTCGCGGAGCAGCTCGGCCACGTCCTCCTCCTCAACGACGGTGCCGCGAACTTCAGCGACGCGACCGGACAGCTCCCCTCGGTGGCCGCGTCGACGAGCTCCCTCGCCTTTGGCGACGTCGACGGCGACACCGACCTCGACCTGATCTCGGGCTACTGGTTTGGCCCACCGACGATCTTCCAGAACGACGGCGCCGGCGGCTTCACCGACGCGAGCTTCGGCATGCCCGGCCCGGCGCCCTCGGCGACCAGTGGTCTGGCCTTTGGCGACGTCGATGGGGATGGCGACGGTGACCTCGTGCTGGCTGTGTGGACGGACCGCTTCGCGTCGGCACGCCTGCTGTTCGAGAACAACGGGACCGGCTCGTTCACCGACGCGACGGCGACACAGATGTTGTCAGGGTCGACCAACCAGTCCAGAGCCCTCTTGCTCGCCGACGTCGATCACGACGCCGACCTGGATCTGCTGTGGGCCGAGTATCTGTCGCAAGATCGCCTCATGCTCAACGACGGGGCCGGCACCTTCGCCGACGTCGCGCCTAGCCGCCTCTATGCCGTGTTCGACGTGCCGTGGGCAGTCGCGCTCCGCGACCTCGACGGCGATGGCGACGCCGACCTCGTCTCTGCCAACGGCTTTGACGACTGGCAATCGTGGCCCAACCGGCTGCATCGCAACGATGGCCATGGCAACTTGGTCGACGACAGTGCCGCGAGCTTGCCCAACGACAACGACGAGTCGCGCGCGCTGGCGGTGGGCGACGTCGACGGTGACGGCGACGAGGATCTGGTGTTTGGCAACATGGCGGGCCAGAACAAGCTCTATCGCAACGACGGCACCGCGACGTTCAGCGACGCGACCGCCGCCCGACTCCCGGCCGCGACCGACGCCACCACGGCGCTGGCGCTCGGCGACGTCACCGGCAACGGGGCACCCGACCTTCGTCGTGGGCAACTTCCTCGAGCCGACCGCGCTCTACCTCAACGACGGGGCGGGCACGTTCAGCGACGCCACTGCCACGCACCTGCCGGGCATCGTGGAGGAAGTGCGGGCGCTCGGCCTGATGGATCTCGACGCTGACGGCGACCTCGACCTCGCCGTCGCCGTCGGCTGGTCGCAAGGCACCCGCGATCGACTGTATCTCAACGACGGCAACGGCACGTTCACCGACGTCACCGCGACCCATATGCCCACCGTCGTCCGCCCATCGTCGTGCCTCGACTTTGGCGACGTCGACGGCGACGGCGACATCGACATCGCGGTCGGCAACGACCTGCCCCGCGCCTTCGGCAGCACCAACTCGCTCTACGTAAACGACGGGGCCGGCCGGTTCGCCTACTCCGAGATGCGTTACGACCTCGACAACACCGCGTCGATCAAGCTCGTTGACGCCGACGACGACGGTGACCTCGACGTTTTCTGCGCGGACTACGACTCCTACAACAAGCTGTACCTCAACGACGGCGCTGGACAGTTCGTCGACGGGACCGACCGGATGCCGCAGGGCTTTGAGAACACCCGCGCGCTCGCCGTCGGCGACATCGATGGCGACGGCGACGCCGATCTCGTCGCCGGCAACTACGGCGCTCGCGTCACCGAGACCGTGGTCTACGCCAACCACCACCGGCAGCTCGCCGCGACCAGCCTCCCCTTCCCCGGCCGGAACTACACGCTGGACGTCGCGTCGCGGGCCGGCTACGCCACCGTGCCGCAGTCCGCGGCCGTGCTGATTGGGACGGCACCGGCCAGCATCCCCCTCGCACCCTATGGGACTCTGCGGATCGCGCCGGCGACCATGCTGCCGCTCGGGCTGATCGTGCTGGCGGCGCCGGACGGCCGCGGCACTGCCGTCCTGCCCCTCCCGGCACTCTCGCAACTCGTGGGCATCACGCTCTACGCGCAGGCCATTGTCGCGCCGACCACGATCGCCGCCGACGCGCGATTCACCAACGTCGTAGCGCAACGCATCCACGGCGACTGACGCGGCGAAACGCCAGCGTCTCGCTACGCTGCGCGCCCATGCCGACCGACCGCCTCGACGCCCTGATCCTCGACTTCGACGGGACGATCGCCGACACCATCCCGTGCTGTATCGAGGCTTACCAAGCCACGCTTGAGGAGCACGGCCGGCCGCGCCCCAGCGTCGCGCAGGTCATCGCCGGCTTTGGCCCCAGCGAAGAGGGCATGCTCGAGCTGGAGTTTGGCCCTCAGGCTTGGCGCAACGCGCACCGGACGTTTCTGCGCCACTACGAGCGCCTGCACGCCGAGATCCCAGCGCCGTTTGCCGGCGCCGTCGAGTTGTTCGAAGAGCTGGCACGACGGCAGCGGCTCCTCGGCATCGTCACCGGCAAGGGACGCGCCAGCCTAGACGTCAGCCTCCGTGTCTTGGGCATCGAGCACTACTTTCCCGCCAAGCACCGCGAGTCTGGCTCGTCGCATGGCGCGATCAAGCTCGAGTGCCTGCAGCGGCTGCTGGGTCGTTGGGGCATCCAGCCCGCGCGCACCGCCTACGTCGGCGACATGGCCTCGGACGTGCACGTCGCGCGCGAAGCAGGCGTCGTCGCGATCGCCGCCCGCTGGGCATCCAACGTCGATCACGACGCGCTCTTGGCCAGCGATCCGGACCTGCATTTTGCCAGCTTCGACGAGCTCGGGGCATGGGTGCGACCACGCTGCTGATCGCCGGACGCAACACTGGCGGCAGGCGAAGGACCGGCAACGGCGCCACCAAGCCCGCCGGCCCACCACACCGCTACAACGAGCGGACCAGCTGGGTCACGCCCTCCGCGACCACTCGATGCCCGGCGGCTCCCAGATGGAAGTCGCCGACGAAGGTCATCCGCTCGCTCGCGCTCTGCTGCCGGAGCGCCGGCAATAGGTCGACGAAGGGAATGTCCGTCTCACGCAACACCTCGATCGCGGTGCGGTGGTTACTACGGTGCTGCGCGACGTGCTCGACGTCTCGCGGGGTCCCTTCGCCATAGAGGGTCCGGAACGGCAGAAAGACCACTCCGAGCTGCGCGCCGCGCGATTGCGCGTCGTCGCGCATCGCGTCGAGGTAGTGGCGAAAGACCAGCGCCGAGAGCTCCTCGTCAAACACCTCGACCTCCACGCCGCTTGCGGCCGCGCGTGAGTCGGCTTTCCAATCCGCCTTCATCCGGTCCCACGCGTAGGCGGCAAGGTTGAACGTGGCCCAGTTCAGCTTCAGCAGCTTCTTCAACTTCTTGCCGAAGCTCGGTGCGGGCGGCGGCACAACAGACACTTCGCCGTCATCGCCGACCACGGCGTAGGCGAACTCGCGGAACGCATGGCCGATGTTGTCGCTGAGGTCGTTGCAGAACACACAGAGCACGACGATGTCGCCAGGCTGCACCGAGGCCGCCACGTGCTTTTCGTAGACGATCGACTGCGTCACCGTGCCCGTGCCACAGACTCCAAAGTTAGCGGCGCGAAGGTCCGCCAACGAAGCATCGAGCAGTCCCACGATCGACTCGTCCGCTTCCACACCCCAGCCCCAGACGTGCGAATCGCCGAGCACCCACAGGACCTTCCCGGGCTCATCTGGCGGATCGCGGTCGACCGGCGCGACGCGGAACCCTCGAGCATCGTGCGTCACGCCAACATCGAACTCCGACTGCGTGAAGCGACCACTCATCTCGGGCACGCCGCGAATCCCGACGTCTGGGTCGTATTCGTGGAACGAGGAGAAGCCGTTGTGGAAGTGCAGGTTGTAGCCCGACCACCGCAGCGCGACCTCCACGACGACCAGCGCCACGACGGTTCCACACGCCGCCGCCAGCAGCTTTGGCAGCGCGCGCCGGAAACGGGACCTGTGAGCTGGTGGTTGCATGGCTACGTGTTGTCGGCGCCGGACTCAACCCACGATACAGACTCTGATCCGAGCTTCTAGCGCCGCTCCACGCCCGCCGCCGCCGGCAATCCGTCGCCCGCCCCGACGCCCCACCGTCACCAACCGTTCGCCGCCTCGCCGGCGGGCGTGACGGGCGCGATCGACTGCCACTGGTGCTGGTTGACGGCATCGTCCGAGTTGGGGTTGTAGAGCCCGTCGTTGGTCAAGATGAAGCGGTCGAAGCCATCGGTGAACACGTGCGCGAACCGACTGTCTAGCGACACCGTCCCACCGCCCGGCATCGAGTAGTCCTCGACCCCACGAATCGCGTTGGTGAATGCGCGATTGGCGCGATCCGTGATGGCTTCGTGCTCGCGCCACGACTGGCGTTGCATGTCCGAGATCTCGCTGAGGATCTGCTGAGTCCGGCGACCCGACTCCCGGATGATCTGCAGGCAAGCCTGCGCGCCCTGCGATCGGATCCGGTCCACTTCCCGCTTGGTGCGGCGCACTTGCGTGAACCACTCCGGCGTCTCCCGGACCGAGGCCGCCATGCAGGTGAGCAGCGGTAGAGCCGCGTCGAGCTGGCCACGCGGCGCCCGCACCGAACGAAACGCGAGCAGCTGCCAGTCGCTGTGGTTGCTCGCCGGCACCCAGCCCTGCCCGCCCAGGTGGATCGTGCGGCCGTACATCGCCAAGGTGAACTCCTCTTCCCACTCAACGCCCGCCTCGCGGTAAGCGACGCGCACACGCTCGCCGACCATCCAGGTGCTGGAGTTTGCTCCCACGCCAGACATCGCGGCCATGCCGTTCGCGTGCCGATCATCGGCGAGCATCGGCTGAACCAGGCGCTCCAGCGGGCGCGTCACGTCGTCGACCTGACGCGCGTCGAGCACCCGCAAATCGCTCACCTGCGGCCGAAACTCCGGCATCACCACCTGCACGACCACCTCGCCGGGACCGCGCGGCGGCGCCCACACCAGGCTGCCCAACGGTGTCCTCGCGCCGACCTGCAGGCCCATCCTCTGCTGCACATTGACGTCGTCCGTGAACATGAACGCACGCTGCGGAAAAAAGCACAACTCGCTCGCGGCCGGTCCGCGCACACGGCCGCGGAGGTTGACGAAGCTGGTCGGGTTCTGCGGCGTCCATTCCGGCGCGGCTTCGACCACGAAGCCCTCGGGGACCAGCAGCGTGTGCGACGGGATGCCTTGGAGAGCGGCGTCATGCAGCGCGCGACGGCCAAGCCCCCCGGGGCCACGCAGTTCGACAAAAAGGTAGTGGCCCACTTTGGTGTGGTGTGGCGGGGCGCAACGCCCCGGGCAGAACGCCGCGCGGCCCCCACAATTCGCCTCACCACACCAAAGTCGGCCACTACCTACTGTTGCGTGTCGGAAGTTCGTCACATATGTCGACGGCCCTCTGCGCCGCTCGCGGCGTTGCGTCTCCTCGACTTGTCCACCAACAAGCCCTGCGTCGACAGCGCCTTGCGAGCGGCACACATGGCTCGCCGACTTACGCAA
>JBCCGH010000179.1:0-19604 GCA_039029375.1 Planctomycetota bacterium
CAACAACAAAAACTATGACCATCAAACATACCAACTTTTGTCATCGCCTTTGCTTGAAACGTATTATTAAGTCCAGGATGATCAGCCCGCCGGGCCAGCACCGCCGCCGCCCAGGGGGCCGTCCGCCGACTCTGCCGGGCGCGGCGGGACGACCGCGACCATCGCCCGCCCCGCCTGCAGGATCTCTGGGTAGCGCGGGTCGAGCACGATGTGCCGCACGTACTTCTTGACCGTGCCCTCCAGGTCGCCGACTTCCGCCCCCGTGACGCGGTTGCGGTTCGCCATCTTGCGCTCCACCTCGAACTCGATCTGGATGCGGCGTGGCAGCTCGGCGTCCTTGCTCGAATCCCACTCGTGGAACGCCTCAGCCTTGGCGCCGAGCGTTTCGTAGTAGGTGATGTTGAAGTTCTTGATGCGGTCGTGGATCAGCTGGAAGTTGCCGCCCGTGCTGAGATCGTTGTCCACGAGGGGGTCCTCGCGGCGCCACAGCTCGCGCAGATCCGGATACCGATCGTTGGGCTTCATCCAGTAGCCAACCTCACACAGGGTGGGGCGGTTGGGCTGATCGGTCGTGTCAGTCACTGCGCCGATCGCGTCGGTCGTGGTGATGAAGTCGATGCGGTCGGCATCAAACCCGGCGATGTCGCGGTTCCGGCCGAGGAGGACGCGGTTCTCCTTGATGTTGTGGTGCCACAGCGCCCGTAGATCGCGGTCGATCAGTGCCAGGATCCGCGGGCCGGCACTGGCGGATTCGGACAACGACCGTACCTCCTCGCGCGTGCGAAGGATACCGAGGAACGCGCCGCCCACGGCGGTCATCACCATCCCGGTGATCGCCACCGCCAAGAGGAGCTCGATCAGAGTGAAGCCCCGCGCCCCGGGGTGGTCGTTGCCTGCTCGCATCATGGTGGCGTCCCTTCGCCGGTTCCGTCGCCGCCGGCCGCGGCATCCGCATCGTCGCCAAACGCGCCGCCGAGAGCTTCCGCCTCCTCGGGCGTCAGGCCTTCGATCGCTAGCGTTGGCACCCGCGCTTTGAGACTGAAGCTGGCCTCGAGCGCCTCTTCCCGCAGGCGGACCTCGGGAAAGAACACGACGACCATCACCTCCTCGAACTCGTCCTCGCTCGGCACCCGCTCCTCGGACTCCCGGTCCAGCTCCTCGCGCAGCTGGTCATCGCGGAAGTCCTGCAGCGTCTTGCCCGACGCCTGCGCGCGGCGTAGCTCGTCGCGCTCCTGCTGCCACGCCACCCGGTCGCCACGCTGGTCCTCGGCACCGAGCGCCAGGTCGCCGGCGGCTTGTGACTCAAAGTCGGAGATCGCCGTCTCACCGACCAGGATCTGATAGGTGAAGTCGTCGTAGCCCTCGATCGTCATGCGACCGACGTCCGGCGCCCGATCCCTCGCGCCGGCCTGGAGCTCGGAGAGGATTTGCTCCGCCAGCTCCCGAGCCAGTCGCCAGTTCCGTGCCTCCGACGCATCGACGAGCGCGTCGGTCCGCGTGCCCAGGAACGACAGCAAGACGATGGAGAGGATCGCCATCGCCACGACCACCTCGATCAAAGTGAAGCCACTGACGCCCTGCACCGGACCGCGACCCTGGCCCGGCATCAGAAGGACGCCTCCGTCGCGGTGTCCAGCGCCTGCAGCACGCCCTCGTGGCTCGGCAGGATGTCCGCCGTGCCGACGAGCCCGCGCAGCTGAATCGACCACACCATGTCCTCGAAGTCGGGATGCACGAGAAAGAGCGTCTGGTCGGCGGTGAACCCGTTCTCATCGAAGGCGACCCCGGCGATCCCGCTGCGCAGCATCGTCCGGCCGGCGACCAATAACCCGGCGAACCGCACCTCGTCGCCGAGCGACTTCCACGCGAAGCTGAACTCCTCCTGCTCGTTCTCGGTCGAGAGGAGGCGATCCTCCGGCGGCATGACGGTCCGGTACTGGTGGTTGCCGAGATCGAGATCGAGCCGGTAGGTCTTGCCCTGCAGTCGCGCCTCCGACCGGAGAAAGTCGAGCTGCGCGACGATCTGGCGCGCAGCGCCGTCCATGGCCTTGGACGGGATCATCGCGCCGAGGTTGCCGGCGACGAGCTGGGCCAGCAGCGCGCCGAGGGCCACGACCACCATCAGCTCCACCAGGGTGAAGCCGGCCGGGCCGGTCGAAGCCGAGCCTCTCGCTGGGTGGGGGCGGCGGGCCATCGCTTCGCTCAGCCCTCGTCGTTGCGCGTGATCGACTTGCTGTCGATGTCGTCGTCCGTGCCCTCGAGGCCATCGGGGCCCCATGAGACAATGAATGGCAGCTGCTCGTAGTCCGGGTCGAACGTAATCACATACTCGTTGCCCCAGGGGTCGAGCTGCGGGTCCTCGCGCTGGATCCACTTGTGACCCGTGCGGTCCGGCGTCAGCAGGTCTTCCCACGTGGGGATGCGCCGGCGGTTCTCGATCATGTATTGGTCGACGGTGTCCTTCAGCTGCGAGATGTTGATCTCCGCGGTGCTGACTTCGGCCTTGGCGGACCGACCCAGGACGTTGGATCCCACGATCGTGGCCAGCAGCCCGAGGATCACGACGACGACCATGATCTCGACGAGGGTGAAACCCGCGGCACGCGGCGCACGGGCGACAGGAAGATGGCGGTTCATAGCGGAAGACTCCATTGCGATGGGGCGGTCCCAGTTCGGTCTTATGTAACAGTGTACCGTACCTCGGCGCCGGCACCCCGGCCAACGCTGGGCTTGGACGGTACCGGGCTGGCGGTATTCCCCGTGGCTTGGGAACGCCGTCCTAAGTCCGGGACCGGGCCGCGACCCTGCCGGACCGTCGTTCCGGCGGGCCCCGGCGACCCGGATCCGCGGGGCGCCAGCCCCCGTGCGGCGGTGGCTACAGGTCCTGCAGCTCGAGGAGCGGCAGGACGATGGCCACGACGATCCCGGCCACGACCGTGGCGAGCAGGACGATGATCAGCGGCTCGATCACCGACGTGAGCTTCTGGGTCGCCAGGTCGACTTCCTCGTCGTACGACTCGGAGACGCGCTCGAGCATCTCCTCCAGGTTGCCGGCCTGCTCACCGACGCCCACCATGTAGGACACCATCGGCGGAAACGCGCCACTCATCTTCATTGGCGTCGCGATGTCCGCGCCCTCCAGGACGTGGTCGTGAACGGAGGTCAGGGCGTTCGTGATGACGCGGTTGTCGACGACGCGCTTGGTGACCTCGATCGCCTGGAGCGCGGGCACCCCGGAGCGCAGCAAGGTCGCCAGTGTCGTCGCAAAGCGCGCCACCGACTGCTTGCGCATCAGGTCGCCAAAGACCGGCACCTTCAGCTTGAAGGTGTCCCAGACCAGGCCGCCCCGCGGCGAGTTGATGAACAGCTGAAACAGCACCACTAGGAGGAGGATCCCGATGAGCATGAACAGCCAGTAGTTCACGACCGCGTCGCTCATGGTGACGAGGATCTCGGTCGGCAAGGGCAGATCCTTGCCGCGCCCGCGCAGGAGCTGAGTCACCTTGGGCACGACGAAGACCATCAGCACCGCAACCACGACGACGCCGATGATCACCATGATCGCCGGGTAAATCAGGGCCGCGCCGACCTTGTTCTTCAAGCGGCTTTGGGCCTGGAGGAAATTCGCCAGCCGCGCCATCACCTGATCGAGGGCACCGGACGACTCGCCCGCGCGCACCATGTTGGCGAACAGCTCGGTGAAGTACCCCGGGTGGAGGCTGACCGCATCGCCGAACGTCATGCCCTGCGTGACCTTCTCGCGAATGTCTCGGTACGTGGCCTCGAAGCGCTTGTCCGGCGCCTGCTCGATCACCGTCCGGAGCGCCTCGGCGAGCGGAATGCCCGCCGCGAGGAGCGACGCCATCTGCCGCGTTGAGGCGCTCACCTGGTCGGTGCGCGTCTTGTTGGGGAAGTCGACGCCGGTGACGCCCTTGATCTGGACGCGCCGTTCGCGACGACGCTTGGTCTCCCCGATGTCAGTGACGAACAGCTGCTGGTCGCGCAGCTTGAGCCGCGCCTCACGGGGACTGTCGGCATCGATGATGCCCTTGCGCGCCTTCTGCGCGCCGTCCACCGCCTTGTACTCGTAGATCGGCATCGGCTCGTCCGTCGCTCAGAACACGTCGCGCTGGGTCACTCGGACGATCTCGTCCGGCGTGGTCTGGCCGTCGAGCAGCTTCTCGATTCCGTCCATCCGGAGCGTGTGCAAGCCGCGCTCAATGGCCCCCTTCTTGATCAGCGACGCTGACTCCTTGTTCACGATCTGCTCTTGAATGTGCGGGTCGATCGGCATGATCTCGTAGATCGCCGTGCGGCCGGAGTAGCCCGAATGGAAGCACTCGTCGCAGCCAGCACCCTTGGCGATCTTGTCCTTCGGGAACTGGCTCAGCTTCAGGCCGAGGTCGTCGAGCACAAACAGCATCCGCTCGTCGGGCGTCACGTATTCCCGGCAGTGCTCGCACACGGTCCGGACCAGGCGCTGGGCGATGACCATGAGCACCGACGACGACACCAGGTAGGGCTCGACGCCGATGTCGAGCATACGCGTCACCGTCGACGCCGAGTCGTTGGTGTGCACCGTCGAGAACACCAGGTGACCCGTCAGCGCGGCGCGGATCGCGATGTCGGCCGTCTCGTTGTCGCGCACCTCACCGACCATCATGACGTCGGGGTCTTGGCGCAAGAACGACCGCAGCCCGGTGGCGAAGGAGAGCCCCTTCTTGGTGTTCACCTGGACCTGACTGATCCCGTCGAGGTTGTATTCGACGGGGTCCTCAATGGTGAGGATGTTCAGCTCTGGCGCGTTGATCTCCTGCAGGCCGGCGTAGAGCGTCGTGGTCTTGCCAGAGCCCGTCGGCCCGGTGACGAAGATGATGCCGTGCGAGTAGTGGATATACCGCTCGATCGTCTTGCGGTTGTCCTCCGACAACCCGATCTGATCGAGCGTGTAGACCTTGGCGGTCTTGTCGAGGATTCGAAAGACGATCCGCTCACCCGACTGCACCGGCACGGTGGAGATGCGCACGTCGACGTCGCCCTCACCGATGCGGATCGAGGCACGGCCGTCTTGCGGCAGACGGCGCTCGGCGATGTCCATCTTCCCCATCACCTTGACGCGGGAGATGATCGCCTCCTGCGCCTTCTTGGGGATGGCCTCGGTGTCGTAGAGGACACCGTCGATCCGCATGCGCACCTGCAGGCGGTCGGCGTAGGGCTGCAAGTGGATGTCCGAGGCGCGCAGCTTCAGCGCCTGGAAGAGCAGCATGTTGACGAGCCGGATGATCGGGGCCTTGTTGGCGACGTCGAGCAGGTCCTCGGACTGCTCGATCGTGTTCGCCAGGCCGACGATGTCCTGCTCCTCGATGTCGACCAGGGCCTCATCGACGCCATCGGCCTTGTGGCGGTAGGCGCGGTTGATCAGGTTGGCGATCTCCGAGCGCGGCGCCAGCACGGCCTCGACCTCGGTGCCGAGCATCGTGGCAAGATCGTCCATCGGCTGCACGTCGAGCGGCCGACAAGTGGCGACCTGCATCAGGCGCCCGTCACCGTTGCCGAGCGCCACCAGGTGGTGGGTCCGGGCGAACTGCACGGGCACGTTCTGGATGAAGTCACCCGGTACGGCCGTCCCCTCGAGGGTGGTCCGCATCTCGAGGCCGAGGAAGTCACCGAAGAACTCCAAACACCGGGATTCCGGGAGGAAGCTCTTCGACACCAACACCTGGTCGAGGCTCAGGCCGAGCTCATGCTCGGCGGCGATGGCCTCGCCGATCTGCTCCTCGCTGAGCCCGGCGTTCTTCAGCAGCGCCTGGCGGATCTGGTCCTGCAACATTGCGGCGTCCGTCCTGTCTCGCGGGCCTGGCTAAGGGCTACGGTCCGTCGGGGATTCGAATCGTAGCATGGTCATCGGGAGCCGCTGGAGGATCCGTGGCGGCGGGCACCGCCCCGGGAGTGATGGGGCCCGGGTCGACCTCGCGGTCGGGGCGATCGTAGATCGGGATATCGAACCCGCCGCGCGCGTCGATGTCCTCGATGGTGGCGCCGGGGTCATCCAGTGTCTCCGGCCGCCCCTCGCGCCAACGCCGGTCAATCAGCTGGATGCGGCGGTGGCCGATGTAGTCGGCGGCCTCGAGCTTCTTGCGGAAGCTGTGCTCCGCCATGTCGGAGAAGTCTTCCTCGTCGAGGATGTACGGCGTCAGGAAGAAGTAGAGGTTGGTCTTCGCGTTCTGCCGGCTCCAGCTCGAGAACAGCCAGCCCAAGATCGGAATGTCTTTGAGGACGGGAATCCCGCTGCTCGAGCTGTCCTGCTGATCCTCGATCACGCCGCCGAGGACCATCGTGTGGCTGCTTGGCATCGTGACCTGGGTCGAGATGTTGCGCTCGGCGATCACACCCGCGGTCACTGCGTTGGGGTCAAACGGCGTCAGGAAGCGGCTGACCTCGACATCGACGTTGAGCCGGAGGTAGTTGTTGCTCGAGATGGATGGCGAGATCGTCAGGATGATACCGGCCTGCACGTTGTCGCCAGCGCCAGCCTGCGTCGTCGCCGTGCCCTGCGACACGGTCTGCGTCGGCCGTGACTCCTGGTTCGACACCACCGCGGTCTCGTTGTTGTTGACGACGATGCTCGGCATCGACAGCACGTTGGCGTCGCTGTCGCCTTCGAGCGCGTTGATGATCAACGGCACCGCAAAGTCATCGCTGGAGATGATGCCGCCGGTGATGCCCTGCAACGGGTTGTCGAAGTCCGGCAAGCGAGTATCCGGCAAACCATCGCCGTCTTGGTCCTCGAACGTGGTGAGCCCAAAGCTCGTGAAGCCGAATGGCCGGTCAAATGGGCCGGCGCCGCCCACGTCGACGAGGCCCAGCTCAAACGCCAACCTCATCGATGACTGGCTGGTGAGCTCGACCACGGCACACTCGATGAGCACCTGCGGCTGACGTTGGTCCAGCTCGTCGATGACGCGCTGCAGCTCGCGGAACTTGCTGGCGGTACCCGAGATCAACAGGCTGTTGCTCGCCTCATGGTCGATGACCACCGTGCGCCGCGGGCGCCGGGTCGAAGCGCCGGTCTGCCCGGCCTGCGCCTGCTGCTCCGACGTCAGATCCTCCTGGATGAAGGCGTGCAGCGTCTCGCGCAGCTCTGACGCCATCACGTTCTTGAGCCGCACGACGTGAGTGTCGCCGTCGGTCTCGTCGAGCGGCACGTCGAGCCGCGCGATGAGCTCCTGCGCCTCGATGATCTGGTCGCGGGTGCCGGAGATCAGCAGCGCGTTCAGCGACACGTGGGGCACGATCTTGAGCTCCGAGCGCGGCTGCGCCTGCAGCTCGGCACCGGCGGGGCCCACGGCCTGCGCCGCCTTGGCCCGGCTCTCCAGGATCTCGGTAAGGATCGGCTCCAGCTCCTCGGCGGCGGCATACTCCAAGCGCTGCACCCGAACCTCTTGGTCGGCGGCGTCCGGTGGCACATCGACCAGCCGCAGCACCTGGTAGGCAGCGTAGACCTGCGGGCCAAACCCCTGGAGGAGGAGCGCCTTGGCTGCCGCGCCGAGGGTGAGCGCGCTGGTGGCGCCGGCACCGACGCTGAAGAACGGCCGCAGCTGGTTGGTCGCCGCGGTTGCGTTGATGTGCGCCAGCGGCACCGACGTGAGGATCGGCACGCCGGTCTGGTTGGCGTAGTTGGCGATCTCGTCGTGGGACACGTAGCGGGCGCTACTGCTGAGCTCGGTCCGCTTCGGACCGGTCAAGGCCACGATCTCGATGATCTCCGTGTCCTCGTCGCCCCGGATCATCGTGGCGAAGCCCTTGATGTAGAGCATCGTCTGGAAGAACGGGAAGAAGTTGTCCCGCTTCATCCGCTTCGCGCCGATGAACGTGATCTTGTTCTCGGCGACGTTGCTCAGGTCGGGCGTCGAGTAGGTGAAGGTCTTCTTCGTGAGCGTCTGGGCCAGCTTGATGAACTGCTCGATCGGCAGCCCATCCGATTCGCTGATCGTGATGGTCAGGTAGTCGCCTTCCAGCTCGAGCGTAAAACCCTGCCCCGGATCCTGCGGATCCTGGGCGAGCAGTGGACCGGCGCCGAGAACGGCGGCGGCGACGGCGCAGGTCACGGAGCGCGCGGAGCGCCTGGCAAGCCGCGAGAAGAGGGCACGAGGGGTCATGGCGTCTGCCTCGCCGAGCGGTGTGAGGTGTGCACGAATCATCTCGGAGCGTCTGGGTCGCAGCTTGGTGGGTGCCACCGAAGGGCCGTCCTGAGGGACCGGCAACCGTCGCGGTGGCCCGCTCAGACAAGAGCGCTAAGCCTTTTATTTCCTGCCGATACGGAATCAACGCGCGCTTTTTGAAGGCGCTGGATTGCGCGTCGTCCCACAGCGCGTTTCCATGCAGTCTCGCCGCGACCAAGCCCGCTACCCCGTCGTCTCATGAAGCTTTCGGAGCTCCTCGCCCCTGACCGGGTCGTCGCGCCGCTCGAGGCCGAGGACAAGTGGGTGGCCATTCGGCGCCTGGCGGCGTGCGCGGCCACGTCTGGGGCCATGCCCGAGGCCGCCCTGGGGGCTGTCGAGGACGCGCTGATCACCCGCGAGCGGAGCATGACCACGGGCATGGAGCACGGGATCGCGATCCCGCACGCGGCTGTGGACGGCCTGCCGGACGTTCTGGCCGTGCTGGGTCTCTCGCCGCAGGGCATCCCGTTCGAAACTTTGGATGGCAGCCCGGCCCAGATCATCGTTTGCCTGATCATCCCCAGGGACAAGAAACTCTTGCACATCAAGACGTTGGCGGAGATCGCCAAGCTGCTCGGCCGCGTCGAGGTGCGGGAGCGCCTGATCGCGGCCGATACCGGGGCGTCGGCTCTGGAGGCCATCCGCGACTCGGACGGCTGATGGCCGTCGGCCGGCAGCTGGGGCGGCGATGACCGAGCTGGTCGCGTTCCTCAGCGGCCTGGGAGGCCTCCTCCTCGAGACCGTCTTCGCCCGGCGCTGGGGGCTGGCGCTCGGCAACGGTGCCCTGGGTGCGACGTTGGTCCTGGCGCTGTTCCTGTTGGGCCTCGGCACCGGCGGCCTGGCGGCGCACCGGTTGGCCTGCCGCTGGCCGCTGCGTCGAGCCATGGCCTGTCTCTACGGTGGCGTGGCGCTCGTCGCGCCCCTCGCCGACATCGCGCTGCGCGGGTGGCAGGCGCCGTCCTGGGCGGTGGCCGGTCCCGCGGCTTTTCTGGTCCCGGGTGCTCTCGCCGTGGCGATGGGGGCGGCGGCACCGCTTCTCTTGGCCGGCCCGGGCCTCAGCCGCAGCCGGGTCGGGACCGTGGTGGGCGCCAACCTGCTGGGCTCGGTGGTCGGGGCGTGGTACGGCGGCAACCTGTGGATCCCCGAGCTCGGCATCGGCACCACTCTGCTGCTGGGCGCTGGGGCCTACGGCGCCGCGGCGCTGCTCCTCCTGGCCGTCGGGCCCGGTGCCGCGCTGGCCCGCGGGGTCATCACACCCCGGCTGCCGCGCGGCGCGGCGGCGCTGGCCGCCGGGTCCGGCCTCCTCGTGCTCGGCATGCAGGTCGTGCTGCTGCGACGTCTACCGTTCTGGCTGGAAGGGCTACAGCCGACGCTGGCCGGCGTGCTGGCCGTCTCGCTCCTCGGGCTCGCCGGCGGCGCCGCGGTCGGCACGCCGCTCCTCAGCCGCGCGATGGGGGGCCGAGCGTTGGGGCGCCGGGCGGCCGGGGCCGCCCTCCTCCTGGCGGCCGCGGCAGTCACCGTCGGGCTGCACGAGCGCCTGCCACCGCTGCTGGCCGCGCAGCCCGTCCAGTCCACGGCGGCGCTGCACCTGAGGATCGCGACGGCCGTCGGCGCCGCCTCGCTCGTGCCGATGTTCCTCCTCGGCGCCGTCGTCCCGCTGCTGCTGCGCCGCTTGCGGCCAGCACGGCGCGCGGCCGGCGCCGGTCACTTGCTGTTTTGGCAGGGGGTCGGCGCCCTCGTCGGCGCCATCCTCGCTGGCGCGGTGCTGCCGCGGGCGCTGCCGCAGCACTATTTCGCGCTGGGCCCCGCCGTGCTCGCGGTCCTCGCCGTGACGCTCGGCCGGCACGCCCTGGGGCGGGCAGTGTTCTGGTGCGTGCCGCTGCTAGCGCTCGCCGGCGCCGTCGGCAGTGTCGGCGCCGGCCCGGCGTGGGCGCCGCGGCCGCCGATACGTGGCGCGCGCTACGACCGCGCCGACTCCTTCGTGCCCCAGGCGCACTGGGTCGATCCGGTGCAGACCGCATCGGTCGTCTACGACCGACGCAACCACAGCATGCTGCTGTTTACCGACGGGTTTCGCGCCGCCGAGACCGGGCCTGGCACCGCTTACATGCGGGCCCTTGGGCACTTGCCGCTGCTGCTACGGGGTGAAAACCGGGCCGCCCGGATCGCGGTGATCGCCCTGGGCACCGGCACCACGGCGGCGGCCGTCACGGAATGGGCGACGCCCAACCAGGTGGATGTCGTGGAGCTGTCGCCCGCCGTCCTGCAGCTGGCGCCCTATTTCGCCGGCGATGGGCCGGTCCATGCCGACGCGTTGCGGCCGCGCTTTGGCGATGACCCGCGCGTCGAGCTCCACGTCACCGATGGGCGGGGCTTTCTGCAACGCCACGCGGCGGCGACGTTCGACGTCATTACGCTCGAGCCTCTGCTGCCCTACGCGCCCGGCAGCGCTGCCCTCTACAGTGCTGAGTTCTACGCCCTCGCCGCCCGGGCACTGCGTCCCGAGGGCGTCGTGGTGCAGTGGATCCCGACGCACGCGATGCCCGTCGAGTTCTTCGATGCACTGATCGCGACGTTCGCCCGCTCATTCCCGTATGCATCGGCGTGGCTCGTCGACCAAGCCACGCTGCTGATTGGCTCGCCGGAGCCGCACCTCGACGTCGCCGCGGGCCAGGTCGAAGCGAGTTGGGGTGAACACGCGCCGGCGCTCCAGCTGGCGTTGCACGAAACCGGCTTGGCGACGGCCGAGGACCTGGAGGTGGCGCTCATCGGGGATGCGCTGCTCGACCCGGTCGCGGCGGCTCCCACGTTGGTCGACGAACGACCTGCGCTGGAACGGGTGGGCTACTGGAGCGGGCTGCAGAAGCTGTCGTTCCTCGCCGACAACCTTGCCCGTCTCCGCGAGATCGCCGAGGCCACACCGGACGGCCCTTGGACCGACCGCGCGCGCCGACAGCTCCGCGTCGAGCGACTGGCGGGACTCGAAGCACGCGGCCGGGCGCGGGTCGCGTGGTTGGGCGGCGCGGCGGGCGAGGCTGCGACCTTGCTCGAGGTGGCCGTCACGCGCGCCGCGATGGTGCGCCAGCGACGGGCCTGGTCGGTGCTCGCCCACCGCGAGGAGACGTTGGCCTTGCGGGCCATGGCCGAGCTAGAGGTTCAAGTCCGTGGCGCCACCGTGGCATGGGGTCGAGTCGAGCCGGTCCTGCGTCGCGACCTCCGCTCGCCCTTGTTGACCGCCAGCCGGGCGCTGCGCGCGATCGATCGCAGCGAGGTCGACCCGCTCCGCCTCGCCGCGGCCATCGACCCATGGTGGTGGCAGGGCGCGGTCCCCGCCGACTTGCTGGACCACGCGCAGCGGCGCGGCGCCGTGCGAGTGCCGCCGCCGCCGGGGCCCCTGGAAGACCTCAGCGAGCTACCGCGCGCCGCGGCGCTGGCCCGGCTCGCCAGCAGTGGCAGCGCGTTGAGCTTCGCCGTGCGCGCGGTCTTCCCGACGCGCGTCAGCTGGGCGTTGATCGACGTGCTGCGGCAGCGGCCGCTGCGAGCGGTCGAGCGAGCTGCCCTCCGGCCCATCCTGGACCCGGCGTCGTGGCGGCGGGCCGCGGCCCTCGTTGCCGCGCGGGCGCAGGGGGGTGCCCGGCTGGCGGAGCTCGAGCCGCTGTGGCGTGTCGACTTGCCCATGCCGGCTCCGCTGGCGGCGATCCTCGACGGTCCTGCCGCGGCGCGACAGGCTCTGTCGGGGGCGTTGGTCGGGCATCGGGATCGCGTTGCGTGCGACGTGCTCGTCGACCTCCTGCTCGACCCAGAGCGCCGCGTCCGCCAAGCCGCGGCCGCGACGCTGTTCACGACCTTTGAGGGTGGCATTCCCTACGACCCCGCGTGGAGTGAATCCCAGCGGGTCAGAGTGGCGGAGCAGGTGCGGTCTCTGCATCATCGGTCGCCATGACTCACGAGACCGCGGGGTCCTTGGCCAAGCGCGTGGGCGGGGAGGTTCTGGGCGATCCAGAGCGCCCCATCCACGGGGTCGCCGACCTGCGTCACGCCGGCCCCGAGCACCTGGGGTTCCTGAACGACCACAAGCTTGAGGACGCGGCGCGCGCCACGAAAGCGGCCGCCCTCCTGGTGAAGCGGGAGGTCGAGACATCGGCGACGCAGATCGTGGTCGCCAACGTGTACGCGGCGTTCGCGCGGATCGCCGGGCTGTTTCATCCCGTGCCGCAGGCGACCGAGCACGACATCCACGAACGGGCCGTGGTCGATCCTGCGGCAGAGCTGGAGGCCCCCGTTCGCGTGGGCCCCAACGCGGTGGTCGAGGCCGGTTGCCGCGTGGGGGCGCAGACGATCCTCGGCCCCGGCGTCGTCGTTGGCGCGGGTTCCACGATCGGCCGAGGGTGTGTCCTGCACGCCGGCGTCGTCCTCTACCCCGGGATGCAGCTGGGCCATGGTGTCATCCTCCATGCCGGTGTGGTGATCGGCTCGGATGGCTTTGGGTATGCCCGGGACGATGACGGCAGCTACGTGAAGTTCCCTCAGCTCGGCACGGTCGTCGTCGAGGACGACGTCGAGATCGGCGCCAACACCACAGTGGACCGAGGCGCGCTCGGCGCCACTCGCATTGGCCGCGGCAGCAAGATCGACAACCTCGTCCAGGTCGCGCACAACTGTGATTTTGGTGAGCACGTTGCGATCGCCGGCTTCTGCGCGTTTTCCGGCAGCACGGTGTTGGGCAACCGGGTCGCTCTCGGTGGGCATACCGTCAGCTCCGGGCACTTGCGGGTGGCCGACGACGTGCGGGTCGGCGGCAACTCGGTGATCTACAAAGACCTCACCGACGTTGACGACTACCTCGGCTACCCGCTGCTCGAGAAGCGTCGGTGGATGCGAACCCTCCGCGGCATCGAGCGCATCACGCAGCTGCAGGAAGACGTGCGTGAGCTGAAGCGCGCGCGGACCAACGACGCTACATAAGGGCGAGGATCGCCGGGAGGCGGGCCATGACCGCCTGGCCGATCACCTCTCGCGCCTCGCGGTAGATCGAGAGGTCGCCGCCAAACGGGTCCGGGATGTCGGTCCCGTCGGGGTCGAGCACCTGCGCGCGGGACGCGACGTCCGGCGCCAGCCCGAGAACATGGCGCAGGTGGCTCTGGGTCATCGCGTAGACCGCCGCGGCGCGCGCGAGGTCCGTTGGCTCAGCCGGCCGGGACACGTGGGCACCAAGGTCCAGCCCGATCTCCGCAGCCACTTGAAGCGACCCCTCGCTGGCGATGGAGCCGCCACCCGTCGCTGTCCCAGCGCTGCAGATGTGCAGGCCCCGCGCCAACAGATCCCCGGTGCCCACGCCCAGCGCCCCGGCGGCGGCGTGCGTCGCGATCGCCGCAGCCAACGGTGAGCGGCACGTGTTGCCAGTGCAGACGAACCAGACTGTCGCGGCCGCCGCGCGCAGCAGCTCGTCGCGGGCCAGGGTCCCTTCGCGCAGCACCTCGAGTTCAACCCCGAGGTCCCGCACGACCGCCGACGCCGTCCCCAGCACAGCGGGGCCGGCGTCGATCAGGACGTCGATGTCCGTGAAGCGGGCCGCGATCTCGTCGGGGTCGGTGAGCGGCGGTGCCCCGGACGGATTGACGCTGCTCAGCAGCAGCCCCCGGGGAAAGTGCGCGAGCACCGCGCGAGTGAACGCCTGGGCCGGCACCCGCACGCCGATGCTGCCGCCTTCGGGCGTCGGCAGTACTGCCGTGAACGGTCCGGGCCAAAAACGCGCCGCGAGTCGTTCGACCCGCCTGGGTATCGCGGCCACCAGGCGTCGCGCCGCGTCCACCGACGCGACGTGGTGGGTCAGCGGCTTGCCGGCGTCACGGCCTTTGGCGCGCTGCAGCTTGGCGACCGATGCCGCGTCGTCGGGGTCCGCTGCGAGGCCGTAGACGGTTTCCGTGGGCAGCGCGACGAGCGCTCCGCTGCGGATCGCCGCCACCGCGCGCTCGACGTCGGCATCGGCAAAGGCTTCTCCCTTCACTTTGATCCGGAGCACCGGCATATTTTGCCACGCTTTGAGTCGCATTCCTCATTACCTCCGCCGGTTTACCGCGCCTCGCGGTTCGACGCCGGCGGCCGCTGGTTCGGTACGGGTCAGCGGTTGCCCATGACCGAGCGGGAGCTCCAGGAGAAGCTTCGCACCGAGCGCCTGGCGCAGCTCGGCTCCGTTCTGGCGGGCTTCGCTCACGAGATCCGCAATCCCCTGTCGACGATTGGCCTCAACCTGCAGCTCGTCAAAGAGGACTTCGTCGACGCGGAAAGCAGCCGCGATCGCCGAACCTTCAAACGCCTCTCGGTCGTCGAGGGCGAGGTCAAACGCCTGCAGACCATCCTGGAGGAGTTCCTGGGCTTCGTCCGGTCACCAGCGCCGCAGGCGGACTGGGTCCACATCAACAAACTCCTCCAGGCCTTGTCGGACCTGTCGACCCCGGAGATGAAGACGAAGGGCGTGTCCCTCAAGTTCTTCCCCGGGTCGAAAGTCGAGCGAGTCCCCGTCGACGCGGACCAGTTCCGGGCCGCGGTGGTCAACCTCTTGCGGAACGCCTTGGATGCTTGTGCACCCGGCGATGAGGTCCTTCTCTCCTCGCGGCGTTTGCAAGGCGAGGTGATCGTCCAAGTGACGGACACGGGGGCCGGGATGACCGAGGCGGTGCTGCGCGATGTCTTTACGCCATACTTTAGCACCAAGAAGGACGGCACCGGCCTCGGCCTGGCGATGGTCCAACGCACCGTCGAGGAGCACGGCGGCAAACTGGAGGTCAGCTCCGAGGCCGGGCGCGGCACCCAGTTCACCATTCGCCTCCCGGCTCCGGAGTCGAGCTTGCCCGACACCGCGACGGGCGGTCAGGAGATCGAGCCTTGAGCAGCCATCCGATCCTCGTCGTAGACGACGATGAGGCCCTGCTCGACGCGTTGTCGCAGGCATTGGAGACCTTGCCCATCGCGATCGACACCGCTAACAGTGGCGCGGGGGCTCTGGCCCGGCTGCACGAACGCGACTACGCAGTGGTCATTACCGACGTGGTGATGAAGGACAAGGACGGCTTCGCGGTGCTCGAGGAAGCGCTTGGCCGGCGCCCCGTGACGCGGGTGGTGATGCTCACCGGCCACGGCAGTCGCGAGCTCGCCGTCGAGGCCATGCAGAAGGGCGCCACCTACTACATCGAGAAGCCGGTCGATCTCAAGGAGCTGCGGACGAAGGTCTCCAAGTGCCTGGAGGAGCACGACAAGGCCGTGGCCCTCGAGGACATGCGCAGCCAACTGGACCGCGCGTATGGGTTCGAAGGCATCGTCGGTCGCGACGAGAAGATCGTGCGCATCTTGGATGTGCTCCGGCAGATTGCGCCCACCAACGCCTCGGTGTTGATCCTAGGTGAGTCGGGTACGGGCAAAGAGCTCGTGGCGCGGGCTCTGCACAACTTCTCACCGCGCCGGAGCAAGCCGTTTGTCGCGTTGAACTGCGGCGGGCTGTCGGAAGGCACCATCGAGAGCGAGCTGTTCGGTCACGTGAAGGGCGCCTTCACCGGTGCGGTTGCCGATCGCGAGGGCAAATTCGAGTTTGCCGATCAAGGCACGCTCCTTCTCGACGAGGTCGGCGAAATGCCGATGTCCACGCAGATCAAGCTGCTCCGCGTGCTCGAAGACCGCGAGGTGTCCCGGCTCGGCTCCAACCGCGGTCGGCGCGTCGACGTCCGCGTCCTAGCCGCGACCAACGCGGAGCTCGCGGAGCGCGTCGCGAGCGGTGAATTCCGCCAGGATCTGTACTACCGGCTCAAAGTCGTGACGCTCGAGATGCCGCCGCTCCGCGAGCGCAAGGGCGACGTCAAGTTGCTCGTCGAGCACTTCCTCGAAGTCTTCAGTGACCAGCATGGCAAGGACGTCGAATCGATCGATCGCGACGCTTTGGTGGCGTTGGTCAACCACGATTGGCCGGGCAACGTGCGCGAGCTGCGGAACGCCCTCGAAAGCATGGTCGTTCGCGCGCGCGGCAACATCTTGACACGGCAAGATCTCCCCCCCGAGATCTGGTCGCCGGGCACGTCCGGCAGCGACGTCTGGTCGGCGCTCGCCGGGAAGACCGTCGAAGAGGTCGAGCGCAACCACATCAGGGTCACTCTGGACATGACGGACGGCAACCGGGTCAAGGCAGCCAGCGCGCTCGGGATGAGCGAACGCACGCTGTATCGCAAGATCCGCGAGTACGGGCTCTAGAAGGGCCAGTCGGCCGCAGTTCGATCCAGACGGCGCCCACGGCCGCGCCTTGCCTTACGTATGATCGGCTCGATGACGGTGGGCCGTTGGGTGCTTGTTTCATGCCTTGCGATCGGCGCGGTGCCGGCGCAGGACGACTTCTGGGCGGAGGAGCTCCGCAGCGCGGAGCGCAGCCTGCTCAAGGGCCGACTCGCCGAGGCTCGCGATCTCCTCGAAGAGATCGTGCTATCGAGGGACGAGGACCCCGACGACGAACGCCCGGCGGCGGCGGTCGCGCGCCGCGCGGCGCAGGGGCTGCTCGAGCTGCGTCTCGTGCGCGGGGAGTACCGCGAGGTCCTCGAAGCGATCGATGCCCTGCCGCTGCAAGATCGGCAGGACTCGGGCTATCGACGGCTGTTGGCCAACGCGCGCTTCGCGGTCGGCGACTACGCCGGGACCCGCGTGCTGTGGCAAGCGCTGCATGATGCCGACCCCGCGGATCAGGAAGCTCGCTACCGACTCGGGCTCGTGCTGCGCGAGACCGGCGATCGCCAGGCGGCGTTCGACCTGTGGCGCGCGGCGGCAGAGCAACACGTCGCCGAGGACGATGCCAAGGAGCTCGCCTACACTGGGATGTGCTTGGCCGAACTCGGCACGCGCAGCGACGTGGAGGCTGCCAGCGCTTGGTTGGCCCGTGCCGTCCGGTCGGATCCCGACCGGCCCGAGGCACGCACCGCCTACGGTCGTCTCCAGTTTCGGGCGTATGGCGAAGCCAACGGTTTCCCCAGCGGCGAGCGCGACCTGCAGAAGGTTTTGCAGGAGAACGGCGAGTACCACGATGCGCTGCTCGAGCTCTACCGCCTCCGCCGCGCCAACTTCCAGCTCGACCCGCGCAAGACCGAGGACTTGTTGGGCCGCGCCCTCTCGCTCAATCCCAACAGCGTGGCCGCCCTCATCGAGCGCGCGGTGGTGCTCCTCGACGACCGGCGTTTCGCCGATGCCGCTTCGGTGCTGGATCGCGCTCTGGAGATCAATCCGCGCGACAAGCGTGCCCTCGCCCATCGCGCTGCTGCCGCCATGCTGCTCGGCAAGGCCCAGGCCGAGGCGGAGCTGCGCGCCCGGGCTCGCGCGGTCGACCCGGGATTCGCCGACATCGACCGGCTCTTCGGCGACCATCTCGTCGCGCTCTACCGCTTTGGCGACGCCGTACCGTTCT
Source organism: Planctomycetota bacterium (assembly GCA_039029375.1). Classification (GTDB taxonomy): domain Bacteria; phylum Planctomycetota; class UBA1135; order UBA1135; family UBA2386; genus JBCCGH01. Next base: position 17,656 of record JBCCGH010000179.1, read on the forward strand.
ATCAGCGGGCCCTGGACGCCGAGCCCGGCTCGGTCGCAGCGATGCACGGGCTCGCCAAGGCCCTGATCTACAGTGCGCGCAACGATGAGGCGCTGGCGATGCTGCAACGGGCGGCCGAAGCGGAGCGCGGTTTCGTGCACCCGTGGCGCAGCAACGCGTTGGCCGTCGAGCAGCTTCTCGAAGAAGAGTACCAGGAAGTCGCGGGGGACAGCTTCGCGATGCACTTGCACGACGACGACCGCGAGGTCCTCCTGCGCTACCTGTTGCCGGTGTTTCGCGAAGCCAAGGAGGTCCTCGGCGACAAGTACGGCTACAAGCCCGCCGAGCACGTGTCGGTGGAAGTGTTTCATACGTGGGCCGACTTCTCGGTGCGGACGATCGGGTTCCGGGGATTCAGCGCCCTGGGCGCGTGCTTCGGCCCCTTGATTACGATGGTCTCGCCCGCGGACCGAGTCCTTCGCGGTCAGGACTTCGTGTGGGCGTCAACCGCGTGGCACGAGTACGCGCACGTCCTCACGCTGGCGCTCAGCAAGCACCGCGTGCCACGTTGGTTGACCGAGGGGTTCTCGGTCTACGAGGAGGGGCAGAAGAACCCGGCGTGGGAGCGGGGCATGGAGCGCGACCTCTGGGACGCCTACCACAACCAAGAGGTGGTCCCGCTCCTGCAGCTGAACTCGCTGTTCCGCGGTCCGCGGATCCTCTTCGGCTACTACCAGGGTGGGCTGATCGTCGAGTATCTCGCCGGCAAGCACGGCTTCGATCGCGTGGTCGAGCTCCTACGCGGCTACGGCGACGACCGCCCGACCGGCGAGCTGTTCGAAGCGACGTTCGGCGTCTCCCCGCGGGAGTTCGATCGCGAGTTCTTGGCGTGGGTCGCCGACGAGAAGCTGCGCGGGCTGAAGCTCGTCCCCCGATTCACCGACGCGAGTATCGAGCGCCTCACGACGCAGCTCTTGCGGGAGCCCGATGACCTGGACGCCCGAGTGAATCTGGGCTGGGCGTTCCTGCAGCGCGCCAACGCGATCGACGCTGCCGATCAACTGCGCCGCGTGCTGGGCGCGGACCCGAACCACCCGCGCGGCTTGCTCCTCCACGCCGAGCTTCTCCGCCGGCGCGGCGCCGTCGACGAGGCCTCCGCAGCTTTCCGCGCCGGCTTCGCCGCCGGGGCCGACGATTTCGATTCGCGCATCGCGTTCGGCAAGCTCCTGGAAGAACTCGGGAACGTCGACGACGCGGCGCGGGAGTACCAGCGCGCCAAAGCGTGCTGGCCACGCTGCACGGACCAGACCGTCGCCCCCAACCTCCTGCTGGCCGTCCTGCTGCGCGAAGAGGGGCGCGAGAGTGAGGCCATGATGGAGCTCAAGGGCTACGTGGCACGGACCGGTCGCGCGTTCGAGCCGCGCCTCCAGCTGGCGGCCATGGAGCGAGAGTTGGGCAATCGAGAAGAGGAGGCGCGCCTGCTACAAGAGGCGGCACAGATCGACCCGTTCATGCGGGATCTGCACGTGCGCCTCGGCGACGCGCTCGAGGCGTTGGGTAGACCTGAGGAAGCGCGCACCGAATTCGAGGTCGCCTTGGCCGTGCGACCGGCGGTCGATCGCGCCTATCTGCAAGCGACCGCCGCTGAGATCCCCGATCCCCAGACCGCGGCCGAACGCGAAGCCCGCGCCGAGATCTACATCCGGCTGGCGCGCCTAGCACACGCAAAGGGCGATGACGACGAGGCCTTTCGCGAGCTGGAACGAGCCATCGCGGCGTCGCGCGATGGCTCCGCTGCCGGCGAAGCAGCGCAGCTGTTGCAAGACTGGCGCTGAGCTACGACTTCTGAGATTGCTCGCGCGAAGCGCTCGATTTCATGCCGCCGCCTCAAGTAGGTGCTGGATCGAGGACTTGCGCGCGGCGAAGAGGGCGGTCGTGAGACGAGCCCCCTTTGCCGTGACCTGGTACCG
>JBCCGH010000180.1:0-19527 GCA_039029375.1 Planctomycetota bacterium
ACAGATGGCACCCGTCCGGCCACCGCTCGCTGCGTCGCACCTCCTCGACGTATCCACCAATATGCCTGCGTCGGTGCTTCTTGCGAGCAGCGTCCGGTCACGCACCCTCTGCACAGGAATTTCTGATCCAGGACACTAGTGAGCAGCGATCGCTTGGGTCGCCGCAAACAACACTAGGAAGAGAGAACCATGGCATCCCCTCATCTCCGCTTCGTGGCCCTCGCCATGCTGCCCTGGGCCGCGGCCACCGTGGCAGCACAGAACATCCGTAGCACGTGCAACTGCAACCTGTGAGAATCCGCGTCGCTCCAGGCCTGCTCGTGTCCGTCCACCCAGGGGGAACTGTGCGGCTGTGGCGTACGCGGACAAGTCCGAGCTCTGGCGAACCGCGCGCAGCTTCGATTCACGTGGTCCGCTTCAGCCCGTGCGGACGGTACGTAGCCTCGGGATCCGATGGGCCGCGGGGGATGATTCGGCTCACGGACCTGCTCGGCAGCGAGTTGACCTCGGTGATGACCGGGAGCAGCGCCGTCGCCGGCCTCGCGTTCGGTAGCGACGGCGCGATTGCTCACGTCGGGCAGCCGAGATGGCTCGATTTCCTTGTGGAGCGTGCCGTCGCTGACGCGGGTCGGTGCCGCCAGGAATCACGGTCACCAAGTGAACTGGGTCGAAGTTGCCACGCATCGCGGCATTCTCGGGTTCGCGTGCGGCGACGGCTCCGTTGGCATCTGGAGCCTGGACGACGCCGGCCCAATCCGATCGCTCCGGCACGATGACTTTCAGGTCGGTCGGCTCTCGTCGCTTTGTTTCGCACGGGATGGGAAGACCGCCTATGCCGCCGAGGGAGCGCCCCCGGGCCGGGTCTTGCGGATCGACGACGGAACCCGGCGCTCAGTGAGAATCTGGTTCGAATCGCCCGCAAGACTCCCGATGCGTACCGTTGCAGTCTCGCCGGACCAAAGCGTGATCGCGGTAGCTGGCGACGAGCAGACGATCTATCTGCTTAGCCCCGAGGGTGACCGACTTCGAACGCTCGCGGACCATCGCGCGCCGGTGTTTGCTGTGGCCTTCTCGCCGAACGCTGCGCGACCGCTGATGGCAAGCGCATGCGCGGCCGGTGAGATCTTGCTCTGGAATCCGTTGACCGGGGATCGTCTTTGTTTGCTGAGCGACGACGACAGTGGCCGAGCCGTCTACTCTCTTGCGTTTTCGCCAGACGGCCGCAGGCTCGCTGCGGGCGGGGCAACCGGCCGGGTACGGATCTGGCAGCTCGATGAATCAGAGCCGTGCGTCGATGGCAATCGGGCGTTCCAAGCAACGCAATCCCGTTAGCCCGCGCGCCTTGCGACCCCGTTCCGACGATCAAGATCCAGTGTCTGGTTCGACTGCCGTGAACGGTTGGTTCCGCGGTCTCGGGCGAACCTGATCACGCGCCACACCGGGGTCCACTGCGCCGTGGGGTGCGATGGGCGCGTGGGTTTGCGCCGGCCTCGGGGCGGCAACTGGCGGTGCATGAGGTTCAGGTACGCGCTTGCTAGAGTGCGGCGCAACCGGCGTGCGAGGTCCGGTGTTGCCGGCGTCCCGTCCCCGCGACGCGCCATACTGTGGATCGCGCAGGCGCTGCTGATCGATCTAGCAGCCCCAGGCCTCGTGCACGAGCGCCGTCGCCTGCAGCGACTGGCCCTTGCGCTCCCCCTTGAGGAGCCGCGCCGCGACGGCTCGCAGATCGTCGTGAAACCGTCGCCAGCAGACCTTCGCCGGCGGATTCGTCGCCCTCGCAGAACGTGTCGAGGAGCGCGGTCGTGTGCGCACGGTCCATGGTCCAACGACCATGCCTCCGGTGGGGCCGGCCGGCATCGGACGGGCCACCGTGGCCCAAGGTGGTGGAGCCCGCGGTGCTGGGAGAGGGAGAGGACCGCGTGGGGGGTTGGCAGCCTCCACCGTGGGGTTCGTCGGCAGCCGGCGCGGCCCGTCTATGCTGGTGCGTCGGACCCGAACGCCCGCGATCTCGCTGTTTTGTGAAACGCGCGCCGCGTCCCGGGTGCCAGGTCCGTCATGGCGCCGCACGCCCGACACCCAGCCGTCGATCCAGCCGACGATGCCCTGCGCCGCTACTGGGCGGACGGCTCGGCGGACGCCCTGGCGGCTCTGTTCGATGCCGCCGCGACTGGCTTGTGGCGGGTCGCGCTCCAACTGCTCGGCGACGCGAGTCGCGCCGAGGATGCGCTGCAGGAGACCTTCCTGACGGTCGTCGAGGCGCGCTCGACCGGCACGACCGCGGCACCAGAGGACGCGGGTGCCTGGTTGCTCGGCATCCTACGCTATCGAGTGTGTCGCCAGCGACGCGATCGGCAACGGGTGCCCGATCCGGCGCGCGTCGCGGCGTCGCGGGTGCGGCCGGCATCCGACGACCCAGTCGCGGTCGCCGCCCAGAGCGAGCTCGCGGCGGCCGTTGAGCGCGAGGTCCACGCGCTGCCCGAGGCGTACCGGCCGGTGCTGCGACTGGCGCTCCAGCACGGCCTCACGCCACAAGAAATCGCCGCGGCGCTCGAGCGGCCACCGGCGACCGTGCGCGTGCAGTTGGCTCGTGGTTTGGCTCGGCTGCGCGAGCGCCTCGGTGAGGGGCTCGCGTCGTCGTTGTTCGCGGTTGGCTCAAGCCTTGGCCTGGTCTCCACCCAGGGTCTCGCCGCGATCCGCAGCGCCGTGCTCGAAGCGGCCCGACTGGCGGTTCCCGTGGGCACGGCGACCGGCGCCGGAGCCGGCGCGGCCGCGCTCACCGCTTTTGGAACCACCGTCATCATGAAGAAGTTCGTTGTCTCCGCGGCCGCAGTGGCGGCCGCAGTCGCCGCAACGTGGGGATGGTCGAGCCTGTCGGGGAACCGCCAGGCGCGTCCGACGCCGAGCATGGACGCCGCCAGTCTCACCGCGGCGCTCGCGGCACCGGAACGGGCCGCCCCGCCGCTGGATCAGGCCACGCCGGCACGCATCTCACTCGGCGCGCCGGTGGAGGGCGCGGCGCCGAACGCGCGGGCCTACGGCGACGTCTTGGTTCGGGTGATCTGGCGAGGCGACGGCCTGCCCGCGGCTGGCATCGGCGTCGCCGCGTTCCAGTGGCAAGCCGGCAATCCGTTCCTGCACCGAGTCCAAGGCGTCACCGATGCCGATGGCGAAGTGCTGCTCGAGCGCGTCTTGGCCGGCGTGGTCGACGTGCGCACGGACCATGCGTCGGCTTCGATTGAACTCGCGACCGGGGAGCGAGGCGTCGTCGAGGTTGCCGTGGCGCGGCATGCCGAGCTTCGCGGTCAAGTGGTCGACGAACGCGGGCGGCCGGTGCCCGGTGCCACGGTCGTCACCTCCCACTACGCCAATCACAGCAGTTGCTACCCCGTGGCCAACGCCGACGGGGAGGGTCGTTTCTCGGTGCCGCTCGGCGCCGAGTGCTACGTGGGCGCGCGCGCGCCGGGCCACATCCCATCGTACTACTTTCGGCTGTCCCTCCAAGAAGGACAGACCGACGAGGCGACGATTCCGCTGCGAGGCCCGGCGGGTCGCGTCGTCGGGCGGGTCGTCGACGCCGTGGGCCGGGGCATCGAGGGCGCGCGGATTCGGTATGGGCGGAGCGGCGTCGCGGGCAGCGTCCCGGCGCCGGCGCAATTGGTGGCGCGGCATGCTGGCAAACCGCGTGGCGTCTCGCCGCCACATCTGTGGATCGCAACGGGCGAGGCGGGCCGGTTTGTCCTCGAGGGCGTCCCCCCCGGACGGCACACCGTGCGCGCACGGGCTGCCGATCACGGTGGAGCGGCCGTCGGCGTCAGCGTGGTGGCGGGTCGCACCGAGGACTTGTGCATCGAGCTGCCCACGCACGCCGTGGTCGAGGGTCTGGTGCGGGGTGCCGACGGCCGGCCGGCGAAGGTCACCGTTGTGGCGGGCGCGGCGCGCTACGGCGACTTAGGCCGCTGCAGCGTTGCCAGCGGCGCCGACGGCCGCTTCCGCCTCGACTGCCTGACGCCGGGCGAGGTTGCGTTGCAGATCGCCGACCAGGACGCCGGGCGGGCGACGACCACCCTGCAGCTCGCTGCGGGCGAGGTCGGCACCTGGGATCCGGTGCTCACCGCCATGCCGGTGATCCGCGGCCGGGTCGTCGACGAGCGCGGTGCGCCGCAGCCGCGGTTCGGCGTGCGCGCCAACAACCTAGACCAGTCCGCACCGCACTGGCGCAATGCCGAGACCGATGCCGAGGGCCGCTTTGAACTGCGCGGGTTGCGCAGTGAGCCGTACCGCGTCCAGGTCTTCGCCGCGACCTGCGACGACTTCGCATGCATCGACGGCGGCGAGACCAGCCCCGGCGGCGCGCCTCTCGAGTTGGTGCTGCCCAGCACGTCGTTGCCGACCGCGTGGTTGCGCGGCGAGCTGGTCGGCCCGGGAGGCGAGCCGCCGGTCGGGGCGCGGCTGACTCTGTGGCATGGCAACCGAGGCCATTTCCACGCTGTCGATCCGAGCACCGGGGCGTTTTCCATTGGCCCCCTGCCGCCGCGGTCGGTGCGGTTGGTCGCGGACGCCGGTCGCTGGGGCGACGTGACGCTCGGTGCCTGGACGCTCGAGCCGCACCAACGAGTGGATCTGGGTACCGTGCGCCTCGCGCCGCCCGGCAGCCTCGCGGCGCACGTCACCTACCCAGTGGCGGCCGACGACTACTGCACGATTCAGCTCTGCGGTTTGGACGGGGAGTTGGTGGCGGCCGGGGAGGCGAGAGGTACGGGTCGGGCACTCCTGGATCCGGTGCCGGCCGGGGATTACGTGGCGTTCGCCGTGGGGTCGCGGCTGAGCGCTTATGAGCGCGTCACGGTGCGCAGCGGCGAGCGGGCGGCGGTCGTGCTCGGGCCCGACGACCGTCCCGCGCGCAAGTTGACGCTGCGCCGGGCCGCCGGCGCGGGCCGCGCGTCCTTGTACTGCAGGGTGTTGGACCGCGACGGGGTGTTGGTGCACCAGACCTTCGCTGTTTCGTCCGAGGCCCCGGAACTCGTGTTGGCGATTCGAGCCCCCGCCCAGGGCGGCGGCTTTGCGGTCCATGTGCGGGACCAGCTCGGCCGTGTGCTGGCGCGCAAGGTGTTCGAGCCCGGGGACGAGCTCGTGTTCGACCTCGGCGCTCGGGCTGGCGGGGGGTAACGGGATGGTGGGCGGCGGGCCGGTTGTCAGCACCGCTGTCTGAGGCACTACGCTAGCGAAGCACCGGCCGCGCCACGCGCAGGCCGAGGTTGTGCCCGTGACCGTCGGCGACCTCGAAGCCCCGCGCGCCGACGCGGGCGCGGTCGACGTCGTCGTAAAACGAGCCGCCCCGCAGCACGCGCCGCGGGCTGTCGCTCACGCGCAGCCCATCACCCCGGCGCGGCGCCTGCTCGTACCCTGCCTCAGCGTCGAGGCACCACTCGAAGACGTTGCCGATCACGTGGTGCAGGCCAAACCCATTGGGCCGCAGTGCATCGACCGGGCCGTGGACAATGAAGCCGTCGTCGAGCCAATCGAGCTGGGCGGGGAGCCCGGCGCTGGCGGCCGCCCGGTCGCCGAGGTTGGCGGCACCGTCCAAGGCCCGCGGGTCGGCGCCGCTCGGCCACGGCGTCGAGCTGCCACCGCGCGCCGCGACCTCCCACCGCGCCTCCGTCGGCAACGTCAACCCGTGGCGACGCAGTAGCGCGACGCACTGGTCCCAGCTCACCGACTCCACCGGGTTGGTCCAGCGCAGCTTCTGCACCACGTCGCGGCCGCGCACCTCCTTCCCGGGCACGTACTCGTTGGGGCGCTCGCCGTTGCTGAGCGCGAGCCACTGCCCCGCGGTCATCTCGTGCTTCGCGATGAAGAATGCGTCCAACGTGACTTCGACCGGTGGGCCATCCGCGGGCAGGGCGGCGGCGTCGTAGTTCGGCGCGTCGGGTTCCCGGGCTTGGCAGCCCATCAGGAACGTCGCCGGCGGAATGAGCACGAACACCATGCCCGAGGCCCGCGTCACCTCGGGGAGCTGCCCGGTGGCGGGGGCGCGCGTGGGCGGTGTCTCCAGGGTCCCCGAGCGCGGGTGATAGAACTCCCAGAGCCGGCTGCCCGGATCCATCCCGATCGGGATGAGGCCAACCTGCTCCGGCAGATCGAGGCCGGCGTACGCGGCGCTCGCCACGACCCCGTCGCTCTTGGCAATGGCAGCACGCGCCTCAGCCCACGCGGCGCGGTGCCGCGTCAGCGTCTGCTCTTCGACTTGCTCGACCCATGCCAGCTCTCGGCGGACCCGATCGAGCGTGGCGCCATCGGCGGCGAACTCCTCGAGGCGGCGCACCAGATCCGCCAGTGCGTCGTACAGGAACTGCTGCGATGAGGACCCGAACCGCGGCTTAGCCTCGGTGGCACCAGCGCGCTCGCGCATGCCCCGCAGCGCCGCCCGCAGCCGCGGGATCGCGCCGGCGAGGGGCTCGCCGCGCTTGCGGAGCCAGGCCCGCAGAGCCTCTGCGTGACGCGGCCAATCCCGGTAGAGCTCCGGCTCGGCCGCTTCCGCATCGCCGAGCTTCACCACGTAGGCCAGTTGGTCGAACTCTTGCAGCGCTTGCTCCGCACGGTGCTGTGCTGCTTGCGCGTCGGCATAGAACCAGAGGCTGGCCAGCAGCCCGCCCAGCAGTGCCACGAAGACGGCGACCGCCGCCGCGAACTGGCGCCGATGCCGCTCGATGAGCTTGCGCGCCCGATACGTAAACGTCGGCGGTCCGGCGCTCACCGGCTCGTGATCCAGGTAGCGCTGGACGTCGGCGGCGAACTCGCTCGCCGTCGGATAGCGCCGGTTGCGATCGGGGTCGACGGCCTTCATCACGATCCAGTCGAGATCGCCGCGGAGGTCGCGCACCATCGCGCGCGGCGTCGTGCGGCGTTCGGCCGCCAGCTGCTTGGCCACGTCGGTGTCAACCGCAGCGACCGCCGAGCTCGGCCGGCGCGGCGCGTGGTCGCGGATACGCCGCGGCACGTCCTCGGGCGTTCCTTGGCGCATCACATCGGCCGGGATTGGCAAGTCTCCGGTCAAGAGCAGATACAGCACGACGCCCAGCGAGTAGATGTCGGTGCGCGTGTCGATGTCCTGCGAGGACATCTGGGCCTGCTCCGGGCTCATGTATTCCGGCGTACCGACCCAGCGCCCCTCCTCGGTGTGGAGGGTCTGCGCCACGAGCCGGTGGTCGGTGGCACGGGCCAGGCCGAAGTCGATCACCTTGGGAACGGCGCGGCCTTGCTGCACCGAGACCAGGATGTTGCCGGGCTTGAGGTCGCGATGGATGACGCCGCGCTGGTGCGCGTGCTGCACCGCTTCGCAGACCTTCTGAAACAGACCCAGCCGTTCGCTGGCCGGCAGGCGGTGCTGGTCGCAGTGCTCGTTGATCGGCACGCCCGGGACATACTCGAGCACGAAGTACGGCTGGCCGCGGGGCGTCGTCCCGGCTTCGTAGACCCGGGCGATGTGGTCGTGGTTCATCAGCGCGAGCGCCTGTCGCTCGGCGGCAAACCGCGCCAGCACGCGCTCGGTATCCATCCCCAGCTTGATGACCTTCAGCGCCACGCGCCGGCGCACCGGCTCGCGCTGTTCGGCCAGATACACGGCGCCCATCCCGCCTTTGCCGAGCTCGCGGAGCAGGCGAAACGGGCCGATCTGCTGGATCGTGAGCATGCCCGAGTCGACGAGCCGCAGGAACGCGCGACGAATCTCGTCGGCGAGCGCCGGGTGGGCCTCGCACGCCTCCTCGATGGCGCGCTCGCCGTCTTCGAAGTAGCGCTCCAGGGCGCGGCCAACGGCGGCTTCCACCAGATCGGAGTCCTGGGGCGCGGGCTCTCCGGGTTCGGTCGTCATGCTCGTCGGCGCATTGTAGGCGGTCCACACGGTCGCGGTGCCGCGCACGGGGATTCCCTCGGGCTGGTTCCCGACGACGATGGTGTCCACGATTCCCGCGTCGGAGAAGTTGTCCATCCAGACGCCCGCGCCTTCTTTGTTGCCGGCACTGGTGGACGGCCAGACCAGTCGCTCGTTGTAGGTGCCGCGTGCCACGAGAATCGTGGTGCACGACTCTCCACGCGCCCTCTCAATCTGCCTTGCCCTTGACGAGCTTGAGCAAGATGAGGCCGCCGATGAGCACGCACGTGACCCCGGGAGAAATACACATCCATGAGACATCGACCTGCGTCCCGTCTGCGGCGAATTGCGGCCAAGACAGAGCGTAGGTCGCTGACCATGAGAGGTACGTCCCTACGAGGGTGAGTGTCAATCCGGCCCCGAGCACGACGTAGTGGGTGATCGCGTGGCGGTGGAGTACGAGCTTGTTCATCGTTCGCGTCCCCGGCGCTTGATGGAGCGTCCATGGTCGGTGCGCGCCGTGTCGCCACCTGCGGGTGGCAGGAGCTCTGCCCGAGGATGCAGGCTGCCCGACGATGCAGGTCCTTCTGGCTAGGAAGGTTGTTGCATGACTTAGGCGAACGAGGCGCGCGTGTCCAACCGGCTCTACTGCCAGGTCACGCGTTCGACGTTGGTGCGGCCGAGATATTGGCCGCCCGGCGCAAACGCCACCGCCACGCAATCCCACGTCTGACCGAAGAACGGCGCCATGCCGAATTGCGGGATCGACCAGCCGGTGGGCGCGGGCGCGGCAAACGATAGAGGGCCGCCGGGCGTGGCGGGTAGACCGAGGATCGCCAGGGTGAGCGAATCGGGCATGATGCCGAACAGCGGGCCGCTGTCCACTGGCAGGAAGGTCGAGGCGCTGAAGAGGAGCCAGCCGCGGCCGAGCGGCTCCGGTGGGTTATCGAGCGTGACGCTCGCGCCCAGGATTGGCACAGCGTCCACGGTCAAACGGAACGGTCGGTTGGTGGCGCCGACGATCGTGATGTCCCGCGCGTAGTTGCCGGACGACCCCGAGAAGACGAAGGAACCCAAGAAGCTCGGCGCGATGCCGGCCAGCGGCACCGCCTCGACGCGGGGCAGCGTGTAGGCGTTGCCGTCGCCGGACACCTGCAGGAGCAGGAAATCACCGCTCGGGTCCACGGCCATGGCACGAAGGTTCGTGACGGCCGGTTGGCCCAAGGCGCCGAAGTAGGTGGTCGAGTTGCCGGCGAGATCGAGCGCCAGCCGACCGAAGCGATCGCTGGTGAGGTAGTGCAGGTAGCGGGGCGCGGCGATGTCCGTGAGGAGCAGATGTTGCAGCGAACCCGGAACCGTGGCGAACAGCGTGGCTGGACCTCCGCCGCTCGCCAACCGCCAGATTTCGCCGCTGAACGTGCCGACGAACACGTCTTGGGTCGAAGGATCCATGGCCCCGCAGGACACGTCGTTGCCCCAGGGTTGTACGCCGGTCGTGAGATCGGTGACCTGACCGGTCGTGGCATCCACGCTGTGGACCTGGTCGTAGTTGGTGACGACGATGACTCGGTCGCCGGTCGAGTCCCACGACAGCTGTACCGGCGCTCCGAAGGCACCGGTCGGTGCGAGCGCCTGGGTGACCATTTGGCTCGATGAGGTAAACACTTGGCGAATCAGAAACCCACCCGTCGAGCTGGAGCTCGAGCTACCGCCGCACACGAACTCGTTCGGTCGGTTGGGATCCCAAAGCACGCGCGAGATGGACGACGCCGAGGGAAACTGTCGGGCGGACGACCCATCAGGGTCGAGGATCCCGACGAAGCCGCCGCCGGCGCTGGCGATGTCGCCTTGGGCCAAGTAGGTTTGGGGTTGCGCAGCACTGCTGAGGGCCAAGATCGAAACGAAGCCGAGGGCCAGGAGTCGGCCGGTGGAGCGGAAACCGGTGTTCATGAACGGTTCTCGAGAATGGAAGTGGTGTGCGGTCGCGCCAACGTCGGCGCGGAGTCACCTCCCTGTGCGCCGGCCACACCAACACTCCGTAACGGTCCGCACAAAGAATCGCGGCGCGACCAGCCGATGGGGCGACGCCGGCCTTGAGCATGTCGGACGCGCGTGATCCGCAGCGCGAGGCGACCGAGGTGGGCCGCACGCTCTACGGTGAGGTCCGCCGGCTCGCGGGGCAGCGCTTGGCCTCCGACCGGGCTGGACGCAGCCTCTCGGCCACCGACTTCGCGCACGAGATCTTAGTGCGCGGCCTGCGTCATCAGGCGCTGCAAGCGATCCCGCACGCGGAGCTGCAACGGCGCATCGGTCGCATCGCGCGCGAGGTGTTGGTCGATCGCGCGCGCGCTCGTGCCCGGTTGAAGCGCGGGGGCGGGCTCCAAGTCGAGGTATTGGCCACCGACCCGACGGCGCCGTCCGGTGCGGCACCGGTCGAGCTGGTGGATCTCGACGACGCTTTGCGGGAGCTGGAGCAGCTGGACCCGCGGCAGACCGAGATCCTCGAGCAGCGCTACTTTGGCGGCAGCACCGTGGCCGAGGTGGCGGTCGCATTGGGAGTGAGCCGTAGCACGGTGGAGAAGGAGGAGCGCAAGGCGCGCGCGTGGCTCGAAGCTCGTCTTGGAGATGACGCGTGAGCGATCCCGCGGCGGTGCATCGCCAGGCGTGTGCGCTGTTCGATGCTCTGGTGGAGCGGTCGCCCGACGAATGGGAAGCGGCGCTCGAGCGCGTCGCGGATTCAGAGGTGGCGGCGGCGGCCCGACGACTACTGCGCGCCGACCGGCAGCCCCAACGGCTCGGGACCCGGGTGGACGGGGCGCTGGCGGAGCTCGCGGTCGGCGGCAGTGCCGAAGGCGACCCGGCGGGCGTCCTCGGCATTGCGTTGGGCCCGTACCGGGTAGAATCGCTGATCGGTCGCGGCGGCATGGGTGCCGTGTACTTGGGGCGGCGCGAGGATCCGATCGCCCGCGTCGCCATCAAGTTCATCACGATCCATGCGCCGCCGCCCGAGGTGCACGCTCGCTTCGAGCGTGAGACCGAGTGGCTCGCCCTGGTCGACCATCCCGGGATCGTGCGCTACCACAGCTCCGGCGCCGACGCCCGGGGGCGGCCGTACCTGGTGATGGACTATGTCGACGGCCGCCCGCTGACCGCGGCGGTCCCCGAGGTCGCGACGAGCGTGTCCGGCACGGTCGATCTGGTGATCCAAGTGGCGGACGCCGTCCACTACCTACATCGGCGCGGCATCCTGCACCGCGACCTCAAGCCGGCGAACATCTTGCTCAAGGCCCGCGAGGACGGGCCGGTACCGATCGTTGTGGACCTCGGCATTGCGCGCGCGTTGGCCGCGTCGGGCAGCGACACGATCGCTCCCGGACCGGTGGGCACGCCCGATTACATGAGTCCGGAGCAGCGGAGCTATCCGTGTCCACCGGACGTTCGCACCGACGTGTATGGCGTGGGGGCCGTGCTCTTCGCGCTCCTGTGTGGCCGGACGGTCGGCGGCACTGGTCCCTTGCGGACTCAGGGGCCCGCGTCGACTCAGGTCCTCGCCCCAAGCTCTGCCGTGGATCCAGCTGTGTTCCCGGCAGCCGATCGGCGGTCGCGCGCCATCGGCCCGGACCTCGACGCGGTCGTGCGGAAGGCTCTCGCGCACCGGGTCGAGGATCGCTACGACTCGGCCCTCGCACTGGCCGAGGATCTGCGCCGTTGGCGGGCGGGTGTTCCGGTGGAGGCGCGCCGCGTCCGGCCGTGGCAACGGCTTTGGAAGCTGGTGCGGCGGCGGCGAGTCGAGGCGTCGCTGGCGGCCGCACTGTTGCTGACGGCGATCGCCGCGACCGCCTTGTTGTTGCGTAGCTTCTCGTGGGAGCGTCGCGCGCGGATTCGGCTGGCGGCGCAGGTCCGGATCAGTGAGAGCGCGCAACGGTTTCTCGAGCGCGAGGTGCTCTTGGGGGCCTCGACTGCGAATCTCGGCCCCGAGGCCCCGATCTTGGAACTGATCCGCTCGGCGGCGCGCGCGCTGGTGGACCAACGCGAGGTGCTCGCACCCGAAGTCACACTGGGTACCTGCGCGGCTTTGATCACGGTGTTCTGCGAGCTGGATCACGCGGGCGAGGCCGATGCACTGGCGCAGCAGCTCGCGCCGGTGGCGACGCGCGTGGGGGAGTGGGGGCGTGAGCGCCTCAGATTCGAGCAGAAGCGCGGCCTCGCCGCAGTGCGTGCCGGGCGCATCGACGAAGGGCGGGTCGTGTTCGAGCACCTGCTGGCGCGGCTCGCCGCCTGGCAGCCCGTCGACGCCGACGGGCAACGGACCCGCCGGCAGATCTGGTCACAGGCGACGTTCGAGCTGGCCGCGATTGCTCTCAAGGCGGGTGACCTGGAGCGTACGCGAGGCCTGCTCGAACGGGGGCTGGTGCATGCCAGGGCGCTGGAGGAGCAGGGTGTGATGCAGGAAGACGGCGAGCAGAGCGTGCGATTGCGCTTTCTTCTCGCCAGGGTCGATCTGCGCGAGGGGCGGCTCGAGGGGGCGCGGACCACGTACCGCGAGCTGCGCGAGTCGATCGTCGAGCGGCAGGGAGCCGAGGGCGCGGACACCGTCCCGATCGACCTGAACCTCTCCGACATCGCCCTGCGGCTGGGGGACGTGGCTCGGGCCGTCGAGCTAGCGCGGCGCGCACTGACCGTCGCCACGGCCCGCGGGCCGTCTTGGCACCTGTCGGTGATCTCCGCCGAGTCCTTTCTGGCCGACGCCCTCACCGCGGGGCAGCAGCATCGGGAAGCGGCCGAAGTCCGAGTTCGGATGATCGAGCGGTGGTTCGAGGTTGAGACGCGAGACCCCGCGGGAGTGACCGCGGCCGACTACCGCGCGCTGATCGCGGACCTAGCCGCGATCGAGCCGACTGCGGCCGATCTACCGCGGACCGCGGCCGCGCTCGCTGTGCTGGAGCGCCGCCTGGATCCGGTGCACGCCTTCACGGCCTGCGCGCGGGTCCACCACGCGCGGGCGCTCCGCGCGGCGGGTCGAGGTGACGAAGCCCGTGCCCAGGCCGAGCTAGCTCTGGAGGTCCTCGCCGCAGACGGCGACCACGCACCCACGCGGCGGCTCGCGCTCGATCTGGCCGCGTCGCAAGGGCGCTGACAGCGCGGCGCGCGTCACCTGGTCACCGAGCAGTGTGGTCCGAGGGTTCCGGCGGCGCGGAGCCGCGCCGGGCACGGAGGCGGTGGCCGCCGAGCGGCTTGGCCAGCCCGCTGCGGAGGGCCCTCTTCGGAAGTGGTCTGCGGAGACGATAGCTAAGGGGACGAGGATTGCGTCGTGGTCGACCAGCAGCGCGAAGTCCAGCAGATCGCCGCACCCTTGGCGGCAGCCTTGTGCCGGTGGCTCGCGATCAGCGCGCTGGGGCTGGCGCTCGCCAACGCTGCGGGGCGTTGGAGCTACCGCGTCGCCAGTTCCGTGAGCGCGGACGTGCGCGACATCTTCGATATGAGCCTGGAGACCAGCCTGGCGACGTGGCTGTCGATCACGGTGTTCCTGCTACTCGGCGGATGCTGCTTCGGGTTGGGCCGTCTTCGCCGCCGCTCGGCGTTCTACGCTGGCGGCGTTCTCTTTGTCTATTTGTCGGCGGACGACGGCGCGATGTTGCACGAGCGGCTCGGCCGAGTCCTGCACCCCTACTTCGACACCGGCCCGGTCTTCGTCTGGGTCGTCGTGTTGGCGCCGTTGTTCGTGGTGGCTGGGTTGTTGGTCGTCGTGCTGTTCTGGGAGGCGGCAGGGGCGGGCCGCGGTCACCGCCGCTTGCTGGTGGCGGGCTCGATCGCGATGGCGGCCGCATTGGGGATCGAGGCGATGGAGGGCGTGGTCGTGGACGCGGAGATCCGCTGGCGCGGGCTGCCACTCGAGCGCTACACCGGGGTGCTGGAGGAGTTCCTCGAGCTGCTTGGCCCGATCCTGTGGCTGCGCGTGTTCGGCGGGTTGCTCGAGAGCGACTTCCGGCGGGTGAGCGGTCCACCGAGCCGCGACGTCGAGCTGGCCGAACCCCGCCGGACGCACCTCGACCAACTTGCCGTGGGCGTTACTGCCCGGGCATCGGCACGGGCGGGGTCGCCAGGGAGCCGAGCTCGTAGGCCTCTGGGCCCAGATGCTCAGAAGCGAGGGCCTCGTCCCCAGGTGATCTCCTTGCCGGAGTAGGTCGCCATGCGGCCCATGATCGCGGTCAGGGTGCTTTCGGCGACGTAGCGCCCTTCGTTGAGCGGCTGGCCTTTGCGAATGGAGGCGAACAGGTCGTCGTGCTCGGTCTGGTAGGGGTTGTTCTTGTCCCCCTCATACTTCCATTCGGTGTCGCCGCTGATCGACCAGCGGCGCGAGTCGGTGTCGCAGCGGCCCTTGGTGCCGATGAGGTGCTCGGAGACGCGGCCTTTGCATCCCACCATCTGGCGGCATTGGCTAAACAGCCAGGTGCCGTCCCCGTACTCGTAGTGGACGGAGTGGTGGTCGAAGATGTGGCCGTAGGCCGGATCGACTCGGGTCTGGCGGCCGCCGAGACCAAGGGCGCGCACGGGATGGGCGCGCTTGGCCCAGTTGACGACGTCGAGGTTGTGCACGTGCTGCTCGACGATGTGGTCCCCTGAGAGCCAGGTGAAGTAGAGCCAGTTGCGCAGCTGCCACTCCATGTCGGACCACTCGGGCTCCCGCTTGCGGACCCAGAGGCCGCCTTGGTTCCAGTAGCAGTGGGCCGCGACGATGTCGCCGATGGCGCCGTCGTGGACGCGGCGCATGGCCTCGATGTAGCCGTTCTGGTGGTGCCGCTGCAGGCCGCTGACGACGGCGAGGCCTTTCTGTTTGGCCGTCTCGGCCGCGGCGAGAATCGCGCGGATTCCGGCGCCATCGACCGCAACCGGCTTCTCCATGAACACGTGCTTGCCGGCGGCGATCGCGGCGGCGAAGTGCACGGGGCGGAAGTGTGGCGGCGTGGTGAGGAGGACGACGTCGATGTCGGTCGCCAGCACCTTCTCGTAGGCGTCGAAGCCGACGAAGCGGTGGGCCTCGTCGACGACGATGCGCTCCTGTAGTTCGGGCTTGCCGCGGAGACCCTCGAGGCTCGACGCGAGCCGGTCCGCGAACATGTCGGCCATCGCGACGAGCTGCACCGCTCCATCGGCTTGCAGAGCCTGGACCGCGGCGCCGGTGCCGCGCCCGCCGCAGCCAATCAAGCCGATCCGCAGGGGCTCCGGGCGGGCCCCACGCGGTGTGGCCGCGTGTAGCGTGCTCAGCGTGGCGGCGCTGGCCGCGGCCGCCGAGCTGACTAGGAATTCGCGGCGCGACAGCGCGCCGTCGCGTCGCTCACCTTGCTTCGTCATCGTTCGTCGTCGCAAAGGGGCGCACCACCCGAAACCCCAGGAACAGGGCGTCGGTGTGGTACCAAATGCTCTTGGGGATTTGCGGGTCCTGCTCCTTCCACGTCGGGGAGGAGCCGAGGCGCGCGGCGGAGCGTAGGTGCTCCGGCGTATCCCAGAACGACCCGCCGCGCACGGTGCGCGGATACTCGGTGGTGGGCTCGACCAACGGTGCGATCGCCACACCCTGCTCGGCGCAGCGCGCGTAGAACTCCGGCGCGTACTGGTCGAGCACCCATTCGGCCACGTTGCCGTGCATGTCGTGCAGGCCCCAGGCGTTGGGCTTCTTGCTGCCCACCGGGTGGTACTCTTCTTCGCTGTTGGCTTCGAACCACGCGTACTCGTCGAGCTGCGCGGTGTCGTTGCCAAACGAGTAGGCGCTGGTGGAGCCGGCGCGGCAGGCCCACTCCCACTCGGCCTCGGTGGGCAGGCGGTAGTGATGGCCGGTCTTGGCGCTGAGCCACTGGCAATAGGTTTTGGCCGCGTGCTGCGTCATGCAGATCGCCGGGTGCCCATCGTGCTCCATCCCGAACGTCATGTCGCAATACGGTGGCGTGGGGCGCGCGACCGCGTCGACGTCAGGTGACGTGGCCCCTTGGTCCAAGGATGCAGACCAGAGCTCGTACTCGTCCCACGTGACCTCGCAGCGTCCCATCCAGAACGGCGCGATCCGGACTGGGTGGACCGGCCCCTCGTCGTCGTCGCGGCTGGGCTCGTCGGCCGGGCTGCCCATGGCGAAGGTGCCGCCGGGGATCGGCACGAGGTCGAAGCCGATCGTCTCCGTGAGGGCTTCGCGATAGGGCGACATGTTCGCCGGGAGCGGCTCGGCATGCGGCCCGCTCGGCGCGCCCGCCGGCTGCGATTGCGCTGGCGTGGTGGAGCTCGCCGCGAGTGCGGCGAAGGCGGTCAGCCAGGCGGCCGGCCGCCATGGCGCGTGGGCATCGAGCTTGATCAAGGCAGGCGGATGGCGAGGATGGCGAGTCGACTCGGCTCCGTTGAGCCGAGACTCGAAGGCCCCAGCGTCGCGGCGGCGCAGTGCCCCCGCGGCGTGGGCCGAGCCAGACTACCGGACCCAGCCCCGGGGAGCAGCATGAACCGCAGACAGTTCCTGATGAGCGGCGCCGCTGGCGCTGCGCTGGCCGGCGCCGGGCGCGGGTCGGCCGCACCGACGTCCGGGCCGCGGCGCGACCCGTTCCGCCTGCGCTATGCGCCCCACTTTGGCATGTTTCGTCACCACGCGGAGAGCCTCGAGGGCCAGGTCGCGTTCATGGCCGAGCAGGGGTTTACGGCGCTAGAGGACAACGGAATGGGCGGGCGCCCAGTGGCCAAGCAGGAGGAGATCCGCGCGGCCATGGAGAAGCACGGCCTGGCGATGGGCGTGTTTGTGGCCAGCGCGGACTTTCGCGAGGTCACGTTTGCCGCGCCGCCCGACCGGGTCCGGGAGCGGATCGAGGCCGACCTCCGCAAGGCCGTCGAGGTCGCCAAGCGCGTCGGTGCGCAGTGGGCAACCGTCGTGCCCGGTTGCTACGACCCCGGGACCGAGTGGGACTACCAGACCGCCAACGCGATCGAGAACCTCAAGCGCGCCGCGGCGATCTGCGAAGAGTCGGGCCTCGTCATGGTGCTCGAGCCGCTCAATCCGTGGCGCGATCATCCGCGGTTGTTCCTCACCAAGATGCCGCAGGCCTATTTGATCTGCCGCGCCGTGGGTAGCCCGTCCTGCAAGATCCTCTGCGACATCTACCACCAGCAGATTACCGAGGGGAATTTGATCCCCAACATCGACCGGTGCTGGGATGAGATCGCCTACTTCCAGACCGGCGACAACCCGGGTCGCAAAGAGCCGACCACCGGTGAGATCAACTACCGCAACCTCTTCGGCCACATCCACGCCAAGGGCTTTGAAGGCATCATCGGTATGGAGCACGGCAACTCGAAGGGCGGCAAGGCAGGCGAGCTCGCGGTGGTCGAGGCGTATCGCTCCTGCGATGCGTTCTAGCCACACTCGTGTGGTGCGTTGATCAGCGCGGCCGGACCACGTCGCAGTCGTCGTGGTCGTCGGACATGTGCGCGAGGCGTGCGTCGAGCTCGTGGATCAGCCGCTCGAGCACGTGCTCGACGCGGCCGAGCGCGCGGTCCAGGCCCGGCAGGTCCATCTGCTTGAGTTCGCGGCGCACATCCTGACGCGCGTCGCTCAGCGCTTTGCGCAGCGCCGGCGTCAGCTCCGAGGCGGCCACCGCCCGCGCCAGCCCCTTCAGCTGCTGGGTGGCAAAGCGCGAGACGCGCGCCTCCAGGGTTTGGCTGCGCCGATGGCGCTGGCTGGCGATCGGGGCGTGGACGCTGATGCGGGCTGGCAGGTGCGCGACCCAGGCACGCCGCTCGTGCTCGGCGCGAATCTGGTGTCGATGGACGGTGAACGGCAACACCACGACCGTAAAGAGGGCGGCGGCCCACAGCAGTTTGGCCACGCGCCGTCTCGGCCGGCGGGTTGGCAGTGCCGGGGTTGCCGCTTCGGCGGCGATCTCGAGGGGCGCCGGCTCGGGCTGCAGCCGCTCGATGATCTCGCCCACGTTGGCGAATCGCTCGGCGGGCCGCTTCGCCAAGCAGCGCGCGATCACTTGGCGCTCGGCGTCGGTCAAGAAGTCCGGTAGATCCGGCGGCTCCACCTCGTGCTTGCGCAGCACTTCCCACTCGGAGTCGCCCGTGAACGGCACGCGGCCGACCAGCGACTCGTAGAGCACGATGCCCAGCGAGTAGATGTCACTCCGATGGTCGCCGCGGCGCTGCAGCAGCTCGGGCGCCATGTAGTAGGGCGTGCCGCGACCGAACGAGAGCGAGTTGCGCGACTGCGTGACCAAGCGCGACAGCCCGTAGTCGCCGACGCGGGCGAGGCCGCCCTTGAGGAACACGTTGGCCGGCTTCAGGTCGAAGTGGACCAGCGAGTGGTCGTGCAGCGCCGCGACGCCGTGCGCGACTTGCAAGAAGATCTCCATCGCCTCGTCGCGTGGCAACGGCCCGGCGTCCATGCGGGTGCGCAACGTCTCGTCACCGGCGTAGCCCATGACGATGTAGGGGATGCCGTCGACCTCGCCGCGGTCTTCGATGGACACCAGGTTGGGGTGGTCCAGCTGCGCGAAGAAGCGCAGGCTCTCGAGCTCGCGGGCGATCGCGTCGCGGACGGGCTCGTCGTCGACCTTGAGGAACTTGATCGCGTAGTCGCGACCAATCGACTGCTTGCGGGCGCGGTAGACCAGGCCGAAGGCGCCGCCGCCGATCTTGTGCATGATCTCGAACGACGGGACGTAGCCCGGCATCCGATAGCCGCGGTAGAAGGCTTCCCAGTCGATCGGCTTGGGCGATGGGGGCGTCATGGGCGCGGCGAAGAGTGGCGGTCAGCGCGGGGGCGCGGCCAGCGGCGCTGTTACGGATGGAGGCGCGGAGGATTGCGCCACCGCGGAACCTTTCCCGGTGGCGCCTTGGTGCTACTTGCTGCGTTTCTTGACGAGGTCGGCGAGTGCTTCTGGTGTGCCGTACTTCTCGTTGAAGCGACGCCAGGCCTTCACGGTCTTGGCGTTGAAGTTCGCGTCTTTGATGGGAATCTCAGCACCGTACTCCTGCACGCGGAAGCCGGCGTTGACGACGCCGGCGGCCATCTGTCGCAGCAGCTGATTGAGCTCGTACGCGAACATCGAGTCGTCCGAGTCGGTGTAGTCGAGTTCGCGCAGCTGGTTGACGATCGGAGCGATCGATTTTGCGCCCAGCGCTTCGAGCTTCGCCTTGGCCCGGCTGCCGCGGAGGCCGCCGTCGCGCACCGTGGTCAGGTAGTCGGCGATCTGCGTCTGCTCTTCTTCGCTGACCCACTCGGGGATGGGCAGCGGGTCGAGTGTCTTCGGATCGAACACCTCCGACTCTTCGGCCGGTGCTTCTTTCGGTTCGGCAGAAGCTTTGGGTGTGTCGCCGGTTTCCGTGGCCGCGGCCGGTGCTGGCTCACCAGCCTCGGGCTCCGTGGTGGCTTCGGTCGGGGACGCGATCGGCTCCTCGCCGGCGCTGGTCGCCGGGTCCGGGTCGGGCGTGCCCGGGGCCGCGGGATCGGCGGCCGCCGGGCCGCTGACCTCGTCGCCGTTGGCCGCCGCGACTGGGCCTTGGTCGGCGGGCTTGTCGTCGCCCATCACGAAGACCAGGACGACCGCGACCACCGCCAGCAAGCCGATCACGCTGCCGACGAGGACCGGCGTGTTGGAACTCTTCTTACTGCTCTTGCCGCGGCT
>JBCCGH010000181.1:0-19489 GCA_039029375.1 Planctomycetota bacterium
CAGAGGGTGCGTGACCGGACGCTGCTCGCAAGAAGCACCGACGCAGGCATATTGGTGGATACGTCGAGGAGGTGCGACGCAGCGAGCGGTGGCCGGACGGGTGCCATCTGTGCAGGAACTTCGGATCCAGGACACTAGGGCGTCTCGCGCTGACTGCCGGCGCAGGCGTGGCTCACCGGCTGGCCAAGCCCGCCTCTGCCAGGTCGAACTCGAGGCGAGCCGACTGGGCGAGCCGGCCGCGGACGGGTCCTGGACGGCCACCCACCCGCCCTTCGCCCGGACGTAGCCACACGCCGTTCACCTCGATCACGCTGACCCAGAGCTGGGGCGCGAGCTCCGCACCATGATCGCCCCGCATCGCGCCGGCGATGGTGAGGCGCCGGGGTAGCGCGCGGCCGCCGAAGTCAAAGCGCACCCATTCCCACTCGCCGCGTTGGTGCGGCGCCGTGACGGGCCGCGACGGTGGGGTGGCCTCACCGTCCAACCACAACCGCACGGTCGTCGCCGCGCCGGCCGCCGACGCCGCGCTCACACGCAGGGCGATGTGCAGCCCCGAACGCCGCTCGGGTCGCGAGCTCGCGGCGAGCAAGTTGCGACGCCGCACGAACCCGGCAATCTCCGCCGCCAGCGCCTGATTGCCGGCTGCGTTCATGTGACCAAGGCCCTCGGGCAACTTGAGCTCGGGAGCCGCCATCGCCGCTCTGACGTCGAGCACCGGCATGCCGACATCGCGAGCGAAGTCGACGAGCGAAGGGACTTTAGTCACCAGCAGAAAGCTCGCACCGGCCGCCGATGTGACGCGGTGCATCTCCTCGACGATCCGGTTGCCTAGCTCCTGCAAGAGCGGGCCAAAGTGCGGATCGTCGGTCTCGATCTCATCCCCGGCTTCGATCGGCTCATTGGGAGCGCCGACCGGCGACCCCACCAACTGCAACCCGCCAGCCTCATAGCGAAAGCACGGCTTGCCGCGCCCGAAGCGCCGCCGGTACATATGCCGAAAGTCGCCGTAGTGGGGGATATAGGCAATGACCAGGTCGGGGCCGTAGCGCAGCCCCTCGTAACGCAACGACAGCAGCTCCTGGTCGATGCCAAAGGCGCTCACGCCGAGATTGATGATCTCGGCCGGCTCCAGTAGCCGCTCGAGCCGGGAGGAGAAGTGCGCCTCGATGGGAACACCAAACCCGAAGGTGTTGGAGTCGCCCAGGAGCACCACTCGGCGGATCGCGTCAGGGGCGCGGTAGTCGTGCTCCTGGTCGGACCGTAACCCCTTGCTGTTGATGCGATACTCGACCGGCGGCGCCAGGCGGTGCGAGACGGCTTTGGCGCCCGGGATCAGGGCCCAGCCGAGCCACGGGTCGAATCGACCGATCACTCGCGGCACGACCGGCTCGACCGCCTTGCCGCCATCGAACACCCGCACATCTACAGCCAAGTAGATCCCAAGCGCACACGCCAAGTTCACGGCCGCAATCACGGCCCAGCCGATCGCACGAGCTCGCGACCGCTGCCGGGCCGCACCCCGGGAGCCGGAGTTATCAGTCATCGGGCGTCAATCATCAGGCGTCAATCATCGGGGGCGTCGCTGCTCGGCGGCAGCTCGCGGATCAGGTTCTCTCCACCACCCTCCCGCGTGCCCCACTCGAAGCGTTCACGGATCTGCCACCGGCCATCATCGAGCTGCTCGACCGCGCAGCTCGATGTCCCACCATCGAGCCGGCCGTCGACCTGTGCTTGCACGTAGCGAAACGACAGATGACGGCCATCCAGAGTCCCGCACAGGTGGCCGTCGACGATCTCACCACCCCGGTAGCACGCCGAGACCGCCGCCCCTTGCTGCCGGAAGTGGAAGAGGGTGCGTTCGTCGATCACACCGGTCGCGGCGGTCGACACGGCGTTCATCAGACAGTCGTCGAGGTCCACGCGATCCGCTGGCCCTCGGGTCGAAGTGGCGCCGTGCCGCAACGAGTCGATGAACGCGAGCACGTCAGCTGCGGCTGGGAAGGGACAGCCCCAGTGGTCATAGACACCACCCCGAGCCGCGTCGTAGCCGCAGACCACCACGACACCAGCGCCCGTCCGCTCTTTGATGCGCGAGGCCAACCAGCCGACGAAGCCGCTGTTGGGCAGCCCCGGCGGGAATTCGAAGGACCAAACCGCGAGCGGCTCCGGCGCCAACGCGCCGTCGGGAACCGGTACCAGCTGCGACCAGCCGCGGCCGTTCTGCACCAGCGCCAACGCCTCGGGCCGCGCCCGCGCCGCAAATTCCGGCGCCCCGAACTCCTCATACCACCAAGCTCCCGACCGCGACTCCAGGCGGCTCGCGGCGAGGACGCGTCGCAGCCGGTGCTCGGTCTGCTGGGGGGTTTCGCTCGTGATGTCCACAACGGCCACAACCTCTAGCTGATGGCCGTAGCGAAACCAGCCCCTCAAATTGTCCTGGTGGGGCGCGGCCTGGGTGGACCAGCACAGAGGGCAGAACCCGAGGACACGTTCTGCTGAGATGGAGGAATGCGTCCCTCCCGCTCGCCCCACGGCCTGCTCCGCCTGCGCGCGTTGGCGGGCGCCGCGGGCTGCCTCGCCGTCGCCGCCCAAGCCCAGGGCAAGTCCCAAACGACAGAGATCGAGATCCGCGAGGTGCTCGCCATCAAGGGCGTCACACGCGGTGGCCGCACCCCTTTTCAGCTCGACGCCGTGGCGCTGGCGCGGCTCGAAGACCCGCTACCGCCAGCGGCGGGAGCAGAACTCCCTACCGCCGACGGGGACACCGCGCGGTGGACGGCGCTCGCGGCCAACGACAGCGGCGAGTTCTCCAGGGACGCGCTGCGCGGCGGTTTCGCTTCGGCCACGGTGACGGTCGCCGAAGACCGGGTCATGCTGCTCGAGGCCACTGGCCACCGGCACGTGACGGTCAACGGCGTGCCGCGGACCGGCGACGCCTATCGCCTCGGGCTGGGCGCCGCGCCCGTTCAACTCCGCGCCGGGCCTAACGAGCTCCTGTTCAAGCCGGGGCGCGGCAACCTGGCGGCCCGCCTCGTCGCGCCACCGGCGCCGATCTTTCTCGAGGACCGCGATCGCACGATGCCCGACGCGCTAGGCGGGCACCGCGAGCCACTACCGGCGGCCGTCGTCGTCACCAATGCGACCACCGCGTGGCAGCACGGCCTCGCCATCACGGCCGAGGTCGGCGGCATGCGCCACACGACCGCGCTACCGGCGCTGGCTCCCGTCTCACGGCGCAAGGTGGCGATCGCTATCCGCGTCCCGGAGCGCATCGACGGTGCCGATCTCGAGCTGGCGCTGACGCTGCGGCGCGGAGAGAAGAACTTGCACGCATCGACGCTGCGCCTCCGCGCGCGCCAGCCCGACGCGCACCACATCCGCACCTTCGTCAGCGAGATCGACGGCAGCGTGCAGCACTTCGGCGTCACGCCCGCCGTAGCCGACCCGGACCGCGATCCAGCGGTACGCCCCGGGCTAGTGCTGTCGCTGCACGGCGCCGGCGTCAACGGTGGCAACCAGGCGGGACACTACCGGCCGAAGACCTGGGCCCACATCGTCTCACCGACCAATCGCCGGGCGTTCGGCTTTGACTGGGAGGACTGGGGCCGCCTCGACGCGCTGGAGACGCTGGACGTCGCCACCCGCCTCTACCGGCCAAACCCGCTCCGGCTCTACCTCACCGGCCACTCCATGGGGGGCCACGGCACCTGGAACCTCGGCGCGCACTTTCCCGACCGTTTCGCGGCGATCGGCCCCAGTGCCGGTTGGCGCGACTTCTGGTCATATGGTGGCGCCGTCACTTGGGACGAGCCGACACCGATGCAGGAGCTGTTTGCCCGCGCGGCCAACGCGAGCCGCACCCTGCTCCTGCGCGACAACTACCGACACACCGGCGTCTACGTTCTCCACGGCGACGCCGATCGCAACGTGCCGGTCTCGCAAGCTCGGTTCATGCGGGCCCAGCTGGCCGAGTTCCACTCGAACTTTGCCTACTACGAACGCGCCGGTGCCGGGCACTGGTGGGGTGATCAGTGCATGGACTGGCCGCCCATGTTCGAGTTCTTCGCCAACAACGTGCGGGCGCCCGCCGATCAACAACGCCGCATCCAGTTCGCCACAGTCAATCCAGGCATCTCCGCTCAATGTGAGTGGGTCACGATCGAGGCGCAGCAGCGCTCGCTGGAGTGCTCTACCGTGACCGCGAACGTCGACCCGGCCAAGACCGAGGTCAGCGCCAGCACGACCAACGTGGCGCGGCTATCCCTCGACCTCACACCCTTCGCCGCGCCGGCGACCGCGAGCAGCCGCGAGACCGAGGCGAAGGACAAGGCGCTGGCGACCAAGCTCGTCCTTGGCTCACCACTGACGCTGCACATCGACGACCAACGTCTAGAGGTCGCCTGGCCGAAGGATGCCAAACTGCGCCTGCGCCGCAACGACGACGGATGGCAGCCGGCCACGCCGGCCCCACCGCAGTGGAAGAGCCCACGACGCGCGGGCCCGTTCAAGGACGCGTTCCGCCACCGTATGGTGTTCGTCGTCGGAACGCGCGGCACACCCGACGAGAACCACTGGGCCTTAGCGAAGGCGCGGTACGATGCCGAGACATTCTGGTACCGAGGCAACGGATCCGTCGACCTGGTCCTCGACCGCGAGTTCGACCCCGCGGCCGACCCCGACCGCAACGTCATTCTCTACGGCAACGCGACGACCAACGCCGCCTGGGAGCAGGTGCTCGTTGATGCGCCGATCGAGATGCGCGCGGGGTTGCTGCGCGTCGGGGAACGCAAGCTCAAAGCCGACGACCTCGCCGGCCTGTTCGTGTTGCCGCGACGCGGTAGCGACGTGGCCTCGGTGGGCGTGATCGGCGGCACCGGCCCACGCGGGATGCGCCTCACCGACCAACTGCCCTACTTCGTCTCTGGCGTGGCCTATCCCGACTGGCTCGTGTTTGGCCGGGAGGTCCTCGCCCACGGCGTCGACGGCGTGCGCGGCGCCGGGTTCTTCGGCCCGGATTGGTCGCTGGGCAACGGTCAGGCGTGTTGGCAGTAAGCCGACCGACTAAGTGGTGTGATTCAGAAATCTGGGGCATTCTCCGCGGCCCTCAACGCCGTTCGCAGCGTTGGGTCGTCCTCGCCGTATCCACGAAGATGCCTGCGGCGACCCGCCTTGCGACCGACGCCGATACCTCGCGGGTAATGCCCCATCTGTCTGAATCACACCACTAGCGGAGGTCCTCGGGCCTGAGCCCGTAGCGCCTCAGCTTGCGGTAGATGGTCGCGGCGGAGATCTTCAGCGCCGCCGCGGCGGCGGTGACGCTACCCTCGTGCCGCCGCACCGCGTTCACAATCGCGTGGCGCTCGACCACGTCGAGCGGCTGGGTCTCGCGACTCGGCGGCCCTTCGACCCGGCGGGGCATGGGGCGGAGGATGGTCGGAGGCCAATCCGCCGCGACCGAGTGAACGAGCTCGGGCGGCAACATCCCCAGCGAGAGACGGGGCCCCTTGTGCAGGATCACCGCTTGCTCGATGGCCTCCTCCAGCTGTCGACAATTGCCGGGCCAGCTGTAGCCGACCAACGCCGCGAGGGCATCTGGCGCGATCTCATCAAACGAACGCGCGTAGCGCACGGAGGTGGTCAGTAGCGCTCGATGCGCCAGCAGCGCAATGTCCTCCGGGCCCCGATCGCGCAACGCGGGGAGCTCGATCGGGACCACACTGAGCCGATAGAAGAGATCCTCCCGCAGCGATCCGTCGCGGATCGCCCGATGCGGATCGGCCTGCGTGGCACTCACGATGCGTGGGCTCGAGGAGATCGGCTTCTCGCCTCCCACACGCCGGAGCACGCCCTCCTGCGAGAAACGCAGCAGCTTGGCCTGCAGCTCTCCCGGTATCGCACAGATCTCATCGAGAAAGAGCGTCCCGCCCGCGGACTCCTCACACGCGCCGACGCGCGGTCGTGGTGCCACCGCGGCCACGTCGTCTTCGGCACCGAACATCGCGGCCTCGATCCGATCCCCCGGCAACGCAGCCAGGTCCATCGCCACGAACGGCCCGCGGCCGCGGCGAGATAACTCGTGGATCGCCCGCGCCACCAGCCTTTTCCCCGTACCGGGCTCACCCCGCACGAGCACCGGCACGTCGGCCGCGGCGACGTGCCGGATGGTGCGGAACGCGATCCGCATGGCCGCGCATCGACCGACCATCCCGCCCGGCGATTCCTCTGGCCCTTCCAAAGCGCTGCGTAGTTCGCGTTGCGAAATCGCTTGCGACAGGCTGGCAAACAGACGTGCCTCATCGATGGGCCTGGGAACGAAGTCCGCCGCCCCCGCGTGCACCGCGCGCATCGCGACATCCGTGGCGCGATCCGGGGTCACAACCAACACCGGCGTGCCGGGCGCGACCCGATGCAACAGCTCCAGCAGCGCGACGCTGTCTTCGCCCTCGAGGTCGTGGGCCAGCAGGATGGCGTCGAAGGACCGCTCGATGAGCGCCGTTTCCGCCTCGCGAAGGGCACCGAAACCGACCGCTTGGTGCCCGAAGCTGTCCAGGATGCCGGCGACGACCTCGCGGAAAGCGCGATCGTGATCGACGACGGCGATCTGTGCTTGGCGACCCTCCTCCATCACGGAGCTCGCTCCGCCAAGAGGCCTCGGGTGGCCGCGGCATGGGCCCAGTCCGGTGCGAGGCCGCACTTAACGCCGGGCGCGACCGAGGCCGAACGGCGCCTCAGAGTGAGATGCGCGAGGGAGTCACTGATCACGCGCTCCACGCCCCCCGTGTCGAGGGACGGATCACACCACGTGGCTTCATCGACAACTCACCCCCGGGGCTCTCCAATTGTGGCGAAATGATGCAGGACCGCTGCTGCACACAAATCGACCACTTCCCGCGGCCACTACAGCCGACAGGGATCAGATCGAGACGCCCGACGGTCGAACCACCGGTGCGGCCGGCGCGACGCCGGGCGCGGGGAGGCCGCGCAAAAATGCAGCGCGGCCTCGAGGTTGTGACCTACAGCGAGAGACGCGCCGCCGCGTAGAGCCAAGGCTGGAACAGCCGGTAGTTCGCGCGGTGGCAAACGTCGGCGATCGTCCAACCCGGAGTTGCATCAAGCATCTGGCCCAGAGAGTTGAGCGCTGACGCCGCGACCGCCTGGTCCTCATCATCCGCGCCGGCGATCTCCGTCACGCGCTCGTAGGCCTCGACCGTGCCGATCGATCCCATCGCCGCGACGATGCGCGCCCGGTGTGCATCCTGGCGATGCTCGTCGAGCATCTCCGACAGGAGGACCTGGTCATCGGGATGACCGAGGAAGCCGAGCACCTCCGCCAGCGCGATCTGCGTGTAGACGCAGGGGTCGACCTTGATGCGTTCGCGGATCGCCCGGCGCGCTGCCGAACCACCAATCAACGCCAGCCCCTGCGCCGCTTGGATGCGCACGTCGGCGCTCTTCGACGTTGTGAGGGCTTCGAGGAGGTCGGGTAGCGAGTCGCGATCGCGAAGCAGCCCGGACGCAATCAGGTAGGCGCCGACCGCGCTCTTGTTGCGCTCCGCTGCCCGCGCGTCGCGCACCCGGCGGCGAATCAACTCGTCGTCGCCCTCCCGACCGAGGAGTCCCAGCGCCAAGGCGCTCCAGTGCCGCAGGGACTTACGGCCGCTCTTGAGCACGTCGAGCAGGAAGTCGCGCGCGGACGTATCACCGCGGCGCCCGATGGAGATCAGCAGGAAGGCCCGCGTGAGCAGCTCCGGCTCGAGCTCAAACGCGGTCTGCAATGGTGGCAACGCGCGCGCATCCTCCATGACGCCCAGCGCCAACGCGGCCGAGCGGCGCAGCTCGAGGCGGTCGCCCGAGACCGCGCGAAGGGCTCTTGCCAGATCCGCCTTGTCGGCTCCCGCCGCCGCCAACGCCTCGATGGCACGGCTGCGCAGCGTCTCGTCCTCGCGCGAGTTGCCGGCGATCTGGCGGGCGAGGGCGGCGAGCCGTGGCGACGGCGACAGCGAGCAGTAGAGCATCGCCGCGGCGCCGCTCTCCTCGCGCTTCTGCCCCTTGGTCTGCTCGAGCAGGTTCTCGACCATCGCGTCGAGGTCACCGCGGTAGCCGTATTGGCGCGCGAGGCCGAGACCGAGCACGGCGAGGGGCCGCGCGAACGGAGAGATCTCCGGGCCGTCGGGGGCGAGGCTGCCGTCGGTCGCGATTCGCAGCAGGGCGTGGACCGCCTGGCCCGAGCCGGTCGCGCCGAGCGCCAGGATCGCGTCGTTGCGGACGCGGAAGTTGGGGTCCTCGAGCATGCGGCAGAGGTGCGGCACGGCGTCCGCGTCAGCGAGCCGACCCAACGCCACCGCTGCGGCGGCCCGCACCGCGTGATCCCCGTCCTGCAGCCGCTCAACCAGCGTCGACTGGATCGCCTTGCGGGCCGCGGCACGGAAAGCGCTGCCGTCGTTGTCGCCGCCAGGGCCGGTCACCGGCCCGCCACCGTCGCGCAAACGGTTCGGCCGCAGATACTGCGAGCGGTTCCACTCCCACCACACGGACCACTCCACCGGCCCCGGCGTGATCGGCATGCCGCGGGGCGCCGCGCGACGCGTCGGCGTCGTTGGCGGCTGCGGCTGCGGCGAGCGGGCCCGCGGCGTCGTGGGAGCGGGTACAGCGCCGCGGGGCGCGGGCGTGGCTGCGTCGGCGGGACCGTCGTAGGCCGGTAGCCCGGCGTCACCCAACTGCGGTCCCAAAGGTACTGGCCCCAGCCCGCCGCTGCCGCGGGCACCGGGCCCCTGGATCCGCGCGATCTCGGCAAACGTGAACCCCGAGCGGGCGAGCCACTCTTGAAGCTGTGGCAGAGGCTCGAGCTCCGCCGCCCACGCGTGGTTGTGGCGCGCCGCGATGTCCAGGGTCAGCTGACCGCAACCAGAGTGGTCGAGGAGGTTTGCAATGGCACATCGGCGACCCCCGGCGTCGACGAAGTAGGGCATTCGGTGGCCGGGGAAGTCGGCGTTAATGCCGAAGTCCCTCGCCAACCGGTACGCGCGGAAGCGCTCCAGGAGCCGCTGCCGCTCGTCGCGCTGGGCCGGAGCCAGGTGGCCCGTGTCGGCCGCGCGAAGCTCTCGCTCGACCTGCGCGTAGTGCTGTGCGAGTCGGTCGTGATCCGTCGATGCCGGGGCCTGGGCCCCGAGAGGCATCGCGCAACCAAGGGCCAAGACGCTGAGACGAAAGGGGGTCCAGGTCATGCCAATCTCCTGTTCGGGCAATCTCACGTTCGGGAGGGGGACCCGACGCCGCGCGCAAGTGCCGTGCCTCACCCCGCGACATCGCTCCTAGGGCGACGCTGTCCCCTCTGGGCCGCAGGCATTACGAAACCGTAACAACGACCGACGTCACCGCCGGGGCGAGCGTGCCAAACGCCGGCCAACCGTGATGCCGCGCGGCCCCACGCCCCCCCCACTGGCGCTCGGGAGCGGACGCCACCTATCCTCGCCAGCGCCTTCTTCTTCGCCGAGTCTCCCAATGAAGCACTCACGACGCCTTTGGACCGGGCTGGCGCTCGGCCTCCTCCTGACCGCAGCCGTCACCGCCCAGGGCCCCAGCTCGGCGAGCATCGCTCCCTATGGCCAAGCGTGCGCGGCATTCGGGCGTCCCGCCGAGCTACGAGCGGTGTACAACCCGAGCGAGGGCCTCCTGACGCTGCGTCAGGACAGCTGGACCCCGTGCTGCGACACCTATCTGGCGGGCCAAGTGCTGATCATCGGCAACTCGCCGATCACGCCCGGCCTCGTGCTCCCAGGGCTCTTCCCCGGCTGCACGGTCGACGCCACGCCCGAGGTCACCATGGGCCAGGCACCGACCCCGACCGGACGCTGGGAGGCGCGCATCTCCCCGATCTTCTGGATCATCGACTGCTATCTGCAGACGATTAATCACTACTACACGCCGAGCACGCAGACGCACGAGTTTCAGTCGACCAACGCGCTGCGCATCACGTTCTCACCGTAGAGCGGCAAGTCCCGGCCTACCGGCTGGACGGCGACGGCTCCCAACCGAGGACCGCCCCGGCCAGCGCCGCAACGGGCACCCCCGTCGGCAGCCCACTCAGCGCACCACCGCGGTGGGTGACGCAGCCGGCCACGTCGAGGTGCACGTAGGGCAACGGCGCCGCGCCGACATCCCCGGGTTCCTCAAAGCCCGAGGTTCGCTCCAGGAAGGCGAACGGGAACTGGTGGCCGCGCGGCGTGTTGACCGACGCCGCGGAGTTGCATTGCACGACCGGCCCGCCGGCCCACTTCGGCGCGATCATCTCGTAGTCCTCGCGGCGAATGGTCGAGACTTCGAACGGCTCGCCCAGCTGCGCGCCCGCCTGCGCGATGCGCTGCGGCCAACCGCGCTCGACCGCGACCCCGTTGCCCATGACGCTCGGATACGGACCGTAGGCGCGGATCACGTGGCCGGTCAACGTTGCGACACTCATGCAAATCACGTCGTCCCCGGCCGCCTCCGCCTCGGGACGCAGCGCGGCGAGCATGTCGGCCAGCACCATGCGACCTTCAGCGTCGGTGTTGCCGACCACCACGCGGACCCCGGCGCGCGACACCAAGATCTCATCGGACACAAACGCATCGGCGCCGATGCTGTTGCGAACGCAGCCCAGCCAGGCCGTGGCTCGCACGCCGCGCGGCCGCAGCGCTCCGAGCACGGCAAACAGACCCGCAACCGCGGCGGCGCCGCCTTTGTCGGCCGACATGCCCGCCATGGCGCCGCCCACCTTCAGATCCGCGCCGCCGGTGTCATAGGTCACGCCCTTGCCGGCAAAGAAGAAGTGGGGGCCGGGCCCGCCGTCGTAACGCAGCACGACCACGCGCGGCTGGTGGCGTGCCACCGCCATGCTGGCCCGCGCGACGGCGCCGAGCAGCGGGTTGTGGGCGCACACGGCCTGGGCGTCGCGCTGCACCTCGATCTGCACCGGGCCGCCGATGAAGGCACGCTCGCAGCGCGCGGCGAAAGGCTCGGGCGCCGCACACTCTGGGTCGCCGGCCGTCAGGTCGCGCGCCAGCGCTCGTCCTGTCTCGAGGGCGTTGGCGCGCTCGACGGCCGCTGCGTCGACACCGGCGACCGCCAGGATCTCGTCCAGCGGCGACGCTTCCGAGCCAAGGCGCACCTGTGGATGCTGCCAGCCCGCGGCCAATGCCGCGGTGGCCGCCACGAGACCAGCACGCTCGAAGCGCCCAGCGTCATGGGGTGCCGCGGCCGCGACGGCGAGCGCCGGCCGCGTCGCGCCGCTCGCCAGCGCCCGGCGGGCGCCGAGCAGCGCTGCCTCGCCATAGCGCCGGACGTCGTCCGTCCAATGCGCCAGGTCGCCGGTCGGCGCCAAGACCAGCCGGCCGCCCGGGGCCGTCGGGCAGGCCACAACGCCCACTTGGCCCCTTCCGAGCGACGGATCCGCCGCCAGCAGCGCGGCGGCCGCGTCGCGAACGGGTCCCGGCAAGTCGACCCCCCGGAAGGGCGCGGGCCCGACGAGCACCAGAGCGTCAGCCGCCGCGCTATCATCGAACGTCCCCTGCCGAACCGTCGGTTGCGAGCTTTCTGCAGACATGCCCCGCACTGTAGCCCGGATCTTCACGGCGCTCGCGGTGTGCCTCGGCGCGGGCACGAGCCCGGCGCAGGGATCGGCCCCCGAGCCACTCACGCCCTACCTCGTCGTGCTGGAGGAGTCCGCCCACCCTGAGCGGCGCCGGCTTCTGCACGAGTTCCGGCGGCGGCTGCGCTCCGCCGGCGACCGCGACCGGTGCCGCGAAATTCTGGCGCAGCTGGCCCGCGGCGAGCGCGCCGCGCAGGACGACCTGTGCCGTTGGCTCGAGCGCCGCGGCGCCAGGGTCGGCCGCAGGTTCTTCGTGATCCCCGCCGTTGAGGTGGCGCTGCCCGCCGACCAGGCCGCCGACCTAGCCGCCGAGCTGCGCCATCGCGACGGAGTCGCCGCCGTGTGCGCCGACCGGTCGCGCGGCGCCGACATCCGCCGGACCACCGACGCGGCCAATCACAACACGGACTATGCGCAGGACGCGCTCGGCCACTTCGGGCAAGGCGTAGTGCTGGCGCTGCTGGACTCGGGAATCGACACCGACGTCGACGGTGCCGGCAATCCGCACCCCGCCTTCGAGCCACGTGCCCCCGCGACCGGCTCGCGCATTCTGAGCGCGGTGGGCATTGCCGCGTTCGGCGACAGCGAAGACCAAACCGGCCACGGCTCGGCAGTCGCGGCCATCGCGCTGGGCAACGACTGGCAAGCGACCTTCGGCGGCTCGGACCTCGGCCACGCCCCCGACGCGGAAGTGATCAGCTACAAGGTCACGAAGGGCTCGAGCGAGACGCTGCGCGACGCCGACGTGGTCGCGGCATGGCAAGCCGTATTGTGGGATCGCGCGGTGCACGACGTGCTCGTCGCGTGCCACAGCTTCAAGGGCAGCCCCAGCCCGACGTTTCCCTCGCAACAGGCCGCCGACACGGTGGCCTATTTCGCCGACGTGCTCGTCGTCACCTCGGCCGGCAACGACGGCGGCGAGCCCATCCCGGGAGCCGAGAGCCAGGCCAACGTCAACGGCCTCTCGGTCGGCTCGGTGCTCACGGCCATCGGACCGAGCTCCGTGCATCGAGTCGTGCCCACGTCGACGTTCGGCCCCCTGCCCGGCGACGGATCGCGGTTCTTCCCCGACCTGGTGGCCTGCGGAGAAGGCGTGGTCACGGTGCAGATCGACGCCGCGCGGGGCCGCACGACCAAGAGCGGGACCAGCTTCGCCGCCGCCCAGGTCGCCGGCACGGCGCTGCTACTCCGCGCTGCAGAGCCACAGTACACCTTCCTGGACGCGAAGGCCGTCCTGCTCAACAACGTCGAGGACGTGTCGGCGGACAACCCGGGCAAGTCACGCTTTCACTACGGACTGGGCATGCTGCGCACCGACCTGACTCTCGATGCGCTGCGCGACGGTGCCCTGCTCCGCGGCGGCGTGGCGGCGGCCGGCCCCACGGTGGCCCCGCTCAGCGTCGCAGCCGAGGCCGGCAAGGCCTACGCCGCGACGCTCGCGTGGCCGCGCACCGATCCCGCCAGCCCCGACTGGGACGACCTGGATCTGCGAGTCATCGACCCCAGCGGCCGGACCCTCGCCATCTCCGACTCGCCCCGCAACGTGTATGAGCGGGTGCTGTTCGTGGCCAACGAGACCGGGCAGTACACCCTCGAAGTCGTTGGAGTCAGCTTCACTTCCCCGCACGCTGTGCCGTTCGCGGTCGCGTTCGGCGAGAACCGCGGCGGGGGTCGTCAGCTTGGCTCCTATGAACGGTACGGCATCTCCTGTGACGGCACCGCGCCCGACCCAGCCGCGGGGGTCGTGCTGCCCGTTTTCGGCAGTGGCGTGTTTGGGAACTCCAGCACTCGGGTCCCCTTCAGCTACCTGACCACACGGCTGCAGCAAGCGTTCTCGGGCGCCACGCTGACCAGCCCGATCACGATCGACCGCCTGGCGTTCCGTCGCGACGAGCAGCAGGCGGACTCGCCCGGCTACGACTTGGTCGTGGAGCTGCTGCTCGGCTACACCGACCGCGCCCCCAACGCCCTCGACCCGGTATTCGCCAACAACCCGAGCGGCGCGATGACCACGGTCCTCGTCACGGACACCGTGCGGTTCCCGGGCACGCAGGGGCTACCCGCGAGCGCGGACCAGTTCGACTTCGTCATCCCGCTCGACCAGCCGTTTGTGCTCGCGCCGACCGGCAACGAGAACCTCCTGCTGGAGGCACGCGTGTACCAACACTCGGAGGGCAGCCAACCGTTCGGGCTAGTCTTCGACGCGATCCAAGACGCGTCCGTCGGCCGGGTGTACACCGACGGGCAGCCGCTGGGCACGAGCGGAGCCGTCGAGAACATCGGGCTCGTCGTGAGCTTTCTCGCGGCGGACGACCCGCCGATCGCCCCGAATCTGCAGGCCGACGGCCGGCCTCAGCTGGGCGACACGTTCCGCGTCGTCCTGCGCCACGCGCTGCCTGGCTCCGCTGCCGTGCTGGCGCACGGCGTCTCCAACGTCACCTGGGCCGGCGTCCCCTTGCCCTTTGACATGGCCCCCGCCGGCGCACCGAGCTGCTTTCTGTGGTGCGACTCCTGGGTCGCGGTCCCCCTGCTCGTGGACGCCGCCGGCACGACCGAATTCGAGTACTCCGTCCCCACCGCGCCAAGCTTCACGGGCCAGCAGTTCTACAACCAGTACTGGGTGCTCGACCCGGCGGCGAACGCCCTGGGACTGGTGTTTACCGACGCGGCACGCGCCCTGATCGGCGGCTGACGGACCGGCTCATCCCGGCGGCCGCATGCGCCAGCCCATCGAGGCAAGCGCCAGGCCCATGGCCATGAACACGCCCGCCACCATCGCCACCAGCAGCTGCGGCCAGACCAGGATCGCCAGCCCTAGGAGAAACAGCGCCACGCCCGGGGCCATGAACATCATCCAGCCGCCACCCGGCGACGGCCCGCGAATCACGAACTCTCGAATCTCTGGCATAAGACGGTGATGAGACACTCACTAGCCGCCCGAGCCCACCGCGCGGCTCGAAACCGCGGGCCCGCTCGAGCGCCATCTGCCATTGCGGCCGTGCTGCACGAGAATTGTCCGTCGCGGGTGACAGGTGCCCAAATGTTTCCCAACCCACGCCGCAACAGGCCCAAGGCTTGTAACTTTCCCTGAACGTCACAGCCCGAAGGTGCCGCGGCGCGGCGCCAGCAACATCGAAGAAAGCCTGTCGCTTGGACTAGAGTTCCAGGCTCTGAGGTAGGCCTGTGTTCCATGTCACTCTGTTCGCTGGTACCGAAGGCGAGATCGCGCCTTCGGGGTTTACGGCGCTGACCGTCTTCGGCGGCGCGGAGCTACGCCGCCCGACCCTGGCGACGCAGCTCCTCCACCTCAAGGGCCGGCGTCACAAGCCCTTGAGCCGCTGGCAGCGCTGGTTCGGCACCGAACAGAACCTCGTCATCACCCTCTTTGGCGGCACGGTGCTCTTCGCGCCGACGATGGCCGAGGAGTACGCCGCGCTGAGCAGCGCCCTCCGCGGCGGGGCCATTGCCGCCGATGAAGCCGCCACGCTGGTCGATCAGCTGGCGGCGTTCGGCCATGAGCGAGCCGTGTGCCGCACGCTGACCTTGTTTGGCGCCTGCGTGGTCCGGCACCCGAGCGCCGGCAAGGAACGCAAAGCCCTGGAAGCCGCGGTTCAAGTCGGCGCCATCGAGGACAAGGTCCGCGGTGGGCTGGAGGCGTTCATCGGCGCACCGCCCGAGGCGCGCCTCCACGCGCTCGCGCGGCTCGCGGGCGCGGCGCCGGCCTAGTGGTGTGACTCAGAAATCTGGGGCATTCTCCGCGGCCCTCAACGCCGTTCGCAGCGTTGGGTCGTCCTCGCCGTATCCACGAATATGCCTGCGGCGACCCGCCTTGCGACCGGCGCCGATCCCTCGCGGCTAATGCCCCATCTGGCTGAATCACACCACTAGCTCGAACACTGGCCCCAAACCCGCACCCATCATCCGGCCTTTAGAGGGCCGACCGAAATGCCGTTCGCGCAGCGAGCAGCACCCGGAACTCGAATCTCGGCTCGCGAGAGCCTCGCTGAATCCACTGATTCAGCTGCGTTCTCGCGCACCGACCTGCGAGCCCAGGCCACCACTCGCCACGCAAAGCGCTTTCCGGCCGGACCTCTAGAGCGCCGGCAAGCGCTGCAGCCGGCCGGCGCCATCGACACAGGCGAGCTTGGTCCGACCCACCGCGACGAGCTCGTCGTCGCCGACGAGCCGCATCTCGTATTCCAACGTGATCGAGGCGCGACCGCGCGCCGCGACCGACGTTCGAATCTCGACCTCGTCATCGTAGGTGGTCGTTTTCATGTAGCGGAGGTGCACCTCCACTAC
Organism: Planctomycetota bacterium; assembly: GCA_039029375.1. Lineage (GTDB taxonomy): Bacteria > Planctomycetota > UBA1135 > UBA1135 > UBA2386 > JBCCGH01. The sequence continues at coordinate 15,929 of JBCCGH010000181.1, forward strand.
CTGCAACAGCACGCCCTCGTCCTCCCATTGCCTGTAGGTCTTGCCACCCTGCCGCAGCCACTCGGTGCGCGCCTCCTCCATCCAATCGACGTAGCTGCCATGATGCGCCACGCCCATGCGGTCGGTCTCGGCGTACCGCACCCGCAGGCGATGCGTGCCGCCTTCGGGGGATGCGCTCATCTTCCGGCTCCGGCGCGCTCACGCGCCAACTGCAGCGCCAACACTTCGGGCGGCACGCGTTCCTCGATCGCCCGGTCGAGAACTTCACCGACGGTCTGGCCGATGTGGCGCACGCGCTCGATGGGCGGAGCCGCACCCTCGAGGTGATACAACGCGCCGTGGATGAGCGCACCGGCGCTGATGACGAAGTCGGGGGCGTGCAGCACGCCGCGCGCAAACAACTCCGCGCCATGCCGCTCGCTGGCCAGCACGTTGTTCGCCGAGCCTGCCACGGCCTTTGCCCGCAGCGTCGGAAGCGTCTCGTCGTCGATGACACCGCCGAGCGCACACGGTGCGAACACGTCGCATTCCGTGGCGACAATCGCCGCTGGGGCGACGACTTCGGCATCGAGTTCGCGGCCGAAGGCAGCGGCGCGGTCCTGATCGAGATCGGTCAACACCAGCCGCGCACCCGACCGGGCGAGGCTGCGCGCGAGGCGAGAGCCCACTTGCCCCAGACCCTGGACCGCCACGCGCACGCCCCGGAGATCCTGGTGGCCGAGACGCAACGCCACGGCCTCGATGCCAGCCTGCACGCCGATCGCCGTCGGCTCGGCGAGATCTCCCGGCCCCTCCGGCCCGGGCCGCGCGACGTACGCGGTCTCCGCGGCCACATGCTCAAGGTCGGCGGCGTCGGTGCCGACGTCCGGACCGGTGTAGTAGCGGCCGCGCAGGTTCTCCACCAGGCGCCCGACCAAACGGTAGGCGGCGTCGCGGGGGAGATCCGGCCGATCCAGGATCACGGCCTTGCCACCGCCGCCTGGTACACCGGCGATGGCGCACTTCAGCGTCATCGCCTCCGCCAGACGCAGGGCATCGGCCAGGGCATCCTCGGACGAGGGATAGCGCCAGCGCCGGATACCGCCAAACGCCGGACCGCTCCGGGTGCTGTGGAGGGCGATGATCGCCATACAGCCCGCATCCGCGTCCTTGGCGATCTCCACCAGCTCGAAGTCGCGATTCAGCACTCCCGTGCCGTTTTAATCGCCGGACCGGCTTTTTGGGAAGGCACGCTGTCTTCACACGACCAACCGCCGCCGAACGACCATGCCGCACCATCTCTTCACCGCCCTCCTGCTGTCGTGCGCGCTCCTCGGCTCCTGCGCGACGACTCGCCCCGAACCCGACCCCGAAATCGAGCGAGAGCGCCAGGAGAAGCGCGATCGGACCAAGGCACTCGCCGAGCAGATGACGCGCATCAATGCCGTCCTGCTCAACCTCGACAAGGCCATGGACAAGTACGTCGAGGCCGTGGCGCGGGGTGGCTACCAGCGCGCCGACGAGATGGCACGGGGCCTGGAGAACTACCTACGCGGCACCTCCACCAAGCACTTCGAGGCGCTCGTCGAGGTGGCTGTGACCGACACCGACTCGGTCAACCGGGCCCGGGCGGTGGGAGCGCTGGGTTTTTCCGATCGGCCCGAGGCTCTAGACCCCCTGCTCAACGGACTGCGCAGTGGGCACCCAGCCGTCGTGACCAACGCCGCCTTCGGGCTCGGGATCCTCAGCGACGCCCGCACTCCGCCGCAGGCACTCGGTGCCATCATCGAGAACGGGGCCCTGCCGCAGCGCACGCGCATCGGCGCCGCCTGGTCGCTATTGCGGGTCCAAGCCGCCATGCACGATCCGGCCGAGGCCGTGCCGATTTGGCAGCGGCTCCTGGTCGATCCTGACGCCAACGTGGACGCGTGGATTCTCGTGCAAGCCCTCCGCGGCGTCGGCCGCTCGCGCGTTCCCGCCAACGCCGCCGCGGTGATTCCATTCCTTGACCACCCGACGCCTCTGGTGCGTCAAGCGGCGGCGATCGCCTCTGGCTACCTCGGTAGCGTCGATGCGGTCGATGGCCTGTTGGCCCGCATCGGTCCCGAGGAGACCAACGCCAACGTGCGACTGTCCTCGCGCAAGGCGCTCAAGGCTCTTGCCGGCGGCACCGACCGGGGCTACGACGTGATGCAATGGCGGCGTCTCTTCGACGACGCGGGGCGGTAATCGCAGGCATCGCAACCGCGGCGATGGGAGCATCGGCTGCGGTGGCGTGCACCCAGGCCACGACGCCTCCCCAGCCGCAAGAGGCCGGGCCGGGCACGGCACACGCGCGGGCCAAGCTCGAGGCGGTGCTCGAGCGGCACCACGGCCCTTTGCGCGGCACGTTCGACCGCGTCGTGCTCGAACTGCGCGAGACGCCAGAAGCGAAGCCCGTGCGTATCGCGGCCGAGCTCCCAGACCAACTGCGCGTCGATCGCCCAGGTCGACGCGTCGACCTTTGGGTCAAAGGCGACGGGTGGCTCTGCCAGTCCGGCGCCGCGGCGTCGCGCCTCCAGGGTGACGGGCTCGCCGAACTCGCCGCGCTGCGCCAGTGCGTACGTGCTCTGACGTTGGACCCGTTGGTCCGTGCGGACCAGGTCCGCGAGATGGGGCCGGGGATCTTCGCTCTCGTGATGCCTGGCGGCGAAACGTGGCGCCTCGAACTCGACGCCGCCCAGGATCACGTTCGCGAGCTGCGTGGACCCGCGGGCGCCGTGACGTTCGTCGAGTTCCTCCGGACCGGCGTGACGACCTTGCCGCGCCTTGTCGACCTACCCGGGATCGGGAAGCGGCACGTGAAGTTTGCCGCCACCGACCTGTGGCTATCCCCGGCCGTGTTCCGGGATCCATTCGTGTCCGTCGACGCCACGCGCAAAGCGACCAAGCCACACCGCCAAACGGTCATCGCGCCAACCCGGGAGTTGCCCAAGCACGCCGAGATCCAAGAGCTGCCCGCGAAGAGCTTCCTCGTGCTGGAGGATCCCGGTGACTGGCAAGAACGCGCAGCGGCCGTCACAGCGGCGGGGAACACGCTCGGCGCGCGCGGGCAAATGCCCGACGGCCTCCCCACCTACCTCACCGACGGGACCCGGCGCTTGCTGCTCATTCCGTTTCGCCCCGACCCCAACGGCGGACACCAGCCCTTCGTGCGCGGCCCCAAGGAGACCCTGCGGCACGACCCACCGCGGGAGGTCGCGGTCGTGGCGCCCCCGGCCGACACCTGGGACCGCGCCCTCGCCGAGGGACGCCGGCGGTTGGCCGAGTTGATCGCCAGCGAGGGGCGCAAGGCCGACGGGCCCCTCCACGTCACCCCGTTTATCGAGCCGACGATGCCGCCCGATGCCGGGCTGCGAAAGGCGCTGCAACTGCGGCTCGAGCAACCGCTGCGCGACCGGAACTAGTGTCCTGGATCCGAAGTTCCTGCACAGATGGCACCCGTCCGGCCACCGCTCGCTGCGTCGCACCTCCTCGACGTATCCACCAATATGCCTGCGTCGGTGCTTCTTGCGAGCAGCGTCCGGTCACGCACCCTCTGCA
>JBCCGH010000182.1:0-19419 GCA_039029375.1 Planctomycetota bacterium
GCGCGTCATCTAGGCACGGCGTTCGGTGTCCTGTGCCTGGCCGAGGCAGGCCTGCGTCGGGCCGTCGGTGCGCCGCCGAGCCGCGTGCCGCGGCTCGCCGACGATCGGGTCGCCCTCGACGTCCGCGCCGCCCGCGGCGATCCCGAGGTCCTGCGGGCCGCCCAGCACCCCGACGCGGCGTGGCCGCCGCTGCGGGCCGCGGCCGCCAGCTCGTGGGTGCAGACGTTGGCGTTTGCGCTCGAGATCAACGGTCGCGGCACGCCGGAGTTGCTGGACCGCGTGTGTGCCTTCGGTTTGGCCGACGGGCTGAACCCGGTGCTGGCACAGGAGCGGATCGCCCGCGGCGTGGCGTTGGCCCGCGATGCTCGGGACGGCCGGCGCGGCGAGCACGCGCCGGACGCGGATACCCGGCTGCGCGAGTGGTTTGCCCGGGCGGATGCACCGCTTGTGCCCGTCGACGTGCGGCCGGCGCCCCAACCGGTCGCAGCCTTGGCCGAATGGACGGTGAGTGCCGAGCACGTCGCCGTGGGTGGCGGCGCCCGCGGGGTGCGCTGGCGCAACACCCGCTTTCTGCGCGACGAGCACCGGCTTGATCGCTGGTATGCCCGTTTGGGCTTGGCCGGCGCGTCGGCGATGGAGCTGACCTTTGCGATCGATGATTCGCCGCCGCAGGCGGTGCTGCGCATCGTGTTGCTCAAAGCTCGGCGCGCCTATCTTCCCGATCAAGGCGAGGCGGTGCTCGACGTGTTTGTGGATGGGCGATGGCTCGGCTCGGCGCGCGCCGATAGCACCGATGTCGCCGACGTGGTGTTCCTTTGGTCGGGCGAGCGCATTGGCTCTGGCGAGCATCGCATTCGCGTGGCGTTGAGCGACAGCTCGAACACCACGCTGCGGGTGCACGCCGTCCGGCTCGAACGGCCCTGATCGGAGCGATGGTCGAGTGTCACGGCACCTGGAGTGGTCCTAGGTCCAACGTCTGTGCGGCGGTCAGGAGATGGAACTCCGTGCGCAACTGCTGCACGCCATCGATGGTGACGCTGATGCGGTAGCGCCCGGGCGGCAGCCCTTCGAGCGCAAAGGCGCCGGTCGCCGGGTTCGTGAGATGCACGCCGCCGGGGCTCTCGCCGGTGTCGCGGCGCGCGCTCACGTCGGCGTGGGCGACGGCGCGTCCATGGGGGTCGACGACCGTGCCGACGATGCGGGCATTGCGCAGGACGCGCTCGGCGTGGACGACGACCGTGTTGGCGCCGGGCTGGACCGCTTGGCGGACGGTCTCGATGTCCTGCCCACGAACGGTGAGGTCAATGAGGCCGGCGGGGCAGTTGGCCAGCTGGAAGGAGCCGTCGTCGGTGGTGATCACCGACGCGAACCCGCGCCGCTGGCCGGGCTGGGACTCGTGCGCGGCACGGACGATCGCTTCGGCGACCGGCTCACCCGCGTGGGTTAGGACCTTGCCCTGCAGGACTCTGCCGCGCCGCAGGGTGGGGGCCCAGCGGACGGTGGCGCCGCCGACGGTGCGGATCGTGGCCGAGGCCTTGCCGAGCGGGCCGCCATCGGCGCGGATCTCGACCTCACCGGCTGGTAGGCCGTCGAGGCGGAAGGTCCCGTCGGCGTCGGTGTATCGCAGGAAGTGCGCGAGGTCCCGCCAAGCACCCACCTCGACCGCCACGTCTCGCAACGGCTGGCCCGCGCCGTCGACCACCCGCCCTTCGCAGGCGGCGCCCGCCGTGAGGACCACCGAGAGCGACGTCTCGCCGGCCTCTGCAACGGTGACCGCGCCGCGCCACGACGCCAGATGGGGCGCGCGCACCCACATGGGGTGCTTCCCCTCGGTCAGACCGCGCAGTCGAGCCTGTCCGCTTGGGTCTGTGCGCACCTGCGCGGGAAACGGACCCATCTCGCCTTCGCTGACGGCGATGCCGTTGACTCTCCCCTCGCCGATCCGCACCACTGCGTCGGCGATGGGAGTGCCGTCGACGCTCAGGACCTGCACCTTCGCGGCCCCGCCGAGTCCAGGCAGGACGAGCCGCACCTCCTTGGTGCCGCCCGTGCTGCCGACGACGCCGAAGAGGCGGCTCGCGGCGAAGCCGTCGGCGCGCGCGCCGACGCTGCAGATGTTGGGGGCCGTGCGGATGATGAAGCGCCCTCGATCGTCGGTCGCAGCGACGCGCGCCAGGCTCTGGTCAGCGCGGCCCAGCGGTGCCAAGTAGACGTCGGCACTGGCGACGCCCACGCCGTCGTGGTCCACGACCGTGCCCTCGATCCGCAGTTCGCGGGGTAGCTCCACCGTCAGCTCACGCGTGACGCCGGCTTCGATCTCGACGCCGAGGAAATCGGAGCCCACGTGCAGGCCGGTCCAGGCGATGCCCTTGCCCTGGGGCAGGGACGTGAAAAGGGCGGCGCCCGCCGCGTTCGTGCGGGCACGATGACGATGGCGCGTCGGGTCACCGCCGCCGCCGTGGGCTTGGAATACGACGAGCACGTCGGCGGCCGGCGCGCCGTCTTCGGCGTAGATCACGTGGACATCGAGAGCGCCCGCGGTCGGCTGGCTCGCTCCCGGGTCGCTCTCGGCGAGCTCGACCGGTGAGGCCGCCACCGACGCGGCCGGCGTTCGGGACGCGGGGGCGGCCGGCCCCCGGGGTGCGTCGGCGGTGAGGGGAGCGGCGCGGGCGGTCTCGGTGGGCGCCGGCGTCGCGGGGCTCGGCGTCGTCGTGAACGCCCGCCAGGCGATGAGCGCCGCCGCGACGACGGCGGCGCCGCCCAGCAGCTTGATCGTGGTGGTCATGGTGAGAGCTCCGAGCGCGGCCAGTCCCGCGGGTGCGGCGGCGGAGGGCAGCGCCGCGTGAGGGGGCCTCGGTCCGACGATCGGCGCGAGCAGCGGCAGCAGCCAGGCTCGGCGCTTGCCGTGATGCGTGGTGTCGAGCTGGTCCCGCAGATGCTCTTGCGCGCGGCGTAACCGATTGTGGACGGTGTGCGTGGGGATCTCGAGGGCGCGGGCGATGTCGCGCGGCGGCAGCGCCTCGTAGTAGCGCAGGAGAACGACCGAGCGCAGCGGCTCGGGCAGCGCGTCCACCGCGCGCACCAGGGCCCGCCGCCGCTCTTCGCGTTCGGCGAGGTCCGCGGAGGACGGTAGGCGTTCGGTGACGGCAGCCGCCCGTTCGCGCTGGGCGCGCCGCCGCGCCGTCCGGCGGTCGTTGCTGATGACCCGGCGGGTGATCTGCGCGAGCCACGACCGCGGCTGGCGCACACCGTGCCCGCCACTCTTCAGCGCCAGCAGGTAGGTCTGCTGGACGACTTCGTCGGCATCCGGCGCCGCGAGGTCGCAAGCGAGCTGGCGCACGAACTGCTCCTCGGCGAGAAGGCGGTCGAGATCGGACTGCAGGGGCAGTGCCATTGGGGTTCAGGACACCGGGAAGCGCGAATGCTGTCCGTTCTTTTTAGGGGATGTCGCCGCCGACCGGCTGTGTAGGGGCCGGCCGTCGCCGCCGATGCGGCGCTGGGCGTGGGGTAGGCTTCCTCGCGTCGATTGCGGTGGTGCCCGGGCCGAGGCCGGTCCGTGGTGTCGTTTGCGCCGTGGGGCCGGCGGTTTCGCTTGGCCCGCGATCCATGCCGCGCTCACGCAACGCCCGCTTTGGCCGTGACGGCCGTCGATGATCAGCATGACTTGCTCAAACCTCGCCCCTCTGACGTTCGCTCTCCTCTCGGTGTCCCTTGCCGCACAAGCGGATCCGGGCAAGTCCCGGATGCCGATGCCGAGTCCGATCCTCTTCAACCCGATCGTCCCCGGAACCGACATCCAGCAGATCTCGCTCGTCAAGCTGCCGCACAACTCGGAGGGTGAGTGGACCGCTGCCATGACCGTGGCGGCGCTGCCGGCGACGTTCGGCGGTGACGGTGTGTCGACTGGTGTCGTGGTCGGCGACTACGATCCCCACCAGGGGATCTTCTTGGCGTCCAACGACGTCAACGCGCTCAACTCGAATCAAGACGACGGTCACATCTCACTGAGTCCGGCCGGCCATCACGCTCTCGTGCAGCGCCCAGACGGCACCTACCTCGCGTCGCGCACTTCGCTCGACCTCCCGTTCGGCGCGCCGGTGAAGGTCAACGGCTTCAGCGGCCTGGCCGATCCGCGCGCCTCGCTGGGGCCGGTCGGCGGGCTGATGAAGGTGTTCTACACCGATGGCACATCGATCCTGATGGAGTCCATCGACCTGTCCGATGCGCTCGTCGTCGGCCCGCCGGTCGTGGTCTCCAACTCGCTGCAGCCGGGTGCGAAGCCGCTCCAGCCGTTCCCCGCGGTGGGCGCCGACGGCGACATCGAAGGGCTGTTTTTTGCAGAGGAAGTGGTCGCCAAGACCGGTCCCGGGACCGGCGACGCCGACCCGGTGTGGGCCGGTGACTTGGATGCGGCGACGCCGCCGGTGATGGTGGTCCAGCGTCCCGACTATCAGTGCTGTGGCGCCGTCGGCGGTGGCTTCATGCACTTCAGCCACCAGATCCTGAGCCCCGGCAACCACCTCATGCACCTCGAGGTGGCGTGGCTGTTGGGCGATGTCGAGGCGCCGGGTGGCTCGGCCGACATTCGCGCCGCCGCCGTGAGCCAAGGCAACCCGTTGACGACCCTGCTGTTCGCCTCGGCCGACATCGCGCCAAAGGCCTCGATCGCGGGCATCAACGGCGCGCTGGGTCTGGACGTGGCGTCCTTCGAGTTCATTCTGCCGTTTCCGCATGCCGGCCTCGATGGGATTGGCGACGTGTCCTTCCCGATCCCCGCCACCCCGTCGTTGAGCGGCCTCAAGATGGCACTGCAGGGGCTCGTAACCGACGTGACCGCCGGCAAGTTCACGCTGACCAACACCAGCTGGCTCGCGATCCAGTGAGCCGGCCCGCGGTCCGGGCCGTCGGTCAATAACCGAGCTGTAGGGTGTTGAAGACATACGCGGACCCAGAGAACGGGCCGCCGTCGTCGTCGCCCGCGCGCCGACCCAGAGCGTCGTCCCTTGCATGCGGACCGACGTGCCTTGGTTCGAGAACGGAGCCGGGTTGAGCGGGCAGATGCTCCGCTGCCGCGGTTTGCGACCGGTTTCTGTCGCGTTGCGGCGCGCCCCTGAGAAGCCGGGCCACGCTCCCGGATCATCGATGACGCTGGCGCGTGTGGTAGCGGCGCCATGCTTGCACCGCGTCACCGCCGAACCAAAGCAGGAGCGGCACGTTGGCCCACAGCATGACGCCGGTCCCGAGAGAAGTGAGCGCGTCCAATTGGGCGTCGGTCTGCAGCCAGCCGGGAATCGTGGCGACGATGATCAGGGCGCAGTAGGCGACGCGGTAGAGCCGTAGCTTTCGCTCGGCGCCCAAGAACACCAAGCCTTGCTCGCCGTAGTACGACCACGAGATCATCGTCGAGATCGCAAACAGCCACGCGGCGATGGTGATCAGCCACTTGCCCATGCCCGAGACCACTTGGTCGAAGGCGAGGGCGGTGAGGGCGGCGCCGCGATAGTCGAGCCAGACCCCGGCCGCGGCGGGCGCAAACCGCGCCCCGGTGGGCAGGGTTTGCCATTGCGCGCTGGCGCCGTCGGCGTCAATTGTGAGCCGGCCGGGTAGCCGGAGCCACTGGTCGTCACCCGCCGGCGCCGGTGCGCGGACCACCGTGAACAGCGCGGCCCCGGGCCGTGCCGGGAGAGCGGTACGAAGCGCGGTGGGAGCGAGCGAGAACGCGTCGCCGACGGCAACCACCTGCGGTTCTGCCGCGAACAGCGCGTCGGGCTCGCGGCGCCAAACGCCCGAGGTGAGCAAGACCAACGCGGTGAGCGTGCAAACGACCAGCGTGTCGATGAACGGCTCGAGACCCGCGACCACGCCCTCGCGCACCGGCTCGTTGGTTTTGGCGGCGCAGTGAGCGATCGGCGACGAGCCTTGACCGGCCTCGCTGGAGAACAGCGCCCGCTTCATGCCCCACATCAGCGCAAAGCCCGCGCCCGCGCCGAGGAACGCGCCCTGTCGCTCGGCCGGGGCGAACGCCGAGCGGACAATGGTGGAGAGCACGGCCGGCACTTCGGCCCATTGGCAGGCCAGGACCGCCACCGCGGCGAGCAGGTAGAGCCCGCACATCGTGGGGACGAGGCGGCCGGCAACGGCGCCGATGCGATGAATGCCGCCGAGGATCACTGCGGCGACGATCGCGGCGAGCAGGACGCCACTGAGGAGACGCGGCATCCCGAAGTACTGGGCGCCGAGCTCGGCGACGTTCCAGGCTTGGAACATGTTGCCGCCGGTGACCGACGAAACCAGCAACGTGGCGACGAACACCCCGCCCAACACTCGACCCAGGCGCGGCCGGCCTCGCGCCGCCAGCACGCGCGCGGCGACGAACATCGGCCCGCCGTGCGGGTTGTTTGAATCGCTCGTGTCCCGGTGCAGCATCGACAGGGTCACTTCGATGCTCTTCAGCGACATGCCGACGAGACCGATGACCCACATCCAGAACACCGCCCCCGGCCCACCCGTGCCGATCGCGAGCGCGACGCCGCCGATGTTGCCGAGGCCGACGGTCGCCGATAGAGCGGCGGACAGGGCTTGGAAGTGCCGCACGGCCCCGGGCCCGGTGTCGTCGTCGTAGCGCCCGCGGACGATGGCCACGCCGTGCGTGAGCGAGCTCCAGGCTGAGCCCCGGGTCCGCAGCGCGAAGAGAAGACCCGTGCCGAGCACGACGAAGAGCACGACGGGGTGCCAGAGGACCTCATTGGTCACGCTCAGCAGCCGAGACAGAGCTTCCACGCGCTTTCCCACGCGCGAGCCGTGGGGGGCTGGCGGTTTTTCTCGGGCGCCGTGGGGAGTTTCCGGCTTCGGGGGGGCTGTCAGGCCCACGCTGCGCTCGTAGTCTCTCGGAGTGGGGACCGCGACCGAGCCGGCGCTGCGCGCCTACTACGAAGACGTGCTGACGACTCTGCGCCGCGTGATCCGGGAGTTGCGCGGTTTGCGCGGGCCGGCCACGCGCAGCAGCGACGTGCTCCAAGATCTCTGCGTGCGCGTGCTGCCGCAGTTGCAGCGACGCGAGCCGTCGGTGGCGCTAGTTCCCCTCGCCGCAACCGCGGCACGACGGTTGCTGATCGACGCAGCACGCAAGCGGCAGCGACGCGGCGAGCGGCTGCTGCCTCCGGACCGCCTCGACGCCGCGACCACTGCGCTGCGGGAGGCTGGAGGCGTTGAGGTCGCGGAGTTGCACGAATACCTAGAGTCGTTGGAAGAGACCGCGGCGCAGGTCGTCGACCTTCGCTTGTTCGCCGGCCTGTCGCGCACGGACATCGCGCGCGCGATCCCTGCGCCCGAGAGTTACGTGCGGGCGATTCTGGCGCGGGCCCGCGCAGATCTGTTGGCGCTGGCTCGCCCGCAGTCATGAGCGAGCCAACGTCGTCTCGGTCCGGGCTGCCGCGGCCCTACGACGGCCAGCTCGACGATCACGTGCGACTGGCCGGGGCGTCGGAGTCACTGGTCGGCGAACCGGCCCTCCGCCCTGGCGATCGGTTTGGCGACTATGAGATCAAAGGGAGCCTGGGCGTCGGCGGTATGGGGCGGGTCTATCGGGCGTGGCACCGGCCGAGCAACGCGATCGTCGCGCTGAAGCTGGCGCGCCGACGCGGGGGGCAGGCCGCGGACCTGCGGGCGCGATTACAGAACGAGGCCGAGGTGTTGCGGCAGTTGCGCGCGCGGCCCGAGCCCCTCGCCGGCGTCGTGCGACTGATCGATGCGGGCGAGGCCGACGGTGCGTTCTACGTCGCGACCGAGCTGTTGGATGGTGTGGACCTGCTCGCCTGGGTGCGTGAGCGGCCGCGCTCGGCGCGCCAGCTGCTGGCCGTGGCGGGGAGCGTGGCGCGCACACTGGCGGCGCTGCACCCGAGCATTCGGCATCGTGATCTCACACCGAGCAACGTCATTGTCGATGCCCAGCGTGGCCCGGTCTTGATCGATTTCGGCTTGGGCGGCGCCCGCGACCTGCCGCACCCGCACTTGACCCGGACCGGCGCAGTGCCGGGCAAGGCGGCGTACTTGCCACCGGAAGCGTTCGCGGCGCCCGACCGTGCCGCGGCGGCGAGCGACGAGGTGCGTCGCGATCTCTACGCGTTCGGTGGCTGCCTACAGGCGATGCTCACCGAAGAGGAGTGCGATCCCCGGTTACGGTACGAGCTCTACCCCGCGCTTGGCGCGGTCGACGACCCCTGCACGCGCAAGTTGAAGCTCATCGCCCGCAAGTGCCTCGCCCGGCGCTGCGAACACCGCTTCGCCGATGCCGCGGAGCTCGTTGACGCGCTCCACCGCGCGCAGCATCCGCCGCCGGCGTGGCGCCAGCGCTCGCTGGTCGCGATCGCGGTGTTGTTCATCGGCCTGCTGTTCGGGCTGGCGCAGATTGCCGGCGGCGCGCCACGGCCTGGTGATGCGCCCAACCTGTTTTGGTCGCACCTGGCCCATCTCGGCATGTTGACGATGTTCTTGAGCCGCGCGTTGTGGGTGCGGCGCCACGACCGGCCGCGGCTCGAGTTGCCGCGGTTTATGCCGTGGGTGTGGGGGGCCTTCCTGGCGTACTACGCGTTCAACGCGACGCGCGATGGGTTGGGTTGGGGCGCGCGCTGGGTTGGCGTGGTCGACGCGACCCTCAGCAACTTCACCGGCGTCACCCTCCTGTTGGCGGCGTGCTCGCTGTGGTTGCCGACCCGGGCGGATCGCGCCGGGCCCAGCTGTCGGCGTGCTCAAGTCGCCATTGTCGTCGCGTGGGGCGCCCTCCTGGCTTTGGCCTGGGGCGGCGCCGCCGGCGCGCCGGCGGCATCGTTCACCGGGCGCGCGACCTTGATGGTGTCGTTGCCATCCTCGCTGTTCGTCGGTTTTGGCCTTGGCACGATGGCGCTCGGGCTGGGCCAGAAGAGCCTGCAGGCGCCGCTGCTCGGCGTGGCGGTGCTGCTGATCTACGCGTTGTTGCAGGTCGTCTACCCGGCGTTCGCCTGGATTCACGAGCGCAACGTCGGTCTGCTCATCGCGATCTATGCACTGGGCATGATCGGCAAGCTGGCGCTCTTCTTGTCGGTCGAGGCCACAGTGCGGTCTTGGTCGCTCTTTGGCTACGAGGGACAGCTCTCGGGCGAGTGGTAGCGGCCGTCCCGGGTCATTGTCGCGGCACCGTACGGCCGGATTGAGCAACAGGTGACGTAACGTCTCGGCGACTCCGCGCGTAGTCACCGCCGATGAACGCGCGAATCCGCCTCGTCGCCGTCTCTACGGCGCTTCTCGCGCCCTGGTGTCATGCCCAGGGCCCCGATCTCGAGCTGCTCCCGGAGGACACGACGTTTGTTGTGCACGCCGAGGTCCAGCAAGTGGCTCAGCTCTTGGACCTCGAGCGGATCCTCTCGAGGGTGCGCGGGGGCAAGAGCGACCTCCCGCGCGGACGAGTACGCCTCGAGGCCGACGTCTTGCAGATGATCGAAGACCAGTGGGGGGTGCGACCGCTGCGCGAGCTGCGCTCCGTGACCTTGTTTGGGGACAAGGACTTCGATGAGCCGACGGTGATGATCCGGGTGAGCGACGAGTTCGACCGCTTGCTGGACGGCATGCGTGACGCTGGGGCGCTGCGGCCCGAGCTGCACGCGGGGTTGGAGTTCGAGCGCCTTGACGGCGCCAGCTTGGCGAGCGCGCTCGGTGTCGATGACGGCGGCGACCATGACGGCGGCGGGTACGTGTTTGTGCAGCCCGTGAACGAGGGGCTGGCGATCTTGGTGGGGGAACGGCCCAGGGACTTGGTTCACGCGGCCCGCGTGCTGCACGGCGACGCTTTGTCGGTGCGACACGCGCATCGGCCTGCCCTCGAGGGGCGCCCGGGGGGCCAGTCGATCGTCTTTGCCGAGCTGGCATCGTCACTGGAAGACCTGACGCGTCGCACTCCGGCCTCCAAGATCGCCGGCAAGGTGCGGCGCGTCGTGCTCGACGTGACCGCGAACGGCGACAGTCTCGGGGTCGTCTTGGCGGCGGAGACCGACTCGGCGGAAGACGCGCGCGACGTCGCCGCGGTGATCGATGGACTCCGCGGCCTGGTGTCGCTGGCCGCCACGGAGGAGCACGTTCCGCCGTTCGTCGCCGAGGCGTTGCGCAGCGCTCGCGCCGACGCCGCTGGAACGCGGGTGACGGTGCGGTTTCGGTTTTCGATCGACGAGCTACGGACGATCGTGCACGAGCACGCGGACGAGGCCTTTCGCTAGGCATTGTGCCTGCCTCCCCCAGGCCGACCGATGAGCAACTCGCCCGCGCCGCGCGGGCGGGTTCCAAGCACGCCTTTGCCGCGTTGGTGCGGCGCTACGGCCGCCAGCTCTTCCGTTTTCTACGGTTGCGTGCGGGGAGTGCGGACGACGCGGAGGAGCTACTGCAGGACGTGTTGCTGCGCTGTTGGAGTCGGCTCGACCTCTACGATCCGAGCCGACCGTTCTCGACCTGGCTGTACACCGTCGCCGCACGGCAGGCCGTGAGCCGGGCTCGCCGTCCTCAGCTGCCCAACGCGCCAGTCGAGCGGCTGGGCGAGCTGAGCAGCGGCCCTGACCCGGCCGACGCGCTGATGGCGTGCGAAGCGCGCCAGAATCTGTGGGACACGGTCGCGCGGCTGCTCGCGCCACAAGCGCGCAGCGCCTTGTGGTTGTTCTACGCCGAAGGGCGCTCGGCGCGCGAGGTGGCGGAGATCCTCGGCAAGCGGGAAGCGGCCGTGCGCGTTATGCTGCATCGCGCCCGCGAGAAGCTGGCTGCGGACCTACCGCTGCCGGCGGGCGCCGCGGGAGTTCGGCGACCATGACTCAGCGAGAGAGCAAGACGACGGGGAGCGAGGCGCAGCGCCGCCTCGAAGCGCAGCTGCGCCGCGACGCCGCGGCCTGGGGCGGTGAGCCCGTCAGCGATCCTGCAGACGCGTTCTTGGCCCAGTGGGAACGCCCACAACCCGCCGTCCGCGCCCGGCCCTGGCGGAGTCGTCGAGTGGCCACCGCGGCATCGTTGGCGGTCATCGCGCTCATGGCCTGGGCGTTCGTCCAGCCACGATCGCCGGCCTCGGGCGAGCTCGGCGCGGACACGGCCGCGGCGGCCCATCCGCACCGCGCGACGCTGCGGCGCGAGCTCAGCGCGCTCACCGCCGACGCGGGCGCGGTGGCGGACTCGCTCTGGCAAGGGATGCCCGGCACCTTGCGCCGCCTGTGGTGGGACTAATCCGGTCGTACCGAGCCGCAACAAAAACCACCTGTACCGCGGACCTATCGATACTTCTCCTCGAGAAGGTCCGTCAGCTCGGCCAGCACCCGCGCCGTCTCCGCTTGGCTCAAGCGAGTGCGCGCGGCGAAGTACGCGAGCACTTTCTTGGCGGATTGCGTGATGGCGACATCGCGAGCTCGCTCGGCCTCCGAGGCGGTGGGGAGGTCTGAAAGCTCGGCGTAGTACACTTGATCATGATGAACGCGCGTCTCGTACGGCTCGTGACCCAAGGCGAGGGATGCGTCCAGCACGTAGGTCTTCGCGGTGCTGAGGTCGGGCATCTCGATGCCAGCGTCGAGTGCGTGCTGCCGCATCTTCTCGACAGCATCCCGATGCTTGCGCAGGAGCTCCTCGCGCCGCTCGCCACTGGCCCGCTCGGCCAGGTTGACGACGTCGAAGCGCTCCATCGGTAGGCTTCGCGCGGTGCCAGCAGCGATGAGAGCCTTCAGCTCAGCGGCTGCGTCCGAGACCGCCGCCGATGCGGCTTTGATGCGCCGGTTGCTGGCGCGGACGAGTCGCTCGAGGCGTCGCTGGTCTTGGGGCGACAAGGCAGGCAGTCCTTGTCCTCGCCGGCCCGGCCCCGGCTCAAACCGCGACCGCCTTGCTTCGCGAAGGCGACCCGGTGCCCGCCGCCGGCCCAGGCCACGTCGTCAACTCGATGAGCAACACGGCCGTCAACGGGGTTGGTGGCTACGCCGCGACGATCAACACTTCCGACGGGGGCACGACGCTGTCCCATGTTTGGGGCCATGCGACGGGTGGCAGCGGCTCGCTGCTGCGAACCGAGGCGCTGATTGGCACACTCCAGCAGACGTCCTTCGAGTCGTTCTTTGGCATCGACGACACGGGCTCCGTCGCGTACTCGGCCCAGGCCGACGACACCAGCAGGTCGGCCACCGGTTTGGATGGAGCGTGGCTCGACGCCACGGTCTTGGCCAACGAGGATGACCCGATCCCGTCGCTGCCGGGCACGGTCTACCGCTTCAACAGCCGCGTCGGCGTCACCAACAATGGCATTGCCTACTGGGTGGCGGGGATCAACGACGCGGTTAGCGGCGCGAGTCTCGGCAACGGGCTTGCCACGTCGGCGAGCGGGATCTTGCACAAGTCCGGCGACCTGATTGCCGGCTTGCCGGCCGCCCTCGGCGCGAGCGCCATCGATTTCGACGTGCGGTTCTCAGCCCTCGGTGGGCACTACCTGGTCGGCGTGGACACCGCGGCAACGTCGACGGCTGATTTCTTCGTCTTGCGCGACGGGATCCCCCTGACGACCAGCGCTGGCTTGATCGGTGAGGGGCAAGCCGTGCCAACGGACGCCGGTGGCCTGGCGGGCGAGAACTGGGACAACTTCGACTTCTTTGGCATCAACGAGAGCGGCGACTACCTGATCACCGGCGACACCGACGGTGCGACGGCGAGTGATGAGTTCATCTCGTTCAACGGCAAGATCATCTATCGCGAAGGCGATGCCGTCGTCGGTGGCACGCTGGAGGGTTCGATCGAGGGCGCAGCGATGAACGAGAACTGCGACATCGCCTGTCTCTGGGATATCAGCGACGGCAGCGGCGGGACCATCGAGGTGCTGATGCTCAACGACAAAGTCCTCCTGCGCGAGGGGGACGCGGTGGACCTCGACGGTGACGGGGCGATCGAACCGACGTCGATTCTGGCCAACTTCACGGGCATCTCGGCGTTGACCATGGGGCCGAATCGACGTCTTTACTTCACGGCCGACATTGACATCAACGGCACGTCGACCTCGAGCGATGACGTCGAGGGGTTCTTCTTCCTCGACGACCCATGCGGCAGCTCAGTGCAGCGCCATGGCGTCGGTTGCGTGGGGAGCACGGGGTTGGTGCCGGATCTCCGGCTGACCGGGTGCGTGGCCACGGGCTCCACGATCGACTTCTCGATTCGGCGCGGCCTGAGCATGGGCACCGGCGCCCTGTTGTTTGGCCTCGACAAGGCCGTCCTGCCGTTGCCTGGCACGAGCTGTGCGCTCAACCTCAGTCCCATCCTGGGTCAGGTCGTGATCGGTCTGGACCCCTCGGGATCGGCTGTCCTCAGTCAGGCGCTGGGCGCCGTGCCGTCGGGCGCGACGTTCACAGTCCAGGCGTGGCTCCTGGACGGTGGCGTCCCGCGGTCTCTGACGGCCTCCAACGGGCTGCGGGTGATCGCGGAGTAGGAAGCCGCGCGAGTCGAGGGGGCGCCGGCGCGATCTGGGTGGGCGGTCCACAGGACCGGGCCGGGTCGGCTGGACGTCGGGTCGGGGGGAGCCGAATGAGGCGGTTTTTGTCGCGGCACCGTACGGCCGGATCAGAAACCTCATCGACTGCGTGACGTTGGGTCGGTTGTCGTCCTTGCGGTTGCGGGCGCGGGTGTTTCCGCCGCCCTTTCCCGCAAGAAGACGACAAACATGCATCGAGCACTTTCTCTCCTCGCCGCGTTGGGCGCTTGCGCCGCCGCGGCGCCGCTCTACGCGCAGCAGGTGACTTGGGGGGCGTTGAGCCCCGCGGCCGACCCCGGTCCGCTCGCCGACTTCGCCTACGCGAGCGCGCCAGGTGGCGGCTTCCTGTTCGGCGGGCTTGGGCCGGCGCCGACATCGCTGCAGTTCCCCGAACTGTGGCAGTTTGACGGCAACAACTGGACGCTCGTCCCTGCGCTGCCGGCGCCTGGACCGGTCCCCGGCCCGCGCATCGGCGCGGCCATGGTCTTCGACAGCATGCGCGGTCGGCTCGTGCTGTTCGGCGGCTTTGGCATCTCCGACCTCAGCATGCCGACGCCGAGCGCGTTCTTGAACGATACCTGGGCGTTCGATTTCGCGACCACGACTTGGACGCTGCTGACGCCGGCCGGCGCGATTGGCGCGCCGGCGCCGCGGACCGACCACGCGATGGCTTACGACGCGGCGCGTGATCAAGTGGTTCTGTTCGGCGGCAGCAATGGCCCGACGCTGTCCGACACCGCCGAGTTCAACGGCACGGTGTGGGCCCCGGTCACGCCGGGTGGCACGCCGCCCACAGCGCGTTTCGACGCGGCGATGGTGTTCGACCCCACGCGCGGCGTCTGCGTGCTGTTCGGTGGGACCGACAACCAGGGCTTCACGACGCTGCCCAACGTCGCCGAGTACGACGGCACGATGTGGACCGACATCGCTGCGGCCGGCCCGGCGGTCCGCGCCGGGACCGCGATGGCGTTTGACCCGGTGCGCGCGCGCACCGTCGTCTTCGGCGGCAACTTCGAAACACCGGCTGGCAACGGGCTGCTGAACGATAGCTGGGAGTGGGATGGGATGACCTGGGTGCCCGATCCGCTGACCGGCCAGCCGTCGGCGCGCTCGTCCGGCGGCCTGTTCTTCATCGCGACGCAGCAGCGGTCGATCGCGTTTGGTGGGCGCTCCACCGCGTTCAACGTGTTCTCCGACACGGCGTTTCGTACTAGCGACTTCGAGCCACTGTTCGTGCCCTCGACCCCGTCGTGCGCCGGCTTGGGCGGCGTGCCCACGTTGGGTGTGGGGCTGTTCCCATGGGTCGGCGACACCTTCACGGTGGTGTTGACCGGCGTCCAGACCGGCGTGCTGCCGGTGCTGCACTTCGACCCGTGGAACTGGAGCACCGGTTCCCCGACGCGCTTGTCGGTCGACCTCGGTTTGATCGGCGCGCCGGGTTGTCTGCTGATGACCTCTAGCACGATCAGCGTGCCTGCCCCTGGGCCGACCGTGGCCGGCTCGCTGACCTGGACCATCCCGATCCCGGTCGACCCGTTGTGGATTAGCCGCGACGTCGTCCTGCAGTCGCTGGTGCCCGATCCCGGGGCCAACCTGCTCGGCATCACCACGACCGGCGCGGTGTCCGCGCGCATTGGAGCCCGATGAACCATGCCTCGCTATCAACAAGCAGTTCTTGCGGCGGCGCTCCTCATGGCCGCACCCTCACCCGCCCAGCAGGTCACGTGGACCGCGTTGGCCCCCAGCGTGACCCCACCGACGACGAGCGGCTTTGCCTACGCTAGCTCACCCGAAGGCGGCTGGCTGTTCAGCGGCAGCGCCACGGGCGGCAGTAACGAGCTCTGGCTGTTCAACGGCACCAACTGGATCAACCGGACGCCGGCCGGATCGAACCCCGTTTCACGGGTGGCGTCGGCCATGGTGTTCGACAGCGCGCGGGACCGGCTAGTGCTGTTCGGCGGCTCCGACAGCAGCGGCTTCCTGGCCGACACCTGGGCGTTCTCGCTGGCGACCAGCACCTGGACCCAGCTGTCGCCGGCCGGCGCGCCGTCGCCGCGCGAAGGGCACGCGATGTGCTACGACAGCGCCCGCGACCGGATCGTCCTGGTCGGTGGCCTCGGCGCGGCCGGGATCGCCGCGGATACCTTCGAGTTCGACGGCACCGATTGGGCGACGGCGGTCGCACCGCCGGGAACTGGGCAGTTCGACGCGGCGATGGTGTTCGACGACCGGCGCGATCGCTGTGTCCTGGTCGGCGGCGCGATCGCGCCGACGGCCGACGTGCTCGAGTTCGACGGCACGGCGTGGTTCACGATCACCCCGGCCGGGCCGGCGCCGGCGCCACGGTCGGGGCACAGCATGGTCTTCGACCCAGTGCGCGCGCGGGCCGTGCTATTCGGCGGCAGCGTCGCCGGCATTGGCGTGGTCAACGACGCGTGGGAGTGGAACGGCACCGCGTGGATGCCCGACCCGGCGACAGCCCTACCGCCCGCGCATGGCGCTGGTGCGCTCCTGTTCGTGCCGTCGCAGCGCCGCACGATCGCCTACGGCGGCCCGAGCAGCACCACGGCGCGGACCAGCAACTTCCCTACCGAGTTCTTCGAGAGTACGCCGACGACCTGCGGCGGGCTGGCTGGCATGCCGGTGTTGGTCGTCGAGCAGTTCCCGTGGCGCAGCGACGATTTTGTGGTGCGGTTGGACAATGTGCCCGACGGCGCGGTCGCGACGCTCAATCTCGATCCGTTCACGTGGAGCACGGCGCCGACGCCGACGCCGGTGGCGCTACCGTTCTTGGGCTGCACTCTCTTCGCGACGGGTGTGTTCACCTTCCCACAGCCTGCCGGTGTGTTCACCTGGACCATTCCGATCAGCGGCGATCCAGTGTGGATCGGCTTCGAGATGGTGCTGCAGGCAGTGGCGATCGAGCCCGTTGCCGGCTTCGTGATGAGCGGCGCGGTTTCGACCCAGGTCGGCGACCGCTAAGTCATCCTTGACAGGCCCTGACGGGCCGGTCCGTCAAGCGGGGTCCGCAGGTTGGGAGGCTGCGGCGACCCATTAGCGGAATCCCGCTTTTGCCCGTGACGAACCGAGCGCGCGGGTCCTGTCGGCACGACCCCGTCCTTTTTTCTTCGGTCGTACGATGCCTGACCTCTCTGACTCCCTCCGCTCCCCCTGGGCGCTCTTGGCCGTGCTGGCGTGTTCGCCCGCCACCCAAGCCCAGCGCGCTTTCGTCAACTTCGAGACTCCTCACGTCAAACCGATCGCGGTTGCGACGCTGGACGTCGGCGGGACGCCGGTCGACGTGCTCTTGGCCTGCAACACCCCGGATAACTCCGTCGAGACGTGGTCATCTTCCAGGGCACGCCGGTGGGCAGCGAGCGTCGCATCGCCAGCTTGACGGGCATCGCACCGCCACCGGCTTCGCCCCCGGGCTTCAGCCCGAGCAACGTGGCGCTGTTGCCGATGGCGCCGCCGACGCAGTGGGTGGACGTGCACCGCCTAAGCGGCAACCTACAGGTGACCGCGAACTCTTCGCCGCACGTCAAGATCCTGGACCACATGCGGAGCGAGGTCGCGAGCGCCGGTGGCTTTGGTCTGCCGATGACGGCTCGACACGAACCCCCGCGCCGCTTCCGGATCAGCGGCAACAACCTGCGCCCCGGGGCGAGCCTGCTGCTCGGGTTGCCCACGAGCCTGGCCGGCACGGTGCCGCAGAATCCCTTATTCATCTCGATGCCGTTGTTTCCGGTGCAGACTGCGACCGGCACGGTGTGGGAATCGGCCGTCGAACTCGACGAAGAGATGACGCTGGCATTGCTCGCGGGCGGCCTCTTTGCCACGAACGTGCTCGGCGTGCTGCAGCCGAGTGTGCCCGAGCAGGTGCAGCAACTGCCGTTGCAGCCAGCGCTTTGGAATCGCATGCTGACCGTCGTGGTGAACGAGGACGGCAGCAACAACATCGCTACGGCGTCTTGGCAGACGCTGCGCGTCCAGGACTCTCGATAGTTAAAGGGCGTTCGCCCATTAGCACTAGTGTTGCGTGTCGGAAGTTCGTCACATATGTCGACGGCCCTCTGCGCCGCTCGCGGCGTTGCGTCTCCTCGACTTGTCCACCAACAAGCTCTGCGTCGACAGCGCCTTGCGAGCGGCACACATGGCTCGCCGACTTACGCAACCAACTTCCGACACACAACACTAACGAGGCTCCGCCTCAGACCGACGAGACATGAGTGAGCGTTTCGTGGTGGCAGGGCTGGTGGCGGGTCTTCGGGGCTGAAGTGACTCCGGCCGAGCCAACTCGAGGCTGGTAAATCAGCCTCGGTCATTGAACCGCTCGAGGCGGCTTGGTGGCCTGGTGGCCTCGGACGACCGGAGTCACCCATGACGGTAGCACGCAGCGCAGCTGAGGTCCTCGGTGAGCACGTCACGCTCGCCGTCGAGAGTATCGATCGCCTGTACCTGAACCTCTACGTGCCGATCCTGCAGGCGGAGGCCGGCGTCGCGCACTTCTGGCGCCACCACCGCGGCTACGATTTCGCGTCGTCCGCCTTGATGGCGCCGATGACCAACGACTTCGTCAGCCGCGTCGAGCGTTTCGCACGGGATGAACACGTCGACCTGTTCACGTTCCGCAAGGGCCAGCGCAAGGAGGACCTCGCCAAGGAGTATCTCGCGAAGTTCCCGCTCGACGAAGGGGTGCTGTTCATCGGCAAGGCCCAGGAGAAGACCAAGGTCGTCCGCACCGAACGACGCCGCAACCCCAAGACCGGTTCGACGTATGCGTGGCTCGTCTCGTCGACGGCGATGGTGAACCACTACTACGTCTACGGCCTCGATCGCGACTTCGGCCCATTCTTCATCAAGTTCGGCTCGTACTTTCCGTACAACGGCAAGGTCTGCCTCAACGGCCACGAGTACGCCAAGCGCCAGTTGGCGAAGCGCGGGATCGCATACGAGGAGTTGGACAACGGCTTCCTCTCCTGCACCGATCCGAGGCAGCTCCAGCGGATCTGCGATGGCTTGTCTGATCAGAAGATTCGCGGGTTCATCCGGAAGTGGTTCAAGCGCCTGCCACATCCGTTTCCGCCGAAGGACCGGCGGGCCGGGTACGACTACGAAATCTCGATGCTCCAGGCCGAGTTCGCGCTTACGCAGGTGTTCGACCGACCGCTCTCTGGCCGTGTCTTCTTCGAGCAGATCCTCCGTGAGAACCTCGACATCGGGAGGCCCGAGCAGGTCCAGCTCATCTTCGACCGCCGAGTCACTCGTCGGACGCCCGGCCGCTTCCGGACCCGCGTCGTCACCGATGGCGTCATCCCGTCGCTGCTGGTCGATTACAAGCACTCCAAGATCAAGCAGTACTTCAAGGAGGCGCGCGCCCTCAGAACCGAAACCGTTGTCAACGACACCTACGACTTTGCCATCGGCAGGAAGCTGCAGAACCTCTCCGAACTCCGGAAGGTCGGCTTCGCGGCCAACAGGCGTCTCCTCGACGTCCAACGAATCAGCTACGACTGCTGGATCGGCGAAGACAACTTTCATCGCATCACGCGCCCGGTGATCGTCGGCGAACAAAGAACCCCAGCGCTTCGATTCGGGGACCCTCGGGTCACCGCGCTCATGTCGGCACTCCTTGTCTTCCGTCTCCTGCCCCGCGGCTTTACCAACCGCGACCTGCGCCAGCACGTCGCACCCTTCCTCGGCCTCGCTGCCGAGCAAATGACCCCTGGCATGATGACGTACGACCTTCGCCGACTCCGGCTGCACGGCCTGATCGAGCGCGTCCCTAAATCCCGCCGCTACAACCTGACCAAGTTCGGATCGCGCGCCGCAGTCTTCCTAACGAGGGTGTACGCGCGGCTCCTCCGACCGGGCTCGACGCTCCTCGAGCCCAGCCAGTCGCTCAACCAATCAACGCTCAA